>NZ_JBNWDS010000060.1:0-524 GCF_053521765.1 Rhizobium sp. A37_96 | reverse complement strand
CCACCGATCTGGTCGGCGCCGCGCTTCGTCAGGTTGACGAGATAGGGCACGATGTCGTCGCCCACTTCCTTCGGATTGACGAAATGCGTCATGCCGAAGCGCTCGCCCCAGGCCTTCTTGTCGTTGTTGAGATCGACGCCGATGATCATGTCGGCGCCGGCAAGCTTCAGGCCCTGGATGACGTTGAGGCCGATGCCGCCGAGACCGAAGACGATCGCCGTCGCCCCCATCTCCACCTTGGCGGTGTTGATGACCGCGCCGATGCCGGTCGTCACGCCGCAGCCGATGTAGCAGATCTTGTCGAAGGGGGCGTCGGGATTGACCTTGGCGACGGCAATCTCCGGCAGCACCGTGAAGTTGGCGAAGGTCGAGCAGCCCATATAGTGATGGATCTTGTCCTTGCCGATGGAGAAGCGCGAGGTGCCGTCCGGCATCAGGCCCTGGCCCTGGGTCGAGCGGATCGCCGTGCACAGGTTGGTCTTGCGCGACAGGCACGACGGGCATTCGCGGCATTCGGGCGTATA
>NZ_JBNWDS010000059.1:0-576 GCF_053521765.1 Rhizobium sp. A37_96 | reverse complement strand
GACCAGGCCGCCGCCCAGCGCGACCGCGCCGCCGCCGCCGTCCAGCAGGCCGAGCTCAATCTGTCCTATACGAACATCGTCGCCGCCGTCGACGGCACGGTCGGCGCCCGCTCGATCCGCGTCGGCCAGTACGTCACCTCGGGCACGCAGCTGATGGCGGTCGTCCCCCTGCATTCGGTCTATGTCGTCGCCAACTTCAAGGAGACGCAGCTGACCTATGTGCGCCCCGGCCAGTCGGTCGAGATCAAGGTCGACAGCTTCCCGGACGTCGCCATCAAGGGCCATGTCGACAGCGTCTCGCCGGCAAGCGGCCTGGAGTTCTCGCTGCTGCCCCCGGACAACGCCACGGGCAACTTCACCAAGATCGTCCAACGCATCCCGGTCAAGATCGTCATCGACGACGAGCACCTGGCGGGCCTGCTGCGCTCGGGCATGTCCGTCGAGCCCGAAGTCGACACCAAGGCCTTCCAGACCTCGGCCTCGACCGCCGACGCCGAAGGGTCATCCGGCCACGCCGGCTGATCCCGCCCGTCTTCGTCGGGCATCCCCTCAACATCGTCGTGAGATTATTTCGGC
>NZ_JBNWDS010000058.1:0-626 GCF_053521765.1 Rhizobium sp. A37_96 | reverse complement strand
ACGGCGCTGGCCATGGGTGCGGATCGCGCCATCCTGGTCGAGACCGATGACGCCGTCGAGCCGCTGGCGGTCGCCAAGATCCTCAAGGGCGTGGCCGAGGCCGAACAGCCGGGCCTGATCATCGTCGGCAAGCAGGCGATCGACGACGACAGCAATCAGACCGGCCAGATGCTGGCAGCCCTCTTGGGCACCGCGCAGGCAACCTTCGCCTCGAAGATCGAGATCGGTGAGGGCAAGGCCCAGGTCACCCGCGAAGTGGATGGCGGCCTGCAGACGATCGAGGTCAAGCTTCCGGCCGTCGTCACGTCGGACCTGCGGCTGAACGAGCCGCGCTATGCCTCGCTGCCGAACATCATGAAGGCCAAGAAGAAGCCGCTCGACAAGAAGGCACCGTCCGACTTCGGCGTTTCCACGGAGCCGCGCCTGAAGGTGCTGAAGACCGAGGAGCCCGGTGGCCGCAAGGCGGGCGTCAAGGTCAAGTCCGTCGCCGAGCTGGTCGAGAAGCTGAAAAACGAAGCTGGCGTCCTCTAAGGTCCAGGAAAAGGAGACTTCATCATGGCCATTCTTCTTCTGGCTGATCACGACAATGACCATCTCTCCGACCAGACCGCCAAGGCGCTGACGGC
>NZ_JBNWDS010000057.1:0-645 GCF_053521765.1 Rhizobium sp. A37_96 | reverse complement strand
TCGAGCAGGGCCGAGACGGTTGCGATGGCCGCGCTTCCTTTCGCCCAACAGCCGAGATGCGCGCTTGCGCGGCGGAAGGAGATCACGATATTGAGGAGACCTCGCGGCCTTGAAACCGCCGGCCGCCTTCCGCCATTTCCAGGGAATAATGATTGAATGCCTCTCAACGTCGATGAGATACCCAATCTGGGAAAGGCGCCGAGCACGTCGGATGTCATCCTGAAGTTCATCCGGGATTCCATCGCCGACGGCTCCCTCGACGAAGGGGAACCGATCCGTCAGGACGACGTCGCCCGTCTTTTCAACGTCAGCAAGATCCCGGTGCGCGAGGCGCTGAAGCGTCTCGAGGCCGAGGGGCTGGTCGAATTCCATCGCAACAGAGGCGCGATCGTCACCAGCGTTTCGGAACCGGAGATCGCGCAGATCTTCGAGGTGCGCGCCATCCTGGAATCGAATGCGCTGCGGCTTTCAATTCCCTTCATGACGGACAGGACCTTCGGGAAGGCGCAGGCCTATTGCGATGAGTTTGCAAGGGAGGATGATGTCGCGCGCTGGTCGGAGCTCAACTGGCAATTTCACAGCTGCCTCTATGAGGACGCGCAGAGACCCTATCTCGTCAGCACGATCCGCTCGGTCAACGACCGG
>NZ_JBNWDS010000056.1:0-653 GCF_053521765.1 Rhizobium sp. A37_96 | reverse complement strand
CGTGCCGTCGACGGCGGCGACGATGTTCGTATAGGACAGATTGAGCTCGGCCTGCTGGACGGCGGCGGCGGCGCGGTCGCGCTGGGCGGCGGCCTGGTCGCGCTGGGTCTGCAGCACCGGCACCTTGTTCTGCGCGGCGACGAGGGCGGCCCGGTCGCGCTCGACGGCGGCGGAAGCCTGCCTGCTGGCCGATTGCGTCTCTTCGGCGCGCGACTGCGTACCGGCGCCGTTGCTGATCAGCCGGGCCTGGCGGGCGGCATCGGACTGGGCGAAGTCGAGCGAGGCCTGCGAGGCGTCGAGCGTTGCCCTGGCCTGGCCGATCAAGGATTGCTGCAGCAGGATCTGCGCGTCGATGTTGGCGATTGCCGCATCCGCTGCCTTGAGGTCGGCCCTTGCCTGGGAGAGGGCGGCCTGGAAGTCGCGGTCGTCGATGCGGGCAAGCACCTGGCCGGCCTTGACCGTGTCATTGTCGTTGACCAAGACATCCTTGATATAGCCGGCGACCTTCGGAGCGATCGTGGTGTAATCGGCCTTCACATAGGCATCGTCGGTCGATTCGATGAAACGCCCCACCGTCCAGTAGCGATAGCCAAAATCCCCGCCAACCCCAACAACAGCAACCAACGCCGCAATGAGGAGGCTCCGCTTGAGGA
>NZ_JBNWDS010000055.1:0-701 GCF_053521765.1 Rhizobium sp. A37_96 | reverse complement strand
GAGGTCGCGGTTAACATGATCAACATGAACAAGTGGTACGGCGACTTCCATGTGTTGCGCGATATCAATCTGAAGGTCATGCGCGGCGAGCGCATCGTCATTGCCGGCCCGTCCGGCTCGGGAAAATCGACGATGATCCGCTGCATCAACCGTCTGGAAGAACACCAGAAGGGCCAGATCGTCGTCGACGGCGTCGAGCTCACCAACGATCTGAAAAAGATCGATGAAGTGCGCCGCGAAGTCGGCATGGTGTTCCAGCACTTCAATCTCTTCCCGCACCTGACGATCCTCGAAAACTGCACGCTGGCCCCGATCTGGGTACGCAAGATGCCGAAGAAGCAGGCGGAAGAAATCGCCATGCACTTCCTGACCCGCGTCAAGATCCCCGAGCAGGCCAAGAAATATCCGGGCCAGCTTTCCGGCGGTCAGCAGCAGCGCGTGGCAATCGCCCGCTCGCTGTGCATGAACCCGAAGATCATGCTGTTCGATGAGCCGACCTCGGCACTCGACCCGGAAATGATCAAGGAAGTGCTCGACACGATGGTCGGTCTTGCCGAGGAAGGTATGACCATGCTGTGCGTCACCCACGAAATGGGCTTCGCCCGCCAGGTCGCCAACCGCGTCATCTTCATGGACCAGGGCCAGATCGTCGAACAGAATTCGCCGAAGGAATTCTTCGACAATCCGCAGCATGAGCGCAC
>NZ_JBNWDS010000054.1:0-836 GCF_053521765.1 Rhizobium sp. A37_96 | reverse complement strand
CCGACGGTACGGCCGCCTTCGCGGATAGCGAAGCGAAGCTTCTCTTCCATCGCGATCGGAACGATCAGCTCAACCGCAACCGTGACGTTGTCGCCAGGCATAACCATTTCCGTGCCTTCCGGAAGCGTCACGATGCCCGTCACGTCCGTCGTGCGGAAGTAGAACTGCGGACGGTAGTTCGTGAAGAACGGCGTATGACGGCCGCCTTCTTCCTTCGTCAGGATGTAGGCTTCGGCCATGAACTTCTTGTGCGGCTTGACAGAACCCGGCTTGCACAGGATCTGGCCACGCTCGACGCCGTCACGGTTAACACCGCGAACCAGCGCGCCGATGTTGTCGCCGGCCTGGCCCTGGTCGAGCAGCTTGCGGAACATTTCAACGCCGGTAACCGTCGTCTTCGACGTCGGACGAATGCCGACGATCTCGACTTCTTCACCAACCTTGACGATACCGCGCTCGACGCGACCCGTCACAACCGTACCACGGCCCGAGATCGAGAACACGTCTTCGATCGGCATCAGGAACGGCTGGTCGATCGGACGCTCAGGCGTCGGGATGTAGGCGTCAACAGCCGCCATCAGCTCGCGGATCGCGTCTTCGCCGATCTTCTTGTCCGAATCTTCAAGCGCGGCAAGCGCCGAACCCTTGATCACCGGAATGTCGTCGCCCGGGAAGTCGTAAGACGACAGAAGTTCGCGAACTTCAAGCTCGACGAGCTCCAGAAGCTCGGCGTCGTCAACCTGGTCGACCTTGTTCAGGAACACAACGATCGCCGGAACGCCAACCTGACGGGCCAGCAGGATGTGCTCGCGCGTCTGCGGCATCGGGCCGTCGGC
>NZ_JBNWDS010000053.1:0-850 GCF_053521765.1 Rhizobium sp. A37_96 | reverse complement strand
ATGGATTTCGAAGCATTTTTTAAGGGCGAGCTTGACGGACTTCACGGTGAGGGCCGTTACCGGGTCTTCGCCGATCTCGAACGCCGCCGAGGCAATTTCCCCCGCGCCATCAGGCATACGGCCAACGGCCCGCAGGAGGTGACCGTCTGGTGCTCCAACGACTATCTCGGCATGGGCCAGCACCCGAAGGTGATCGAGGCGATGAAACAGGCCATCGATCACTGTGGCGCGGGTGCGGGAGGCACCCGGAATATTTCTGGCACCAACCACTACCATGTCCTGCTCGAGCAGGAGCTCGCCGATCTGCACGGCAAGGAATCCGCGCTGATCTTCACCTCGGGCTATATCTCCAACTGGGCGACGCTCGGCACGCTCGGCGCCCGCATTCCCGGCCTCATCATCTTCTCGGATGCGCTCAACCACGCATCGATGATCGAAGGCATCCGCTATGCCAAGTGCGACAAGGTCATCTGGAAGCATAACGACCTGCACGATCTCGAAGCCAAGCTGAAGGCCGCCGATCCGAAGGCGCCGAAGCTGATCGCGTTTGAATCGGTCTATTCGATGGATGGCGATATCGCCCCGATCAAGGAGATCTGCGATCTCGCCGATAAGTATGGCGCGATGACCTATCTCGATGAAGTGCATGCCGTCGGCATGTACGGCCCGCGCGGCGGCGGCATTGCCGAGCGCGAGGGCCTGATGGATCGGCTGACCGTCATCGAAGGCACGCTCGGCAAGGCCTTCGGCGTCATGGGCGGCTATATCGCCGCGTCGACGGCGCTTTGCGATTTCATCCGCTCGTTCGCCTCCGGCTTCATCTTCACCACGTCGCTGCCGCCGGCGCTGG
>NZ_JBNWDS010000052.1:0-1051 GCF_053521765.1 Rhizobium sp. A37_96 | reverse complement strand
TAGAGCGCTTCATTGCTTAACTGAATCTGAGGGGATTCCCGTCCGGTCGGTTTTGTGATTCAAAATGCTGTCCAGGTGGAGGCCAGCATCGGATGACACGAGCCCTTTCGAATGATCTTCGCGAGCGAGTTGTTGCAGCGGTTGTGGCGGGTGAGACTTGCCGTTCGGCCGCGTCGCGCTTTGGTGTATCGGTTTCATCGGTGGTGAAGTGGTCGCAGCGCTATCGGGCGACCGGTTCTGTTGTGCCGGGCAAGATGGGTGGCCATCGCAAGCGTATTCTGGAGCCGCATCGCGCCTTCATCACGGAGCGGCTCACCCAGAACCCGCAGTTGAGCCTGCATGGCTTGAAGGCTGAGTTGGTGGGGCGCGGCGTGACTGTTTCCCACAATGCGGTGTGGCAGTTCATCCGGCGCGAGGGGCTGCGCTTCAAAAAAAACGCTGTTCGCCCTTGAGCAGGCCCGCACCGATATTGCCCGTCGGCGGCAGCGATGGAAGGCGTGGCAGGCAAGTCTCGATCCCAGACGACTGGTGTTCATCGATGAGACCTGGATCAAGACCAACATGACGCCGCTGCGCGGCTGGGGCCCGAAGGGCAAGCGTCTGCGCGCCTTTGCTCCGCACGGTCACTGGCGCACGCTGACATTCCTCGGCGCACTGCGGTGCGACCGGCTCAGCGCCCCTTGCGTCTTCGACGGGCCGATCAATGGCCAATGCTTCCGCGCCTATGTCGAACAACAGCTCGTGCCTATCCTCAAGCCTGGCGACATTGTCATCATGGACAATCTCGGCAGCCACAAATCTGCGGCTGTCCGTCAGAGCGTCAAAGCTGCCGGTGCAAGGCTCTGGTTCCTGCCGCCCTATTCCCCCGACCTCAATCCCATCGAACAGGCCTTCGCCAAGATCAAGCACTGGATGCGTCATGCACAAAAGCGAACGATCGACGACACCTGGCGGCACATCGGCTCTCTCGTCACAACAATCCAACCCGGCGAATGCAGCAACTATTTTGCAAACGCAGGATACGCTTCCGTCAAAACATGAAACGCTCTAG
>NZ_JBNWDS010000051.1:0-1162 GCF_053521765.1 Rhizobium sp. A37_96 | reverse complement strand
AACCAGGACGATCTCGGGCGCATCCTGACCGCCGAACAGGGCAAGCCGCTTGCCGAGGCCAAGGGCGAGATCGCCTATGGTGCGAGCTTCGTCGAATGGTTCGCCGAAGAGGGCCGCCGCGTCTATGGCGACATCATCCCCGGCCACCAGAAGGACAAGCGCATTCTGGTCATGAAGCAGCCGATCGGCGTCGTCGCGGCCATCACCCCCTGGAACTTTCCGAATGCGATGATCACCCGCAAGGCAGGCCCGGCCTTTGCCGCCGGCTGCGCCATGGTGCTGAAGCCGGCCTCACAGACGCCGTTCTCCGCGATTGCCATCGCCATCCTCGCCGAGCGCGCCGGCCTGCCGAAGGGCCTCTTCAGCGTGATCACGGGTTCGGCTCGCGCCATCGGCGCCGAGATGACCGCAAGCCCGATCGTGCGCAAGCTCACCTTCACCGGCTCGACCGAAGTCGGTGCCGAGCTTTACAAGCAGAGCGCGCCGACCATCAAGAAGCTGGGCCTCGAGCTCGGCGGCAATGCGCCCTTCATCGTCTTTGACGACGCCGATCTCGATGCCGCCGTCGAAGGCGCGCTGATCGCCAAGTTCCGCAACAACGGCCAGACCTGCGTCTGCGCCAACCGTCTCTACGTGCAGGACGGCGTCTATGACGCTTTTGCCGAGAAGCTGTCCAAGGCTGTCGGCTCGCTCAAGACCGGCAACGGCTTCGACGAGGGCATCAATCTCGGCCCGCTGATCGACGAGGCAGCTCTTGCCAAGGTCGAGGAGCATGTCGCCGATGCGCTTTCCAAGGGCGGCCGCCTCGTCGCCGGCGGTCATCGCCACCAGCTCGGCGGACGCTTCTACGAGGCGACGGTACTTGCCGATGTCACGCCATCGATGGCCGTCGCCAAGGAAGAGACCTTCGGACCCGTCGCTCCGCTCTTCCGCTTCAAGGACGAGGCCGATGTCATCGTCCAGGCCAACGACACCGAGTTCGGCCTTGCCTCCTATTTCTATGCCAAGGATCTCGCCCGCGTCTTCCGGGTCGCCGAGGCGCTGGAATACGGCATGGTCGGGGTCAATACCGGCCTGATCTCGACGGCCGAAGCCCCCTTTGGCGGCGTCAAGCTCTCCGGCCTCGGCCGCGAGGGGTCCCGCTACGGCATCGAGGAATTCA
>NZ_JBNWDS010000050.1:0-1172 GCF_053521765.1 Rhizobium sp. A37_96 | reverse complement strand
CCATCGTCGTCGCCAGCGCCGCCCGTACGGCGGTCGGCTCCTTCAACGGGGCCTTTGCGACTGTTCCGGCTCATGAGCTTGGCGCTACCGCCATCAAGGGCGTGCTGGAGCGCGCCGGTGTCGACGCCAAGGAAGTCGATGAAGTGATCCTCGGCCAGGTGCTCCAGGCCGGCGAAGGCCAGAACCCGGCGCGCCAGGCGGCGATGAAGGCCGGCATTCCGCAGGAAGCGACCGCGTGGAGCGTCAATCAGCTTTGCGGTTCCGGCCTGCGCGCCGTCGCGCTCGGCCTGCAGCAGATCGCGACCGGCGATGCGAAGATCATCGTCGCCGGCGGCCAGGAATCCATGTCGATGGCGCCGCATGCCGCAAACCTTCGTGCCGGCACCAAGATGGGCGACATGAAGATGATCGACACCATGATCAAGGATGGCCTGACGGATGCCTTCTACGGCTATCACATGGGCATCACGGCGGAAAACATCGCGCGGCAGTGGCAGCTTTCCCGCGACGACCAGGACCAGTTTGCCGTTGCCTCCCAGAACAAGGCGGAAGCCGCGCAGAAAGCAGGCCGGTTCAAGGACGAAATCGTTCCTTTCGTCATCCAGACGCGCAAGGGCGACGTGACGGTCGACGCCGACGAATATATTCGCCATGGCGCGACGCTGGACGGCATGGTGAAGCTGCGCCCGGCCTTCGACAAGGACGGCACGGTCACCGCCGCCAATGCTTCCGGTCTCAATGACGGCGCCGCCGCCGCGCTGCTGATGACCGAGGCGGAAGCCTCGCGCCGGGGTATCCAGCCGCTGGCCCGTATCGTCTCCTGGGCAACGGCCGGCGTCGATCCGCAGATCATGGGCACCGGGCCGATCCCGGCTTCCCGCAAGGCGCTGGAAAAGGCCGGCTGGTCCGTCGGCGACCTCGATCTCGTCGAAGCCAACGAGGCTTTTGCCGCTCAGGCCTGCGCCGTCAACAGGGATCTCGGCTGGGATACCTCGATCGTCAACGTCAACGGTGGCGCGATCGCCATCGGCCACCCCATCGGCGCCTCCGGCGCCCGCATCCTCAACACGCTGCTGTTCGAAATGAAGCGTCGTGGCGCCCGCAAGGGGCTCGCCACGCTGTGCATCGGCGGCGGCATGGGTGTCGCCATGTGCTTCGAGGCGCTCTGAAGC
>NZ_JBNWDS010000049.1:0-1231 GCF_053521765.1 Rhizobium sp. A37_96 | reverse complement strand
CGTTGACAGCGTTGCTCAGCCATGTCAGTTATGTAACTATATAGTTATTTACGGGAGGAAGAACTCATGGCGACAAGGCCGATCGGCATCATCATGCACGGCATCACCGGCCGCATGGGATATAACCAGCATCTCGTGCGCTCGATCCTGGCGCTCCGCGATGCGGGCGGCGTTGTTTTGTCGAACGGCGACCGGCTGATGCCCGAGCCGGTGCTTGTGGGCCGCAATGCCGAGAAGATCGAGGCGATCGCGCGCAGGCACGGCCTGTCGAAGACGACGACCGATCTGGATGCGGCGCTTGCCGATCCCGCCAACACGATCTTCTTCGATGCCGGCTCGACGCAGATGCGCGTCGAGCTTCTGGAGCGGGCGATTGCCGCGGGCAAGCATGTCTATTGCGAGAAGCCGATCTCCGAGACGCTGGAGGAGGCGCTGTCGGTTGCCGCCTCCGCCGAGCGGCGCGGCGTCAAGAACGGCGTGGTGCAGGACAAGCTGTTCCTGCCGGGCCTGCGCAAGATCGCCCTGCTGCGCGACAGCGGCTTCTTCGGCAAGATCCTGTCGGTGCGCGGCGAGTTCGGCTACTGGGTGTTCGAAGGCGACTGGGGCGTGAAGGCGCAGCGTCCGTCGTGGAACTACCGCAAAAAGGACGGCGGCGGCATGATCCTCGATATGCTGCCGCACTGGCGCTATGTGCTCGACAATCTGTTCGGCGAGGTCCGCTCGGTCAGCTGCCTGGGTGCGACGCATATTCCAGGCCGGGTCGACGAGAGCGGCAAGGCCTATGCGGCGGATGCCGACGATGCGGCCTATGCGACGTTCGAGCTCGAAGGCGGTGTCATCGCCCATATCAACTCGTCCTGGGCGGTTCGGGTGCGCCGCGACGATCTGGTCACGTTCCAGGTGGACGGCACGCATGGGTCAGCCGTCTGCGGGCTGATGCGCTGCTTCACGCAGCATCGGGTCAACACGCCGAAGCCGGTGTGGAACCCGGACCAGCCGCAGCCGATCAACTTCCTCGACACCTGGGACGAGGTGCCGGACACGCAGGCGTTCGACAACGGCTTCAAGGCGCAATGGGAAGAGTTCCTGCGCCATGTGGCGGAGGACGCGCCGTGGCGGTACAGCCTGCGCGAGGGCGCCAAGGGCGTGCAGCTGGCCGAGCTGGCGCAGAAGAGCTGGGCAGAACGCCGATGGATCGACGTCCCATCGCTCGCCGCAAGATAAGGAGACG
>NZ_JBNWDS010000048.1:0-1380 GCF_053521765.1 Rhizobium sp. A37_96 | reverse complement strand
TGTTGATTATGGGATGGCCCGCCCTTCCGAGGACATCGAGTATGATGATCCGTCATTGAGGGAAGAGGAGCCGATCCATGACGATTTCAATTTTGGGTATCGATATAGGCAAAAATAGCTGCAGTGTTGTCGGCGTCGACGACAGAGGTGCGGTAACTATTCGCCGAACGATGCGGCGGCAGACGCTGCTTGATTTTGTCAGCAAGATTCCGACCTGCATCATCGCGATGGAGGCGTGCTGTGGTGCTCACCATCTGGGTCGACTTTTTGTGTCCCAGGGACACGAGGTCCGACTGATGTCTCCGGAATATGTCCGCCCTTATGTGAAGGCTCAGAAGAACGATGACCGGGATGCGGAGGGCATAGCAGAAGCCGCTTCGCGTCCGACGATGCGGTTTGTTGACCTCAAAAGCGAAGAACAACTCGATATCCAGTCGTTGCACAGGGTCCGATCCCGCCTCGTTGCAGAAAGAACGACGCTGATCAATCAGATGCGTGCTATTCTCTTGGAGCGCGGCCTGATCTTCGCCGCGGGCCGTTGCAAATTCGAAAGTGCTGTCGACGCCCTTCTGAATGAGCAGGCCATCAGCTTATCTGGGCGCGTTCAGAGGCTGGTTGCCGAACTTCGAGACGAATGGAAGATGCTCGACACCAAGATAGCAGCCCTCAATGCCGAGTTCTTGTCGCTGGCCCGAGATGATCTCGCAACGCGACGGCTAACGGATATCCCAGGAATTGGGGTACTGAACGCCACAGCGCTGATCGCCGCTATAGGAAACGCCAGCAGCTTCGATCGTGCCCGAGATCTTGGCGCGTGGTTAGGACTTGTACCACGACAATTTACGACCGGCGGCAAGCCACGGCTGCTGGGCATCACAAAGCGTGGCAACGTCTACCTCCGAACTTTGCTTGTTCACGGTGCGCGAGCGGCCATGCCCACACTCAGTCAGAGCGACACCCCTCTCGGGCAATGGCTACGAGGCCTGCTTTCCCGGGGTATGCACCGCAATGTCGTAATCGTGGCGCTTGCAAACAAGCTCGCCCGCATTGCCTGGGCCGTCTTGCGAAAGGAACGTCCATTCGATCGCGCGTACGGCGCCACCACAGCGTAAAAAGATTGGCTGCGTCTATCTGCAGCCCATGACGTTTGCGAGAAGGATCATAGATGGCCTGACAGTTGACCGGCGTACGGAAAGCCCAGCAGTGCAAATGGCTCGTTGAAGCCGTGTTGATTATTGAGGCTCCGGACGCGCGGATATCCATCTTGGCCACGGCATGACCGTGAGACCGAATACGTTGAAGCAGACTGTGCAGGATTCTAAAAATTCTACTTGCGAACAGGGCGGGCCATACGTTTGCGCTGAGAGTTGACCCGGGATT
>NZ_JBNWDS010000047.1:0-1409 GCF_053521765.1 Rhizobium sp. A37_96 | reverse complement strand
TGAAGGTTGGGAAGACTGCGACGGAGCGTGCGGAGGAGGATGCGAAGGTTCGCTCGATTGTCGAGGCGACGCTGAAGGAGATCGAGACGCGCGGGGACGCGGCTGTCCGGGAGCTGTCGGAGCGGTTCGACAAGTTCTCGCCGGGTTCATTCCGTCTGACGGGTTCGCAGATCGACGCGGCGATGAGCAAGGTCTCCGCGCGCGACATGGCCGACATCCGGTTCGCCCAGGCGCAGATAAGGCGCTTTGCCGAGGCGCAGAAGGCCTCGATGCGCGATATCGAGGTGGAGACGCTGCCGGGCGTGATCCTCGGCCACCGCAACATTCCGGTGCAGTCGGTGGGCTGCTATGTGCCGGGCGGCAAGTTCCCGATGGTGGCCTCGGCCCATATGTCGGTGCTGACGGCATCGGTCGCCGGCGTGCCGCGCATCGTTGCGGCCGCTCCGCCGCAGAAGGGCGAGCCGCATCCGGCGATCGTCGCCGCCATGCATCTGGCCGGCGCCCACGAGATCTACGTGCTCGGCGGCATGCAGGCCGTTGGCGCGATGGCGCTCGGCACGGAGACGATCAAGCCCGTCGACATGCTGGTGGGGCCGGGGAACGCCTTTGTCGCCGAGGCGAAGCGACAGCTCTATGGCCGTGTCGGCATCGACCTGTTTGCCGGTCCGACCGAGACCATGGTGATCGCCGACGAGACGGTCGATGCTGAAGTGTGCGCCACCGACCTTCTCGGGCAGGCCGAGCACGGCTACAACTCGCCGGCGGTGCTGGTGACGAACTCGCGCAAGCTCGCGCAGGAAACGCTTTCGCAAATCGACCGGCTGCTTGCCATCCTGCCCACGGCGGAGACGGCCCGCATCTCCTGGCAGGACTATGGGGAGATCATCGTCTGCGACAGCTACGAGGAGATGCTGGATGTCGCCAACGACATCGCCTCGGAGCATGTGCAGGTCATGACCGATCGCGACGACTGGTTCCTGGAGAAGATGCACTCCTACGGTGCGCTCTTCCTTGGGCCGCGAACCAACGTCGCCAACGGCGACAAGGTGATCGGCACCAATCACACGCTGCCGACCAGGAAGGCGGGCCGCTATACGGGCGGTCTCTGGGTGGGGAAGTTTCTGAAGACCCATTCCTACCAGAAGATCCTGACGGATGCGGCGGCGGCCGAGATCGGCGCCTACTGCTCGCGCCTGTGCATGCTGGAAGGCTTCGTCGGCCATGCCGAGCAGGCCAATGTCAGGGTCCGGCGCTATGGCGGCAGGAACGTGCCCTATGGCCAGGCGGCCGAGTGAGACGATGACGGGACGACCCACGCCATGACCACACCGCTCCCCAGGACACCCTCCTTCCGATTGGACGGCAAGACCGCACTCGTCACCGGTGCTTCCTCGGGCATCGGATTGGGC
>NZ_JBNWDS010000046.1:0-1653 GCF_053521765.1 Rhizobium sp. A37_96 | reverse complement strand
TGGCTCTGACGCACATTTGCTGCTGTGCAGGTCTACGACGCACCGATCAACCGCGCCTGCAGGAGATCGAGTTTTGCTCTTCCGTACATCTGGCGCTTAATGAGCTTTAAGCGTGTGATCTGTCCTTCCGTTTGCCCATTTGACCACGGTGATATGATTGCATTCCTGACGGCGTCGAGGTCTTTTTCGACGCCGCCGGCAAACGATCCGACCAAGCTGTCCTTAGCGGCTTCCAACCACTCGTCGAGCTTCCGCGCTGTCTTCGAGCGGATCATGGACTGGAAATCACCAATGGCCGTACGGGCGACCACAAGGTCCGGGACGTTCACTTCGATCGCCGCCACCAGGATCGCTTCGGATTTTGCAAGGTCGTCGCGCGCGGTGGTCATGAGCCGTGCGATAACCCGTGCGGACGGCGTTCTGGCGAGCCCGCTCTGATTGGCCTTTTCCGCAAGACGTCGGCGTTGAGCCCATTGCGATACGACACCACTCTGTCCCACAAAGCCCTTCGTCTTCATCTCACGCCAGAGTGCCGAAGCGTTCCGTGCCCCTTCTTCCCAGCGGCTGTTGAGCCAAGGCGACCAGCTATCCAGAGAACTTGGCCGCGTTCGGAACACGTCGAGACGCTGCCCCCTTAAAATGTCGCGAACGAGCTTCCGGCTATGGCCGGTTTGCCGCACAATCTGCCGAATTGATGTTCCCTTTTTCGACAGCTCCCGAACCGCCTCGTTCGTTTCCTGGCGGCGTAGATACCCCTCATACTGCAGCTTCTCGGCGTAGGTCAGAAGCTTTGGATCAACGACACTGCTGCCGACCGCCTGCCTGATCTGTCGCATCGACTTGCCGACAGCGTCGAGGAAGGCCCGGCTGGAATTCTCCATTAGGTGCCAGCGATCAGCAACCTGCTCAGCATTGGGCAATGCCTTCGCAATAGCCTCACCATAGCCGCCGCCCCGATCGCGAGCGACGGTGGAGATCGACTGATGCCCGGCAAGCCACGCTCGAGACGTATCCAACGCTCGATCCTGTAGCAGGGTGACGGGCTTCCGCCGCTCCAGATCGCAGACGATCGTTCCATAGGTTTGGCCCCGCCGGAAAGCAAAATCATCAATGCCGATGACGGTGAGTTCATCATCCTGGTCGGCAACACGGCGGCGAACCACCCGCAGCAGTGTGTCATTGCTCACTGGTACCATCAGACGATTGGCAAAGGCCGCCGCCGGTCTGCCACCGAGCGCCAAACCAAGATGGTGAACAATGGTCTCCAGCCGCTGGGTGCGCCGACCGTAACGTGCGAGCACGCCACTATCGAACTGTTCGCAGAAGATACGCCGACCGCACAGAACGGCATCGCACCAGAACCGACGCGTCACGATCGCCAGCTCAACTCGACGACCGCCAAACGGCAGGTCAGCGGGCCGACGCAGATATCGGCTTTGAACTCGTCGGCTCTGTCGACCACAGGCTGGACACGTTCCGGAGAGGGCGCGCGATCGCAGCCGAACTTGCACACGCTCTTCGATAATCGTCACATCATCAACTGCAAAACCGGACGGAGCGAGGCTCGCCCGTTGAAATCGTTGCTGCATAGCTGATCCTCCGATGAACCAGCAGAAGCATCATCCTCAACAGCAGCAAATGTGAGTCAGAGCC
>NZ_JBNWDS010000045.1:0-1664 GCF_053521765.1 Rhizobium sp. A37_96 | reverse complement strand
CGATGAGGAAGAAGGTATCGCTGAATGCCATGATGTTTGCCTGCTTGCGCAGGCTTGCCGCGACGGCGACGATGGCCTTGTGGGAGGCGAGGGCCTGGTCGCTGACGCCATGGCTCATGAAGTAGCCGGTGAGGCTTGCGATGCGGTCGCGGGTGGCGTCTTCGAACAAGGACACCGAATTGGTGAGGATGTTGGAGTGGAACTGCTCGCGCTTGGTCAGAAAGGTCTGCAATGCGGCGATGCCGACGGCGCCGCCGAGATTGCGCATCATGTTGAAGAGGGCGGAGGCCGAGCCGGCGTTTTCCTGCTCGATGCCGGCCGTGGCAATGGCGGTCAGCGGCGTGAAGGCGAGCGCCTGGCCGACGGCGCGCACGATGTTCGGCCAGAAGAGCTGATCGCTGGCATAGTCGCCGGTCATGTAGATGTTCATGAAGTTGGAGGCGGCGAAGAGCGCGAAGCCGACGACGATCAGCAGGCGGGCGTCGACGCGCTTCATCAGGCGGGGGACGAGCGGGATGAGGATCAGCTGCGGGATGCCGGTCCAGGCGAGCACCAGGCCGATCTGTTCGGAATTGTAGCCCTGGATGCGGGTGAGGTAGATCGGCAGGATGAAGACCGAGCCGTAGAGGGCGACGCCCATCAGGAAGTTGGCGACGATGCCGAAGCCGAAGTTGCGGCGCACCAGCAGGCGCAGGTTGAGGAGCGGATGGGCGGCGCGCAGCTCGATGATGAGAAAGAGCGTCAGCGAGACGGCGGCGATGACGGACAGGCGCACGATGAAGGGCGAGCCGAACCAGTCGTCCTTGTTGCCTTCCTCCAGCACGGTCTGCAGGGCGGCCAGGCCGACCGCCATGGTGACGATGCCCGGCCAGTCGCCCTTGGCGAGCAGCGACAGGTTCATCGGCGCGCGGTCGAGCGAGACCCAGAGCATGCCGACCATCAGGATGCCGGGGACGAGATTGACGTAGAAGATGTATTCCCAGCCCCAGCTTTCGGTGAGATAGCCGCCGATGGTCGGGCCGATGGCCGGGGCGAAGGTGGCCGAGAGGGCGAAGAGGGCAAGGCCCATCGGCTGCTTGGGCTTGGGCAGGAGCGTGATGATGATGGTAAACGCCATGGGGATCAGCACGCCGCCGGAGAAGCCCTGGATGGCGCGCAGGATGATCATCTGCTGCAGGTTGGCGGCAAAGGCGCAGCCGACCGAGAAGACGAGGAAGAGAATGGCGTTTGTCAGCAGGTAGAGGCGGACCGAGAAGACCCTTGCCAGCCAGGCGCTGAGCGGGATGACGACGATCTCGGCGATCAGGTAGGATGTCGAGATCCAGCCGCCGTCGTCGGTTCCGGCGCCGATCGCGCCCTGGATGTCGGCAAGCGAGGCGTTGACGATCTGGATGTTGAGGACGGCCATGAAGGCGCCGAGGGTGGAGCCGATGACGGCGGTCCACATGCGCAGCGGGCTCATGGCGGGCCGGGCGGCCGCAGCGGGTGCAACGCTCGCGGGTGCGGCCGAATTGTTGTTTGCGGCAATCTGAAGAGTGGCCATGGCGCTTCTCCTTCCGGCCGGAGCCGAAATAATCTCACGACGATGTTGAGGGGATGCCCGACGAAGACGGGCGGGATCAGCCGGCGTGGCCGGATGACCCTTCGGCGTCGGCGGTCGAGGC
>NZ_JBNWDS010000044.1:0-1764 GCF_053521765.1 Rhizobium sp. A37_96 | reverse complement strand
GTTGAATAGCCGGAAGGATATGACGGTGATGTTAGGACTCCATGGTGCTGCTGGAACGATGAAAACCGGTGCGCTCGATGCGATGAGCGCCAATATCATGATTGCCGATGCCAAGCTCAACATCATCTACATCAATCCGGCCACCCGGGAGTTGCTGCAGGAAGCGGAAAGCGACCTGAAGAAGGAGCTGTCGCGCTTCGACATGTCCACCCTCGTCGGATCCAATATCGATATTTTCCATCGGAATCCGGCGCATCAGCGTGGCATGCTTGCGGCCCTGAAGTCGCAACACAAGGCGACGATAACGGTTGGCCACCGCGTCTTCGATCTGATCGTGACGCCCCTCAAGCGGGGAGAGAGCATCCTGGGTTTCGTCGTCGAATGGGCCGACGCAAGAGCGAGAATCCAAAACACCGACTATCGCAATCAGTTGCTGGCGATCAACCGCGTGCAGGCGGTGATCGAATTCACGCCGGCGGGCGAGATCGTCAGCGCCAACGATAATTTCCTGACGGCCGTCGGCTATACTCTTGCCGAGATCAAGGGCCGGAACCACCGGATGTTTCTCGAGGAAGGCGAGACGGGAGACCATCTGTTCGAGCAGCTCTGGACGGACCTCCGCGCCAACAAGCCCCATATCGGCGATATCGTGCGCTTCGGCAAAGGCGGCCGGCCCATCTATCTGAATGCGTCCTACAATCCGATCACGAACGATTCCGGAAAGGTCGTGAAGGTCGTCAAGTTCGCGACCGATGTTAGCGAACGCGTGTTTGCGGTCCGCACCGTCGGTGAGGCCCTGTCGAAGCTGGCGCTCGGCGATCTCAGCTTCTCGCTCGACCGGCCTTTCGCAAAGGACTTCGAAGCCTTGCGGGAAAACATGAACGCGGCGACGCAGCAGCTCGGCCAGACGCTTGCCTCCGTCTCCCTCTCCACCGGACTGATCGACGACGGCGCGCGCGAGATCAGCGACGGCGCCGGCAACCTGTCGCGGCGCACGGAACAGCAGGCTGCGGCGCTGGAAGAAACGGCGGCGGCCCTCGATGAGATCACCGTCAATGTCGGGAATGCCTCGAAGCGTGCCAACGAGGCTCGCCAGGCCGCCGAAATGGCCAACGTCAGCGCAAACCACTCCGGCCAGATCGTTGCCGACGCGGTCGGCGCAATGGCGCGGATCGAACAATCCTCCGACCGCATCGCCAATATCATCAGCGTCATCGATGAGATCGCCTTCCAGACGAACCTTCTGGCGCTCAATGCCGGCGTGGAGGCGGCCCGTGCCGGCGAAGCAGGCAAGGGCTTTGCCGTCGTCGCCCAGGAAGTGCGCGAGCTCGCCCAGCGCTCGGCAAAGGCGGCGAAGGAAATCAAGGAGCTGATCCGCAATTCTTCGGACGAAGTCAGGCATGGCGTGAAGCTCGTCCATGAAACGGGCGATGCGCTGAAGACGATCCAGGCCAATATCACGACGGTCAACGAGCACATGCAGGCTATCGCGGTCTCGGCGAACGAGCAGTCGACCGGGCTGTCGGAAGTCAACTCCGCCGTCAATCAGATGGATCAGGTGACGCAACAGAATGCCGCGATGGTGGAAGAGGCCACGGCCTCGAGCATGACGCTCGCCCAGGAGGCCGAAAAGCTGCGGCAGATGGTCGTGCGCTTCAAGCTGCCGGCGCAGTCAAGCCACTTGGGTGCGGCCATGGCCACAGCGAACGGAGAGGCGTCCTTCACATCGTACGGCGAGCCGAAAAAAATCGTCCGCCTGCGCGC
>NZ_JBNWDS010000043.1:0-2429 GCF_053521765.1 Rhizobium sp. A37_96 | reverse complement strand
TGCGCCGAGAAGTGGCCCGCCTTTAGGTATCGTTTGTGTCGGCGGTTGTGGTCAAGTTTCTTCGTTTCTCCTTTGTCGGTTTAGGTGCCTGCGCCGAGCTATTCTTGAAGCGGAAGCTGTCGTTTCCTGTTTCAAGGATGTGGCAATGATGGGTGAGCCGATCGAGCAGCGCGGTGGTCATCTTGGCATCGCCGAAGACGCTGGCCCATTCGCTGAAGCTGAGGTTTGTCGTGATGATGACGCTGGTCCGCTCATAGAGTTTGCTCAACAGATGGAAGAGCATTGCACCGCCTGAGGCGCTGAACGGCAAGTATCCGAGCTCGTCGAGGATAACGAGATCGGAATGAACGAGCCGGTTGGCGATCTGGCCAGACCTTCCCTGCGCCTTCTCGTGTTCCAGCGCGTTGACCAACTCCACGGTCGAGAAGAACCGGACCCGCTTGTGGTGATGCTCGATGGCCTGGACGCCGATCGCGGTGGCGATATGCGTCTTGCCCGTGCCGGGACCGCCGACCAGGACGATGTTGTTGGCGTCGTCGAGGAAGTCGCAGCGATGGAGTTGCCGCACGAGCGCCTCGTTGATCTCGCTGCTGACGAAGTCGAAGCCGTTCAGATCACGGTAAGCCGGGAAGCGTGCCGTCTTGAGCTGATAGGCCGTCGATCGGACCTCTCGTTCGGCCGTTTCCGCCTTGAGAAGCTGCGACAGGATCGGAATGGCAGCCTCGAACGCCGGCGATCCTTGCTCGGTCAGATCACCGACGGCGTGGGCCATCCCATGCATCTTCAATTGCCGTAGCATGATGACGATCGCGCCGCTTGCCGGGTTATGACGCATGGCGAACCTCCGTCTTTCTCAAGGTATCGTATCGCTCGACATTGGCCTTTGGCTCATTGGTGAGCGTCAGCGCCTGAGGTGCGTCGAGGGTTGGCGGTGTAGAGGATTTGCCGTCGATGAGGCGATGCAGCAGGTTCAGCACATGCATTTTGGTTGGAACGCCGGACTTCAGCGCCATGTCGACGGCCGAGAGCACTGCTTGTTCGTCGTGCTGGAGAACAAGGGCCAGGATATCGACCATCTCGCGATCGCCGCCCGGCTTTTTGAGCAGATATCGCTGCAAGCTCTTGAATGCCTCCGGCAGCTCGATGAAGGGAGCGCCGTTGCGTAGAGCGCCGGGCTTGCGCTGCACGACCGCCAGATAGTGCCGCCAGTCGTAAATGGTCTGGCCCGGCCGGTCATGGGAGCGATCGATGACGCGACGATGCTCGCAAACGATCTGACCTTCCGCAGCGACAACGACACGATCCGGATAAACGCGAAGGCTGACCGGACGATTGGCAAACGATGCCGGGACGCTGTAGCGATTGCGCTCCAGATGCACGAGGCAGGTGGGCGTGACCCGCTTCGTATATTCGACAAACCCGTCGAACGGCCTGGAAACGGGCATGAGAGCGGGTGCTTCCTCAGCCCAGATGTCGGCGATAGTGCCACGCATCTGACCATGCGGCGTCTTCGCCCAGAATTCCTTGCATCGAAGCTCAAGCCAATCATTCAGGGCTTCCAGTGATGGAAAGCGTGGAACCGGTTGAAAGAAGCGATGACGCGCGTCCTGAACGTTCTTCTCGACCTGACCCTTCTCCCAGCCCGACGCCGGATTGCAGAACTCTGGCTCGAAGACATAGTGGCTGGCCATTGCCATGAAACGCACGTTGACGTCGCGCTCCTTTCCGCGGCCCACCTTGTCGATCGCCGTGCGCATGTTGTCGTAGATGCCGCGACCAGGAATTCCGCCGAAGACGCGGAAGGCATGATTGTGAGCGTCGAACAGCATCTCGTGTGTCTGCAGGAGATAAGCGCGGACGATGAAAGCGCGGCTGTAGCTCAGCTTCGTATGGGCGATCTGTAGTTTGGTGCGCTCATTGCCGATAATCGCCCAATCTTCCGACCAGTCGAACTGGAAGGCCTCACCAGGCTCGAATGCCAAAGGCACGAACGTGCCGCGTCCTGTCGTCTGGAATTCTTTCTGCCGGTCCCCCTTCCACTCCCGGGCAAAGGCCGCAACACGGCAATAGGAGCCATCATAGCCAAGACCCGCCAAGTCGGCATGAAGTTGCTTCAGCGTGCGCTTTTGCTTGCGGCCCTTCTTGGATTCCGTCTTCAGCCACGCCGACAGCCGATCCGCAAATGGATCAAGTTTGCTCGGCCGCTCCGGCACCTTGAACTTCGGTTCAACGTCACCGGCACGTAGATATTTGCGGATAGTATTCCGTGATAGGCCAGTCCTGCGGCAAATCTCCCGGATAGATATCTCATCTCGAAAGTACCAGCGTCGAATTACGCTCAGTAACGCCATGTCGATCACTCCAGAGCCCCCGCTGAAACCACAGGGGGTGATTGAAACATGGGTCAAATCTCAGTGATATTTTCCCGC
>NZ_JBNWDS010000042.1:0-2984 GCF_053521765.1 Rhizobium sp. A37_96 | reverse complement strand
GGCGGCGTCAAGCTCTCCGGCCTCGGCCGCGAGGGGTCCCGCTACGGCATCGAGGAATTCACCGAAATCAAATATGTCTGCCTCGGCGGCGTCGTCTGACCGCTGATGGGACGACCATTACCTTGCCTGCTCCCATACCTGTCTATCAAAGGCCTAGCGCGTTCGATTGATGTTAATATTTCACCGCCCTTGGAGGATGCCGCCAATGAATACAAATATACGCCACGCCGAGCCTTGTGATCTCTCCTCCATGGAGAGAATGCTCGTGCTCCTCGGCAGGGCTGCCATATGGTATCCACTTTATGCCGGTCTTCAGAAGACCAGACGTACATAGCGTTACCCAATGCAGAGGATTGGCGTCTCCGACGAGACCATGGAGCGGCCCTATCATTCTCATAACTGCCGAGTTTTCCGGCAAAATTCCTGATGCCGGCTCTTGAACAGGTTGGAACCGTCGCGCAGCGTAGCGACATCGATGCGCTGGCCGCGTTTGAGATGCGCAGTCGTGGATAACGACAGCGGGAATGTCTGTATCAGCGTCGAACGGAGCCAGGCCCGTGTGGGATATTGCTACGGACCGGGAAATCATGTTCATGGGGAACGCCCCGAGAGAGCGGGAAAGAGGCGAGCTCGCGCAGCGCTCTCTCGACCCGCGCCAGCTCACATCCCATCATTGACTTCGACCAAGTCACTGACCATCTTTTGGGTAAGATATCAAGAACCAAAGAACCCGCGCGATGCGCGTATCTGTCAGTGATGCCAAGGGGCAGCTCACCGAACTGGTGAAGCGGACCGAAGCTGGAGATAAGGTCATCCTGACCCGTCACGGCCATGAGATCGTGCGTCTCGTCGCCGTGGCTGCAGCATCCGGTTCGAAGGATCGGCGAACGTTGATGGAGAGAGTTCGCGCAGCAGCAGCCAAGGCGCTGCCGGGACTGGACGGGGGGCGCTCGACATGGCTGAGAAGCTGGGCTGCGCAAGTTGCCAAACGTCGAGGTGCAAAGCGTGCGATGGTGGCTTTGGCAAGACGCATCGGCACCATCCTTCACCGGATGTGGAAGGATGGTACTGAATTTTCCTTCGTCCCGTTGCTCGCCAAGTCGGCCTGAGCCTTCACATCAGAACCATATCGTTGACGTCTGCCTGACCGCAGATCTTCGAGGTCCCAACCAGGACGTGGTTCCGATGATGCCGTGGTCAGGACTGTCGCCGGCCTCTGCCGAGCACGCCAATGAGATGGGCACATCGGAATTACCGCACTGAACCAGCATCACGTTGGCAGCCATCGCGCTGATCACGGACCGAAGCATGAACCCGGGGTGACCTCAAATGAGGGGCAAAGCAAGCCAGGCATCGGCGAAAGGGAATCTGTCGGGATCATTTGCCGCACTGTTAGCATGATGGCGCTGCGGCAGTCGTCACTTTTTGCTTGACCGGTACGGCCCCGTTACCGAAGTCCTGAGCCTAGGCGAATGCACACAAAAACAACATGAATCCTGCTGCCATAACAACGAACCCCAAGCGTAGCGCTCGGCTAGACACCGGCACTCACGGGGAGGATGCCGCGTTATCTACAGTATTCTTTTGATGTTCGAATGGCCGTGGTGAAGCATTTCGCCCCTTTAAAATGCTGATAATTGATCCAAGTTCCGATAATCGGATTTTGCAATTGCCTTTTGATCCTTTTTGCGATTTCCTATCAGAGACGAATTCGCGAGAGGCGACCAGTGAACCATTAAGGATGTGTTGAAATGAGTCGCTGATTGTTGCGCGAACTGTGAAGACAGCATAGAAACCAAGCTAGGTTCTACCGAATGCCTAGATGGAACTTCATCACGCCCTAGCTTGCACGATATCGGGACATGAACGAAACAACGCCGAAAGACAGTCCTCTTGAGCGATACATAACCATTCTGGAAACCATCGCTCCCTTTCCTGAAGGTCTCAGCGCGGCGGAACTCGAAACGGCGCTTGACCTGCCTAAAACGACTGTGAACCGGCTTCTCAACGTTCTAGCTGGCAGTGGAATGATCAGCTACCAGAATGTCAGAAATCGCACATTTCGTCTGGGCGACCGAATTCTTCGGCTCATTCAATCTTCGCCTGAGGCTGGGTGGCTGGCCATGCTGGCGCAACGGCCCCTGCAGACGTTAGCAGAACAGACTGGCCAATCAGCATATATTTCGCGGTTCGACGGAGCCGAAGTCCGATCGGTGACCTGCGTCGCGCCGGACACGCCCGTTCGAACCTACGTCATGCCTGGCATGATGCTGCCAATCAACGCGACGGCATCTGCGAAGGCAATTCTCGCGTTCCAACCACGTGAAGTCCAAGAACAAGCGCTAAGTCGAGATCTTCGCGAATACACGGAAAAGACGAAGGTCGATATCAACCTCCTTCTCGAGGAGCTTGAGGAAGTTCGGAGGCATGGCTTTGCCGTGGATTTGGCGGAGCACGTAGCGGGTCTCGGCTCAATCGCCTATCCGATCCAACCAGCGAAAAGCGATGTACAATACGCTGTCGGCGTGACCGGCCCGTTCGGCATGATCATTGAACGAGATTTCGAGGCCCATTGTAAAGCAATCGAAATCACCGCCCGCCGAATAGGGAAGCTTCTCCAGATGCGCGGTGCCGACATGCAAGGGGATGCAGTTGAATAGAATTGGCGTGCGTTGATGCGATGCAACGCGTCCGTTAATAGCTGAGCTAGTACGGCTATTCCACTGCCGCCAACTTGGCGCAGGGTGCCGCGTCGGCTGGTTCAACGCCAGCATGCGTCCTTCCTGTCAAAGTTCATCGTGCGATAAACTTTGACAGGTGACAAAACGCGGCGCTTAACCGGGCGCTGTGATCCGTTGTTAGAGCGCCTTTTGCAGTTCGGGCAATGCTTCGAAGAGGTCTGCGACGAGGCCGTAGTCGGCGATCTGGAAGATCGGGGCTTCCTCGTCCTTGTTGATGGCGACGATGACCTTCGAGTCCTTCAT
>NZ_JBNWDS010000041.1:0-4101 GCF_053521765.1 Rhizobium sp. A37_96 | reverse complement strand
CGCAATTATACGTCGCTGATCGCGACGCCCATTTCAAACCCTCCGGAGACGATCCGAGAGTAGCTCCCAGCCCTTTGTTCGACGCGCCGCAGGCGTGGCGAACTTACCCGGAGCGGAGCGAAGGGCAGACGCCCTTCGTCCCGACATGTTCAGGATCGCACCGGCGCGCAGACATTGTCACCCGCAGGGCCGTAGCGCAGCGGAGGACGCCGCAGGCGTTGACCAGGTCGAGCACTGGGGCCGTGTTATTTTTCTGCAAACAAGCATGTCGGCCGCTTTGGCGGCCGTCCGCTTGTCTGATCTCATCGAAATTCAGGGGTCGAAATGGCGGTTTTGGTCCTCTGGAGGAGGCCGATTTTTCGGCCAATTTCCTTCTTGTTCAAATGTTCTAAAGATTCAGGGGGAAATTCGTTTTTTGATTCAATGGCTTGCGCGACTAAAAAACACTTTTGGGGCCGCTGAACACACTTTTGGGGCCGCTGAACACACTTTTGGGGCCTATTAAGCACTTCAAAAAAACACTCAGGTGTGCATACAAGGTGCGCAATAGGCCCCAAAAGTGTTTTTTAGGAATCTTGCATGGGAAAAACGCTCCAAGTCATCGCAGACCGTGCCTACGACGAAACCCGTAGCTACCGACCGGGAGAACTTGTTGACGGTCGTTTCGCTGATCTAAAAAATCCTCCGGGTCTCATGGCCCTGAAACTCCACGAAATCATGTTCAAGACCGCCGGTGCTGCTGTCGCTGATGACAAGTGGCACCAGATCGACCTTGCCACACTCAGGGCTACGGCGGGGATGCGGAACGTTGGCCGCCGCGATCTCGTAGACCTGTTCACCGAACTGCGCGGCGCGGTCATGAAATACGATACCGACAAGGGGACCGTGATCACTGGCTTGCTGGATACCGCCGTGGTCGAGTTCGAGGACGGCGACGGGCCGGTCATGATCCGCTGGAAATTCTCGGCAGGTTTCTGCGAGGTCATTGGCAAGTCGGACTACTGGGCCATTATCGACCGCCAGACTGCCCTGTCTATGACCAGCCGCTATGCACTGCGCCTGCATGAGATCATCGCGCTGCGCGTCAACCTCGAGCGCAAGGCATCGGAGGTCTTCGCGCTGGACGATCTCCGCGCCCGCCTCGGCGTTCCCGCGGGAAAGCTGGTCAATTGGACCCATCTGTCGCAAAAAGCTCTCCAACCCGCGATTGCCGAGGTGAACCAGCTTTCACGCTTCACCGTCTCCATGCGGCCACAGAAGCGCGGCCGCTCCGTGGTGTCGGTCAACCTGTCATGGGAGGCGAAAGACGACTTAGCTGCGACCAAGGACGAGCTTGGCCGGCACAGCGCCGGCAGGACCGCCCGCCGCGCCGGCTCGGTAGAAATGGTCCTAGAACCGCCACAGGGGGCCACAGAGAGCCCCAAGAGTGCTGAGAGCGGGAAGCGTGCACAGAAACCACGAAAGGCGCCACATGGAGCTCCTAGAGCCATCTCTGAGCCTGCCACGCTCGATGCATTCCCTTCATCCGGAGGAATTAAATTCACGGTCTGGGCCGAAATCGCCCATACCGAGCTTCCCGGCGGCCGCAACAAGCCGGATATCGACATGGTGGCCGAGCGGTTCCGCCATTGGGCGACCGAAAAGGGGATTCCGCTCAAGGGGCCAAGGATCCTCGCCGCCTTTGAAGGCTTCTGCCACAAATGGCAGGTCAAAGGTTGATGATTGCCCGTGGGTTAACTGGCAACTGGCAGTCATCAATGGGCAATTGTTAGGGGTTAGCTACTATGCTCTGCCCATGCGCAACGCCCACCCGGAGGCCCACCCATGCTCATGCTGACGCCCAACGAAGTCGCTAGACGTACTGGCAGGAGCCGCCGCACCATCATGCGGGCTATCGAGGCGGGCGAGATCGAAGCGCGTCGGGATAACCGCAATCAGTGGCAGATCAGCGAGAATGCACTTGCCCATTGGGCGCGCAATGAGCAGCCCACCCATGATGCGCACCCCGCGCCCACAGCTTCGGACGCCCTGCAGGCCCAGATTCTGGGGTTACAAATGCTGCTAGATGAAGTCCGCGCCTCGAATGCTGCCTTGCAATCGTCTAATGACGATTTACGTGCGGACCGGGACGCATGGCGATCAATGGCGCAACGGTCCTGGTGGAGACGGCTGGCAGGATGATTCCATTACCAGCGGCAGTTTGCATATATGCCAACGCCCACGCATCTTACTTGATTTCCACCATAAGTCTGTATCGGCTGGACAGTCGGTGGTGAGTAAACAGAGGCCCTATTAAGGGTTGCTTGGGTGTTCGCAGCCATCATCGCATTGTTATAGTCAATCGATTGCTGCATTTGCTGTGATTGCATTTGCTGTTGCATGGCTTGAAATTGATACATTTGAATTTGCTGCGGTGTCATTGCATCGCGATATCCAGTTGCCTCCCCTTTCGAATTATAACAATTTATCCGTGTGGGAGTAACGTTCGTACCTCTAACGCAGTTGGCATCGCCAGACATGTAGTAGTGCCCGTTATAAAAATTCGGTATTGGCGCTCCAGTGGTACACGCAGACAAGATCATACCCGCTGATATTAAAGCTATGATGCGCATACGATCTCCCAATTAGGCATTATCTACAATATTGTTTATATTTGCAAAATTAAGATATAGCGATCCAATCTTGGGAAATTTTATCAAAATCTAGAGAAATCATTGGACCACCATTTTCTGGGATTATTTCCACGAAAATCATATCGTTTCCCACTTGGTTTCTAATTGCCTTTTCTTTTGCGTCATCAAGATCGGCACAACGAAACGTTCTTCCGTCTCCCAACGTCAAAACAACTAAATTTGCCATCGTATTTTATCCTGTTCAGTTTCTCTGATCGAGATCGGCCAGCATGGCACGGCGCAGGATCGCATTCATGCGGGTCTGGTAGCCCTTGCCCTGCCCCTTGAGCCACGCCAACACGTCCGCATCCACGCGCACCGTGGTTGCAGTCTTGGTGGGCTTGTAGAACCGGCCCCGGACGGCGTTTTTCCAGAATGCCTCGCCCAGCTCGGGAATGTCGCTGGTGTCGATCTGATCATCTGGCATTGCGGCCAGCGTCTCGATCTCGGCCTTTTGTGCCTCGGTCAGAGGCGGCAGGTTGTTCAGGTCAACCTCATAGCGAACGGTTTTGCTCATAGCGCCTTCTCTCTTTCGGCTCGGCCCGACGCGCCGAGATGATCCGGATCACTTCCACGCCGCCCGTGTCGTCCCAGACGGTGTGCGCCACCAGCAGCAGCAGATGGCCGTCCACGAGGCCGACGGTTTGCCAGCGATATTCCTCGCCCTCGATGCGATCCTGCTCCGTGACGGCGAACGGGTCCGCAAAGGCACGAGCGGCAATCTCGAAGCTCACGCGGTGCTTCCGGAGATTGGTTTCGGCTTTTGCCGGGTCCCATTCGAATCTTGTTTTCATGAGCGGAATGTTAGTACAATTTTGTACTAACAACAAGACTAATCACTTGGCCTGCTCATCCCTGCCGGAGGCTGGGCCGTTGTCAGGTTTGTACCACAAACTTGACTATCCTGCCCGCCTCACCACCCCTTTCACGAACGCATCTGGCTACCGTGGCCCATGTGGCTGGAATGACCCTCCGGTGCACTGACTTGCGCAGCAAGTCGTAAGTGCGCCCTTAGTGATCTCGCTCCGCTCGATCCGGGATTTGCCAACCGCTTCTCACGGCGCTGGATTGAGGCACCGACCCTGCTCCCCTCAGGAGCCCGGCTATCGGGTATACCGATAGCCTATCCTGCCATCTCAAGCTGTCCCCTCCAGTTGGCCCCAAACACCCAAAACCGGCTCGACCTACAGCCCTGTGTGAGAGCGGCCGAGCCGGTTTTTCCGCAGCGTCGTGTTACGACGTATTACTGCGCTGTTAGACAGATCACCCATTCGCGCGTTCGCTCATTCACTGAAAAGCTCGATCCGGAATCCGGCCAAATCCCAAAGGGCGCAATTATACGTCGCTGATCGCGACGCCCATTTCAAACCCTCCGGAGACGATCCGAGAGTAGCTCCCAGCCCTTTGTTCGACGCGCCGCAGGCGTGGC
>NZ_JBNWDS010000039.1:0-13914 GCF_053521765.1 Rhizobium sp. A37_96 | reverse complement strand
CCGCCAGGTCGCCAACCGCGTCATCTTCATGGACCAGGGCCAGATCGTCGAACAGAATTCGCCGAAGGAATTCTTCGACAATCCGCAGCATGAGCGCACAAAGCTTTTCCTCAGCCAGATCCTGCACTGATCCCGATCCGGCCAAAGACGAATGCAAGAACCCGCCGCTGTTTTGCAGCCGGCGGGTTTTTCATGGATAGCCCTTCACGCCGGCGCGCGGCGAACCGAAACCGATCAGCGCAACGGCAGAGCGTAGGTCTGCTTGACGACCTGGCTCGGCACATCGGTCTTGACGTTCTGGATGCCGTTGATCTTCGTCAGATGCGTGGACTGGAACTGCCTGTAGTCATCGAGATCGGACACAGCGACCCGCAGCAGCGCATCGCTTTCGCCGAGCATGATGTAGCATTCCATTACCTGCGGCAGCGTCTTCATGGCGGCGATGAAATGGTCGATCGTCTCCGCGTCCTGCGCCGTCAGCCAGACGCGGGCAAACAGCGAAAGCGGCAGACCCGCCTTGACCGGGTTCAGCACGGCGACATAACGATCGATGATGCCGGCATCCTCCAGAAGCTTGACGCGCCGCAAACAGGGCGATGGCGAGAGCCCCACCTCCTTTGCCAATTCCACATTCTGAATCCGTCCGTCACGCTGCAGGACGCGCAGGATGCGTTTGTCGATCTCATCCAGCCGCATTGGCATTTCCTACCGGTAAGCCGCATATCTTGAATTCTGATGCCAATATTCTCGCAGAAATTGGCATCTTCGCAAGCCGATTGCGCCACCGAGCCGCTAGGCTTGCACCATGGAAAACGCCAATCTTCTTCTCTTTGCCGCCACCGTGCTGCCGCTCATCTGCACGCCGGGACCGGACATGCTGTTCGTCGCGTCGCAGGCCGTCTCCGGCGGCGCCACAGCCGGGCTGCGCTCGACCACGGGCATCTGCGCCGGCTACGTCGCGCACTCGGCGCTGGCGGCGCTCGGTGTGGCCGCGATTATCGCGGCCTCGCCCGTCTTGTTCGCGGCGCTGCGCTGGATCGGCATCGTCTATCTGACCTACCTCGCCTTCCGGCTCATCGCGTCCTCCCTGAGAGCCGACATTGCGCCGCCGCCATCACGGATCGCAGCCAACAGATTTCGGCGCGGCTTTCTGACGGCCGTTCTCAATCCCAAGGGCATGATGATCTATTTCGCCATCCTGCCGCAGTTCATAGGACATGACGAGAGCATCGTCCTGCAGGCCTCCCTGCTTTCCGCGATCTTCATCGGCCTCTGCGGGATCGTCTACGCGTTGCTCAGCCTCGCCATCGCGGCCATCGGCTCTCGCGGAAATTTCAGCGACCGCCGCAGGAGATGGATCGAGGGTATTGCCGGCGGCCTGCTGCTTGTCGCGGCCGGACGGCTGGCAACGTGAACAAGCCATATGGCGCTTCGCGTGAGACGCGATATAGTATCCGCCACCGCGAATAATGCGGGATTCACGAGACGTCGGGGGAAGCGGGCCGTGAAAAAAAGCGACAGAATCATCGGCGGACTCGCTCTCTTGAGCGCCGCCATCATCATTATCAAGCTGGCCGGAGTGATGTCCGGTCACGACCTCATCCAGATGGCGGTCGATGCCACAAGGCCGAAAGACGCCGGAGGCTGGCCAACGGCAGCGAATTAAATGCCGAATGGATTCCAGCCAGATTGCGCCTTGCGATAGTTGCGACGTGGCGGGCGCTGCCGCGATCAGAGAAGTCTCTGCTTGACTCTTCCTCAACCATGAACATAGTAAGAACAAACAAGGAAGACATCATGAGCACCGGCGAGAAATTTATCATCCTGCCATATCGAAGGAACCGCGGTAATCTTGTGGCCGGTGAAATGAGGCAGGCATCGAGCATTCCATCCGCGGAGAAGATTGCGGCATCCATGGCCTCCCGATTCGTCGGCGTTGCTGCCTATGCCGTGATGGTCGACGAGGAAACCGGCGACATGTCATCCCCGCGCCTGCTGGTGAAGCATGGCGACATCGCGGATCTGAACGCCGCTTGAACCTGATTGGCAATTTGACGAACGAAGCCGCCGCCGTTCGGCGGAGTTAAGACGTGCGCCAAGCAAACGGCCAGTAGGGCAAACCATTCCGGCGAAAACAGGGGCGGCACCGACAGACCAAGCAATAGCCTGCAATGGTCGTTCACGGCACTTAAAGCCACGTCGAATCCGGGTCGTGGATCTTCAAAATGCGATTGGAGCGATACGCTCGACATGATGACGCTCGTCTCAACGCGCGGCCTCGATTTTCCGCCCGACAACATGGCGAAGCGCCTTCACTGCCCCGCTGCCGCTGCCTGGAAATCCGCATCATCAACGCTTTTCCGTGGCGGGAGGTGCCGCAATTCGGGATGGCCGCGAGAGAAAGCTGGTAATACCGTGAATGATTCGGTTATGCTCGAGTGTCAGCTCACTAGGGTCGAGACTCAATTGATCCACCAGGTAACGATGGCTGCGATGTAGCAAGTTGCTGTAAAGTTCAGCATGAGCTTGTCATATCGTGTGGCGACCCGTCGCCAGTCCTTGAGGCGGCACAAGGTACGTTCAATGATGTTCCTTCGGCGGCAGGCGATAGGTCGAAAGGCCTGATGCGCTTACGCGTCGGATTGTTAGGAATGACCGGTTCAGTGCCCCGTACTTTGAGAAAGTCACGTAAAGTGTCACTATCGTAAGCCGTATCCGCAGCGCAAAGGCGGCTCGGCGGCAGTGGTTCGAGCAGCGGGATGGCGACGGGAGCATCACCGCGCTGTCCAGGCGTTATTCCCAGCGCGATTGGACGGCCGCAACGATCGACAACAGCATGGATTTTTGTCGATCTGCCGCCTCTTGAGCGGCCGATTGCTTGCGCATCTGCCCCCCTTTTCCGCCGGAGGCGGATCGGTGTGCCTTTGCGGTGGTGCTGTCGATCATGTGAATGTCCCGATCGGTCGTTTGCACCAGAGTTTCAAACAGCCGCCGCCATATGCCTTTGGCAGACCAACGATGGAAGCGATTGTAGACGGTGGTCGAGGGGCCGTAGCAAGCAGGACAATCCTGCCACCGGCAGCCAGTTCGCAGCACATGGATGATGCCGCTAATCACCCGGCGGTCGTCGGTTCGATGGGCGCCGGGTTGGTTCGTTGGAAGCAAAGGCGCGATCACCGCCCATTGCCGATCATCAAGCCAGAATTCTCCTGCCATAGTCCAAAACTCCCCTTATCAGGAGAGCGAATCATGGAAACGTAAGTACATCAACCATTTGATTGGGTTTCAACCCTAAAGCGTGTCGCATTTATTCAGCCTCATAGCCAGCAGCCTTGAAGAAGTTCCTGCATTCGTTGATGGAGAAGAGGCTGATGATATCGCCAAGGGCTTTGGTGATGGCATCGAAGCTGCGTGCGGCTCGCTTTCGCAGAAGCGCCTTGAGTTTTGAGAAGGCCATCTCGATGGGGTTCAGGTCCGGCGAATAGGGCGGCAGGAAGAGGAGCCGTGCGCCCTTCGCCTTGACCAGTTGCTCGGCCCTCTGGCTTTTGTGGAAGCCGACATGGTCGAGGATGACGATATCGCCGGCCGACAGTGTCGGCATAAGCTGTGTCTCGATCCAGGTTTCGAAGATGCGGCTGTTCATCGGAGCATCGACGATCCATGGCGCGGTCAGGCCATGGCAGCGCAGTCCGGCAATGAAGGTCTGTGTCTTCCATTTCCCGAAGGGGGCATAGGCGGCAAAGCGCCTGCCTTTTTCAAACCATCCAGTGCGTTTCGTCAGGCGTGTGTTCGTTGAGGTCTCATCGATAAAGATGAGCCGCGACAAGGCCTTGTTGAAGAACCGCTTTCGGCGATTGATCCAAAGGTCACGCGCCCTGGCGATCTCCGGTCTGCGCTGCGCGTTGCCTTGAGGCTTTTTTTATTGCTCAACCCGAGCCGGTGCAGAAACCGTCCGACCGTGGCGCGGTGGACTTCAATGCCGTGTTCCGCGAGCGCAACGCACAGTTCGTCCAAAGTCGTTTCGCCACGGACGGACATCCGCTCGCGGACCCAATCAGCATGAGCCAGAAGCTTCGCACCACCAGGCGGGTGGCCCTGCCTGGCGGCGGTCAGAGATCCGGATGACCGATGCAGCATCATCATGTTGTTGACGAACCGAGGCGAAACCCGGAAATGCCGAGCCGCTTCGCGATTGCTATGTCCTTCATTCACAAAGGCAACGACACGCTCACGCAACTCGATGGGATGCGGCTTGCCCATGGTGCATCTCCTTCCATGAGCAAAGTGAATCACAGATCAGGCCAAATGGGAATCCTGAATCCGGTCAGTTGCGACACGCTTTAGACTTTCAATGCGGGATGGACATCAGACCGGCGGCGATTGCGCAGATGAGCGCAGCAGCCGACAGCAGAAGGAGAACGAGGCTCACGCGGGCTGGCATCACCAGCACTTCTGCTCCTGCCCAAACCTATTGTGGGCCGCGACTTGGTTGGCAAACAGCCGATCCATTTGCAAGATCGTTACCGACGTTGCTAGGCGGGGCGTTAGTCTTTGCCACCCGTCGCACGCATTCTGCGGCGTCGGCGTCTGACAACCCGAAATCAGCGCCCAGAGAGGCAGCATAAGAAGTAGAGACCTGATCATTGACCACGTTCATTTCACGGAGAAGCGTCACAGATTTGGTGAGAGCAGCCGTTGCGGCCATTTACTTTCCTTCGCTCTGATCTATCCAGCGCGTCGACAAGAAGACGAGCGTCGCGCCTACGATCAGGCCAGCGCCGATTTTTTTGGTAATCGAAGATGCAGCAACGAACATAGTCAGATCCCCGACACGCAGAGTTCACCTTCGCCGACCTGAGAGACATCCCCCATCCCACGGCGACTGGCGAGGCCGATGATCAGCCAGCCACCAGCCCTGTTCCACGCTCTCGCGGCTTCGCAGCTCGCAACATAATCGGGACGCTTGCCCAACCGGGTCGTATCATTGACGATCCGCGCTGTCGTCGAGCCGCATGCGCCGTCGCTCCCGATGTTCCACGAAAGGGAAAGTGCCATGCCGCGCCAAGATAGCGGCTGGTCATCCCATTTGACGATGCACGATACAGCGCCGGCCGGTAGCGCTTCTACATCTTCATCGCCGTTCGCTGATCGCACTCTGCCGGTGTGAAAACCTGATTGGGCTTCACATCGTCGGTGTCCCCATCACAGCCGGTCCAGACCGGTGGCTTTGCGATCCGATCGAGATAGGCGACGAGTTGACGCCCTTCCCATGACATCGCCGTCTTGATCGCCAGGGCAACGTCATCGTGGACCTTCGGCTGACCCGGGAAAACGTGACATAGCCACCGACGGGGACGGCGACGATAGACGCAATAGGGGCCTTTGCCCACGGCGTAGGGCGAAGCTTACTGATCGGTATTGCGATCTCCAGAGACTTTGGTTTGAAGGACGAACCGGAAGGCCCATGCCAGCGAGCCGCAGATGGACGCCGGAGCGAACAGCCAGATCGGATTGAACGGAAGGTATGCTGCGAGCGAAGATGCTACCGCCGACGCCAGGTCCAACAGCATGAACACGAGGAAAGCCTCGATCATCCGCAGACTCAGCGAACGCTTGAGCAACGGGCCCGCATTCGGGACGAATTTCGGTCTCATGAGATGTCCACACGAGGTGCTTGCTTAACCGTGGAACGGGCGTTCATAAAGAGTCATTCTAGCAACCTCAGAATAATGGTGGAGGGATATGTCCTCACCAATTTTCAGTTGACAGGAGTAATTTTGGCCCATCTTTAATGCCGTCCGAATATGCATCCCGGGAAACATAGATGATATCTCGTCGTGCCGTCTTGGGCGGGATAGCCGCCCTTTTCACTTCAACTGCTCTCAATCTCGAGGCAGCTTACGGGCGTCAGACACCGCAGTTAAAGCAAGATGCTTCGAGCCGGCGGCGGCTATACAGTGCGTACTCACCAGACATCGTCCGGGTTCCGATTGATACCAATTCAGGGCTTTACCGCCATGTACCATCCATCACCGCTGGACCGGACAAGCATCTCTTGGGCGCCTATCTCCGAAATACAAGCTCTGCGGCAGAATCTGTCAAGGGTCAACGAGCCGTCTTCGTAAGATCGTATGACGAAGGCTCGTCGTGGTCTGCTCCATACGAAGAACTGAACGACAACAGGTTTTGTACAAATCCGCTCGATCCGAATGGAGATGACCGCATACAAGGCGAAGTCTTCGTTTACTACGACTCAGCAACGAATGAAGAAATCGCCATTCTAGTCCATCGAGGCGGGCTACCCGGTTCAAATCCCGCATTCATCGCATTCCGCCCCGGCACCCAGAATGACGCGCCCGATGCTAAGTGGAAAGTGTATGGCATCACGTTTGACCGCCAGACCAACCAACCGATTATCCGGTTGTGCGATCATCAAAACGGTGGAGAGGAAAAACTCACCTATCGTGTTGACGACATCGAGTACGATGTTATCCCGTTCAAGCCCGTCATCGGCAGCGATGGATCGCTGGTAGTCCCCGTCACCCTCCTCCAAAATTTCAATGAAGAACACAAAGTATCGTTTCTCAAACGATCCAACGGCGCGTGGACCATGGGCGGCGTCATTCCTATGGGGGTCATGAGCCCTCCCGATGCCTGGGAGCCGACGACATGGCAAGCGGGAAATGGCGTCTGGTACTGCCAGGCTCGCAGGCTTAAGGCGACGGGCGGGGTTTCTTATGACAATCACGCCATAGCCCAATCCTCAGACCTTATTTCCTGGAGTCCCTTCGAAAATCTCGATGAGGATATCCACGACAACCGCAATATCCGAATGCGCGCCCGACATAACCTTTGGCTCGGGGTCGGAACATCCCACTTCATCAAAAGAAACAATCTCGCACTTTTCGTTTCCCCAGACGGCCGGAACTGGGTACATGGCACAACCATAGGGGCGGAACGTGAAAAATCGGATTTCGTCCATTATGGCGATATCGCTGTATCTGGGCAAACAGCCTATGTCCTTTACTCCGAAGGAGACGATCGGCAAATAACCACCGGCCCGAACGCTATCCGCTTTGCTCGTTTCCCGCTCCCCGCCGACTTGCCTCTTATGGGTAGCGACAAGCACGTCTTTGAAGCCGAAAAGGGCAAAGATCCGTTCATCACCGCGAATTTTCTCACTTTGCCGCCAGGGCAGATCGGTTCCGTTCCAACGCCAGCCTCGCATTGCGTGCTTCACCTCAAAGCAAAGGTATCAGCGCCACCGAATGCTGTTCCTTACAAGATCGCCTCTGTCGGAGATCAGTTCGCCGGATATTTCTCGATAGAATACCGCAATGAACGAGGCACGACCGCACTTTATGCCGGCGACAAATATGTCGAAGATGTTCCGGACCCAACGGAGTTCAAAGATCTCATCATCGAGATCGACGTTGATCACCGCATGGTCCACGCCTGTGGTCAGTCGCAAACGCTGGGTCTGTATGGCCGTGCTTATTTGGGGGATGTAACTTTGCTCAAGACTTTCGAGAGCGGGAACATCACCTATGACGCTGATGGTTGCTGGCTCGAAACATTGGCGAGGTGAGTATTTCTTCCTTGCTTAAATTCGTGAGTTGAAGCAAGTTCCCCAACAAAATTGAAAAGACACTCAAAGCTGTCAGGAATTAGCGAACGATGGATGAAGAAGAAAGGAAGAAGTTCTATTTGCGGGATTTCAACAATTTGAATTGGATGATTATGGGCGTTACCGCTGTTTTGGGATGTGTTTGCATTATCTCCAAAATGCTTGGATATCCATTAATGGGCTGGCCATCAGTGCTTCGATGATGCTACGAAAAATAAAGCAATGAGAACCGACAAATCTCGTCTGAACCGTCCGCTAATCAATGCTCTCATCAGCAAGAGGAATGTCATCTGGGCCGTTATACTCAGAGACATGAGAACTCGCTTTTTCAATCACGGCCTCGGGTTTATCGTCGTTCCACTCTGGCCACTCGTTCATATGGGGGCGATCATAATGATCCATTCGGCAGCTGGATATCCAGCCCCCTACGGATCTAGTGCCCCGCTGTTCTACGCTACCGGCATAACTCCGACATTGACGTTCATTTATATCTCGCGTTGGATGGGATATTCGGTCATTACAAACAGAGCAATGATGTCGTTCCCAGTCGTAAAGCCTGCTGACGTCATGACTGGCAGGGCGTGCCTGGAGATAATCTCGGCTTGCATTACGCTTGTCTTGATGTTGGCCATACTTTGGGTAACTGGCCAGGATCCGTGGCCCTACAATCTGGAGCAAGCTGTCTCCGCTTTTTTGGCGGCTATTTTTCTTGGATTCGGGATGGGCTTTTTGGTGGGCTCGATCGCGCTGATTTATCCTATCATTCTAACGGTATGGCAGTTAACGATCATTTGCCTATACATATCTTCTGGAACACTATTCGTAGCATCAAATTTGCCTGATAACCTGTCACGATTTCTTGCCTTCAGTCCCGTCACGGTCTGCGTCGAATGGATGAGGACTGCGTATTATGAAAGTTACAGCGATAAGCTTGTCGCCGCGCTTTATGTCTTCAGTTTCGGGGCAATTGCACTTTTCCTGGGCCTGACTATCGAGCGAATTTTCCGGCGCCATATTTTCGACAGATGATCCTAATTAGCGGGACGCTTTACTTTGAAAAATATCGACACTGGCCTGATCGAACTTTCCAGACAGCTCGCCCATGAAAGCGATATTCACTATGGACTCCCGCCCGAAATATCGGTGATCATCCCTTGTTTTAATGGCGAAGAGTATATCCATATCTGCTTGGAATCGCTTGCGAAACAAACATTACCCCAATCGCGATTTGAAGTGATCTGCATTGATGACTGCTCACCGGATCGAACCGGAGATGTGATCACCTCGTTCGAAGGCAGAATTCAAAACCTGAGGCTCATAACTCATAAGACAAACCGAAAACAGGGTGGCGCCAGAAATACCGGCATTGATGCCGCTATTGGCCGATTTGTCATCTTCCTCGACTCTGACGACTTCCTTCGTCTGGATGCGCTCGAAATCCTCATCAACGCCGCGGCACCAACAACGGACATCGCAATGGGCCAGTTGTTGAAGGTCAGATATGATCAGCCATATCGCCCTCAACCGACAGATACTCGCCGACTTGAAAAGGACGTCGATGTCGCCCATTCGGCGCTTACGAACAAGCTCGGATGGTTTCCCGTCGCTATGCTAATTTCGCGCGAGCTTCTCAACACGAACCGCATCAGGTTCGTGGAAGGCGTTTTCTTCGAAGATATCCAATTTTGCATCGATCTGTTTTTAACAACGACAGAATTAAAAATCATCCCTGATCAAATCTACATGTACGTCCAGCGAGACACATCAACAGTCAATGCGATGACCGAGAAAAAGCTGGGTGACTCGGCTCGTGCAATGTCCGCTGTTTTTCACCTTTCTCTGCGCCTTCAGGATGGCGTCGAAACATTTAGACCGATTGCGATCAGCTGGCTGAGACTGCAAGCCTCGAGAATCCGTGATGGTGGCGCCTCTCTTTCCGATAGAAAGCATTTGGGTCAATACCTCCTAGATAAAACCAAAGAACACGGGATTGACGCCTATGTTCGTCAAGCCGATCTTGACGAGCTGTTGAAAATTGCTTCCGCTACCCCTCGTCTGCCGGCCGATCATGCAGCCATCGGCGCGATTACCTGCACGTCTCCGTGGGGAGGCAGATTGGAATCAGACTTTGCCGGCGCGGTCATATTCTTCTGCGAGGTCAACTATCATATTCGGTCTGCGGCTCCTGTCGCACGCGCCCTCAAGCGGATAGGCTTCTCCTCCATCATCGTTGACGCTGCAAAATCGAAAAGCTTCAGCACGAACAGGCCGTTGCCAGAATCTGAACGCATCTTATATGCCGATCTCGATATCCGTGAGTTCGATATCAAAGAGAATCTCCCGTTCTCCACGGACGCCGCAGCTTTCGTTTTTATGAATGATCTGACCTACACCAAACGCCTGATCCTGGAAAATTTCGGGTTTGGTGTCCCAACCTTTGGTTTCTACGAAGGGATCAATGACGATTGGAATTTGGATCGCAAGTTGGATCGACGTCCCTATCGCAGCGTAGACTTTCTGTTGTTGCCAGGCACATATCAATGCGGCTTCTACCAGGATCGCGAGTGCAGAATAGTCGGTCTTCCGAATGTCCGCTCCCTCTTGAGTAAGCCTTACGTTGCTTCTCGCAAACGACGTGCGGTAATTAATGTCAATTTCACCTACGGTGTTCTTGAGGACCGCCGCGATGAATATGTGACGACGACCGTTCAAGCATGCCGCGAGATCGGCTTGGATTATGTGATTACGCAACATCCGGCAGACAAGGCAGATCTGTCAGCCTATAATATCACTAAGACTAGCGTTTATGACTTGCTCGATGAAGGAGCCATTCTCATCAGCCGGTTTAGCACCACAATACTTGAAGCTCTCGCGATGGGGCGGCCGGTCGTTTATCACAATCCTATCAAGGAAAAAGTGCCAAAATTCTCGCAGCCCCTCGGGGCTTATGCGGTCTCTGATAGTACCGAAAGTCTCAAGAACGCCCTTAAACGCGAATTACAGTTCGTAGATGCGGAGGGGGACGTTCGGGCCAGGGCCAAGTTGTTTTTACACTTCCATTGCCATACTGGGACGCCTGAAGAACCTGAGGAACTTGCTGCTAAAGCAATTCGTGATGTAATATCGGAGCCACAGAGACGTTTTGCATTCAAAATTGGTCAGCCGCATAAAAAAATATCGATAGTATCCGATGCCGCAACCAAAACGAACCTCAATGGATCTTCATTACGAACGCCTCTTAGTGGAGCAGGGCATATGCCAACTACTATTACACATACGAAACCAAATTCCGCGCAATCTTTGGCCGCTACTTTGCGGGAGGCGGTCGCAATTCGAGGATGGGACAGCGCTTTAATCACCTCGATCGCGTCCGCATTGCTGCTTGATGGCACAGAGGCGTTGGAAGTTCTCAGAACCAATGACGACATCCAACTCGCTGTCGACCGTATGCTATCACTCAGGCCAGAAGGCGACGAGTTGCGGGCGCATTATTATAGAGTCCTCGACTTCGTTGAGAAAAAGAGCAGATCATCAAGAATTAGCGCTTGACACGACCACGCGCGGAAACCGCACTTAAAAAGTGCAAATTCATTTACTCCACATCCTTTTAAGTGAATTTGACGAACCAGCAAGGTGTCGTAGTACACGCAATTACGCCGCAGACGATCTCCGCGCGGACATAAGCTGTCGTGCTTGTCACGGTAGCGTTGGCACCGTTGATGAGTGCCGTACTCCCAGCTTGTAGTCCTATAGGCAAGCCATTGCTACCACCATCGGTGTGTTTAAGCATGGAATGTTGCCCCCTCTGGCGGGGTAATACTGATCCAATTTTGACCCCTCTAAGGTTTGATCGTAAGCGCGAATTTCTGTGCGCCTTCTGAAGCCCAGTGCTGTGATGCATGAAGTGTCCACCAAAAATAGGTGGGCACCAAATCATGGACGATGCTCCTAAACTGCAGGTGTGGCTTGTTGGTCGAGACGGCCGCCGGCGATATAACCCTACCCCGCGAGATCAGCTCGTCGCAGCATGCTCAGAACCTGACGTTTCGGTCTCTGGCCTGGCGCGAGAGCATGGCGTGAATGCCAATCTCGTCCGGAAGTGGATAAAGAATGCCAAAGAGGAGCGTCGTTTGCCTTTGGTTCCGGCATTTGTTCCGGTTCAGATTGCTCCAGATATGCCTCTGGTTTCTGGCTGTTATTTACTGCCGAAGCGTGAGCCATTGGGTAAGCCTGGTCCTGCGTCCAAGGTGAGCGCACTCCTGCCCAATGAGGTCAGCCTGATCCTCGACGGCATCGATATCGATGCGATGATCCGCCATCCGGTGCGGCAATATCAGATCACCGGCTGAGGAGATGTTTTGATCGGTTGACGTCGCGACACGGTTCAGATTCAAAACTGGAATGACCCGAACCGGCGAACCGAGCGTTGCAGAACTGATGGCGCAGTTGGCGGCTAATGCTGCCGAAATCGCTGCGCTGAAAGCCGAGAAGGAAGCGCTCTCGCGACGGGTCGTCAAGCTGGAAGAAGAGTTGGCGCTCGCAAGGCTGCATCGGTTTGCGCCTCGCAGCGAAAAGCACGTCGATCGCATCTTCAACAAGGCATATTGGTGACCGACGGCTACACCGCATGGCGCACACTACATGGCGCAACCCATGTCGGATGCATGGCTCATTCACGGTGGCGCTTCGTCGAGGCTCTCAAAACCAGGAAGAATGGAGGTGGACCGCCGGAACAGGCACTCCGGTTCACCGAGAGCAGGGATATTGCCCGCGAATATCTTGCAAATTGGGATAGCCGGTTGAAGGTGCCCAGAGCGTTCGAAGGCGCGGTGAACTAGTTCCATTTCAAAAAAACTAGCTTTTTCTAGTTTTGCGGGAGAGAGCATCGATGGTCGGCGGAAGGGTAATGTTGGCAATAGAAAAGGGCGGCTTTAGGGTCGAGACTCAATTGATCCACCAGGTAATGATGGCTGCGATGTAGCAAGTTGCTGTAAAGTTCAGCATGAGCTTGTCATATCGTGTGGCGACCCGCCGCCAGTCCTTGAGGCGGCAAAAGGTACGTTCAATGATGTTCCTTCGGCGGCAGGCGATGGGGTCGAAAGGCCTGATGCGCTTACGCGTCGGATTGTTAGGAATGACCGGTTCAGTGCCCCGTACTTTGAGAAAGTCACGTAAAGTGTCACTATCGTAAGCCGTATCCACAGCGCAAAGGCGGCTCGGCGGCAGTGGTTCGAGCAGCGGGATGGCGACGGGAGCATCACCGCGCTGTCCAGGCGTTATTCTCAGCGCGATTGGACGGCCGCAACGATCGACAACAGCATGGATTTTTGTCGATCTGCCGCCTCTTGAGCGGCCGATTGCTTGCGCATCTGCCCCCCTTTTCCGCCAGAGGCGGATCGGTGTGCCTTTGCGGTGGTGCTGTCGATCATGTGAATGTCCCGATCGGTCGTTTGCACCAGAGTTTCAAACAGCCGCCGCCATATGCCTTTGGCAGACCAACGATGGAAACGATTGTAGACGGTGGTCGAGGGGCCGTAGCAAGCGGGACAATCCTGCCACCGGCAGCCAGTTCGCAGCACATGGATGATGCCGCTAATCACCCGGCGGTCGTCGGTTCGATGGGCGCCGGGTTGGTTCGTTGGAAGCAAAGGCGCGATCACCGCCCATTGCCGATCATCAAGCCAGAATTCTCCTGCCATAATCCAAAACTCCCCTTATCAGGAGAGTGAATCATGGAAACGTAATTCCATCAACCGTTTGATTGGGTTTTAAACCTAGAGCCGCCCCTATCGTGTGGGTGTTGTGAGAGCTGTGTGGGAGAAGTTTTCGATTGTTCTTCTCCTGTTCTCATATGTTCTTAAGCGATTTTCCCGGAGTCCCCGGGGACCCGCCAAAAGCCGATGCTCTTCGCGCCGGTTTGGGACCGGAGGGTCGGGAGTTCGAAACTCTCCACTCCGACCATTCGAACCCTTGTAGCGCAAGGGTTTAGGCAATTTATTTCACAACACGTACAGTAACCCTGTGAGCGCACTGTGGGAGCAAACAGCCTCCGCTTGGTGTGCTTCTGCAGCTTCCGCATGATCTCGTCAGTCGCGCGCATGGGCTGCCCGCCGCCATATCACCGCCTGCTAGCTTACGGCATAAAGCCACTTCCCCCGGCCCCTGCCATTTGTCGGTCTTGGAATTTTTAGAGCGCTTCATTGCTTAACTGAATCTGAGGGGATTCCCGTCCGGTCGGTTTTGTGATTCAAAATGCTGTCCAGGTGGAGGCCAGCATCGGATGACAC
>NZ_JBNWDS010000038.1:0-13928 GCF_053521765.1 Rhizobium sp. A37_96 | reverse complement strand
ATCATCATCGATCCGATGATCACCCACACCATGCCGCTCGAGGACATCAACAAGGGCTTCGAGCTCATGCACTCAGGCGAAAGCATCAGAAGCGTGGTGGTCTATTGATCCGATGAAGACGGTTGCGCACGACGTTCGCGGTCTTCGTTCCATTGCAAGTGGTCAATCGCCCATGCCCGGGCCCATGGTGTCTTCTCGGCCTGACGCGCACGCATGCCAACGTAATAGAGTAGGGAAAATAGAGACGTCTCGCCGCCGAACCCGGCTTGGTCGTCGTCCGTCCCGCAATCAGCCGCCGCCGTGGCGAAAGCGTTCCTGATGAGCCGGCTACCGGCCGTTCGGAAAGGGAGCGGGGTACGTTGTAAGGCCGGCCAGGTTGCCCCACTCGGCCGACGATCGAAGGCACAGCTAGAAACTTAGGGCCGATGCATATCGCACCGGCAAAAGAGGGAAGGAAGATCTCCATGGTTGGCATAGGTATTCACCCAACGGTCGATTCCGGCTACAGGGCGACAGACGCCACATTCTCTGGCGGGACGCTTGTCTGCCAGTGCACAGTCAATCCTGTGAAAGTGCGCGTCAGCAGCGATATCGCTCACAATCACGCGTGCGGCTGCACCAAATGCTGGAAGCCGAAAGGCGCAGTATTTTCGGTGGTTGCGGTTGCGCCGACAGAAAATGTCGAGGTCATCGAGAATGCGGACAAGCTGGCGGTGGTCGATGCGGCCGCGTTGATTCAGCGGCATGCGTGCAAGGCTTGCGGTGTGCACATGCACGGTCCCGTCGAACGGGAGCACCCATTCCAGGGGCTATCGTTCATCCATCCCGAGCGGTTTGAAGAAAAGGGTTGGGCGCAACCGGGTTTTGCTGCGTTCGTATCGTCGATAATCGAGGCAGGCTTCGCTCCGGAGCGAATGAAGCTGGTTCGTTCACAGCTTAAGGATAACGGACTTGAGCCGTATGACTGCCTGTCGCCGGCACTGATGGACTACATTGCGACCTGGACCGCAAAGAAGAACGACGAGCTTCGGGGCGAAAGATAGCCGCTGCGCCATTGCAGGGTGTTCGGCGCCGCATCTCGATGCAAGAGACGCGGCGCTTGCTTCCTTCACTTACCCCGTGACCTTGCCCGGGTTGAAAGTCTTCATGCCATCCAGCTGCCCTTTGATTTTCTGCATCAAGGCAAGTTTCACGGGATCGGAAGTCATCTTCAAAGAGTGGATGCGCTTCGATCCGATCCCGTGTTCCGCTGAAAACGATCCTCCGATCTTCGCTATGTCGCGATAGATTATCCGCTCGACGGAAGCCGACTTTTCCATGGACAGATCCGAAGATGCGGCATTCAGCACGATGTGAAGGTTGCCATCGGCAATATGCCCGAAAAGGTATGGATCGAGACCCGGATCGAGTTCACGCAATTCGGACATGCATCGATGAACATATGCATCGATTTCCGATAACGGCACCGAAACGTCAAACGAAGGCGCGGCCGCATGCCTGCGATAAATGAGGTCTGTGTCTTCCCTCAAGCGCCATAGCTGCGACTGCTGGGCTTGAGAGCTTGCAAGTACCGCGGAGATGTCCTCGTACGTCCCGGCCAGCATTTCGTAGAGGCGGCCGAGTTCATGCTGAAGCTGTTCTTCATCCGCGCCGCCAAGCGAGAGGAGAAGGTTCACCGGACAATCGGCTTTGTAATCGCCAGCCGACCAGGCATGCTCTTCCGATGTCAGCTTGAAGAACGAATGCCAGATTGCCTCGGCCGCACGAAGATATCCATATTGTGCGGCAAGGGCCAGCCTTGTTGCTTCGAGCGCCGCTTCCACCGAGGGCAGGCCGAACAGGGCTGTCGCCACGGATGTCGGCGAGGGTTCGAGCTTGACCGCGACGCGCGTTACGATGCCAAGCGTTCCCTCCGCGCCGATGAAGAGATGCTTGAGATCGTACCCGGCGGCATTCTTCACGACGCGCGTCAGGTCGGAATATATGCTGCCATCCGGCAAGACGGCTTCCAGGCCGAGAACGCGGTGGCGCATCACGCCATATCGGAAGGCAGAAATTCCGCCTGCATTGGTTGAGACCATGCCGCCGATCGTCGCCGACCCGCGCGATGGCAGATCGATTCCCGGTTCGAGCCCATGCTCGACGATCGCCTCCTGGAGGGCCTGCAGGGTCACGCCGGCCTCGACGACCGCAACACGTTCGACAGCGGAGAACTGAACGATGCGGTTCAGCCTGGCGGTCGATACTATGATCTGCCCGGGTTGCGATAGGGCTCCGCCAACCAGGCCGGTTCTGCCGCCGTGCGTAACGATCGAGACGCCATGCGCGTTCGCGCATTTGACGATGGTGGAGATCTGTTCGGAACTTTCGGGAAAAACAATGGCTGCCGCTCCCAGGTTTCCGGCCGTGACGCCATGGTCAACCGTGTCGACGGCGGAGCCTTGCTTGAAATTGGAGGAGCCGACCATGCTTCGCATCGCGTCGATGAAATCACTTGGCAGCTGCGCGGTTTCAACAGAATGTCCAGCGCTCATCGGCCTGCCTGTCTCTGGCTTTGACCTGCCTTCAGCTCCGCCAGTGCATCCAGAAAGCGGTCATTCTCCGCAGGGAGCCCGACGGTAACCCTGATATAGGTCTCGAACCCCGGCTCTTTCCAAGGCTTCACGATAATGCCATGCGACAGAAAATGGTCGAAGGCCGCGCCGCTGTCATGGCTGACATCTATGAAGAGAAAGTTCGTCATCGACTCCGGCGCGAAATAACCAAGGGCCTTGACCTGGCGCGCCATACGCTCCCGCTCTGCGACCACCTTGGCAACCGCGCTGCGCATCCATTCTTCATCTTCCAGCGCCGCGACGGCCGCCAGTTGCGCCGCCGCATTCACGTTGAATGGTGTTTTTGCAGATGAGATCGCCGCAGCGACACGCTCGTCCGACGCGATCGCATAGCCCACGCGAAGACCCGCCAGGCCATAGGCCTTCGAGAAGGTGCGTAGGACGACATAAGCAAGTCCGCTCGTTTCCAGTTCACGCACGCCGTCCGGTCCATCCGTGCCGCAAAACTCGAAATATGCTTCGTCCAGGACGAAGAGAGTTTCCTTCGGAACGGCCTCGATGATGTGCCGCAGGCCTTCGGTCGCAAGGGCCGGGCCAACCGGATTCGACGGCGATGAAAGAAAGAAGATCGATGGCTTCGTCCGAAGAGCTGCGACAAGTCCAACGACATCGAACCTGAGATCCGCGGTCATCGGATATTTGACGACCTTGGCGCCGTTTGCGCGGGGCTCTATTTCATGAAGCCCGAAGCCAGGCGTCACCGTCAGCACAGTGGAGAACGGACGAAGTGCGGCCCGGCTGACTGCTGCGATCATCTCTTCGGAGCCGTTTCCTATGACGATCCGGTTCGCGGGGATATCTAGCTTTCCCGACAGAGCATCGCGCAGGCTCGTGCAGCTCGGATCGGAGTAACGGGACGGCTCGATCCCGGCCAACGCCTTTGATACATTCGGCGAACAGCCATAGGGGTTCTCGTTGCTGGCGAGGGCCGCTATGTCGTCACGCCCGGTCTTGTTCCGGACGACCGCGATGTTCATGCCCGCATTGTATGGCGGAAGGCTTGCCACGTTCGGATTAAGTTTGAATGTAGTCGACATTGGTCTCTCCCCAAAAGTGGCAATGAAAGCTTGAATTTCCCGATCAAAGATCGAGAACGATTGAGCTTGTCGGTTTGGTGCAGCAGAGCAGCACCTTTCCAGACGGCGTTTCTTCCAGCGGCTCCTCCGTGTACACGACATCGCCCGACACCAGGGTTTGCAGACAGCTTCCGCAAACGCCTGCGCGGCACGAAAAAGCAGGCTCGATGCCCTGCGCCTCCAGGAAACTGAGGATCGACTCCGAGGTTTCCTTCCATTCGAATTTGCCCCCCGATTTCCGAAGCGTAACGCAGAGCTTCCCAGTCGACGGATCGTCAGCGGGGTCTGCGGGCTTCGGCATGTTCGGAGCCGCAGGCTCAGATGCTTTCGATGGGGCGAGGAGCGAGGCGGGACCGAAGAACTCGTAAGCGATCTTGTTCTTCTCGATCCCGAGATCCAGGAGCAGATCGTACATGGCTTGCATGAATGGCGGCGGGCCACACATATAGACTTCGTAGTCGTCAAGCGGCAGAAGCTTCTGCAAGGTCGGCCGCGAGATGAAGCCCGTCGAATGGTATCGGCCCTGCCGCGTGTCTTCGTCGCTCGGGAAGCGGTAGCAGTAGTGAACATTCAGGCCTTGCCTGATCGCCGCAAGCGCATCGACCTCGCTTTCGAGCGCATGGACTGCCCCGCCGTCGCAGGCATGGATGAACCAGACGGGCCGATCGCTTTCGTTTGCCAGAACTTTCAGCATCGAGATCGTCGGAGTGATGCCCACACCCGCAGAAAGCAGGATTACCGGCCTCTTGCTCAGCCGGTCGAGCTTGAACGCACCGTGAGGGCCGTCGATATCGACGATCGTGCCTTCCTCGACAACATCATGTAGCCAGGACGATGCAAGACCGTCCGCGATGCCGGGGACCAGTGCGATCTCCTTCTTCACCGTAATCCGATAGAAGCCCTCGTCGGCGGGCGCCGAGGAAACAGTATAGTTGCGGATGACGGGCCGGTCCGTTTTACCGCCGGGCAGCCGGATGGTCAGAAACTGGCCGGCCTCGAATCGACGCCAGTGATCGGACTGTATGGGGGCGAAGTAGAATGACGTGATGGTTGAACTTTCACGGACCTTTTTAACCACCTTGAAGGGCCGGAACCGAGAGTTGGAGCTGGTCGACATGAAGCTTGACTACCCTTGCTTTGGGGCCGACCACGCCGCCGCCGTATGTTTGCACTGTCGACTGCCGAAGCGCGGAACGCTCAGACTTTCTTGCCTTTTTCCCTCGATGCGGAAGGCTCAAAAAGCAGATGCGACAAACGCCAGGGCTGCGACGCGTGGCGAGGTCCACCGCTATGACAGGTTGATTATTCCGACCCTTGGCCAGCATGACAATGCGGGCGATGTTTGGTTTTTGTTTAGAAAAACTTAAAAGCAATCCGTTGGCTTACGCCAGGATCGAGGCCGCCAATATGTATAGATATAATCATGCCGAAATGACGTCTGATTCCGGTCCGCCACTGACGCCCAAGCAGCTTGTCCTTGTGAACCGGACTGCACGATTTTCGCTCGGAATAACGACCGATCCGGAATTTTCAACGGTTTCGAAACATATCACATCAAAGTTTGCTCGCTTCTGGCTACCTCTGAATCCATTTCGGGAATCAGCCGCGATTTCGTCGGAGTACGACTATGACTCGTTCAAGAACTGCTGAAGTCGCGGAGCAACAAAATCGAGGAAGGCGCGAACGCGCTGCGGCAATCGGGGGCCGCCAAGATAGAGTGCGTGGATTTCCTCCTCATCGCCTTCGACCGCCTCTGCCAGAATTTCCACCAAGCGGCCGGCGGCGATGTCCGCGCGGGCGTGATAGTCGCCGAGACGCGCAAGCCCAACGCCGGCGAGCGCCATACGCCGCACCGTTTCGCCGTTGTTAGCAAGAAGAGTGCCATTGACCGTGCGATCGACTGTGCGCCCGCTTTGCTTGAGTGGCCACACGGGTGCTGCGCGGCGAAAGTTGAAGCCAAGGCAATTGTGCCGGGAGAGATCGTCGATCGTCCGAGGTGTGCCGTGGCGCGCGAGATAGTCTGGCGCGGCGACGATCTTGCGCCGGGCTATTCCAATCCGCCGGGCCATCATGCTCGAGTCCTGAAGGCTTCCGACACGAAAGGCGACATCGGTGCGGTCCAGATAGAGATCGACCATTTCATCCGACAAAGATAGATCAACGATGATATTTGGATGTGCCTGCCAGAAGGCGGGAAGCAAAGGTTCCAGCCCGAGCACGCCGAAGGCGACGGAAGCATTGACGCGAACGGTGCCGCCGGCGCTCGCAGCACCCGTCGACAGATTGCGCTCCACATCCTCGATCTCGGCAAGCAAGGCGAGGCTTCGTTCGTAGTAGATCTGACCCTCGACGGTCAGCGAGAGACGGCGCGTCGAGCGTTCGAGCAAGCGGACACCGAGACGGGTCTCGATCCGGCCGATCATCTTGCTCACCGTCGAAGGTGTCATGCGCATCAGGCGCGCAGCCTCGGAAAAATTCCCAGCTTCGACCACTCTCAAGAACACCTGCATCTCGCCGGCTCGGTTATCCATCACGTCTCCATCTATGAACTTGTTTCACAGATAATGTGCAAAGCGAGCGGATTATCAAGCGGACATGTGCGGCCTACTTACGCTGCATGTCAAAACAATCAGCAACCAATCTCATCAAAAAAGCCGACCGCTTGACGGTCGGGATCGAATTTCCGCTCGACAACGATTGGTCCCCTGACGGTGAGGCCCGCCGTATAGCCGACGGTCGTCCGCGGGGTGTTCCCGATCTATCAGGGCAAGCCGACATCGTCCACAAGATCGACGCGCTTGGATTTGCGGCCCTCTGGATCCGCGACGTACCGGTCTTCGACGAGGTCAACATGGGCGACGCGGGTTCCGTCTACGACGTATTCGCCTTGCTGGGTTTTCTCGCAGGCATCACCAGGAACGTCGCGCTCGGCACCGCCGCCGTGGTTCTGCCCATCCGTCATCCAATGATGACCGCAAAGGCCGCAGCCTCGATCGACGCTCTTTCGAATGGACGATTGATCCTTGGCGTGGCGAGCGGCGACCGGCCGGTTGAATATCCGCTTCTCGGGATCGACTTCGACAGCCGTGGACAGGCTTTTCGCGATGCGGTCGGCTATCTCCGCGCCGCCTGGCAGGAAGGCGGCCTGCCGGTGGAGGGGCAGCGCATACCATCGCTCGATCTCCTGCCCCGACCGGCACAGCCGAGCATTCCGCTCATCGTCGCCGGCCGCGCTCAGCAAGACGAGGCGTGGCTCGAAGCGAATATGGACGGCCGGTTCGTCTATCCCGGCAACTTTGATCGGTTGATCGTGCAGGCGAGAGAATGGGCGAGCAAGACTGGCGGAATGCGTCCCTTCATCAGTGCCTTCCATCTTGACCTTACCGATGATCCCGACGCCCGGGCCGAACCCATCCGCTTCGGCGCACGTATCGGTCGCAAGGCACTCATCGAGCATCTCCGCGCGCTTCGGCGCGGCGGTGTCGACCATATGGCGATCAATCTCCGGCAATCGGCGCGCCCGCTTGACGAAGTGATCGAGGAACTGGCGGCGGAGGTGATCCCGGCGCTCGACGAAAGCAAGGCGGCACAAGCCGCCTGACCATCACAGGAGACTATCCATGCAGATTGTAAAGGCGCACGGCGCCGAAATTCCCGCCCTTGGCTTCGGTGTCTTCCGGATGTCGGATGCCGAGGTGGAACGTGTTGTTCCCGCAGCCCTGGAAGCCGGTTTCACCCATTTCGATACCGCCCAGATCTACGGCAATGAGGCGGCGCTCGGCCGTACCCTGCAGGCAGTCGGCGCACGTCGTCAGGATTTGTTCCTGACCACCAAGGTCTGGGTCGACAACTACAGCCCGGAAAACTTTGCCGCTTCTGTCGATGAAAGCCTCGACAAGTTGAAGGTCGATCGGGTCGATCTGCTGCTCCTGCATTGGCCTGCCGAGAAGGTTGCCATCGCCGACCAGATCGAGATGCTCAATGCCGTGCAGGCTGCTGGCAAGACCCGGTTTATCGGCGTCAGCAACCAGAATATCGCGCAGCTCAGCGAGTCGATCGCATCGAGCCAGGCATCGATCGTCACCAACCAGATCGAGGTGCATCCCTATCTCGACCAACGCGCGATGACTGATGCCGCCCGGGCTGCGGGCGTCGCTATCACAGCCTATTACGGCATGGCCGATGGCGCCGTTCCGAAAGATCCGGTGCTCCAGCGTATCGGTGCCGCATATGGCAAGAGCGCCGCACAAGTAGGGCTGCGCTGGCTGATTCAGCAGGGCTTCGTCGCCCTCTCGAAGACTGCCAAGCCCGAGCGTGTGGCAGAGAATTTCGCCGTCTTCGATTTCGCTCTCAGCGACGAGGAGATGGCGGCAATCGGCAAGCTGGCCCGTCCCAATGGCCGTCTCGTCAGCCCTCCGGGCCTGGCACCGACCTGGGATGCATAAGGAGCACGACATGGGCGCTGCAGCACCAACTATCCAGCCCAGGCAAGGAAATGGGGGCGGTATCAACTGGCCGCTCCTCGCCCTTGCCATGGGGGCTTTTGGCATCGGCACGACCGAATTTTCGCCGATGGGGCTTTTGCCCGTCATAGCGGAAGGGGTGAATGTCTCGATCCCGACCGCCGGCCTACTCGTCAGCGCCTATGCGATCGGCGTCATGATCGGCGCTCCAGTGATGACGCTCGCCTTCAGCCGGTTCGGTAAACGCACCGCGTTGATGCTGCTGATGGGCATCTTCACCATCGGCAATCTCTTGTCAGCGCTGTCGCCCGACTATTGGACATTGCTCGCAGCGCGTCTCGTCACCAGCCTCAATCACGGTGCCTTCTTCGGGCTCGGCTCGATCGTTGCCGCGAGCGTGGTGCCGAAGGAGAAGCAGGCCAGCGCCGTTGCGACCATGTTCATGGGGCTGACTATTGCCAATATCGGCGGCGTGCCGGCGGCCACCTGGATCGGCCAGCAAATCGGCTGGCGCATGGCTTTCGCCGGCACGGCAGGCTTGGGCCTCCTTGCTATCGCAGCGCTATGGCTTGCCTTGCCGCAGGGTGAAGCCGGCAAGATGCCTGATGTCAGGCGGGAACTGCGCGTGCTCACACGCCCGGCCGTACTGCTCGCCATGGCGACGACTGTCATGGGCGCCGGCGCCATGTTCACGCTCTACACCTACGTGGCTCCGACGCTGGCGGAATTGACCGGCGCGTCGGAGGGGTTCGTTACGCTCGCGCTGGTGCTGATCGGGGTTGGCTTCACCATTGGCAACGGGCTTGGTGGCCGGCTTGCCGATTGGTCGCTTGATGGTGCGACGAAGATATTTCTCACCGTCCTTGCGCTCATTATGCTGGCCTTGCCATTCGCGCTGACCAGCCAGGTCGGCGCTGCGATCGGGCTTGTCGTCTGGGGTGCTGCGGCCTTTGCCATCGTACCGCCGGTACAGATGCGGGTGATGCAGGCGGCGTCGGAAGCGCCGGGGTTGGCTTCGTCGATCAATGTCGGCGCATTCAACCTTGGTAATGCGCTTGGGGCTGCCGTGGGCGGTGGGGTGATCGGCCTTGGCCTTGGCTACGAGGCGGTGCCGATTGCAGGCGGGCTGCTCGCGGCGGCAGGCCTGGCGCTGGTCTGGCTCGGACGCGCTCGCCCGGCGATCCGGACATGTGAAGCGTGAAATACGGAATCTTGGAAGGAACAAGGATGAATGGGATGTCTTTCCCGTTGGCGGGTCAACGCTTCGAAGTCGACTATGGCGACCTGATCGCCACGAATGCCTATGGCGAAGAGGGGTTGTCGCTCACCTATGAAATCACCGGCGGTGCGCTCGCCGGCAATACGGCGACGGCCGACTTCGAGTGGCGCCACCTTTTCGGCGGCACCTATGCGATCTCCTGGCAGGAGGCGGATGGTTCAACGGTGGTTCACATCGACGATTTCGAGGGCGGCCGTTCTCTGGCCTTTTTCACGACACCAGACGGTCAGTTCTTTCGTCTGGAGGGCAGCTTGAAGCGGCTGGAACCCAATCACCAGAATTAAGGAAACGATTCCATGGATTTGCAACTCAGCGGCAAGACCGCCCTTATCACCGGCGCGACCGCCGGCATCGGGCTCGCCATTGCCCGTACACTCGCAGCGGAAGGCGCGACCCTGGTTATCGCTGGCCGCTCCCAAGCTAATCTGGATGCCGCCATCACTGATATCGGTGGCAACGTCCGCGCCGTGCTTGCCGACCCGGCGACCGCGGAAGGAGCGGCGACGCTGACGGACGCGGTGCCTGATATCGATATCCTCGTCAACAATCTTGGTATCTACGAATCCAAGGAATTCGGTGACATCACCGACGACGACTGGCGCCGCTTCTTCGAAGTGAACGTGTTGAGCGGCGCCCGGCTTTCGCGGCACTATCTGCCGGGCATGCTCGCGCGCAACTGGGGACGGATCATCTTCATCTCCAGCGAAAGCGGGGTCCTTGTGCCACCCAACATGATCCACTACGGCATGACCAAGACGGCGCAGCTCGCGATTTCGCGAGGACTGGCAGCAAAGACCAAGGGTACGCGCGTCACGGTCAATACCGTGCTTCCCGGCACGACACACTCGGCTGGCATCGAGGACTTCATGCGCAGCGTCGCCAGCGATCCAAACCTGCCAGCGGACGAGATGGAACGGGAGTATTTTGCCAAGGAACGTGCGAGTTCGCTCATCCAGCGGATGATCGAGCCCGAAGAGGTCGCCAGCCTCGTCGCTTATGTGGCAAGCCCTCTGTCCGCAGCGACGAACGGTGCGGCGTTGCGCGTCGACGGCGGTATCACGCCGACCATCGTGTGAGGCGAGCCATGTCCGAACCCAAACGCTATATTCCGATACCGACCGGCTTCCTGATGGTGTTGCGTCAGGGCGATGATGTTTTTGCTCGGCTTGAAGCGTTGATGCGCGACGAAGCGATCCCGGCGGCTGTCATCAGCGGTTTCGGATTCGTGGGCAAAGCAACGTTCGGGTTCTTCGATTATGAGACGAAGCAATATCGGCCGAAGACGATGACGGATCTGGAATTGACGAACCTGACCGGGACCCTGGCGTGGAAGGACGGCGTACCGGCTCCGCACCTCCACGGCACGGCCGGTGACGACAGCTTTCGCACCTTCGGAGGCCATCTTCTGGCGCTGGAGGTCGGACGTGGTTCGCTTGAAATCAACGTGCTGCTGATCCCAACGCGGCTCGAGCGCGCCATCGATCCCGATATCGGTGCAAACGTGCTGCAACTTTGAACAATCGCAACTTGCAGCCTGTGCCAATGTGCCGAGACGGCCTCTCATCTGGTTGAGTCGCGGTCCCGCGAGGGATCATGTGTTTGGTGGCATTCAGCGTGCGCCGGATGGACGCATCAGCCAGGGAAAATGTGTCGCTTGGTCGTAGGATCGCTGTACGGGTTGATAGCTGGCACGGCGCGCCCGCCGCCGCGCCGATAACCGTTTCGGTCATGCATCTCATTGAGGTGGCCGCATCGCTGCCCAAGCGTCGCGGAGACTATGCTCGACGATCGATATGTCGATGTCTTGGCCGTGAGTATCGGCGTGGCCATTCGGATTGGGTCGCGCGTGATCCGGTATGAGCAATCTCGGTCAAAATTTCGGCAATTCCGGTTGCGACCGCCTCGATGCTTACCGGCATATTGCGCGTCGCGTGCGAAAAGCTCGCTCCCGCCACCGTCCCATTCATAGGAACGAACTCATGAAAGCTCTTGTCAGAATTGCCAGCCTTGCAGCGGGAATCATGCTGACCGTGCAAATGGCTCAAGCTGCTTCGAAAGATCCGTCGACAGACCCGAACATCGATCCGCAAATCCGATCCTTTCTCAAGGAGCTGAACAAGGATAGCAGCCCGTTCTGGAAGCTGCCGCAGCCACAGCCGCAGGACATTCTGACGGGATTGCAGAACAAGACGGCAGTCGACATGTCAGGCGTCACGACAGTCGAAAAAACCGTCACCCAGGATGGACAGGCGGTCAAGATTTACATCATGACGCCGGAGAAGCTGACGGGCAAGCCGGGCATTCTCTTCTTCGTTCACGGCGGCGTCTGGATCGTTGGCAACTTCCAGAACCATCAGCGGTTGCTGCGTGATCTGGTGGTCGGATCAGGCCAGATCGGCGTGTTCGTCGAATACACGCCGCTTCCGGAAGCCAAGTATCCGACGCAGCTCGATCAAAGCTATGCGGCGCTGGAGTGGGCGGCGGCGCATGCAGACGAATTCGGCGCGGACGGCTCCAAGATTGCCATTGCCGGCAACTCTGTCGGCGGCGACATGGCGGCGGCGCTGACCTTGATGACCAAGGATCGGAATGGTCCGAAAATCAGCTATCAGGTGCTCTTCATTCCTGCGACCGACGCCAGCGTCGACACGGCTTCCTATCATGAATATGGAACCGGCCGCTTTCTTGCTCGCGATTTCATGAAGTATGGCTGGGATCTCTACGCGCCCGACAAAAAGACGCGAGACAACCCCTATGTCTCGCCGTTGCGCGCCACGACCGATGAACTGAAGGGATTGCCGCCGGCCCTGGTGATTACGGCGGAAAACGATCCGTTGCGCGATGAGGGCGAGGCCTACGCCCGCAAGCTGAAAGACGCTGGTGTCGATGTTACGGCTGTACGTTATGGTGGGATGATCCACGATTTCGTGTTGTTGAACGCCATCCACGATGTTCCGGGCGTCAAGGCTGCGATCGAGCAGGCAAGCGACGGCATCCGCGATCATCTTACTCACTAAGCGCCTGGCAGACAGCCTTCATACCGACTTCGAGGCCGGTATGAAGGCCCGTAAGGCCGCAATCTTTCGGCGTGGCTTCTGTTCAACATATGTGGAGCTTTTCATGTCCCATCATCTGGATTCACCCATCGCTCGTCAGGATATCCGCCTTGATATCACGGATCTCTATGTGTTCCGCGGCGAGGTCGGTACCGTGTTCGCCATCAATCTTTGTCATTCTATCGCCGGGCCCGTACCCGTGCCTGGTTACCATCCGGAAGGCATGTACGAATTCAAGATCGATACCGATGGAGATGCGGCCGAGGATACGACCTTCCGTCTGAAGTTCGACGAGCGAGATGGCGCGGGCCGCCAGCGCCTAACCCTGTTCCGCATTGACGGCGCGGATGCCACCGACCCCGAGGCGCCGGGCATCAGCCTGCTTGAAGGTGCGACCGAGGAAGTGCTCTCGACACCCGCGGGACTGCGCCTCTGGGCGGGGAAGGCTGGGGATCCATTCTGGATCGAGCCAGATGTTCTCCATGCTGTCGGTCATGCTTTCGAAGACGGAACCGTCATCGATCTGGCAGGCTGGAACGCAAAGCAGGCGAAGAACCTGTTTGCCGACCACACGGTCTACTCGATCGTGCTTGAAGTCCCCGACGACCTCCTCTTGCCCGCCGCATCGCCTAGGCGGAAGATCGGTGTCTGGGCAGTTGCGACGCTCGCGACGGACGCCGGCGGGTGGCGGTCTATCAATCGCGTCGGCTTGCCGATGATTCATCCTCTCTTCACGCAATTCAACGAGGACCTCGGCAATCGTCTCAATGCCGGCAAGCCGTCCGAGGATTTTTCCATTTATGGCACTGCTATCATTGCTGCCGTTGCCAAAGTCGTCGCCGCATATGGTACGGCCGATGACGCACAGGCTTATGCCAACGTAGTCGCGCATAGGTTCCTTCCCAATATACTGCCATACGAAGTCGGAACGCAGGCAGCCTTTGGATTTGCGGAGTGGAATGGACGATCCCTGACGGACAACGCGCCTGACGTGATGTTCACCATCGCCGCGAACACGCCGGTGAGCCTGGGGATCGGCAAGGAATCGGTAACTCGCAAGCCGTCGAATACCTTTCCCTACATGCCGTCGCTTGGCTAGTCGGGCCGGCGCCGCAAAGCACATCTCGATGATGCTTTGCGGCGACCAATCATGGGCGCTGAAGGTGGCGCAGAAAGCCCGTTCTGCGAACCAGCGGCCCCGTCTTAACCCTCGCCCGACGGATCCTCCCATGAGAAACAAACTTATCGTCACCTATCTTGTCCTGGCAGGCATGAACGCACTTGCCTGGATCTGGGCGTGGGCGGCCTTTGCCGACAGACCATCGCTTCTGGGCATCGCTCTGCTTGCCTACATGTTCGGGCTTCGCCACGCCTTCGATGCCGACCATATCGCCGCCATCGATAACGTCGTGCGCAAGCTGATGCAGGAAAAGAAGCAG
>NZ_JBNWDS010000037.1:0-16156 GCF_053521765.1 Rhizobium sp. A37_96 | reverse complement strand
CTCGGCCACGCCCTTGAGGATCTTGGCGACCGCCAGCGGCTCGACGGCGTCATCGGTCTCGACCAGGATGGCGCGATCCGCACCCATGGCCAGCGCCGTCCTCAACGTCTCCTCGGCCTTGGCAGGTCCGATCGACACCACCACCACCTCGTCCGCCTTGCCGGCTTCCTTCAGCCGCAGCGCCTCCTCAACCGAAATCTCGTCGAACGGGTTCATCGACATCTTCACGTTCGATAGCTCAACGCCCGATCCATCCGCCTTCACACGGATCTTCACGTTGTAGTCAACAACCCGCTTCACTGGCACGAGTATCTTCATAGGCTTTCTCCTCAACTCGCCTCTCGCAGCTTACATACGGCCGCGCAGGGCCTCGGGATCATAGGGGGAGTCGGGAATTACGCGCGCCTTGCGTCTCTCCCCGAGGATAGGCACCTCGAGCTCGGTCCCAGGATTGCCAAGCTCGACCGGCAGCAGTGCGAAGGCGATATCGCAGCCAAGCGTGTAGGCGTAACCGCCGGAGGTAATCCGGCCAACAAGCTTGCCGTCATGATAGACGCCTTCATGGATGAGCGAGCTTGCACCATCCGTATCGATGGAAATCGTGACCGACCGGTGCTTAATGCCTCGCTCCTTCTGCCGCAACAGGGCCTGCTTGCCGATGAACTCGCCCTTGTCCAGGCGGATGAAGCGGTCGAGACTGCTTTCCCAGGCCGTCAGCTCGGGGTTCATGTCCCGGTACATGGCGCGATAGGATTTTTCCAGCCGGAGCGATTCCAGCGCCTGCAAGCCGATCAGCCGCATGCCGTGAGGCTCGCCGGCCGCCAGCAGGGCTTCAAGCAGGTGGCGCTGGTAGCAGAGCGGATGATAGAGTTCCCATCCGAGTTCGCCCTCGTAGTTGACGCGCAGCAGCCGGACGTCGGTGGCGAGACCGACCGTACCGGATTTGATGCCGAACCATGGAAAGGCCTCGTTGGACAGATCGAGCTCCGTGAGGCCCTGCAGCACTTCGCGCGCCTTGGGCCCGACAATCGTGAAGCAACCGCGCTCGTTGGTCACATTGCGCAGCTGAACCGTCCCGTCCTTCGGCAGCAGCTTCGAAAGATCATCGAAATTCCAGCGCTCGGCACGCGGCGTCGAGATGAGGTAGAACATGCCGTCTTCAAGCCGGGAGACGATATACTCCGCCTGGACGCCGCCGTTCTTCGTCAAGTGATGGCTGAGATTGACACGGCCGGGTTTCGGCAGGCGGTTGGCAAGGATACCGTCGAGCCATGCCTCGGCTCCCGGGCCGGAGACCTCGAATTTCGTCATTGGCGTCATTTCGACAAGGCCGACGGCGTTGCGCACCGCATGAACCTCCTCGCCGACATACTTGCCCTTTTCCGTCCAGCGCCAGCTGTTCTGGTCCTTCGCCTCGACGCCTTCCGGCGCAAACCAGTTCGGCATTTCCCAACCGTTGAGGACACTCCAGACGGCGCCGCGCTTCGTCAGTATATCATAGGAGGGCGCCGTCTTCTGCGGACGGGCAGCCGGCATGTCCTGACCGGGATAATGCTGCTCGGCGTGAGTGCCCCAGCTCTCGCGTACCTTGTGCCGCGTCCATTCCTTGTTTGCGTAGTCGCCGAAACGGCGCGGATCGAGTTCGGACGTGTCGAGGCTGTTTGTTCCTTCGACAATACGCTCCGACAGATAGTAGCCGATCGCACCACCCCAGAGAATGCCGCCCGGCACGCCCTCTGCGATCCAGACATTGTCCAGCCCCCAGGCCGGCCCCATCAGCGGCAATTCATCGGCCGTCATCTGGAAGGGTCCGCGCACATTCGCCTTGATACCGACGCGACCGAGCGCTGGCACGAGCTCGATTGCCTGCTCCCAGTTCCAGGAAACGGAATCGAAATCCTCCTCGAGCAGGTCTGCCCCGAACCATTCCGGCACGCCGTTCTCTGCAAAGAGCTTCAAGTGCTCGGTCTTCTCGTAAGGGCCGAACATCAGGCCATCGCCCTCTTCGCGCAGATAGCCCTCGAAAGCCTCGTCACGCAGGATCGGCATTTCGGGCAGTCCCTGGCGCTTGCGCTCCATCACCTCCGGCACCGCATCGGTGATCCAGTATTGATGGATGATCGGGATTGCCGGAATTTCGAGGCCGAGCATGGCGCCGGTCTGACGGGCGTAGTTGCCGGTTGCGGAAATGATGTGTTCGCAGATGATCTCGCCATTGTTGGTGAAGATCTTCCACTCCCCGCCCGGCAAGCGCTCGAATCCCTTGACCTCGGTATTGAGGTAGACCTTCGCGCCGCGATCACGCGCGCCTTTTGCCATGGCCTGCGTCACGTCCGCCGGCGCGATATGGCCGTCATCGGGATGATAGAGTGCGGCAAGCATTTCATGATTGTTCTCGAGAGGCGGCCAGAGCTCGCGCGCCTCCTTCGGCGTCACGAGCTCGGCGCGGATGCCTTGAACGGCGGCAACGCTCATATAGCTCTTGTATTCATCGAGACGGTCGCGCGTATTGGCGATGCGCAACTGCCCGCACTTGTGCCATCCGACGTGCTGGCCGGTTTCCGCTTCGAGGCCCTCGTATATTTCGATCGTCTTGGCAATCATGCGGCCGATATTGATGCTGCGCGCGTAGGAAGGAATGAGACCGGCGGCATGCCAGGTGGAGCCAGCGGTCAGCTGTGTGCGCTCCAGCAGCGCCACATCCGTCCAACCACGTTTGGTGAGGCCGTAGAGAATGGCGGCACCGACACAACCACCGCCGATGACGACGGCACGAGCATGAGTTTGCATGGAGGAGATATCCCGTTCTTGATTTGAGACGAGAGTAATGACCGCAATCGCCGTTGTGACGTTGCAAAAAAATGCGGAGGGGCATAACTTCAGTTTATGCATAGACTGCGATCGCTTGTACCCTCTGCCAACTATCTTTTCGTCTTCGAAGCGGCTGCGCGGCGACGAAGCTTCACGGCCGCTGCCGAGGAGCTGAATGTGAGCCAACCGGCCGTCAGCAAGACGATCAAGCTTCTGGAGGAAGCGACGGGGCTGAAGCTGTTCCGCCGCGAGCATACCCGCCTGGAACTGACGGCCGAGGGGCTGCGGTTCTACCGCGAGACCCAGCAGGCCTTCGACCATCTTCACATGGTCCTGACTTCGCTGCGCACGAAGCATTCGAACGATACCGTCAGGGTTTCGTTCTCCGCCTCCTTCGTGCAGCTCTGGCTTCTGCCGCGTCTCAAGGATTTCAAGGTGCAGCATCCCGATATCGCGTTGCGCATCGAGGAAAGCAGCCGCGACGATCAGGATCTGAATGAGGAAGACATCGATATTTCAGCACGGCTCGGCGCCGGCAAATGGCCGGGCATACATGCCTGGCATTTCGTGACGGAAGAGGTCATCCCTGTTTGCAGCGCCGATTATCTCAGGGAGAACGGCCCAATTCTTGAACCGTCCGACCTGCTCAAACACCGGCTTCTGCATTTCGAGGAGCGGCACCGCGTCCGCCTCGGCTGGCGGGAATGGCTGACACAGCATTCCGTTCCGGTTGCTCGCCTCAACCAGGATTTCATCTTCACGGATGCCCTCAGCTCGATCGAAGCGGCGGTTCTCGGGCAAGGCATCGCGCTCGGCTGGAAGCATCTGGTCCACGATCATATCCGGGCCGGCCGGCTGGTCCCTGCGCTCGACGCTGTCTATCGTTCAGGCCAGGTCATCCACATCATCATGCCCGCACAGCGCCCGGCAAAACACGGCGCCATGCTCTTCCGGGATTGGTTGCTCGAGCAGGGTGCCGACGCGCCGGTGTTAGGCGCAAGCACCGCCGCCACGCTCTGAGGATTACGCCTGGAAGAGGCGTGGGCTTGGGCCGGATCGACATTCACCAAATCCATATCATAGCGGCGATGAGATGGATGGTGCTGCGTTCATAGCGGGTTGCGAAGCGCCGGAAGTGCGTCATTCGTCCGAAGGTACGCTCAATACGATTGCTGTTGATGTATGCGAGTGCGTCATGTGGGATGATCACCTTGCGCGATCGGTTGGACGGGATGACGGCTTGTGCTCCCATGGCGGCGATCATCTCCCGCAAGGCATTGCTGTCATAGGCTTTGTCGGCGAGAACCGCCTTGCCGATCTGCCCTTCCAGAAGAGCCGGTGCCTGCGTGATGTCGCCAAGCACTCGGCTGCATTTGGCACAATTATCAAACACGACGGCCTTCCGGGAAGGATTCATGTTGGCTAAGGCCGGCACGGCATACACCGCCCTCTCCTTCCAGACCCGAAATGGCACAGCAGCTGATGATCAACGTTCGTCGGCGCCGGCGAGCGCTCTGATTACAGCGATCATCCTGGTTCGCAATTTCGGTGACAGACGCAAGATTTCTTCGACGAAGCGGCGTCCCTCCGCAGTCACCAGATAGGTGATGCGCTCGTCCGCCTCAGCGATGAGCACACCTTCGATGCCCCGAATAGGTGCAGCCACGAGCGCGGCGTCTGCCACACGTCATGTACCTTCGCATTCTTCGATGTCGAGACAATCGCGTCTCCACCTCGGAAAGCCGCCATGTCGCTCGCTGTTTTCGCTGTGGCTCAGTATCAAGCGATTAGGCCGACGGATGCTTGGCAAAAGCCGATTGTTTGGGACACAACCACACAACGCTCAACCATAAGGTTGCAGGGCCGGAAGGTGTTGGTCTCGTCCGGTATCTGCCGCTGGCTTCCGTCTCGGCGGCCATGCCGGCAATTCGAAAGGGGCGCGAGGAATTGGCCCCAAAAGATCGCCTTGAATGTCGCAAGGATGATCTTCCGGAGTGACTAACCGTCCGCCGAGCGAGATGTGAAGTAACCGACAGGGATCTTCAGATACGATCGGCCGTTACTCTCCGCCTCCGGCAAGCGACCACCACGAAGATTCACCTGCAGAGCCGCCAGCATGAGCTTCGGCAGGGGCAGCGTGGCGTCACGTTCGTCGCGCATCTTCACAAAGTCGTCCTCCTCCGGCGATCCGGCAAAGTGCTTGTTTGAAGCCAGATGGCTTTCGACGGACGCCTCACATAGGGGCGCCCGCCCGCTTGGCGCATAGTCATGGCCGATGAAGAGACGAGTTTGGGCGGGAAGCGCAAGTATTCGGCGAATACTTCGGTACAAATCATGTGAACACCCTCCAGGAAAGTCGGCGCGGCTTGAACCGCTGTCGGGCATCATCAAAGTATCGTGGACGAATGCGGCGTCGCCCGCAACGTAAGTCACCGACGCCATGGTATGGCCGGGGGAGAAGAAGACGGTAACCGGTACATTGCCGACCTGAAACGTCTCGCCGTCCTTGAACAGCCGGTCCCATTGAGACCCATCGACACGAAAATCATCGCCCAGATTGTAGATGCCTTTCCAAAGGACTTGGACCTTTGTCACGAACTCGCCGATCGCCGTTGGCGCCCCCAGCCGCCCCTTCAGGTAGAAAGCGGCCGAGAAATGGTCGGCATGGGGGTGAGTATCCAAGATCCAAACAATCTCGATTCCCGTTTGCTCCACATAGGCAACGATGTCCTTGGCCTGCGTCGTGTCGATGGCGCCTGCGATCAGATCGTATCCGAGAACCGGGTCGACAATCGCTCCCTTCATGGTCTCGGGATCATGGAAGACATATTGCCAGCTCCCCGTTGCCTTGTCCCAAAATGGCTTCACGAGAGGATTTACCATCTCGAACTCCTGACGATTGCGAGGGAAGCGGAAGCGCAGCCGGTCTCTTCCCAAATGATCACCGGATTCACCCTGGAGTATAGATCGGTATGGGATTATGGCACCGATCAGCACAATAAGCCATTGTTTTCGCTGAGACAACCGGGATCGCTACACGATGCTTATTCACATGCGAATTTCCGCACCCGTTCTCTTCGGACGTGCGCGCATCGCGCCGATCATGATCGGTCTAACCCAGCGTCATGGGAAGCTCGAACTCGGGCTGCGCTTCTCCGACCACTTCGTCGATCTTGTGGAAGATCGCATCAACCTTACGGTTCGTATCAGTACGTTGCCGGACAGGGCGGCCCACATTGCGCAGAAGCTCGGATGTTTTGGGGTGATCGCTCGTACGACGTCATCTTACTTTTCGACGCATGGGGCTCTCCCACCACCCACGAAAAGCTGTCGAGACATGCTTGCCTGCCCCTCTACCGTTCGCCACCAGGCGCCTCACGTCTTCGCCAAGGTCACAATCGCAATCGATACGCCGGTCGACCAGGTTTCCTGCCTGAAAGGATTCGAACCGTAAATTCATCGCACACCGAGCTTGGATAGCTCACCCCCCGCCCCACCAAACTCCATGAACGTGGTCGGGCAAGACATTAAGGCTGCTTTGTATTTCTGGCGCGCCTCATCGACCTCTTTGCGCAGATGGTGCCACTCGCCTATGTAGAACATCGCCTCGCAGAAGCTATCGTTCGTCGTTGCCTTTGCCGCAACCTCATTAGGGGTTAGTTGTCCAAGGAAGAGTTCGTAGACTGGATAGGGCCATTTGGTTTGGTCTAGGGCGCTTGCGGCGGTACGAAGTTCAGCGGCGGCTTGACCATCGTTGCCGCGTGACTGGGCGATAAATCGCCAGAGGTTGTAGTAAGCAGCCGCTTCCTCATTCAATTTTGCCTTGGCTGCAAAGTCGTCCGCCGCACTTTGATACTGCCCCTGAAAATATTGGACAAAAGGATCGGCAAGATAGCCGGCTCGTAGCTGACTGATCGGCCACACCGATCCCGCAGCAATCGCCGCGAAGGTAACGCTGCCAACGAGTGCAGCCGCGCCAAAGCGAGGATGGGGTTGTTTGTTCGGCCAAGCCCTGAGCAAGCCAAGCGAAGCGATCCCGCCTGCCAACGCTCCACCGAGATGAGCTGCATAGTCAACATGCATGCCATCGGCGGTCTGGCCTATGAGAGGAAGCAGGGAGGGCACGAGGATTTGTATCGCGCCTATCCGCAAAACCGACGGTAACGGACCTGATCGAAAATGAAAACTTGTCACAATTACAGCGGCAAACAAGCCAACAATCCCACCGGAGGCCCCCACACCGACTATATTAGTGGGATTCAGCAGAAACGATGCCGTCGAGCCGCCAATTGCACTCAGGCAAAAAACTGCGGCGAACCAGCGCCAGCCAATTAACCGCTCAAGCAGGATCCCGGCCCGCCATAGGGCGAAGCAATTGAAAGCAAGATGCATGATGTTGCCGTGCAGCAAGGCAGCCGTCACCAACCGCCACCATTCGCCATATTGCAGGATCCTTTGACGAAATGTCCCGCCAAGCACCAATAGCGTCTGGGTGTCTGGCGCATTGCCCTTTGGTGGAATGACGCCGAACTTCAACTCCGCAACATACACGCCGATCAGAATGATAATCAGGGCATATGTGAAGATCGGATGCCCTTTCAGGTTAAAGACAGGCGCTACGTTGTCTTCTATCTGAGGAGCGATATCGCGAGGATCTTCCAAAAGGGCCTGCCGCTCACGATCCTTAGCGAGAAATTCAAGGCATCGACTGTAGATCCAGTCTGAATCGGCCCGCAGCAGCTTCAAGGAGATGACGGCTGGGGTTGCTTGCCCCTGCAATTTCTTGGGTAGCCAGCGCACCAGCCCGCGCCTCGTCAAGGTTCGTGCCACAGCTGGTTCCAGATCAACATACATCTGATCTGCACGTTTATGCTGATATCTGCGGATGTCGCGAACAGATCGCCAGGCTATCGTCTCGTCGAAGTTGATTTCGATGTAGATTCCGTCCTCCGATATGATGAGCCCCGGCTTTCCTCGAATGGCCTTGACTACCAATAACAACCCGACAAGGCCAAAAATCGTGGCAAATGGCCAACAGAAAATTGCGCTTAGATGCGGGTGCCCGGGCCTATCGGGTAGAAAAGGGCCACCGGCAAAGGCCGCAGCCATGACGAACGCAATAATAGACAGCCAAACGACCCTGCCTCTGTCGTAGGCGAATTCTATTGTCCGCGACACCTGTGGGTCCGCCGCGAAAACCTCAAACGATGTTCTATCTTGGTCACGCATCTTCAGTGACATAACTCCTCAAAGGACTCTATCGCTCCTGCATGGACTGCGACGTGACCTCGACGATGGGTGAGAACAGATATTCGAGAATCCGACGCTTGCCGGTCTTGATCTCGGTTGTCGCGGCCATCCCGGGCGATAGCGGTACAATGCTTCCGTCGATGCTCATGGTGCTTGCGTCCAGCTTCACCGTGACGGGAAAGACGAGGTTCTGCACCCGCTGCACATTCGTCGTCGGCACCATAAAGCCCCGAAACTATCGCTCCCGTAATACCCGCATTTAGTCCATAAGCCCCCGCGATGGCTTCCACTTGTTCAACGTCACGAACAAAGCTAAGCGCCACCCCTACGCCGCCATCCTCCGCCCCAAGGGCAACGGCCAGCGCGCGGCTCCTAATCTCTGCCTTTTCTTCACGTTCGCTATTTCTAGGGCCGGATGGAGCAGACATAAAAATTCCCCGATAATTCGGATTTAAAACTCATCTGATGGTTGCAGCGCTTAAAGTGCAGCATACGGTGGCTTAAGAGGTGTTTCGCTGGGAATTTTTGATCACGATTTTGAGGACAGATCGCAAATATGGCGCAGTGACCAGAATAAAATAACCACTCAACCAATAAGAGAATGATATCAATACCAGCTTCTTTAAACATAAAATCAAAGCTGGATCATCTATCGTGGGCCCAAAAGACGGCGCTTCATAGAAAGCAACGGAAGCTGTCAACCACATTAAAATAGCCGCCATAGCAACTATGAAGCTCATCCTTAGAATAAAAAAACTACCCTGTAATTTTAATTCGACAAAAACTCTCACAAACATCCAAAACAGCCAAATTGTACTCACTACACCGGCCAAAGATGTAACGATGTTAGCTTCTTCACCTCTTCCGACCGCGCTAAGGCGCTCTGATACACTCGCGTTCCATGGCCACATGTAAGATAAAACGGAATTATTTTTAAAGTAAAATGGATATTTATTTGCAATAAATATAATAATAAAATAGAAAATAATAGACAGTAAAATTGGAATTATACTTCGGGTCATGTATATGTATATATCGTATCCCCAAATATACCTTTGTTTATTTGTTTCATCATCAAATATTTTTATATCTGGGATTTTAAGAAATGCGAGGGCAGTCTTGTAGTCATCCAAGCTGGTATATTTTGGATCCACTTTATTGACGTCCGACGGCTTCATGATCAATTTCCCCATATATCGCGTTTGCAGGCACTCTGCGTCACGCGCCAACAAAGCCTCGATCGAAACCTACGCAATCATTCACATCGATGTAGATAATGGTATCGCTGCCGCTTCCGATGTAAGAAAACGACGTATCCCGTACCGGCATTGATGCCCCCTCAAATATATCTGTTAATTTGGCAATTCTCCCGTATAGTCGGCGCAAATTGAACAGAATGAGGAGCAGCGACAGCGACTACAACTCACTAAACGCTCCAGTAATCTACATATACGCGTATTTTGTACTTTGCCAATATTGGATCTATGGATAATGAGCGAATCAAGCGAGGATAGTCACGGAACATCCGAAGTACGCGAGGATCATCCGGAGAGCGAAGCCGCCCTCGCCGCGCAATGCATAGCGGCGCTGCTGACGCGCCATGGCATTCCCAAATACCGTTTCGCAGTCACCATCTCCGAAATTCTCGGTCTTTCTTATTCGGCCGGCAACCGCCGCCTGACAACAAATGCATCGTGGTCGCTTGAGGAACTGACGCGCGTTGCCGAGCACTTTGGCGAGACGTTGCAGGAGTTGGTTACACTCGATAACATGGACTCGTTGCTCGATGCGTCCATCGTCATCAACAACCATATTCTTCCCTGCCGAATTCACCTGGGTACGGTGGTCGGGCAAGTGCCGCCCGGTACCTTGATTGCAGCCGAGATCGATGGCTCCTGGCGCGTCATGCCGGCTGAAGCGCGATCCACCATACCGGCGCATACTGTTACGCGACTTGTGATGGAACCGGCCGCGTCGCAACGCCGCGTTGCGATCCTTGATGATCACAGCGACACTGCGCAGACGATCGTCAACTATATGGAAACGGCCGGGCTGGAGGCGATCGCCTTCAACGACCCGCAAGCCCTCTACGACCAGACCGACTTCGACGCCTACGTCCTTGACTGGATCATCGAGCGTGATGCGCGTCGGCAGACGGCGCTGGAACTGGTCGAGAATATTCGCGCGCGCAACGCGCTTTGCCCGATCATCATCCTGACCGGGCAGATACGTACAGGCAATGCCGACGAGGAAAACATCGCCGCTGCTTTGGCGCAGCATAACCTCAAATTCTTCACGAAGCCGGCGAGCATGCCGATCCTGCTTGCCGCTTTGAATTCGAGCTTCAAAACTGCATGATCGTCCGCAATTGCTGCTGGCGTATCGGTTTGTTCAGGATCGCGTCAAAAGATGATAGGTCGTGCTTCGCCCCATGATGCGCGGCAGACATTGCGACAAGTTTGGCATTGTGGCGTAAATCCGTTTTGCAAATCTGCGCCGCCAGCTCCGATCCGGTCATGATGGGCATGTCCAGGTCTATGAAGATCACCGAATACGTATGTGCAGCGACAAAGTTCAGCGCTGTCATGCCCGAGGGAGCGATATCGGTCACAAAACCAAGTTCCTCGAACACTGCTGAAAGGCCTGTTAAAAGGTCAGGATGACGGTCAACAACGAGTACCCGCTTCTGAGCGTGGGACATCGCGTGCATGCACTCCGGCGCTGGGACGGCCGGTATTGCAATGTCGAATATGCTGCCGCCGGTGGAGGGACTACTGACTGTCATGCGCGCACCGAGTTGCCGCAGCAGAGTCTGGACGACCGACAAGCCAATCCCCCTACCGCTGCCAAGGCTGAAAAGCCCCTTGGCACCGTCGCTACTCTCAAGAACCGCTGGTGGCAATCCAGGCCCGGTATCGGTCACGCGCAAGACCAGCTCGGAGACTTTGCCCTCAAACGAGACAAGATCGATCTGAACATAGCCAGTTGGTGTATATTTAACTGCATTTGAAACGAGATTGTGCAGTAGCTGAGCAATGCGCTCACCATCCGCGACCACGAAAATTGGATCATCGGGAGCCGTCTGCCGCAAATCCAAATGCTTGGCCCTCGCGGCTATCTGATAGGTCTCCACCACCTCTCGCACGAGCTCGCCTGCTTCGAAGACACCGGGTTGCAGTTCAATATATCCAGTTTGACCACGCGCCAACGTCAGCATGTCGCGAAGCTGGACCGACAGGCTGTTTGCCGCTCGCCGGATACGCGCCGTCAGTTCACTCCTGCTTTTCGCATCCTGAGGTCGCTCCAGGACGTCCAACGCCGAAACAATGACCTGAAGCGGCGTTCTGAGTTCATGGCTGATCATTGCGAGGAAGCTGATCTTGTCGGCGACGGCCGCCTCTGCGGCCGAGATGGCGCGCGTCCTCGCAGCAATGGCCCACCAATAGCAGATCGAAATGATGACGAACGAGACAATTGCGCAAAGAAGCAATCCCGCAATCACGAGAATGATGATGTGCCCTGCCCTGATCGTCTCGAAGGACTGTTCCTTCAACTTGCTGTCCTGATCCCAGGCCGCTTTGGATATCCGGTTCAACGCATCGTATATGTCTTCAAATTTCGGCAACAAGGCTCGCGCCTCTGCCGGGGATAGGTCTGGCTTGATAGCTGGCAGCAAGGCTGTTGCGAATTCCGCAAGGGCGGCACTGTCATCAGAAAAACCCGGAAGTTTCCGATATCCATCGTTCAATTCAGACGGCCGCACCATAATGTTGATGCCGGATATGAGGACGTCGATGTCGAAGGATAATGTGTCCGGTTCGACGATAGTTCCATCGGCGATAGTCTTCAAATCCATTCTGACGGCCTCGAGCTCTCGCAGGACCTGTGCCGTCGGCCAGTAGAAATAGGATGGATTCCGGGAACTCGTAGCATCCCACAGATCATATTCCGCGCTTATGGCGCCCCAGTTATAGGCTACTACCCCGATGCATATGGCGACGATTGCGGCCGGAATGCTGAACCAGGAGAGATGAATCAACCTCATTCCACCTCGATCCCGCATAGCTGCCAAACAAGGTAAGAAGCCGCAGCGGGCGTGTCCAATTCGTCTTTGAAACTATCGCGAGGATACATCACAAATATCGGCCCGAAATCGCGGATGGTAAGGCGGGTGCCATTTTTGCTGGTCGCAAGTATGGTGCCGTATTTCTCGAGATAAGCGGCATCCACCTCTACGCTGAAGTTATCAAACGCCGTCAGACGAAGCTTTTTTCCTTCCGCTTCGGTCTCTCCAAGCAGTTTGCTCAACAAAGGCCCGGTAAAGTCGCTTTTTGGTGTCCACGGTGTCGATGTCGTTACTGTCGACGTCGACAATGCAAGAAATTCGCGTTCGGACATTTCGTAGGCATTGCCGGCGCTGTTGGTCGTCCTGCCAATTTTGCCTGATATCGTCAGGAAAACATCACGCCTGCATCCCTGCGGAACATGCGCCGCGGCCTGCGCTACGACCGAACCGAAACAAGCGCGGAGCAGCAACCCAACCAAGAACAATACCTTTTTCGACATGCACACCCATCCTCCAACCCGTTCGCAATCTGGCATAGTTCGGATGGCTTTCGAAGCGCATTCACGCTCTCGTTGCGGTGCATGCCCTGAAAACATGTCAGCATTTTCATATCACGCGACTACCTGTCGAGATCGAGCGCGAGACGCTCTCTTCCACTTTTGGGATATCACTGTGAGATTATCCTCCCCGGGATGTAAATTTCCATTGCGCCCGAATCACACTTCCAGCAATGCTTGCAAGGGATAATGGATAGATCTAGCGAGGCCGGCGGAAGGTGATTCCAGTCTTTTGCGTCCTGCGTTCCGGCGGTGAATATAACGCCGACCACGTCTTGCGTTTGCACCGACAAATAATGACTTATCTCCCTTCCGCTGCCTTTCGGTGTCTGACCGATATTGAGGTCGAGGGCATTCAGACATTGCCACTGATGTACGATTGGCCGGGTTGGTGGTCAAAGATGGAGCTCTTTCGGCCGGACGTCTGTGGCGACATCCTCTTCATGGATCTCGACACCTCAGTCGTCGGAGACCTCGGCGATATTGCTGCGATCAATCAGCTCGCTCTCATGCGCGACATCTATCGTCCCGAGGGTTTGCAATCATCGATCATGTATTTGCCAGAGGCGGCTCGCCGGCAAATTTGGGCTGAATGGATCGATCGGCCGCAGCACTGGATGGATATCTATCAAAAAGGCGGCGACCAGGCATTCCTCGAGCGCTTTTGGCTGAACAACGCCGGCCGATGGCAGGATCTGCTATCCGGCCAGATCGTCTCCTGGAAGTCGCATGTGCGGCAGGCGCTTTATGACGATGAGAGCGGAAACGGCTCAATTCCTTCCGAGGCTCGGGTGGTGATTTTCCACGGCAAACCCAGGCCCTGGGACATTGGGTGGTAGTTGGTGCCGGCTCGAAACGGACAAGGATGCACGGCTCGTTCAGTGCTCGTTGGACAGGCAAACAACTTCAGTAACCGATTGGTGGCCGTGATGCCTTGGAACAGCGTTCGACAATAAAATATCGAGTGGCTGGTCATTCCCTATAATGACCGCAGCGAGGATCCTGTTGACGCTTGATAGATGGCAATCGCCTGCTGGCGTGTCGCGATGCCGAATTTGCGGAGAATCTCGCTAACGTGGTAGCGGACGGCTCGTTCCGAATGCCCCGTGATAACGGCAATGACGGAGTTTGATTTCCCCTCCGCCATCCATTTCAGGATTTCTACTTGCGGTTCTGAAAGGAGCCGAAGGGCGGTCGCCTCATCTGCCGATACGCCAAAACTCAGCCCGAGTATCTCCGCCTTGGCCAGGGCGGCGTTGGCGATAATTGCGACGGCCAATTCATTGTCGCGCCAAACTCTCTGGGGATTGAGACAGAGCAGCGCCAGGCCACTGACCGAGCCATCAGAATGATGCACCGGCAGCACCGTCCATGTCGACATGCCCAGCGATCGCACGAACTCGACAAAGCTTTGTCTGCGGATTTCAGGATAGCTATGATCCAGAATATTCCACACGAAGCGCTCTCTACTGGCGAATACGCGCTCGGTAATGGGATCAACATCCGTCCAATGCAGGCGCTCATAATCGCTCAAGAACTGGGCTGGGAATGTTGCAAGTGTCGGCTCGGTGACCAGGCTCGTTCTATTTCTCTTGCGTGAACTTAGGTGAAAGCTGTCGAAACCAAGAGCGCGGATACCCGATGCTAGAGCCTGAAACAAAGTTTCGCGATCAGTGGCCGCGTAAATGGCGTCAGAAATGGCTACAAGCTTTTGCAGGATTTCTACGTCCAAATACACCTCACGAGCCTGAAAAACAGCATAACACCATCATATGCAGATCTACAATGGTCAGTCCGTAGTTTGCCGAAATTCTATACATTTAGCATACATACATAGATAAAACGCCAATGTTCAAAATGATATCATGCTCGCTACACGATGCATGCAACCACAAGGAATTTTGGTATGTTTTGCAACTAATATCAATGAAGCCGATGTATATCGCATCAATTACGATTTATCCCTGCATGGCGTAATCACGACAAATGGCACCAGAAAGTTTCATTACACACAATGAAAAGTGGAGATAAAACATGTCTGCAAGCAGAGATACAATCAATCAACATCAATAGCCGAAAGCATTCCTGACGGTAGCCGTCGCATCCGCGAACACGCGCGTCGAGCAAGCCCACCCTGGCATCTTTTTGCCGTTTCGCTACTGGTGCGATTGCCACTTCCGTTTGACCACCATTTTCTCCGCGAATGCTTGCAACAGCGGCCTCAGTCCAGCCTCATCGGTCTCCGCGGCTGCTTCGCTCATGGCAATCCAGCGAAGTTCGCGCTGCCCCATTTCCGGCCAGTCCCTATATTGTCGCCTTACCGAAAGTGGAAAAACGACAACTTCGCAAACGATATATTTCCCATCTTCATCGAGAAGCTTCTCGTAGATGAAACGACCGAGTGGCTTGGAACTTATAGGCCCTCTGACGCCCGCCTCCTCGAATGCCTCGCGGGCAGCGGATTCTTCGGGTCTCAATCCCTTTATTGGCCAACCCTTGGGGATGATCCAGCGGCGGCGAGTTCGCGACGTTACAAGAAGAACCTCGATTTCTCCCGCTTCGTTATGGCGGTAGGGCAAGGCTCCATATTGAATCCGCACATTTTTCTCTGCAAATTTCTGTATCGCGATGGCCTCTGTCCCCACAATGTGCATACCCAATCCATAATCAGGTAAAGCAGTAGCCGACGCCGTGCATCAGGCAGGTTAGCCACTTGTTCGGGCTTAGATATTTGAATATGCTCAGAATATTTTGTGGCCAGGAAGAATGGTCTTCTATTCTTTCTCGCTGTTGAAAGAAGCTAGCCGTTGCTTTCTCGATGCCTATCGAAATACTGGCAACCATGTTGAAGCAAAACTTTTGATTGACGGAAATTACCGCAGAGAGTGGGTCGTCATGTCCCAATTCTGGCTTGTTGCAGGGACGCAACTGAGGGTCTCACGGAAACTCACCAAAGACCGGTGTCACCTGCTGAGAGGATTGAGTTCAAGCAAGTTGGCGACCGTGCGCTCGACGAACGATGCGTCCAGAAGCCAGTTTCGCCAGCGAAGCCTCCCGAAAGCAATACGTGAAATGGCTTCTAAACGGGAGTGCATCGCTTTTACCGCGGCCGGTTTCCTCTCGTGTTGACCAGACAAGTCGACATCCGGCAAGGTCGAGTATGGGATCGTCGAGCCGAGCGTCGCCCCGCGCCGACTCCTCATTTATCATATCAATCGTTTTGTACGATCGATATGCCCGGCACTTTGAATAAAGCAGCCACATATTCGCCGTTCACCATACAAGCGCGTCTCATACCTGAACTTGTGACCGGTACCTGGAACCCCGGCTGCTGAATCTCTTCCCCTACCATCCACCTCAAATTGAAGACCCTGCGCGCAGGCGGACGATTTTTTTCGGCTCGCCGTACGATGTGAAGGACGCCTCTCCGTTCGCTGTGGCCATGGCCGCACCCAAGTGGCTTGACTGCGCC
>NZ_JBNWDS010000036.1:0-16336 GCF_053521765.1 Rhizobium sp. A37_96 | reverse complement strand
CGTCCCCGCGCGTCTCGATCTCCTTCAGCGTCGCCTCGACAATCGAGCGAACCTTCGCATCCTCCTCCGCACGCTCCGTCGCAGTCTTCCCAACCTTCAGATAACTAACCGTCATGATCTCTCCACCTTCCTCATTCAATTGCCAGCAACCCGGCTAACGCCGTCGGGCTCGATACGCATTCCGGTTTCCCGATCGAACAGATGCAGACGGGTACTCTCCGGCCGCAGCCCGGCCTTTTCCCCGATCTTGCCTCGCCATGAGCGGGGAGCGCGGGCGATGACGCGGTTTGTACCGATCATGACGGTTACCAGATTGGATTCGCCCGTCAGTTCGACGGCATAAATGCTGCCGGCAATCTCCGCGCCTTGCGGATCGACCACCTCGATGTCCTCCGGCCTGATCCCCAGAACCCTGACGCCGGAGCCTCGGAAATCAGGAGCAGACAGGGAAACGCCCGGTGCCCTGAAACGACCTTCGGACACGTTGCCATCGATCAGATTCATCGGCGGAGAACCGATGAATCCGGCAACGAAGAGGTTCGCCGGCCGGTCATATATCTCTTCCGGCGTACCCAGCTGCTGAATGCGCCCCTGGTTCATGACCGCGACGCGATCGGCGAGCGTCATGGCCTCGATCTGGTCGTGCGTCACGTAGATCGTCGTGACTCCCAGTTCGTGCTGCAGATGCTTGATTTCAGCGCGCATGGTCACCCGAAGCTTGGCATCGAGGTTGGACAGTGGCTCATCCATCAGGAAGACCTGTGGCGTTCGCACGATGACTCTGGCCAGCGCGACACGCTGGCGCTGGCCACCGGAGAGCTGCCGCGGCTTGCGCGCCAGAAGCGGCCCCAGTTCCACCTTCTCTGCGGCGATGCGCACCTTGGCCGCGCGATCCACCTTGCCGATCCCTCGGACTTTCAGCGGATAACCGATGTTCTGCTCGACGCTCATATGCGGATAAAGACCATAGTTCTGGAAGACCATGGCAACGTCGCGATCCTTGGGCTGCATGTCGTTGACCAGCCGCTCCCCGATCCTGATCTCCCCACCGGACGGATGTTCGAGCCCGGCAACCATGCGCATGGTCGTCGTCTTGCCACAACCGGACGGCCCGAGCAGGACAAGAAACTCCCCGTCTCCGATCGAAAGATTCAGTTCTTCAAGCGCGGTAAAATGACCGAAGCGCTTGGCTACGTTTTTCAGCGTTACGGATGCCAATGACTATTCCTCCCCGTTCGCCGCTGCAGGCTCGGCGTAAATCTGTCTCAGGATCGAAAGCTCGTCGTAGAGCGTCCATTCCTCGACCACTTTCTCTCCCTCGAAGCGGAAGTGAGACATTCCAAGTATATAGACGGCCTTGCCGCTCGGAGCCCCGAACAGACCGTCGCCATGGTGATGCCCCATAATCGACCAGCGAACGGCGGCAAGCACTCCATCCGTTTCGACGACATCGCAGTAATGGTCGAACGAGAATTCCGCATCCGGTATGGCGGCGAGCAGCTGTACATAATGATAGATCAGCGCTTCCCTGCCGGAGACTTCATGGCCGCCTGCAATATGCCCGACGGCATCCGGATCGTAGAAGTCGCTGAGGACATTCAGGAGGCGCCGGTTCCAGGCATCGTGCAGGATATGCCTCAGACGATCCTCGATACTCTTTGTCGGACGCGCAAGGGGCGCCGCCTGCCGGCTGCCGCACGTGACCGGCAGGTTCGCCAGCTTCTCGGCGAACCAGGGTTTCTTCCCCTGGCGGGCATCGTTCTGCGCAAGTTTCTTGGCGAGTTCGTGAATGTCCAAGCCGAGTTGCCGGACGACCGCGCCATTGTCGCGGATCAGCCATTCGAGAAAAATCTGGTTGTCGCGGGAAACGCAGTCGGCAACCGTGAAGAAACGCGACGGCCGGCCGGTGGAAGGACCATAAGACGACGGCCCGAGATTTGTCATCCGCGAGAAACCGAGATGACTGGTGTAGAAACCTTCCTTCGGATCGCCGCTCCATGCGACATTGACGAAATCCATCGAACGGTCCGGAAATGACTGCATCATCGCAAGCGTGCCGGTGACCACATCCTCCACCGAATGCGTTACGTCGAAGCCCGTATAGACGGTGCATGTCTCCGCATAGTAATCATAGATTTGTCCGACCGCCTTGTCGGCCCAGATCCAATGCGTGATCTTGAAGATGTAGTCGATGATATCGCCGAATTCGTCATCGAACCCGTCCATCGGAAACGAACCGCGTTCGACCGGCTTGAGCAGCCTTGCGATGGGAACGTGACGAACCTGGCTTATCTTTGGAGATACAGGCGTAGTCATGATCTATCCTATCTAACCGAACCTGACATCAGGCCCTTGGTGAAATACTTTTGAACGAACCGGGACAGGACCAGCATCGGCAGGATGATGACGAGACCCATGGCGGCCATGATCTCCCAGACGTCACCGCGCTCCGTGCGGGCGCTCATCAGGCCGACCTGGATCGTTGTCGCCTTTTGCTGCGTCAGGACGAGCGCATAGAAAAACTCGTTCCAGGATACGACGAAACAGAAGATCGCCGCCGTTGCGATGCCAGGAAGAGCAACGGGTACGACGACGTCCCAGATCGCTCTCAGGCGGGACGCACCGTCGATCTGAGCCGCTTCCTCCATGTCCATCGGAATGCTGTCGATGAAACCCTTGATCATCCAGATCGCGTAGGGCACGACAAAGGACATGTTGGCGATGACCAGCGCAGTCTTGGTATCGAGCAGATTAACTTGCCGGAAAACGATGAAGAGCGGGATGATGACCACCACCGGCGGGATGAACTGGGTTGCCAGAACCCCGATAGGCCAGACGCTGCCGCCTGGAAAGCGAAAGCGGGAGAATGCGTAGGCCGCGGCGGTCGCGATCGGCAGCGAGAAAAACAGAGTAAAGAACGTCACGACGATACTGTTCCACGTTCTCTCACCGACCAGGAACGGCGTGGCAAACGCATCGCGAATATTCTGCAGGGTCGGCGCGAAGAAGATCTTCAGCGAGTAGACATCCGGCGCGCGCTTGAAGGCTGTCGCCAGGATCCAGGCAATGGGGCCGAAGAAAATCAGGACAACAACGGCAAGAGCGACGTAGCGTGCCGCCTTGGCAAGCATGTTTTGGAATCGAAAGCTCATATCACGCGCGCTCCATGACGAACCGTGTGTAGAGAACGGCGAGCACACCCATGACTGCCGCCAGCAAATAGGCAATCGCGGCGGAATAACCGAGATCATAGAATCTGAAGGCCGTGAGATAGACGAAATGTGCCAGCGTCTCGGTAGCCGTACCCGGCCCGCCCGCGGTCAGGGTAACGACCTGATCGAGTACCTTGAGCGAGAAAATCGCCTTGAGCAGGATCGCGATCGTCAATACGGGACGAAGCTGGGGCAATGTAATTTCCCAAAATACCCGAAACCGGGAAGCGCCATCGACCTGGGCCGCCTCAATCGTCTCCTGCGGCAAGGCCGCGAGTGCACCCACGAACAGCAACATGAAATAGGGCGACCAGTGCCACACGTCCGATGCGATCAGCGCCGCCATTGCAAGCGTCGGATCAGCCAACATGGGCACACCTTTCAGCGCGGGAATGATCGCTCCGAGCCCCGCCGAAATTGCCCCGAATTCGGGATTGAGCAGAAAGCGCCAGGATATGCCGAGAAGCGCTGGCGACATGGAGAACGGCAGCACCAGCAGCGTGCGGACATTGATGGTGAGACCGTCGTTACCCGATAGCAGCAGCGCCAGCGACATTGCCAGCACCATCGTGATGACGACGGAAAACAGGGTGAATATGCCCGTTACGCGCACGCTACCCCAAAAATCGGGATCGTCGGTCAGAACGAGCCGGTAGTTGTCCAGGCCCACATAAGGTCCCAGCGTCGCCTGTTGCGCGATATTCCAGCTGTGCAGCGAATACCAGAACCCTGCAACCAGCGGATACAGGAGCGTCAGCGCCATGATGGCCAGGGCCGGAGCCACAAGCCAGTATTTGAGATGTTTGTCCGCCAAGTAAACGGCTCCTCTTCGAGGTTTGGTCGGTCCGGCTTTTCTTCCTCCCTGCGGCAGCAACGGGATTTCGGCTGCCGCAGGCGAAAAGGCGGATCAGGCTCAGCCCTTGCGGTAGCCGGCGCGGCGCAGAATACGATCGATGTCGCGCGCGGCTTCATCGAGCCCGTCCTTGACGGGCTTTGCCCCTGTCGCCAGATCCGAAATCGTGTTCTCGAGCGTCGTGCCTATCTGCGGCCATTCCTTTAGCTGCGGCATGATGCGAGAGCCTTCAAGACTCTTGGCTGCCACCCGATGCAGGCCGAAGTTTGCATCGTTGACCTTCTGATCGAGGAAGCTTGCCGTGTGGGTGACAACGATATCAGAGGTGTCGGGGTCCGATTTGTCGATCGCACACGCCTGCTCCAGTTCCGGCCTCGAAACCCACTTCATGAACTCCCAGGCTGCATCTTTCTGCTTGGATAGGCCGCTGATGGCGAAGGGCAGCGAAAGCGCGTACGAAACCGGCTTGCTGTCGGCAAACTTCGGCATGGGCGCGAAGCCAACCTGATCGGCCTTCAAGGTGGACTTGTCGCCCGTGAGCACGGAATAGACCCACCACCAGACCATGACCATCGCGGACTTGCCCTGGGCTACAGAATTGACGGCGTCGTCCTCGGCGAATTGCACCGAGCCAGGCGCCGCGACTTTGTGCTTCAACAGAAGATCGAGGTACATCTGGGTCGCTTCGACGGCAGCGGGCTCCGTGAACCGCGTCTCGGTGAAATCCGGCGTGAACAGATCGCCTCCCTTCCCCCAGAGATAATTCAGCCAGAGAAACAGGTTCTGTTGCCCGTTTCCCTTTCCGTAGTACATGGCGACGCCGGAAATATCCGATTTGGACTGCACGGCCTTCGCTGTGGTCACGAGCTCATCCCACGTCGTCGGCGGCGCAACGCCGGCCTGCGCGAGCAGATCCTTGCGATAGAACAGCATTTGGGGATGACCGCGGATCGGCAGACCGAAGACCTTGCCGTCAATTTCGCTGCCGAGTTTGTAAGCTTGAGGGTAGCTGTTTATGTCGACGCCGTCGCGGGCTAGCCAATCGTCGATCGGCTGAAGATAGAGCGAAAGCGACGGGCCCCAGTCGTCCTGATAACAGACCACATCGTAGGTCGAACTGCCGGCAACGGCTTCGGCGGCGATTTTGTCGCGGACCTGCGCATACGGTATGTAATTGTAGACGGCCTTGATGCCGGTCATCTCCTCCAATTCGGCAAAGCGCTTTTCGTGGGCACGGAATTGGGAGGCATGCGGCAGAAGAACGTTGATAGTCGAACCTGCAAACGGCTTTCCGGGGCGGATCTGCGCGGATGCGCCCTTGGGCATTCCAAATGTCATTGCAGCAGCAGATGCAGCACCAAGCTGCAGAATTTGCCTTCTCGTGATCATTTTTATACTCCCTCTGAAGAATTGGAACGCGCTCGCATTCGTATGCAGAATAACTCGATTGCATACGAATGCAATAGCGTGAAAATAAAAAACTCAGGAGGTGAATTTGGAGCCGACCGAACCACGTTCCACAAGTTGGGCGCCGAGCATCATATGCTCTGGCTGTGCGGATGGATCTTCGATCTGCTCGAAAAGCATCCGCAGGCTGGCCTCCACCATCCGGTTGATCGGCTGACGCACCGTGGTGAGAGCGTAGGTCGGCTGGGCGGCCGTCGTGATATCGTCGAAGCCGACGACACTTACATCTTCCGGGATGCGTAGACCCGCTTCATTGCGAATAACGTCCATCGCCCGTATCGCCATGTAGTCATTGACCACAAAGAGCGCGTCAGGCCTCTCTGCCGGCAATTTGTCCTTGAAAAGCCCCCTCACGGCCTGCGTTGTGTCTTCCAGATTGAAATTGCCGTTTGCTCGCTCGAAAAGCTCGATGCCGCGTGTATTGAGTTCGGCGCGAAAGCCGAATTCGCGATCCCGGCTCGTCGAGGCGCCATCCCAACCCGCAAGGATCGCAATCCGTTCACACCCGGCGTCGAGAAGGGCCTTGGCCGCAAGTCTTCCGCCGCCGACATTGTCGGTCGTCACCGCCGATAAAGTGGGATCATCCTGTGTCCGATTGAACATAACGACCGGAATCCCGCGTTCGGCGCACTCGATGCAAATCTTCGAGGAAAGTTCGACCGAGGCCGTCAGGAGCCCGTCGACCTGATATTGGAGAATATCGGAGACGGTAGAATCCGTATCCTGCAGCGTATTGGACATCATGAAGACGAGCGCATGATAGCCTCGTGCCTGAAGACCGTGACACAGGAGTTCCAGCGCTCGCGCATAGAACGGGTTGTCGAGATAGCTGAACAACACGCCGACCATTCTGGATCGCTGGGTTATGAGCGATCTCGCAATCGCATTCGGCTGATAGCCTAGTTCCTTGGCTGCGCGCAGAACCTTTTCCCTGATCTCGGCAGACACGCCGGATTGCGTCGGCCAGGGCGAAAACGTGCGACTGACGGCCGATTGCGACACCCCGGCCTTCCGGGCAACGTCGGTTGATGTCACTCGCTTTTTCTTCATATCCATCGATTCCTCGCAAGAACTTGCAAGCCATAGGGCTCGTCGGGCCATTTATGCAAGCCTCAGTCTTCGACCGCCTCTCCGGATCGCATGCGCACACCGGCCGTCGGCTTGCGTTTCGCCCATGAAAAGAATTCATGGGCCGGCATTGCCAAAGTTGGAAGTCATGCTAGCATACGTATGCGAATGGAGGTGCATATATGTCAGCAACAACTCAGGATCGTCCAGCTGCGGAAGCAGTTGCCGGCGGCAAAGCGAAATCCAGTTCATCATCCGAACGCTCCGTGGAATCGCCACGCGTTCAGTTCGAGGCTCTCTCCCGAGAGCACATGCCCAAAGACTTCTCGATCTCGCTCGATGCCTATCGTCGCGGCGGGACTGACAACTTCATCGGCAAGGCACCGCAGGGCCTCGCCTCACAGCCAATGCGGGATTTCGATCCCACCTATGTCAACATCGTCGACTACATCGTCCGGATCACCCATCGCATATGGGAAGAGAAGGATATCGGCTATATCTACGATACCTACAGCCATGACTGCACGGTCTGGGACGATCTCGGACTTCAATACGGACGTGACAAGATTGTCGCGGATACGGTTCATACCAACAATGCCTTCCCCGACATCAGACTCGTCGCGGACGAGGTGGTATGGGCAGGAAACGAGGACATAGGCTTCCACACGTCCCACCGCACGAAGATTCTTGGGACGAACACTGGCTATAGCCGCTTCGGGCCGCCGACGGGCAAGCGCGTGCAGCTCTGGTGTATCGCCAACTGCGTGGCGCGTGCGAATGAGATCTTTCATGAGCACGTCATCTACGACACGGCCGGCCTGCTTCAGCAGCTTGGCATCGACGTCATAGAAACCGCCAAGCGGTTTGCAGCAACCAAGGCGGGTGCGGCGCTTCCTGCCAATTTTCTCGCCGGCGAGCCGAAGCGGCTGAACGGTCAGGGCAAGCCCGCCGAGATCAGCTTGCCAGCCGCAGAGGACGACATCGAAGGCTTCGTCAGAGCCGCCTTCCATACAGTCTGGAATCGTCGCAATTTCGGCGCCATCGACAACATCTACGGACCGAACGTCGTGATGCAGGGATCCACTGGCCGCGTCTACCGCGGTGCCGGCCAGATCCGGTCCTTCATGCTTTCGATCGTCGCGATGTTCCCGGATCTCGCCATGAATGTCGACGACATCTATTGGATGGGCAATGCCAGGGAAGGCTATATCGTTTCCATCCGCTGGAGCGCGATCGGCACCCATCGCGGGTTTGGCCCCTACGGGGAGCCGACGGGCAAGCAGGTCAATCTCTGGGGTATCAGTCAGTGGGCGGTAGACAGGGGGAGGATCCAAAAGGAATGGACCGTCTTCAACGAGTTTGGCGTTCTCACCCAGCTTTTCTCCTAGGTATCATCGATCCGGCTCGCATCAGTGCGAGCCGGCCCTGTATCGGAGCCTGCAATGCTATCGCTTACCGCTCTGGACGACGTCATCGAAGGCGCGATCGAGGCAAATAAGATCGTCGGTGCTGTCGTTCTCGTCAGCCATGACGGCAAGCTCGTCTATCAGCGCTCCGCCGGTTTTGCAGATCGCGAGGCCGGTACGCCGATGCGGGAAGATTGCGTTTTCCGATTTGCTTCCGTCTCGAAATCCATCGTCTCGGCGGCCGCAATGCGTCTGGTCGAGGATGGCGCTCTCAGCCTGTATGACAATGTAAGCTTCTGGTTACCGGAATTCCGGCCGTCAGGTCCCGCGGGCACTCGTCCTGAGATAACCATCCGTCAACTCATGACGCACACGAGCGGCCTGTCGCATACCTATCTGGAACCACGCGATAGCCCCTACCAGACCGCCGGCCTCTCGGACGGGCTTGACGGGCTGGATCTGACACTCGAAGAAAACATGGCCCGCCTTGCCGCCCTTCCTTTGGCTTTTACGCCAGGTACGTCATGGCGGTACTCGCTTGGAATCGATGTGCTCGGCGCAGTGCTCACCCGGGTGACAGGCGATGCCTTATCCAACATCGTTTCGAATCTCGTCACCCGGCCACTGGGGATGTCTCAAACCCGTTTCATGGCCGCTCCCGGCGAGACACTCGTAACTCCTTACGCCGACGGCGAACCCCAGCCCACTCGCATGCGCGACGGCACGAAACTCGTTCTGACCAAGAGCCAGATCGCCGCTTTGGGCGGCCCAAACGCCCGCATTGCGAACTATGCGAAAGATGTAGACGGGACGGTGCGGTTCTCGCCGTCGCGTGCCTATTCGACCAGGGCCTATGCTTCCGGGGGCGCAGGTATGATCGGCACGGCGCACGATACAATGCGGTTTCTTGAGGCAATTCGGAGCGGAGGAACACCGATACTGCGATCCGAAACTGTCAGGACGATGACACAAAACCAAGTCGGCGCCGGTATCGAGAGCCAGGGGGCGGGCTGGGGGTTCGGCTACGGCTGGGCCGTGCTCTCAAGGGCTACCGCCGACACGCCGCAACGACCCGGCACGTTTCAATGGGGTGGCGCCTATGGCCATAATTTCTTTGTGGACCCGCAGGAGAAACTTGTGGTGGTCGCGCTGACCAACACTGCGTTCGAGGGCACAAGCGGCACTTTCGCATCGGCCCTACGAGACGCGGTCTATCGTGGCTGAACCCGACGCTACTCAAGAAATGATATCAGTAGCTTATGGTGCGAACGACGAAGTGAGTAGAATATCCATCAGGCGACGGCCTCGCCATGGAGCACGTTCCGCCGCCATAGCGCCGCACCCTGGCGTTCGTCTGTTCGGCATGGTGGCCGCACGCCGTCAACATCAGGAGGGTGGTAAGTACGATCTTCCCCGGCGTGAATATGCTCCGTCGCTTCGGTGCGCAGCGCACCACGCTCTTGAGCAACGGTCTTCAATCGTAGTGCCGCCTCATGCGTGTACTCAAAATCACATCCGGGCAGACCCAGCGTCTCCATCTCGAGCGATGACGCTCCGACAATGACGTGCAGAATTGCTTAACCCGATTCAACGGCAATTCCCGACGATTGGCAGTGACTATCCGTTTTGTTCTAAATCCGGCCGAATCCATTCCCCCGTCAGCACTTCCTTGCGGGGAAGATAGAGACGCATAACGAGATTGATCGGCCCGTTTGCAGCTGGCAGCCAGTTGCTTTCGAGGTCCGTGCCGGGCGACTCCTTCTGAATGTACAATATGATATCGCCGTCAGCGTTCTTCTGGAGCTGCTTCTCCATCGTTGAATTTATCAGATAGCGGCCGATCGGATTGTGTACCAGAAGCTTGGTTGGCCCGTCATATACGGTCAACGACCAGAAGGCGTCCACGGGAGGGAATTTGCCGTCGACAAAGCGCATGATGTAATTGTGCCGGGAGGCATCCAGCCTTTCGCCTTTGTTGTCGAAGGGAATGATGGGATAGACCGTTTCCTCCACATCGTTGCCATAAATGCCGCCCTTGGCGCCAAGTGCGCGCTCCCAGTATTTGTCACGCATCTTGTCGGGCGTGCCGAACAACCCGATCGAAGTCGTCAATCTTCTCACGCCTTCGTCGATTTCGGCGCGCGTTTCCTGTCCCGTCTTCCTGATGATCTCGCGAACCTCTGGAGAAAGCGTCGTGGTCGGCCATTTATCTCCTGCAGCAAGGCCGATCGTCTCGAATTGTTTGCGTAGATCCATCTCCCATTTGAGCGGCGGCGCAAGGCGGAACAGGAAAGGCACATAGGACCAGAAGTCCTTTTCCGCGCTTTCTCGGTCGATGACCGGCCAGGGGATTTCCGGAGCGGCGGCTAGCGCGGCCACACCCAGATATCGGCTCAGCGGTGCGGCGTGATACTGCTCCTGAATCGTCTTCACATTGTCAATGTCGTCAGGATTGAACAGCTGGGTTCGGATCAGCGCGAAGCCGAATTGCGTCGGGAAGCGGATCATCCGCTTGATGCCTGCCGGGACTTCGCCCTGCCAGTCCGGCCCTGCCAACAGGAACTTGCCGCCGCCGTTACCGTCTTTCCGTGTACCCAGAAAATCCAGATTATGCGTATAGAGATCGACGAGCTGCATCGAATAGTAGCGATTTTCCTCTATCGCCGGCAAAGTCACGACCAGCGGCTCAGCACGCAGGTCGACCATGAGGAAAGAATAGGGCGTATCGGAATTGGGGGTCACGATACTTGTATCGTCGGGCGTGAAGACGCGGCTGACATTGCCGAACTGATTGAAGGGTGCCTTGTATTGAGGGTTTCCCTTGTCGATCGCGTATTGATAGATCGTATAGTAGTTCTCGACCATCGGCAGGGCATAGATATAGGCTTGACGGGCCAGTTCCCGGATACGCTGATGATCGGATGCCGAGACCTTGTTTGCTGCGTCTGCCGGAGCAGCGAGAAGCGGTAGCGATATTAGTGCGGTTACGCTGGATTTCAGGACGTCCCTACGATTCATTTCCATCGTGTCCTCCGATTAGACTATAGAGCGATGCGCGCTGTTCGGCCTGCGTATTGAATTCACTTCACGATCTGCGCCTCGGGGAATTTCCACGAGCCATCCAGGATAGCTTGATGGGGACGGTAGAGCCGGACCATATAGTTCCAGCCCGGCATGGTCGGGATACAATTATCCGTTTGCCTTTTGCAGCCGCCGAACTGCACTGTGATGTTGCCGGAAGCATCCTTCTTTGCGGTTATGTTGTTGATCGCATAGCGGCCAAGCGGGTTTTCCTGAAAGAAGCCTTCGGCGTTGTAGACGCTAATGGACCAGAAGCCGTCGACCGGGACTTCACCAACCGTCAGCCGATAGACGGTTTTGCCGTCGGCCCGTGCCGGATTGACGTTGAGATAGGTCGCTTCCTTTTCAGGATTGCCGCCCCAGCCGAACGCCGTGCCAAGGAGATGACGAACGGGCTCGACCTCATCCTTGCTGCCGAACATGGAGCGGGCATCGGGCAGAAGCGCCGAGAGGGCGACAAGATGCCGGCGAACCGTCTTCAGCGATTCCATATCCCAGTTGGGTATCTCGAACCTGCCCTTGTCGGCTTGCGTTAGTCTCAGCCTGTCCTGCAAATCATGCACGGCATCGAGATCCCGCGGCTCGTCAGGATTGACGAGAATCCGCACGCCGAGCATGGCATAACGCGTACCGACCTCTGCTCGTGTCAGGACATATTCGCCCGGCTCGTGAATCAGCCTCGTCGTGAAATGGTCTTCATTGATGATCTGCACGGACAGAAAACGTTGGCCCGCGTCTGGAACGCTCAGTGTCACGGGTCCCGCATCGAGATCGACGACAGCCGCAGAATACAGGGTATCGCGATTGAGCCGGATGATGAGCTGCCTATGGATATCGGGCAGATTGCGGGTCGGATTGAACCGGCCGAACCCGTTATCCTTGACGATACGACTGAAATAGACATCGCTCTCCGCCCGAATGAAATTGTCGGTCGTTACCTTGACTGCACCGGGCGCGGGTTCTGCAAGTGCCTGCCCTCCGGCTGTCGCCCAGCCCGCAACCACGAATACTGAAACCAGGATCGCTTTCATATATCCAGAAAACTTTATAGGCATCGGATCACCTCAGTCCTTTGCAGCGACATATAGGGGAACGGTCATCGTCAGGAAGACCGAATTGCCCTCGGCCCGATTCTCAGCCGCGAACTCGTGGAAGAATTTCAGGCGCGCAGTCACCGGCGTTTCGTTGATCTTGAAGTTATACGCGGCGGTGGCACCAATCGATGCGACACGCCCCTTGAAATCGCCGAGCGCGGCCCCTTCGCCGCTGTCTCCGCTGATCTGTTGATAGTAGTATCCAATAAGGCCGAGGGAGAACTGCTTGTTGAGATATTGGGACACGGACCATTCGCCGTGAAATTCGGTTCCTGTGCGGTAGTCGGTATCCGGGTTCTTGCCGTTGAAGGTCAGGCCCACCGTTCCCGATATATCGAGCCCGGTTGAAGGATCGAACCATGTGCCGCTGGTCCCCACATCCACGCCCCACCGATGAAAGGCCAGATTTGCCAGCGCACCGGGATGATAGTCTCCGACCGGCACATTTACCGAAGTTCCAACTTGCCAATGGAAATTTCCGGCAGACCAGCCCAGCGAAGAACCAAATGTCGGGTCGCCAATTGTCGTCGTCGCGTCGGAGCGTGCCCCTCCGATACTGCCAAGCCGCGGACCGCTAAATGTCACACCAGCATCGACCCCTTTCCGGCCAACCGGTACAACAGCACTAAAATTGAGGCTGCCGCCGCCGATTTCCCATGGTGTGGACCAGAGAAAAGTGGAAAGGTTCACGACTGCCTTGCCATCGATATTACCGACTAGTTGTCCTCCCGTCGGGAACGCACGGCCACCCCCTAGGCTGCCATTATAAAAGTAGAGATCGTTCTGATAGTAAAAGCCTTCCGGGGGCGTAATTGCCGAACCCGGCCCTTTCATACCTAAAAGATAAACGCCTGTTCCGCTTTCGGCGGCCTCGGCCTGCTGCGGAGCCACTGACAAGGTGACGGCTAGAGCGCTGAGAACGACAGAGTGAGTGAAAATTCGGCGCATCTTCCCGCGCGCGGCTTGCGAGGAATTTCCCTCGGAGGAAACGAATGGACGCTTCATGGACAATCTGCCCCTTACAAAATGTCAAACCCCGGATCCGCGCCTTTTCCCTGGCGCTTTTAATTTTTTAGCTATGCAAAATAAAAAGAATGTCCGAAAAGGGACAATCCTCTGCAAGAACTGGTCATGAGATGCGAGTTAGACGGGGCTCTACAACCGGAAAAAACGAAGCTGCTGCTATTATGCAACAGAACGGCTGGCTATCGCGGCAGCCGGAATCCTTTCAAAAAGAAGTGCTACGCCGTTCTATCCTGCTGAATTTTGCGGCTGGCGAGGTCGTTTATCACTTCGGCGATGACGTCGGCGGCATTTACGGCCTCGTCAGCGGCATCGCGAGCATCAACAGCGCACCACCAACCGAAACACCCAGGCTGGTGCACATCGGAGCTCCCGGCGGTTGGACAGGCGAGGGTTCCTTCCTGACAAGGCAGCCGAGACGGATCGAACTGAGAGCTTTAACGAATATATTGATGTTTCATCTGCCGCTGGATCAAATGGATCAGATGGTCGGCGAAGATCCGACTGTAATTCGCAATTTCAGCCAGATTCTAATGATGACAGTCGATGTTCTGATTGGGATCGTTCATGGCCTGCAAATACCCGATGCGGATCGTCGAATAGCTGTCACACTCAGACGCATGGCTCCAATCGGAGTGTATAACATCCCTCTCTCTCAAACCGATATTGGCATACTCGCGAATGCATCACGCAAGCAGGTGAATGCAACTCTTCAACGTTTCAGCAAGCTTGGCATTGCTGAAGTCGGATATCGATCGATAAAGATCGTCGATCAAAAAGCTCTGGATCAATTTCTAGCTGAATAGCTATTGTCATGAGGGCGACGTTTCACCGGCTCTCCCCTCGCGCATTCACGGGCAATCTCAGCTGCAAACAATTGCAGCTCATTTCAACTTCCATCCGGCGACGTTTAACAGGCCGTGCCGACGACGTCATATGGCGGCTGCGGCGCGGTTCACCGTCCTTGTTTGATCAGGAGTATCTTTTCGGGATCAATTTCCCGTCTGAGCGCCGATCCATCGTTGCGGAGGATTTGAAGATTCAGTTGGTCGCCAGACCTGCACCGCTTCGTCTCACCCCAACTTTCTTCACAAGGTGCCGGCTTTGTACCCTCAGCCTCGGTAGAAAAAGACGCTTTTAGTTTGCGGCAACAAAAGTCCAACTTGCCCGCCACATGCTCCACTCGTCAAATTGTTGCTATGAGGGCTTATCGAAACAGCTTGCGGTATTGCCCTGGCGTCATGCCCGTTGCGCGGCGAAAGGCCCGGCTGAAGCTTGTCTGGGACGAAAAGCAACTGCTGAGAGCAATGTCGCTGAGTGCCATCTGGCTTTCCGCAAGCAAGACCATCGATCTCTCGAGACGCTGTTGAGCCACATAGCGATGCGGGGGAGCACCGAAGGAAGCGGTGAAGAGCCGGGTGAAATGGAACAGGCTGAGGTTGGCTACGCTCGCCAGGTCGGCGACCGATATATCCTCTTCAAGATGGGCCGCGATATAGTCCCTGATCCGACGCAGGCGAACGTCGTCGAGCCGGCGCACCGTTGTCTGGGGATATTTGATGCTCCAGCCATCGCCGTAATTGTGCGCAAGCCGTGCCGCCAGCATGAGCGAGCAGGTTTCCACCAGCATGCGTCCCGAGGCCGTCTCGTTTCGTAATTCTTCGATGACGCTGAGGCCGATCTGGTGGACAAGTTCGTCCTGGAGGCCCGCCAGATAGTGGATGGAGTGTGCTGGTTCCGGTGGCAGATTATAGTCCTCCGCCAAGAGGCTGAAGCGGCGGGCCGGCAGATAGAGATGCAGGATGTTCGATAACGGAGCTGTCACGCTGATGTCGTTGTCGCCGATTCCGATCGGCGACAACCAGATCGTGCCCGGCAACGGGCGTGTCTTTTGCCTCTCGCCAGCCCCCGATCGCAAAACCCAGCCGTCGTCGCGTCCACAGACCGCGATCGAAATCTCCATATACTGCGGTACAAGGCCGGGCATGTCGCTCACCGGATGGGAGCGGAGCTCGGCAGAAAGTTCAGACCAGCCCTGGCCGGCGGAAGACAACTTCAACTCCGCATGTGGATATTTCCTTGGACCATGCGCCTGCAGTTCCATGGGACTATTCCTCGATTCTGAGCGCAAGCTTCCACATCGCGCGAAAGCCTGGCTTCCGCACCTGCCATTCGAGCCGGCGACACCAATTAATTTATTATGCGATTCAATCGCGTGATACTGAAAATAGACCATTCGAAAGCGATGTCAAGCGCTTGCGATTCAATCGCGTGATATCTATATTTGTCGGAAAGCTCGATGGATATCGCAATGGGAGACGACACCGTGGCAAATCGAGGCAATGAAAGTGAAAACGTGCTGCAACCGGACGATTTTGTCTGCTTCGCGATCTATTCCGCCGGCCATGCCTTCAGTCGGGTTTACAAGCCGCTATTGAAGGCTCTTGGCCTGACCTATCCGCAATATATCGTCATGGTCGCGCTATGGGCGGAAGACGACCAGACCGTTGGCGCGCTCTGCGATCTGTTGTTTCTGGAATCGAGCACGATAACGCCGCTTTTAAAACGCCTGCAAGGCATGGGCTATATCGTGCGTAATCGCGATCCCGTCGATGAGCGTCTGGTGCGTGTTCGTCTGACAGAGGAAGGCAACGCCATCCGCACAAAGGCCCGTGATTACCCTGCATGCGTCGACGGCGCCACCGGTCTTTCACCGAACGCGCTACTCCAGTTAAAGCAGCAGATATTGGGAATGCGCAGAAGCTTGATCGAGAATGCCGAAATGGAAAGCTGACCGTTTCCCCGTTGACGCTGTAGACGCGTTCACACAGGCGCGGCTTCGGATAAGGCCGACGAACCGGAAAGTTCGATTTCTATAGTCCCTGCCCCGCCTTGGCCGGCAGGTTGTCGTAATCGTTGATCCTGTATACGACAGCCGAGATCAGCCAGCTTAGGAGGAAGATGCCGACGACTGCGAAGCCGAAATTGGCGAGATTGTCGTTGAGTTCGCCGATGAAGCTCCAGAAGCCGCCTTCGAGGCCGAGCTTGTCGGAGATCAGTCCGAGCGCCTCGATGCCGCCGATGAAGATGGCGACGACGACGGACGCAGCGGTGATCGTCAGATTGTACCAG
>NZ_JBNWDS010000035.1:0-16782 GCF_053521765.1 Rhizobium sp. A37_96 | reverse complement strand
CTGTTCGAAATGAAGCGTCGTGGCGCCCGCAAGGGGCTCGCCACGCTGTGCATCGGCGGCGGCATGGGTGTCGCCATGTGCTTCGAGGCGCTCTGAAGCAATCATGATGCGCTTATCGCCTGATATGCGTGCACAGACGGTTCAGAGAGGTCATCGCAAGGCCAGTCAGCAGACATATCGAATGACCGGTTTGGGTTGCGTCCACCTGCAAGTGCCGCAAGGATATGCCGTACGTGTCAGCCGACTTTGCCGGAAATTTCGAGCTTTTCGGAGTGGATCGGCATGATCTCCGCCTTATGATATATCTCCCTATGCCAAACTCGGCACAAATCGATCCCGGCCTTGATGGTCAGGAACATCCTGCCCTTCCCGATGCTATCTCCACCGGTGGAACTTCTCTCAGTTCGCCCGGAAAATCTCCAGCGCGACGATGAGTGCAAGCGTGCGGTTCAGCTCATTGATGAGTAGCTTCTCGTGCGAATGAAATCGCGAGCTCGGTGTCGGCACCGAGATCGCGTAGAGGTCTCCCTGAAGGTCGTAGAAGGCCGCGCCAACCGCCGAAATTCCGTCGGTGTGCTGGTCTCGGTCAAACGCAATTCCGGTGGATCGGATCATCTCGATCTCCGATCGATAGGCTCGAAGGGCTACCGCATTTTCCGCGATGGAAGGCTGCTCCTCCTGGAGGCGGGCGAGAATTTGCGTGTCGCTCAGCTTGGCAAGGCAAGCCTTGCCATTGGCCGTGTCGCAGAGCGGAAAGTTCTCCCCGACGAACGAAACGGTCCGCAGTCGATGCGTGCCGGGGATTTGGTCGACGAATACGAGCCGCTTCGATCTGAACACGGCAAGATCGACCGTCTCCTTCGTCCTGCGTGCCAGCTCGACCAGATACGGCCGTAACATTTCGAGGACATCAATCCGCGCGGAATCCGCCAAGGCACCGATCTCCGGGCCAAGGCGAATGCCCCGGTCCGGACTTGCGGCAATCACAAGCCGCTCGGCCTGCAGCGCCCCGACGATACGTTGAACAGTCGAGCGTGGCAGACCGACGCGATCGGCTATCTGCCCCAGACTCAAGCCGTCATTTTCATTCTTCAAGCTCCTGAGGATCGCTGCTGCTCGCGCGATCACCTGGATGCCGGAACGGCCATCATCGTTGCTCTTACCTGCGTCAGTCATAAATCGAACCTCGATCTCTTATGGCCCGTACCTTAGTCAGAACCCAACCTGATCGCCACCCTTCAGACCCAGGATCTGGCGGGCTTCGGCCGGGGTCGCGATCTCATGCCCAAGCTCTTGCAGGATTGCCTTTATCTTGCCAACCTGCTCCGCATTGGAATTTGCGAGCTTTCCGCGTCCGATATAGAGCGAATCTTCAAGCCCGACGCGGACAGAACCGCCAAGCAGGGCTGATTGGGTGGCAAATGGCATCTGGAACCGACCCGCAGCCAGCACTGACCACCGATATTGATCCCCGAAGAGACGGTCTGCAGTTCGTTTCATGAACATGAGGTTGTCCAGCTCGGGGCCGATACCGCCCAGAATGCCGAAGATCATCTGGACGAAGAACGGACCCTTGACGAGCCCACGATCAACGAAGTGAGCAAGATTGTAGAGGTGGCCGACGTCGTAGCACTCGTGCTCGAACTTGGTGCCGTGCTCCTCCCCAAGGATCTTGAGGATACGCTCAATGTCCCTGAAAGTGTTTCTGAAGATGAAATCGTCCGTGCCGCGCAGGTAGGGTTCTTCCCAGTCGTATTTCCAGCTCGAGTACCGATCCGCCAGCGGATAGATGCCGAAGTTCATCGACCCCATGTTCAGCGAGCACATTTCCGGCTTGGCGACCAGCGGAGCCGCCAGGCGATCTTCGACGGTCATGTTCAATCCACCGCCGGTGGTGATGTTGATCACGGCATCGGTCGACTGCTTGATGCGCGGCAGGAACTGCATGAATACGGCCGGATCGGGTGTCGGCCGCCCATCTTCGGGATTGCGCGCGTGCAGGTGAAGGATGGAGGCACCGGCTTCCGCAGCCTCGATGGACTGGCGGGCGATATCTTCCGGAGTGAATGGGAGCGCGTCGGACATCGTGGGCGTGTGAATGCCCCCGGTCACTGCACAGGTGATAATAACTTTCTTGGATAAGTCAGCCATGTCGGCCCCTTTCGATGAGCGGATTGCCGCTCCTGCCATATTGCAGGCACGGGGCGAACGAGGCGCCCCGTGCCCTCGCTTACAAGCCGATAGCAACGCTGCTCGAACCAACGCCGATCATGCCGGCCGTTCCCAGAAGCCCCGCGTCTGCCAGGTTTAAATTCCACTCCTTGATGGTGAGCGGCAAGGCGAGCGCCAACACCATGACGTCCATGGCATCGAATGCGTAACTTGCGAACGAAGCGGCCATGACCTGCCATCGGCTTGGCGCGCCCACCGCGTCGATATGTTCATTGGAGACTTTCAAAGCAAAGACCTCTCGTTCCCTGTCTAAAATCTACTGGAAAATGACGCGGCGGCGGATGGGTACGAGCGATACGCCGGTGCGCTCGCTCAAGGTCCCCCAGATGCCGCGCGGCGCCTTGAGCATGATCACGATGGCAAGCGCGCCCAGGATCATCAGATAGGTGGTTCCCAAATCAGCGAGCGTCTCGCGCAGCAGAAAAAAGACAATAGTGCCAATGATCGGCCCTTCTATCGTATCAATGCCTCCAATGACGGCGATGAAGATCACATAGGCCGTCCAGTCGTTCACGCTGAAGGCCGCATCCGGGGAGATGCGGAGCTTCTGCAGGAAGATGAAGGATCCGACCATGGTGGTGAGGCCAGCGACACTGACATAGACCATCATCTTCGTGCGCCAGGAATTGATGCCCAGGCTCTCGGAGGCAATCTCGCTATCCCGCAACCCCGTCAAAGCCAGTCCGGCCTTCGAGCGTAGCAGGATCACCACAAACAACACGGAGGCGACTGCGAGCCCGAGGCCGGTCCAGTAAATCAGGATTTCACGCCACTCTCTGCTGCTCGCGATCCCCGTAATGACGGAGGTGGGCAGGCTCGATCCCGAGCCGCCGCCGAGCGAAGAAATCTGGGCAAACGATAACCGCAGCACTTCGGCAAACACCCAGCTTCCAATCGCGAAATACGCGCCATGAAGCCGAAACAGCAAGGCTCCGATTGGGACGGCAATGATCGCCCCAAGGACACCGGCCAGCAGGATAGCGGCGAGCGGGTTCAATCCCAAAAAAATCGCCGCGGCAAATAGCATGTATCCGCCGAAACCAACGAAGGCTTGCTGACCGACGGACACGAGACCACAGTAGCCCGCCAGCAGATTCCAAAGGCCGGCCAGAGCCAGGAATGAGAACACCTCGCCAAGCAGTCTTATATTGGCTCGGCCGGTAAGCCACGGCGCTGCGATCAACCCAATGAGAAATAGGCAGGCGACGATCGATGTCGCGCGGCTGGCAGGAGTAAAGTGTTCAATGCGGAAGCTCATGTCTGTCAATCCATCTTCGGGAAAAGGCCGCGTGGGCGGAACGCCAGCACAATGAAAAAGACGATGTGCCCAGCGAGGATTTGCCATCCAGGCGAAACCTGAGCGCCGATGGCCTGAGCCACAGCCAGCACAATGCCGCCGGCGAGCGTTCCCCAAAGATTGCCGAGCCCTCCGATGATGACCGCCTCAAAACCAAAGATCAGTCTTGTCGGGCCTGAGGAAGGATCGAAGTTCGTGCGGATGGCGAGGAATATGCCTGCGATTGCCACAACGCCGAGCGAGAGTGCCATTGCCATTGCAAAGATGTGACGCCGGTCGATCATCATAAGTTGGGCCACCTCACCATCATCGGATGTGGCGCGAAATGCGCGACCAAGCGACGTGTGAAAGAAAATCCGGTCGAGGCCGAAGATCACCAGGATCGAGACGACGAACATCAGCAATGGCAGGACGCCGATTGTGAGCCCCGAAAAGACATCGAAGCTGGCCGTTTCCAAGGCACCCGCTGGCAAGCGCCGACTATCAGCCGTGAACCCCAGCAGGAGCCCGTTCTGCAACAGAATGGAGATCCCAAAGGTCACCAACAGCGGCGGGAGGAGATCCTTCCCGATTGTTGGATTGAGCAGGAACCGCTGAAGCGCATAACCAATGACTGCCATGATCGGAACGACCAACAAAGCTGACGCGAGCGGATGCAAGCCGGTGGCTTGAACCACTACCAGGGCCACATAGGCTGCCAGCACAATGAGATCGCCGTGCGCAATATTGACCAGCCGCATGACTCCGAAGATCAGGGACAAGCCTGCGGCGAAGAGCGCGTATAGTCCGCCCAGCAGGATTCCTTGAATGATGGCGTTGATCCAATCCATGGCGTCAAGTTCCGAAGTAAGCGGCCGTGACTTCGGCTCGGCTGAATTGTGATGGCTGGCCTGCCAGGGAGATCTTGCCCTCTTGCATGCAGACGAAGCGATGAGCGACTGAGAGTGCTCGTGATACGTCTTGTTCGACGAGGATTGCCGACACACCGCTCTCAACGATCTTAGGAAGAACGGCGTAGATGTCCTTGATGACAACCGGCGCAAGACCGAGTGAAATCTCATCGAAGAGGATCACATCCGGGTTCGCCATCAGGGCACGGCCAATCGCGACCATCTGCTGTTGCCCGCCCGATAAAGCCGTTCCGGGGTTTTTCCTGCGTTCGGCCAGGATGGGAAAAAGGGAATAGATGCGTTCAAGCGACCATGCCCCGGATTTGGCGCGTTCGCCGCCGATGATCAAATTCTCTTCAACCGTCAGCGAACGAAACAGGCGTCGCCCCTCCGGAACAAGGGCAATGCCCTCACGGGCGATCCTATCGGGACGTTGGCCGCCTATTTCCCTGCCGTGAAAGCGGACCATGTCGCTCCGGCAGGAAACCAGGCCGGTGATGGCCTTCAGCAGCGTGCTCTTGCCCGCGCCGTTTGCGCCTATCAGAGCAAGGACTTCGCCACGGTTCAGCGTCAGATCGACACCGAAGAGTGCTTGGAAGTCTCCGTAGCCGGCTTTCAATTCATGGGTGGAAAGAAGGACTTCAGGCATGTGCCACCTCGCCCTCTATGCCCATGTAGATCGCGGCAACCTCCGGACTGGCCATTGTGCTGGCAGGGTCGCCATCGGCAATCTTCCGTCCGAAGTCAACGACGGCGATGCGATCGACGACCGCAAGGAGTGCATGGACGACGTGCTCGATCCAGATGATCGAAACACCTTGATTGCGAACATTCTTGATAGCGGCGACGAGTTCAACGCATTCCGGTTCAGTGAGACCGCCAGCTATTTCGTCGAGGAGGAGCAGCTTTGGAGAGCTTGCCAGCGCCCGGGCCATTTCAAGCCGCTTGCGCTCCAGCAAGGTCAACTGGCCCGCGAGCGTATTTGCCTTCCTTGCAAGGCCCGTGAGCTCCAAGATCTCGACGGCCTTCGCAGCACCAGCTTTTTCACTGGCACAGCCGCCGAACGTTGCGCCAACCAGCACGTTTTCGTAGGTCGTCATGCCGACGAAGGGATGCGGTATCTGGAACGAACGGCCAATGCCGCGATGGCAGCGGCTTCGAGCCGGGACGCGCGTCACATCCGAACCGTCAAAGTAAATCGTACCGGTATCCGGTAATGTCGTGCCGGCAATCAGGTTGAACAGCGTCGTCTTGCCTGCACCGTTCGGGCCAATGATCCCGACTGCCTCGCCCGCAGCAACCGACAACGAGACATTGTCGGTCACCTGGAGGGTGCCGTACCGCTTGCTGACCTCATCCAGTTCAATAATGGACATCGTGTTCTCCCGGTTTGGTAGGCCGCACGCCCTGAGCGCGGCCATATGCGGCTCAGAGAAGGTTGAGTTCACCGCCGACCGGGATTTCAGGTGCGGTCTTATTCGTTGTGATCACCAGCTCAGCCTTGCCGTTGACGCGTTGCCATTGACCGGCAACCAGCGGAGTCTTTGTCACGTTCTTGACTGGCCCCTTCGACCAGTCGACCGGACCGACAATCGTCTTCATGTTGGTTTTCCCGATCGCCTCGATGATCGAGGCAGGCTCTCCCAGATCGGCAGCCCGCTTGACGACATCGGCCACCACTTCGAACAACGCGTGCTTGAACCCGATTGGCTGCGTCCATGGACGTTTCGCAGCGTTGACATATCCCTCTGCAAGCTGCTGCGAGCTTTCCCCGGTCAGACTGGACGAGAACGGATGGTTCGGCGACCACCAGATTTCGGAGGAAAGCCCGATGCCTCGGTCTCCCAGCGACGCGACAACGGAAGGGAACAGAAGCGCCTTGCCAATTGTAACGATCCTGGGTTTCAGGCCTTGTTGACCCGCCTGGCTCCAGAAGGTGCCGAAGTCTGGAGGTATCATGTTTCCAGTGACGATCTCGGTACCCGCCGCCTTGAATGCGGAGATTTGCGAGGAGAAGTCATCCGACATGGGTTGATATCTGCCGGGATCGGTCAGCGCGTAGCCTGCTTCCTTCAGCGGCTTGGGAAAGCCGCGCTCCGCGTCGCCCCAAGCGTTCCCGTCGGCATCATTTGGAAAGAGGCCGCCGACCTTCTTCGCGACGTTAGGATTGTCCCATAGAGAAAGGAACGCGCCGATGACGTCTTCCAGACCCCAGAAGAAATGATAGGTCGACTCGAAGCCCTGGTCGGGCTTGCCATTTCTTCCAAAGAAGTATGGCTGCCACGGGCAGTCGGTCGTGATACATGGCGTCCCGTTGGCCTCGGCCTGATCGGAAACCGGGTTGACCGTATCAGGCGTCGAGGCAGCGACGATAATGTCGACCTGATCCTTCAGGATCAGGTCCGCCGCCACCTCGGCGGCACGATTGGGGTTGGACTGACTGTCCTTCGAGATGACCTCAATCGACCACGCCTTGCCGTTGTTCTCGACAGATGAAAGCGATTTCCTGATGCTGTTCAGAATATAGTCGTTCGCTTCGGCAAAACCCGCAAGCGGACCGGTAACCGGGCTTACGTGGCCGACCTTTATTGTAGGGCTTTTTGCATACGCGCGGGTAAAGCGAAGAATGGCGGGCGCCCCGATCAATCCCAGACCGGCCCGCAAGACCGAACGGCGAGTCGAGCCCCTGTTGTCGTTGTTACCATTCGAACTCATTTTGTCCTCCCAGATAAGTTCGATGAATTTAGACCGTCACGTCCCCAGTGACCTGTCGGTAGAGCACTGGCAGCAGCTCACCGAGGTATCCCATCTCCTCGGTGGCATGCTGATGGAGGCGCCTGGCGAGGTCATCGGTAACAAGTTCGTGGCGCAAACCCGCCTTTTCCTCCTCCGAAAAGACGTGATCAGGATCGCGGCTCTCGACGTGCCCCAGAAAGAACCTTGAGCGCATTTCACAGCCAAAATCTGTGTTGCGGACGAAGTGAGTCATGCGTCCAAGATTGACGGGCTGTTCCAGGCTACCGATCCGCGCGCAGACGGCCGTCCCGTCAAAGGCGGCATATCGCTTCTGATCGAAAAATTCGTGCGGATCGCAGAAGTTGATGCGGAGCTTGAACAGCGGGCCGTCATCGCCGCCAAGATATTCATGAACGAGGTGACTGGACCCGACGTAAGTGCCGGACTGGCGATTTTCCCAATCGCTGAACACATGGTCGCGCGGGTGCCAAAGCCTGTACTGGTCGGTGCCGCCAAGCCAGCCGAACCACCAATCCACCATCTTGGCTTTGCACCCCGGCATGCGGGTATAGGCGCAGACGGTTTTGAAACCATCATCGTAGTCGGCAACGCCTGACTCAATCTTCAGGTACCCGGGGTTCAGCAGATCGTTCGCGTTCTCGAAGCGCATTGTCTCTCTCCTCAAGCCAGTGGCTGAAGCGTATCGGCTACCGGGATGGCAGCTGTCGTGGGATTGGCACAAACGACAAGATCGAACTTGCCGTCCTTCTGCCGCCACTGACCGCCAACGATTGGCAGCTTGGCTACGTTCTTGATGGGCGAAGCGCTCCAGTCGACAGTGCCGAGGAGTGTGTCCGCCTTTGTCGATTTGATCGCCTCGACAACCGAGGACGGGTTCGTCGGATCGCTTGCTCGCTTCAAGACATCCACCGCGATATCGACAAGCGCATGTTTCAGCCCAACCGGTTGGGTCCATTGCTTGCCTGTGGCCTTCTGCCACTCGTCGGCAACGACCTGAGAGCTATCGCCTGTCGTTACCGACTTCGAGGGATAACTCGGGTGCCAAGCCACTTCGGTGGATAGACCGTTCCCAGCCGGACCGATGGCGTCCAATGTGGTCGGCAGCAAAAGGGTCTTGCCTATCGTTGCGACCTTCGGATGGAACCCCTGTTGTTTTGCCTGGCTCCAGAACGCGAAGAACTCGGGCGGGATCATGGTCGCTGCGACGATGTCTACACCTTCAGATTTCATCCTGGTGATCTGCGCCGTAAAATCTTCGGCAAGGGGCGTATATCGCCCGGTGTCAACCACCGTATAGCCAGCTTTTATCAACGCAGGAGGGAAACCGAATTTGGCATCGCCCCAGGCATTGCCGTCGGCATCGTTGGCAAATAGCAAGCCGACTTTCTTGTTCGTCTGCATGGTCGCCCACAAGCCCAGATAGGCTGCAATCGCGTCCTCCAGGCCGAATGCGAACAAATAGCTCCAATCGAACCCCTTGTCGGGCGTGCTGTTGCGCCCGAATACGAAGGGCTGCCAAGGGCAAGCCGCCCCAATCATGGGAACACCGTTGGCTTCGGCCTGATCGGCGACGGGGATGACTGTGTCGGGACCGCCTGCCGTTACCAACAATTGCACTTCGTCCTTGAGAGCAAGCTGGCTGGCAAGCTCCGAAGCCCGGCTCGGGTTCGATTGGCTGTCCTTGACTATGATCTCGATCGGCCGCCCATTCGCGCCCGCCTTCATTGCCGCTTGAAAGCGTCCGAGGATGAAACTGTCCGGTTCACCGAAGAATGCCAACGGCCCCGTCTGCGATGTAACAAATCCCACTTTGATTGGCGCGTCGGCGGCGAACGCTCGCCGACTTAGAAGAGCGGGGGCGGCTAATGCCAATGCGCTCGTTGCCAGGAACGTTCTTCTGCTGAACTTCGTCTCCATCCGAACCCCCTCCCAAGGGTCAGCAACCAAGATGCTCGCGGTCAATCGACCGCTTTGAAATCCCGTAGATATTTTGCGACCCGCTCACGAAGCTCGCCCGCCTCTTGTTCAGTCCAAGAACGGAAGCCTTCTCCAGACTTCATTCCCAGCCTCCCGCCCCTCACCAGCTCCTCAAGATATGGCGAGGGACCCGCATCGCGGTTGAGGTGCTGAAGAACGACGTTATGGATGTCGAGGGTCAGGTCCGTGCCGACTAGATCGGCATTTTCCAAGGGACCGAGCACGGCCAGTCGGCGACCAAAGCTCGCCTTTACGACCGTGTCGACAGTTTCAGCGTCGGCTATGCCTTCAGCCACGATCGCAATCGCTTCGCGCCACAACGCATGCTGCAGGCGATTTCCGACAAAGCCCGCCACGTCCTTCTTAACGTGGACAGGGGTCTTGCCCACTGACGACAGCAGCTCGATCATCCGGTTGATCACAGCGATGTCGGTTTGCGCCGCGCCGACCACTTCGACAAGCGGAACGAGAAATGGAGGGTTCCACCAATGCGTCCCGACTACGCGCTCTCCCGTCGCAAGGCCTTCGGCAATATCGGTGATCGGAATAACCGAAGTGTTGGATGCCAGGATTGCATTGCGGGGTGCAAGCCGCACCAGATCGGTGAAGATCGATCGCTTGAGGTCAAGCTTCTCCGGCGCCGCTTCGATGACGACGTCGGCCGTCGAAACAGCCTCCGCTAGATCTGCGGTACCGGTCACACGCCGTTGCGCATCGTCAGGAAGGCCAAGCGTCCGCAAGTTCTTTGCAATCCTCGCCCGAAGAGTGTCGAGGACTTCGTGATGGGCATCGTATACCCGGACTTCGTGCCCGCCCACAGCGAAGACCTGGGCAATGCCATGCCCCATAAGTCCTGCGCCGATCACAGCAATGTTCTGCTTCTGGTTCGACATTGTCAGCCCGCCGTGTAGCCGCCATCGGCGTATAGTGTGTGCCCGGTGTAGAAGTCGGAGGCTCGCGAGGCGAGGAACAGGAGCGGACCTGCCAGGTCATCGGGCTCCCCAAGTCGTCCCTTCGGAACGCGAGCAAGAAACCCCTTTCGTACGTCCTGTGCTCTCTCCGTATCCTCGAACATCCAAGCCGTCAGAGGCGAGCGAAATACGGTTGGCGCGATGGCGTTCACCGTTATGCCCGTCGGCCCCCATTCGCAGCCGAGCGCTCTCGTGATGCCATCGACTGCGGATTTTGAGGCGCAGTAGGCCGAGTAGCCAGCCGGATGTCCCAGCAGCCCGCGAGCAGACGACATGAAGATAATTTTTCCGCCCTCGCCCTGAGCCAGCATCTGTTTCCCGGCAGCGCGTGCCATCAACCAGCTCTGGGTGACATTGGCGTCCATGACATCAAGAAACCGCTCGGGAGCCATTTCCGTGATCTTGGAAACATCGTTTTTGCCGGAGGCAACCACAAGGATATCGACGCGTCCAAAATGCGCGACCGCCTCGTTGACGATTGCCTCGCAATCTTCCTCGCTGCCGGGCCGACGGTTCAGCGAAACCACGGCGGCGCCGGCCTCCTGGCATGCGTCTGCGGTGCGCGCGAGTGCTTGTTTGTTGCCGGCAACGAGCACCAGTTTGGCCCCTGCACTCGCCAGAATCCTGGAAGCCAGCTCGCCGAACGCGCCGGATGCCCCGGTGACTATGGCAACCTTGCCGCTGACATCGAATAGACTGAGGGGCGAACGCATGACTTCTTCGGAGATCATTGGTTTGCTCCCTGCGGGTATGGAATGACCACCAGCATCTTGCAGACGTGGTTGGATCGATTGACAATCTCGCGGACTTCGCCCGGCCAAACCGTGCAGCTGTCCATTGGACGCAGCACGCTTTCCTTCCCATCGACGATCAAGGTCATTTCGCCCTCAAGAACGACGTAGACCTTTTCGAATGGAGTGGAGTCCGGACCGGCGCCTCCGCCGGGGAGAAACTGAGAGAGACCGATCCATTGATTTTTCGGACCGCCTTCTTCGAATCCCTGCAAGCGCAGGCCAAAGCATCCGTGATGATTGGGCGCGTCATAGGGTTTCGCTTCTTCGAAGCGCTTGATGAACATAACTCCTCCCAACGGCGTCACGTGGATGATTTCACTGGATACAGTGGGCGACACCCTGCTCCGGGCGTCGCTCACATCCGCTCATTCGCGGGGCGACTTATTGCCTAAAAGGCCTCGCCCTTTTCGATGCGGTAATTCTGGTCCTTGTCGATCATGGCGACCAATCGGATGATGCAGCCGTCACCACGATCCCAGTTGATTGGGAAGAAGGCGAACGTGCAGCGCTTACCGGTCACCGCGTCGAGATCGCCGCCGACGTTTTCGATGCCGAGAATTCCTGCCTTGAATATCTTCTGGTGAACGGGCTCCCATTCGGGGAAGTCGTCCTTCCAATCACGACCTCCGGACCACTCCCTGTATTCTTCGGCGAGATGCGGAAGCAGAGGGCCGTTGCGCTGCGGTCCGATAGCCGTTGCCAAGGGATGATCGTTGGCCTGGGTGTCATGCCCGACAACCTTGACGCCCTTTTCGATCATCCAGTCTGCAGCAGAAGGCACAAAACCTGGGCAATAGGCGAAATAGTCGCCATCTTCGTATTCCTTGTGCCAACCGGTGTTGATGATCAGCACATCACCTTTGCGAATGGCATGACCGCAGGCTTTTTCAAGATCGTCATAGGTGATCGGCTCCCACTTTTTCTTAGGGATCGACACGACAATCCCAGTTCCGAAGAAGTGCGGCAGCGGCACCTCATCAATGAACGGGGTCCCTTGCACGACGTGTGCCGGCGCATCGATGTGTGTGGTCACATGCATCGTTGTCGTGATGGTTTGCGACAGCACGCCGGATTTGGCCATGTAATGCATGCGCTCGATGCGCACGTCGCGAAAATAGGGCCAGTTGGGGCATTGGTAGCCGAAGCGATGCGAGAGGTTATAAAACTCGATCCCCATCGGGTTGTCGAGATTGTCCTCAAATTCGATCCCGCGGACAGTAATGGACATGCAGAAATCCTCCTCGCCCCGCAGTGCGAGGCGTAGCATTCGTTCCAAATTTTGGCTGGCTCCTCCCAGAGCGCCTGTACCTTTATACGGTACATCTGTATCATTTATTGTCAAGACGCATTTGTGCCGTCTTGAGAACTTTGATCTGGTCGCCAGAAGGTACTCGGTTCGATAGGAAGGATCAGAAATGGCTACAAAGCCCGCCGACAGCGGCACTCGCACACATGGACGCGCACTAGCTTGCCGCGCTTTCTGAAGGGGTTGCGAATACCGCCTTTGCTCTTGATGGGAGCCTGCTCAAGGGCGAACAGCGTTTTTTGAAGCGCGGCCCTTCGCTGCGGATGAATTCCCAAATCGTATTGTGTGAGACGGGAATGTCTCGCACGGCCGGCTCGGCCTTCAGGCCATGGAGCGTCAGGTGCGGGTTCTGATCGAGCCGCTCGGCGATGAAGCTACGATGGCGCTCAAGAATGCGCTTGCGGTAGCCGCCCATCTTGCCGGGACGAACCGATCCGGTCGCACGATGGCGCTGGGACCACGTCACCACCGACGAGGCCGCCACCTCGAAACGGGCTGCCACGGCACGGACACTCTCGCCACTCAACACGGCGGCCACAACACGTTCGCGAAGATCATTCGATATCAGTGCGGTCATCAGATGCTGGCCTCCCTCCAGCCAGCACCAATGAATCAAAACAAATCTGTTTTGGGAATCCAAGCCGATTCAATGAAGGACGGAATTGATCTAAAGGACGCTCACACCTCCTTGTGAGCGAACCACGATCGGCCGCAGGTCCGTTGCGTCTTCGTCAGAGGTCAGTAGACGAGCCGCGTGCGTATCGTTCCCGGAATTCCACGCAGCGCCTGAAGGATCTCGTCCGCATTTGCTGAAATCCCTTCGGCCTCGACCACCACATAGCCCGTGTCGCCATGGGTCTGAAGGAACTCAGCGACGATGTTCAGTCCACGCGACGAGAAGATCTCGTTCAACTGTATGAGCATGCCAGGACGGTTTTCGTGTACATGAATGAAGCGCGTGCCGGTTGGACGTTCCGGTAGTTGAACCTGCGGGAAGTTGACGGCGCCCATTGTCGAGCCGATATCTGAATACTCAACCAGCTTTCTTGAAACTTCCCCGCCGATGCGCTCTTGCGCTTCTTCGGTCGAGCCTCCGATATGCGGCGTCAGAATGACATTGCTCAAACCCTGCAGCGGTGTCTCGAAGCGTTCGTTGTTCGACGCTGGCTCCTTGGGGAACACGTCGACGGCGGCGCCTGCCAGATGTCCTTCCCTCAGGACTTTCGCAAGCGCGTCGAGATCGGCCACCGTGCCGCGGGAGTTGTTGATGAAGATGGCGCCCCTCTTCATCCGCCGCAGTTCGGTTTCGGTGATCATGTTGTGCGTCGACGGGTTTTCGGGAACGTGCATCGTCACATAGTCAGAAATTTCGAGCAACTCACCGAGCGAAGCCATCGATTCCGAATTGCCCCGGCGCAACCGATCGGAAAGATCGAAATAGCGCACCACCATGCCCATGCTTTCGGCGAGCGCGCTGAGCTGTGAACCGATGTTACCGTAGCCGACGATGCCGAGCGTTTTGCCGCGGACTTCGCGACTGCCCACAGCGGACTTTTCCCACCCACCTTGATGCGCGGAAGCCGAGCGCGGAAAGATCTGCCGTGTCAGCATGATGATCTCGCCTATCACCAGTTCCGCAACAGAGCGCGTGTTCGAATAGGGTGCGTTGAACACAGGAATGCCGCGGTGCCGCGCGGCATCCAAATCGACCTGGTTTGTACCCACGGAAAAACAGCCTACGGCGATCAGCTTTTTGGCGGCTTCGAAAACCTCTTCCGTCAGCTGCGTTCGAGAGCGAATGCCAATGATATGCGCGTCGGCGATGTAGCTCTTGAGATCCTTATCATCGAGCGCCTTTGGCAGATGAATAAGATTGGTATAGCCAGACGCCGAAAAGTAGTCCGCTGCGGTTTGGCTGATCCCCTCAAGCAGAAGCACGGAAATTCGGTCGCGTGGGAGAGAAAGCTGACGGGTCATTGATGTTGCTCCGATTTCCCAAAGGTCGATGTGGCGGCAGTCGCCCATGAGTGTCTAAGTGGCCGGACAGGCTTATACCAATACCTCGATAGCGCGAATAGATCTCAACGTGGCACGGTCTCGATGTTTCCGCCCCGCATGGTGGCAAGAAGGAATTGGCTTGCGTCACCGAGGAGCGAGATATCCTAAAAAACGATCAAGGGCTTTGGTCCGCATGTGTGCGGTAGAAACAGGCAGCGCTACGATAGCCGCCTATCTTGCCGGGACGAACCGATCCGGTCGCACGATGGCGCTGGGACCATGTCACCACCGACGAGGCCGCCACCTCGAAGCGGGCTGCCACGGCACGGACACTCTCGCCACTCAACACGGCGGCCACAACACGTTCACGAAGATCATTCGATATCGGTGCGGTCATAGGATGCTGGCCTCCTTCCAGCCAGCACCAATGAATCCGAACTAATCTGCTTTGGGAATCCAAACCGATTCAATGAAGGACGGAATTGCTTGTCTTATGACTTTTGGCGCCACATGGGTGAGAAAGGAACCGCTGGGAGAGGGTCGGATCGGTGGAATTGCGGACCGTTTGACGGGTCGAACTAGAGTCTGATCGCCCTCGTCTTTCCCTTGCGGCCTGAACGGATACCCGGAGTTTGGCTCCGGACGACAAGCACAGGACAAGCGAAAGATGACGAACAATACCATCGGCGTCGACATCTCGAAAGATCATCTCGACGCCCACCGCATGCGCGACGGAGAAAGCCGCCGCTTCGCCAACGACAAGACTGGCCACAAGGCTTTCCTGGGTTGGCTGGGAGAGCCCGGTGCCCGTATCGTCTACGAGCCGACGGGGCCCTATCACCGGGCCCTCGAGCGCAGGCCGGCAGGAGCGAGCTGCGCACTGGTCAAGGTCAATCCGCGTCAGGCCCGGCGCTTTGCGAAAGCCACGGGCAAGCTCACCAAGGCCGACCGGCTGCATGCCACCATGCTGGCGCGCATGGGCGCTCTGCTCGGCATCGAGGCGCGGCCGGCGCGCAGCCCGATCCTCCACGACCTGCACATGGCCCGCGAGGCGCTGGTCAAGAGCCGGACGGCGGCCAGGAACAGTGCAAAGAACCTGACCCTTCCCATCCTCCGGCGCCACAACGCCGAGCAGATCGCTGCGATCGAGGCCGAGATTGCTGCACTCGTCGCAGCCGATCCCGAGCTGGCACACCGCCTCGACATCCTCGTCTCGGTCCCCGGCGTCTCGACCGTCACCGCCTTCGCGCTGATCATCGACATGCCCGAGCTCGGCACGCTCGAAAAGCCGATCGAATACGCCCTGTTCAATCCAGCGATAGTAGCGCCGGGACCGGCATGAGCAGCGCGGGCCGCTGGCGGATTGTAGAAATGGTCCGATTATGTCGCGGACTATGCCGACATGATGCAGCCTGCTTATATCGGGTTCGCGGCCAACGGTTTCGGCGAATTCGCCTTTGGCTGCGTCACTGGGCAGACCTTCGGTGCGGGCGGCGGCAATCACGTTGCCTTCTCCTGGCAAGGCAGCGACGAAATGGACGACGCCAGAGGTGACGACTCGGCCGAAATCCAACCGGACGGCTTCATCAGTGGACAATCTGCTTCCATAACGGCGGCGAAGCTGACTTCATCGCCAGCGAATGGACTTCCTCAACATCCTGCTAGTGGATTCGATGGACGTCAGCCTATGCGCCTCTTCAGCAATTTCCTTGGAGATTTTTGAATATTCGCGCCGCTGTGACGTTCAACTTTGGCATAATTGAATGTGCCTCCGCTACGAAGCGCTCATACGAGCCGTGGCCTCGGTGTTTCTCAAAGAGCGATATATATCCTGGGGTAGAACTCCAACTTGCTAGTGTCTGCTCCGAACATTCGCAATGGAATTGAGTGCCGATTGCGTACGACCCGATGGCCACTGCTTGTATTGCCGTATTCTCGGAGGTTGCAAGAATCGTCGCAAACTCCGGAGCGCGTTTTACTTCAGCCATGTGCCATTGAACAACATTCAGGGTTGCTTCCATCCCCTCAAGTAGCGGGTGCCGCCTACCCTCCACTGTCAGGGCCACATCGTAAACACCGTGTTCGCCCTGTGTGGCGGGCGCAACTTCACCGCCGAGCGCGTCACAAAGCAATTGGTGACCGAGGCAAACACCAATATATGGCCTCACACGGTTGATCACCCACTCGCGGATCGCCTGCTTTTCCATCTCAAGCCACGGATATTCCTGTTGCTGCCATGTATTCTGTGGACCACCCAAGACAAACATAAAGTCAAAGCTGGTCAGGTTTGGCACGTCCTCACCGGCCCAAAGGCGTACAAATTCCGGCATGAGACCAGCTTCCGAAAAGAAATCAAGAAACAGGCCGGGATGATCGTGGTCGACATGCTGCAGCACAAGCGCGCGTTTCAATTCAATGATCTCCACGCGATTGATGAAGGATCTGGCTGAGGAAAAGCTTGGTGCGCTCATGCTGCGGATTGTCGAAGAATTCCTTCGGCGAATTCTGTTCGACGATCTGGCCCTGGTCCATGAAGATGACGCGGTTGGCGACCTGGCGG
>NZ_JBNWDS010000034.1:0-17642 GCF_053521765.1 Rhizobium sp. A37_96 | reverse complement strand
ATGATATTGGCGCTCATCGCATCGAGCGCACCGGTTTTCATCGTTCCAGCAGCACCATGGAGTCCTAACATCACCGTCATATCCTTCCGGCTATTCAACTACTGATTTATTCAACGCGGGGGGCTTGGTCGGTTCTCCTGACCAAGGCTGGGAGGGCTTAACGACACACGCTACTGCATGACGACCTCCGAAAGTACCGCAAGAAGTCTATGAACAATTGCAGATTGGCATGTGTAATAGATCGTTTGCCGGTGACGCCGCGACGTAACTAAGGCGCCGTTCTTAAGCAGTATCAGATGTCGCGACAGAGCAGATTGGCTCAATGACACTCTTTTTGCGAGTGCTCCGACTGAATATTCCTGATCTATCAAGCTGACGAGGATTTCCAGGCGTTTCGCATTGCTCAATGCCGCGAGTAAGGATACGGCTCTTTCCGTGTTGCACTCCAAAAATTGCAGCGTAATTGGTTGATATGCAGCTGTGACGTCATCTTGGTGCATTCCTCCTCCACCGGATCTCAAGCCCATTTCCTTACCTGTGGTATGGGTGTTTCTTGTGTTTGCTGGCGGGCGGCGCAATATCCCGCGCTGCTCGCTGCGCAGATGCCCGGAAGGGCACGTTGTCGTAAGCGATCTCGCCAATGATCGCCGTAGCTTCGAGCGCGACGTATACTGTTCCCTTGCGGTTGCTGTCCGGCCCCAGCGCACGCCAGGGACTGAACTTGATGCGGATGCCTTCTGGGCGCCCTTCGCAACGGTATCCCTGACATGAGCCGTCAATGCGATCGCCGTGAAGCTCATATCTGTTTCCAGATCGTCTTCCGTGCCTTTCCACCCCCGAAAATCACCTTGGGCATGGATTGAAACGTCTCAATGAGATCTTGAACCGGGAGCGCTTTGCTGAAGTACCATCCTTGCAAAAGGTCGCAGTTCATCCGGCGAAGTAGATTTACCTGCTCGACGGTTTCTACACCTTCCGCCGTCACGACTTTTCTCATGCTATGGGCGATATCGATCACCCCGCGTACGATTGCCCGGTCCTCCGGCGAGGCGACCATATTGGCGACGAAGCTCTTGTCGATCTTCAGCCTGTCGATGGGCAACCGGCGCAGATGTGTAAGCGAAGCATAACCTGTGCCGAAATCGTCAAGTGCAATCTCGACGCCGGCATCGTGTAGTCGCCGAAGCCCTGACGTTACGCGCTTCTGATTTGGGCCGAGGAACATGCCTTCAGTCACTTCGACGCAGAACTGGTCGGGGCCAATTCCGGTCGTGTTGCATAATTGGAAGAAGCGCTCGAGAAAAGAATCCGAACGGAAATCGGAGTTTGTGAGGTTCATGGCTACGCGTCTCAGCGGGACGCCTTGCCCGCGCAGTCTCGCCACATCTCTAAACACCTGTTCTACCATAAACATTCCAAATGCCGCCCGCACGGCCGGGTCTTCGAACCCTCCTGAAAAGGATCCCGGCGTCAGCAAGCCAAGGCGCGGATGACGCCACCGCATAAGCGCTTCCAGAGAAATGCTGTTCGGCGAGGCAATCGGAACAATGGGCTGATAATGCAGCTCAAATTCACCGCGCTGAAGCCCCGTCTCGATCTCCTCCAGAAGCGCAGCCCTGTTCTCCACTACTTCCCTCAACTGGGGTTCAAAACGCTCAGCACGATCGCGTCCAAGCGCCTTGGCCTGGTAGAGGGCAAGATCCGCCGCCTTGATCAAGCTTTCCGCGTCAGCGGCATCCTGGGGGTAGGCAGCGACCCCGATGCTAACCGAACAGCGCCGATGTGAGGAACCGACGGAGACGGGTTGACGGATTGCCTCAAGCACCCGCTCAAAGAAGATGTCGGCTTCTCCGGCTCCGCCTCCCAAGAGAATCAGCGCAAACTCGTCGCCTCCCAATCTCGAGATGAACAGGCGACCGTCGCCGAATGAGCGCAACCGCTCACCGATGCTTTGGAGGAGAATATCACCAGCATAGTGGCCGAAGGAATCGTTGATCTCCTTGAAGGAGTCGACATCCATTAACCCGAGCCGAAACGCGAGCCCGTTCGATGAATGCTTTGACACGAGCACTTCCAAATACTCCTGAAAACGGCGGCGGTTTGGAAGCTCGGTCAGCGGATCGAGATTGGCGATACGATCAAGATGCTCTTTGCTCGACCTGAGCGCATCTTCCAGCATCTTGCGCTCGGTAATATCGAATCGGATTGCGGTATAGCTGTCCACTTTCCGGCACTCAGACAGATGCGGGACAATAGTCGTGTCGACCCAATAAAGCGTGCCATCCTTGCGGCGGTTACAGATCTCACCGTGCCAGATCTCGCCGTTAGCAATCGAACGATACATCGACTTGAAAAAGGCTTTGTCGTGCATGCCGGAACGGAGCATGCGGTGATTGGACCCCAACAATTCGGCCTGCGAATAGCCGCTGATCTCACAGAATTTCCTGTTGACGTAGGTAATCGTTCCCTGAACGTCAGTGTTGACTACGATGGCCGCACTATCGAGTGCATAACGGATGAACTCGTCCTCCAGATGATGTCGCGACGATGCCGTAAGTCTATGGGCGATCTCCTCAAGTGCTTCGCGATAGAGCGGAGCGCCAGCCCCAGGAACGCGCTCAAGCTCAGCCTTTTGCCCCATCTCACCCGTCCAATATTCACAAGGCCAAAACTTGGTCTTCTCAACGCCGGAAAAGTAATTCCAATTTGGATGTCAGGACAAATGGCTGGTTAGACAGTTGTAAACCATTTTGCGGTTTGATATTGTTCTGCTGATTTTAGATACAGCGCCAACGAAAGTTGCCGGCAGCGCTTACTGTATTATTTATACTAATAGTTCAGTTGCGTTCTGGTGCGGCGCCAGATATGTGTCAACCGGATACGATAGTAGCAAGTCTGCTCAAGGTTGCGCTCTACCAAGAGGATTGGGTCTGCCGCAAGCGACTGTGTCACGCGTGGCGACGCCCTGGTCGCTCGCGCTCCTGCCGCCCAAACAAATATGCGCTGCAGGCACCGCTTACGACAGCGACGCCCTACGAACCTTTCTGATCTATGGTGGAACCTTGCTAGTCATTCCAAGCAACCCGGCGCTAAAACCCATCCAGCCTCTCGGCCCTGAAGCCTACAAGCGCAGGAACATTATCGAGTGTACCTTCTGCAGGCTGAAGGACGGGCGACAAATCGCCATCTGATACGACAAACTTAGCCGCGGCATGCTTCGTCGCAACCATCATCATCTGGTCTGCTTGATTGTTTCTCAATCCCAAGACGACGCCGACGGGCGTGGCTTGAGAGAGCCCTTGAATTCGATGGTTGTGAACGCAAGGCTGGTGTCTCCGATGTTGGTGAGATCGTGAACCATGTTCTCACCCTTATCGAAGGCGAAAATCTTGCAATCGCCCGCCTTGTAGTCGGTGTCTACAATGTTTCCATCCGAAAACACGGAACGCGACCGACCCGCATTGATGGCAATCCAGCAGTAGTCCAATTCGTGGCGGTGAAACCCAAGACGTTCGCCCGGCTCAAGGCTGATGTGCCAAATGCGGACCATATCCGTTTCCGAGACAATGGTTTGGCCGACACGCGTGTCCGCACGGGCGATTTCATCGAATAGCGTCTTGGACACTTCCGGGGTGTGCTCGATCTTGGGTTCCATTTGATGTCCCTTCATCATGTGGTTGGTATCACTCCACCATCAACGTTGATGACATCGCCGCTGATGAACGCGGCGGCGTCCGACGCGAGATAGAGGACGGTTGCTGCGACGTCGCTTGCGGTTCCCAGCCGCCCGGCGGGCAGCTTCGATTCTGCCAAAAAGGCATCCACTGCACCGTCGATCGTCGTTCCATAACGCGCGGCAAGCGCATGGAGAAAGCCGCCGGGCCGATCCCAGAGCTCAGTGCGAATATGGGCAGGCGCTACCACATTCGAGCGGATGCCCTTGGGCGTGAATTCGCGGGCAAGCGCCTTCGAAAGCAGGGTGATTGCCGCCTTGGACGTGCTGTAGTCCGGCAAAAGCGGATGCGGCATACGCCCGGCTTCCGAGCCGCAATGAATCAAAACGCCCTTTCCTTGCGAAATCATCACCGGCAGGACAGCGCGCGCCATTCGCACATAGCCACCGAGGTTAATGTTCAAAGTCTGCGCCCAGTCATCGTCGGACACTTCGAGAAAGCCGGTGCGTGTGGGGCAGACGCCAGCATTGTTGAACAGGATATCAATTCGGCCGAACGCCTGGATCGCGGCATTCGCAACAATCTCGCCAGATCCTTTTTCGGCAAGGTCAACATCGCATTCAATCCATCGATCTTCAGGGCCAAGGGCTCTCGCAGCGCCCATGTCGCGGCTGGCACCCACCACGCGCGCTCCCTCCGAAAGAAACATCTTTGCCGTTTCCAAGCCGATGCCCGAGCTTGCGCCGGTGATGATGACAACCTTGTCGGCCAGATTGAGGTTCATGTCGGCGCCCTCCCATTGCGCTTTCATTTCGCTTGCCTGGCCGAGGATGGCACGAACATCTGCACGTTCGTCAAGTTTTCTTCGTCGAGATGGGCTTCTTCTATCATCAAAGGAGTTTCAGCTTCGTCGTACGGGAGACAACCGACACGGCGATCACGATAATGATGCCCTTGACGATGCTTTGAACGTAGGTGTCCATGCCCACCAGGTTCAAACCGTTGTTCATGATGCCAATGAGAAGCGCGCCGTAGAATGTGCCCATGACGGTCGCGGTTCCCGGCCTCAGCATCGTCATTCCGATGAACACGGCGGCCAGTCCGTCCAACAGATAGGTCTCGCCGCCGTTTGGCTGGCCCGACCCAAGGCGCGCGGAGAGGATAATTCCGGAGATCGCCGCGAAGAACGAGCTCAAGGCGAGTCCGTAAACACGATAGGAGCGCACCCGGATCCCCGAAAGCTCAGCGGCGCGCGAATTGCCGCCGACGGCATAGAGATATCGGCCGAAGGTGGTGCGCTCCATGACGAACCAGGACGCGGCGACGATGACGAGCATCAGGAGCGCCGGATAGGGAAGGAAACCCGCGACCTTGCCTTGACCGATCCCCAGATACCCGGCCGGAATTCCACCATAGATCGCGCGGCCGCCCGAAATCATGAAGTTGATGCCCCAGAGAATGGAGCCGGCGGCAAGAGTGGCTATCAACGACGGCACGCCAATTCCAACCACCAGGGCGGAATTGACCAGGCCGACGGCGAGCCCAGCGCCGAGCGCCGCGAGGATGGCAAGCGGAATTGGCAGCCCGTTCACCATCAGAAGCGGTGCAAGCAAGCCGGCAAGGCCGACGACATAACCTACAGAAAGGTCCATTTCCTTCGCTGCAAAACCGAAGGTCAAACCGACGGCGACAATGGTCAGCATGGAAATCTGCTGCAGGATGTTGACGAGATTCGTACCGGTAAAGAACCGGTCCGTCCCCAAGGCGAAGGCTACAAACAACACCACGAGAACCGCAAGCGTGCTGTATTTCTGTATGATCGAGCCAAGACGCATGCCTTTGGAAACTCCGCTCGGAAGAAGGATTGTGGTTATTGTCATTGTGTCGCTCCTGCGATTGCGTTGATGAACGCCACTTCGCTAAAGTCCCTGCGCGCGATCTGATCCGTGTCTCGGCCGTTCCTGAACGCAATGACACGGTCCGCCACATGGGCGATCTCCAGAAGATCGCTGGATGCCACGATGACTGCGGCACCCTGCTCTGCGAGAGAAACGATGAGGTCGTGGATTTCCCGTTTGGCTCCGACATCGACCCCTTCTGTCGGTTCGAGGAAGATGAAGAGTTTATATTTTCCCTCCGCCGCGAACTGCCATTTCGCCACGGAAACCTTCTGCTTGTTGCCACCGCTAAGTTCAGCGACCTTGGTTTCCACACTTGCGGTCTTGATGTTGAGCCGTTTGACGAGGCGAAGGGTTTCAGCCCGTTCGCGCCCAGCCTGTATGAATCCAAGCGGCTTCAGGCATGTATCCTGCAGACCAGCCATCGACATGTTCTCGCGAACGGTCCAGCCGCCGATCATGGCGTTGATCATCCGGTGATCCGGTACAAGCGCCGCTCCAAACCGTTTCATGTCCCGGACGCTGGCTCGTCCAACCTCCTTGTTCTTAAAGAGGTATCGCCCTTCCCCGGCACGTTTGGGCTCGAACAGCGATTGGGCAAATTCGAAATGACCGGAACCGGTCAACCCGATCAGACCGAGGATCTCGCCGCTGCGAACCTTCAGCTCCGACATCTCAAAGCGCTCACCCCGCCAGTCACGCACATCGACGATGATTTCGGCGTCGTCCGCCAGCTTCCTGTCTCCGCGGGCCTCCTCGTTCAAACGACGGCCATTGTCGGAAGACCGGCTTCGATTGAGCATGAGATCGATCAGTTGTCTTTCACTGACCTCACGGCGTTCGTTCGTGAGGTGAGAGACCTTGCGCCCGTCTTGCAAGACTGTGATCTCATCGCAGAGATCGATGACCTCCTTGAGGAAGTGGCTGATCAGGACGATCGCTATTCCACCGCCGGACAGTTGCCGGATCAGGGTCCAGAGACTCGCCTTCTCCTTGGCGGGCAAAGTCGCCGTCGGCTCATCGAGGATAAGAACCTTTGGATGTGAGTGAAGGGCCCGCAGGATTTCGACGATCTTCTGGTCTGCATAGGGAAGCTCATCGACCTTTCGGCGAAGTTCGATGTTCGTATTCGGGAACCATTTCTCGGCGAGCGCTTCCGCCTGCCGCTGAACCTCCCGCCGATTGATGAAGAAGCCGCTCCGTACCGGCTCGAACCCGAGACAGATATTTTCCGCCGCGGTCAGATGCGGAACGAGATTGCCCTCCTGGGAGACGAGCGAGACGCCGTTCTTCACCGCGGCGGCCGGATTTTCGAATACGAGTGCGCGACCGGACATTCGAAGCGTTCCGGCGGTCGGGATAACAGCGCCGCTCAGAACGCTGACAAGCGTGGTCTTTCCGGCACCGTTCTCTCCGACGATGCCGTGAACCCTGCCTTCGACCACCTCGAGCGACACGCCATCGAGCGCCAAGGTTCCGGGCCATTGCTTCGTGATATTTTCAAGCACGATTGACATGTTCTACCTCAGGCTGGGACGGGCGGAGCGACCGCCCGTGTGCTGATTTTATTTGCCGCAGTCGTCCTTGGTGAAGAGCGTCGCGCCGTAGTAGACGATGTTCTTGCCGTTGGTGACCGCCTTCGGATCCTCACCATCCATCTTCACGCGCTTGGCGTAAGTCGCAAGATCGGCGCCCCATTCCTCGAATTGCTGGCGACCCGTTGCAATTAACATGGAATCCGGCTCGCAGATTGCCTTGATGGCCCCAGGTTGCCCATCCATGCCGGAAACCGGAACATGCAGTCCAGCGCCTTGCAGGGCAGTGATCGCCGCCTGTGCCGGCTCGTCCCAGGGCGTCCATACCGCGTTGATCTGATCACCGTAGCGCGTGGCAAAATCCTGCACGGCGTTCATCGTATCCTGATAGAAGTTTGCCACATCGAAGTTGTATTCGCCGATGATCTTGATGTCGGGATATTCTTTGAGGATGGCGCGCAATGTGTCCGTGCGCTCGCGAACCGGCTTGATCTTGTCCGTCGTGATGAGGATCAGATTGCCCTTGCCGTTCATTTTGCTGATGAGGCTCAGGGACACTTCCGCCGACATCTGCCAATTATTGGTGGTGATGTCTGCGGTTGAACCTTCGATCCAACCGGAGTCGATGGTATAGACGGGGATCTTTGCAGCCTGCGCGGTCTTCAGCGCATTGCTGGAAGATCGCAGATCAGCATAGGTCACATAGATGACATCCACCCCGCGGCTGACAACGTCATCGATATTGTTGGCGACTTTTTCCGCCGAACCGGCAGAGTCGAGATAGGTAACCTCCCAGTCGGTGATCTTGTTGTCGCTCAGGTATTTCTTGAAGCCGTCCTCCGTGCGTTGCTCGGCCTGAAAGGCGGCATTGCCCTGCACCCAGCCGATCTTCACCGGTTTCGCAAACGCCGGGTTCGCGGCCCAAAGGGCGATCATCGCAACTCCGGCTAGTTTCAGTATTGTCGACATCATTGTTCCTCCCGTTCCGATGTCAGATTGATAGAAAACCGCCGTCGACATTCAGATCGACTCCGGTGCAGTAGCTTGCTGCGTCGCTCGATAGAAAAACCGCGGGTCCGCCGACTTCATCCGGCCGGCCCATACGCTTCATCGGCGTCATTGCAGAGAATTTCCGGACGTTTTCCGCGACTTCCGCCCGATTGTTCATCGGCGTTGCCATGAAGCCCGGGCTGAGGCAGTTGACGCGTACCCCTCGCGCGGCCCATTCGGCAGCCAGACTCTTGGTCAAACGGATCACGGCGGCCTTGGTCGCGTCGTAATGTGCCTGTTCGAGACCAGCTATGGCCGTCGAGCCACAGATCGACGCCATGTTGAGGATAGAGCCCCGTCCGCGCTTCAGCATTCGCCGTCCCTCGGCCTGGCAGGACCAGAATAACCCGTTGAGGTTGATGTCCATCATCCGAAGGAATTGGCTTTGCGGCATGGACTCGGCCGCACTGATATTTGCGATCCCGGCGCTGTTTACGGCGATATCGATCTCTCCGAGCTCATGTTCCGCGTGGTCAAGAGCCGCCTCGATCGAGGCCAGCTCGGTGACATCGCCCGCAAGCAGGATCGCTCGTCTGCCTGTTACAGTGATGGCCGCCGAGGTGTCGTTCTGCCCCGATGCTTGCGCAAGATCAAAGCAGGCGACATCGGCGCCCGCCTGCGCCAAGGCGATGGCAATCGCCTGACCAAGCCCGCTACCGGCACCGGTCACAAATGCCCGCTTGCCTGCAAGATCGAATATGCTCACGTGGCTCCTCCCAAAACATCGTCTGTTCTTGATACTTGCAATGGCCGCGACGATTGAGATCGTTGTGATGAATTCACTCTTCAGCTCCGCTGAAGAAGCCTCACAGAATCGACCGGATCGTGCCGCCTTCTGCCCGCATGGCCATGCCGTTCAGATGAGCGCTTGCGGCGAGATGGACGACGCTGCGTGCAATCTCCTCCGGTTCGATCATCCGCCGGATGAGGGACGTCGGCTCGGTATCCTCGAAATATTGCGACACCACGGCCTCGCGCGTCGTACCCTTCTCACTCGCGATCTGCTCGTGATAACGCCGGACCGCTTCCGTATTGGTCGGACCGGGCAGGATGGCGTTGACGCGCACGCGCGTGCCCTTCGTCAATTCGGCCAGCGATCGCGACAGGCCGAGAAGACATGTCTTCATCGCACCATAGTGCGCCATCCAGGGCTGCGGTTTCACCGCGCTTTCGCTGCTGATGAAAATCACACTGCCCTCGCCGCGGGGGAGCATATCCCTCAATACGAGACGGGACATCCGCACCCCAGTCATGACATTCACATCGAAATATCGAAACCAGTGCTCATCCGTCGTTTCGAAGAAATCGCGAACCTCGAAAATCCCGATATTGTTAATAAGAATATCGACGGGACCATTATCCTGCGCAAAAGCATATAACCGCTCCGGCTCGCCCTTTGCCGTAAGATCGCCCGCCAATCCGCGGCAGTGGGTGCCGAGCGCTACGACCGCCTCATTGACTTCCGTCTCGGTGAGACCGCTGAGCGTGACCTCGGCTCCTTCTGCCAGGAAAGCCGATGCAATGGCGCGTCCGATCCCCGTGGCTCCTCCGGTCACCAACACATGTTTTCCTCTCAAGCCGTAATCCATAGCAATTCTCCATGCGTCATCATTCGGTCCAGCCTTGGATGAACCGTTCGAATGGGAGTGATCAAAAAATTACGATCAGGCGGCGCCGCGCAGCTCGATATGGTCGTCCCTGCGCGGCTCGGCGCCGCGGCTCAGGCGCTTCACCTTCTGCAGCAGGAAATCGATGAACTCAGCCGTTCGTCGGGGAAGGCGGTGCCTTGGCTCGGACAGCAGATGGATCATTTCCGGCTCGCACTGGAATGGTTGAAGAATGGCAACAAGGGAGCCCTCTTCAAGTTCTCTCGCGACATCCCATGAGGAGGCGCGTACGATCCCATGACCAGCGCATGCCAGATCGATCAATGCCTGCCAGTCTGAGACCAGTCGATTGCCGCAGACGCGAACCGCCATATCCTTTCCCTCGATATCGAAGAACCATCTATCGCTTGCCGTCTTGCCATCGAGATAAACGAGACAGTTGTGATCCGTAAGCTCGGATGGCACCACGGGAATACCCATCCGCGCGAGGTACTCCGGCGCAGCGCAGATCACCATCGGATTTTCGCCAAGTTTCCGAGTCGTCAGAGCGCTATCGGGAACGACACCGAAGCGGATAAGAATATCACAATCGTCTTCGACCAGGTTCACATCGTCGTCGCCCAGAATCAGTCGAAAGCCGATCTCCGGATGTGAGATGCCGAATTCGTTTGTCAGCGGAATGACATACTTGCGACCGAATTCCGACGGTGCCGCAATCGTTACGGTGCCGTGGGTGTTGCGCTTTCGCGCACGCATCGTCTTGTCGAGCCGCTCGAAATCTTCGATGATCGCCTGCGATGTCTCGAAGAGATATCTCCCTTCCTCCGTCAGACATAGTGACCGGGTCGTACGCTTCAGCAGCGCAACACCGAAATGACATTCCAGCGCCTTGAGGCGCCCGCTCATCGTTGCCGGAGACAGCCCCAGCTTCGAGGCCGCAATCGAGAAGCTGTTCGATTTGACAATCTCGGAGAACAGACGCAGATCCTGAATACTGTTCATTTGCGTGCCTCCGGGTCCGGCAGGTAGTCGCCCAGCCTTTGCATCGTTTCCGCAAGGCCCGAGACAAAGACATCGACCCTTGCCCGAATGATCGGGTCGAGTTCATTCGGTATCTTGTTGCGATAGATGTATTTGCGCACGCCCATGTAAAAGAAGCTTGAGTGAAAGCCCCATACGATCTCGATCGCCAGTTCCTCGGCATTCGGTCCAGGAGGGACTTCGATTCCCACTTCGGCTGCCACCTCCGCGAAAATCAGCGGAAATGTCGTCTCATGCAGCAGACCCAGATATTTCTTAGTGATCTGCGGATCTTCGAGCGCCGAGGCGATGAAGATCCTTATCCATCGCTCATCGAGTATGGCCTTGGTATAGGCTTGAAGATAGCGCACGAGACGTTCCCGGATCGGCAAGGAGCGATCGGCAAGCAGCTCGTTCCACGTCGGATCCCAGCGTCTAAGGTAGACCTCATCGTAGATCTTCTGCAGCAGGTCGTCGCGGCTCTTGAAATACCGATATAGGAGCGGTTGCGAGACGCCCAGCGCATCAGCCAGTTCCCGCGTCGTGAACCGCAATCCTCTCTTTGCAACGAAATCGATGGCGAATTCGAGAATTCGCTGCTCACGCTCGGCTGCATCCAGATATTCTCGGGCTTGTTTTGCCATACTCTCCCGTTCTGACATCACGCGATGTCAGCCCTCATATCAACGAAAATGGATCGGTACGGCCTTACAACGGCCGAAGAACTCCACGCTCTCTCCCTGAGCTGACGTAAGAGGTATCACCACGCCCAGAAATGATCAAGTGATAATTTATCAACTGATCACTTCTCCTTCAGAGCTTCTTCGCAAGGAAATCCAGAAACTTCCGGATGCGTTGCGGGACATGGGTCTGGGACGAATAGATCGCCGAGATCGGCTCGGTCTCACCGGCATCCCAACGATCCAAAAGTCGAACGAGACGGCCTTCGGCAATATCCCTGCTGATATGAAATTCAGATAGTCGCGCGATGCCAACGCCCGCCAGCGCGAAAATACGCATGGATTCGCCATTGTTGACGACTAGTTTGCCCCCGACATCCACATGAACCGAGGCTCCGTCGGCCGGATCTCTGAATTGCCAGCTGTTAAGATGCGGTCTGGCGCTGAAGGTCAGACACGTATGCTGCCGCAGCATATCAGGACGTGCCGGCTCTTCGAAACGCACCAAATATTCCGGCGAGGCAACGATATGGCGGGGAGAATTCAATAGCCGCCGCGAGCGTAGTGAAGAATCGCGCAATTGGCCGGCTCTGATGGCGATGTCGGTCTTTTCCGCAATCATGTCGACCGCCTCGTCGGTCAGTTCCAGATCAACGCGCATTTCCGGATTTTCGTCCAGAAACAGGACGACAAGCGGCGACAGCACATGGAGACCGAAAGGCAAGTTAGAACTTACCTTCAATAGCCCCGCGACGGTCTCGGCCCTGCTGGCCACTTTCGCCTCCGCTTCGACAATGTCCTGAACGATCGCGCGGGACCTCTCATAAAATTCCGTTCCCTCCGTCGTCAGGCGAAAGCTGCGGGTCGAGCGAACGACCAGTTGAACACCGAGGCGCTTTTCGAGCCGCGTGACGAGCTTGCTGATCGCCGAAGGTGACAGGGAAAATGCCCGCGCCGCAGCGGAATAGCTGCCGGCGTCGACAATGGTGACAAAGACTTCCATCTCGAGAGCGCGGTTCTGCATGACTTCTCCCAAAGTGAAATATATTCACTTCTGTTATTCCTCAAACCCGCCTATCTGACCAGGCGGCAAATGGTCATCCTTGCGTTCACTTCGACAAAAGGAGAAACAAATGTATCAGAGACGCGCACTGATCGTCGGTGCGACCGGCATCGTCGGATTGAACGTGGCCGAGCACCTGCGGGATCTCGGGGGCTGGGAAATCCATGGCGCATCACGCCGGCCGCCCATCGGCGCTTCCTACATCCGATCGCATACGGTCGATCTGCTGAAGCGGGAAGAGGCGATCGCTACGTTATCGGATCTTTCGCCGACCCATATCTTCTACTGTTCCTGGACCCTCGGCGCCAACGAGGATGAGAACATCCGCCTGAACGGCGACATGCTCAGAAACGTTCTTGATGCCTTCAAGGACAAAGGCTGCTTGCAGCATGTCAGCGTCGTCACAGGCACCAAGCACTATCTCGGCCCCTTCGAGGACTACGGCAAGGTTCAGCCGATCACGCCATTTCGCGAGACGGCACCTCGCCTGCCCAAGAAGAATTTCTACTACGAGCTGGAAGACATCGTCATGAGCTATGGAGCCTGGCATGGCTTCGGCTGGTCGGTTCACCGCTCGCATACGATCATCGGATACGCAGTCGGCAATCTGATGAACATCGGCGCAACGCTTGCCACCCATGCCTCGATTTGCAAGGCGACCGGCCGGCCGTTCCGTTTCCCAGGGAGCCCGACGGCCTATCGGGGTCTCAACGACATCACCGATGCACGCATTCTCGCCAAGCAGATCGTTTGGGCGGGCATGGAGCCGAACGCGCGCAACGAAGCGTTCAACGCCGTCAATGGCGATGTCTTCCGCTGGGAGCAGCTCTGGCAGACGATTGCCGATTACTTCGACGTCCCGGTCGCCGACTATCCCGGCCAGTACAACTCCCTGGCCGAACAGATGCGGGATCTCGGTACGGACTGGGATGAGCTCGTCGGCAAGCACGGCCTTCAGCCCAACAAGCTCGACCGCCTGGCCTCGGCTTGGCACACCGATCTCGACCTCGGACGGCCGATGGAATGCGTTCACTCCATGGCGAAGGCCAGGTCGCTCGGCTTCAAAGAAACCCAGGACACGGAACAGTCCTTCATCGACGTATTCGATCGGCTGCGTGCGGAACGGCTCATTCCCTAGACTGCTGACCTAAAGGCTACAAGTTTCGCGGCGCGCCAATGGCGCGCCGTTTTACGTAGCAGGCCAGCTTGGGAGTTGCCCAGAGCTACTGGCAGCAAATGGCAAATGCAAGCATCGCGCTCCTGATGGCAGGAACGCGATGTTCATTCATGCTGAAGGTTCTCGAGGTTAATCCGCGAGCAGAGGTCTTGAGCCAAGCCGGCGCGCCAGACGATCCAGCGACCTGACGCTGGCATTGACCTGCTCGCAGCGAACCTCGGCCACGCCCTCCACCTCCATCAGGTAGGTCCGGATCGGGCCGACATAGGTCATCGCCATGTTGGGGCAGGCTTTGCAGGCACCAACAAGCTTGACACTGACGACGCCCTCCGGACTGATATCGGCAAGCTCGATATCGCCGCCGTGGCCGAGGATCAGAGGTCTGATGCGCGCGAAGGCGGCCTCCAGCGCATCGGTGGAGATGATGGCACTGACCGTCATGCAACCAACCCCAGTTCGATCTTCTTGGCTTCGATGTCGATCCCCATGCCGCGCGCGAATGCCTTGCCGAGCATGTTTTCCTTCATCTCCCGGGTAATCTCCGGATAGCCGTAGCGTTCCTGCAGTTCGTCCGGCATCTCGAGATTGGCAAGTGTGTCGATATAGGTCTGAACATGCGGCCAGATAAACGCTTCCGAACCGTAGCAGATGCGGTCGGAACCGACATAAAGCAGGGCTTCGCCAAGCCGCGACAGCATCTTCCACGGCTGCAGGTAATACTGGTTAAACCATAGCGGCAGGACCAGGTAGATATTGTCGAAACGGCTCGCGATCGAGATCGTCTCATCGACATAGGGGTCGCCGAGATGATGGATGCCGAAATTCAACTCCGGGAAGTCGGCGGCCGCATACTGGATATCGTTGGGCTTGAAAGCCTCGACCGGCCCCAGCTCCAGCGGAAAGCCCTTGTGGAACTGCACCATCTTGATGCCGAGTTCGATGGCTTTCTCCCAGATCGGATAGGCGATATCGCGATCATCCGCGCGCCAAGAACAGCCTCGACGCTGGTACTGATAGAATTTCATGCTGACGGCGCCAAGTTCCTTGACCTGCCGTTCCATCTCCTCAAGCGCGAAATCGAGCCCGTGATAGGCCGGATCGACACCGCCCGTCAGCACCACGCGCTTCGGGTTCGATTTGGCGAAGGCGTCGCTGAGTTCGACAGGCCCAAGCCCGGCCCGCCAGTGAGAAAACAGAGGGACCGAGCAGGCGCTCGCCATGTCCGTATCCGAATTCTCGAAGAGCATCTTGTTGCCCCATTCGAGATCGGGATTGGAAAAGGTTCCGGTTTCCGGCGGAGGTCCCCGCCTGCCGGTCAGGCTTATGAAATCGGAGATCTGCGAACGCAGAATCCGCACGCGCCTGCCGTCGCTACCCTTTTTGATCTGATTGTCGCCGAAGTCCTGCGTATGGACAGCCGCATCAAAAACAAACATCCCGTCTTTCATCAAAAACCTCCTACCAGGATTGCCGCATGCATTGCGTCAACCCCGTCGTAACACGACCCAACCCATTCATTTCTTTGGAATAGTTGAAGATTGTTTTCAAAGAATCGTGCGAGCGGCCGCGCGTTTCTCCGTCTACAAAGGGTCGATGATCAAGTGCGCCAAAGGGCCAGGCGGCCAAGGCTGACGATGAGGACAGGACGTGACCCAACCAGGTAAGATCACAGCAACCGAGGCTAGAAACGACCTCCGACCAAACGACGAGCAGATTGCCTATCTCAAGGATCGGGCGAAGTTTTGCCGGCTTGAAACGATCCGGCTGATCGAGATTGCCAAGGTAGGCCACTACACATCCGTCTTCTCGGCAGCGGAACTGTTTTCCGTGCTGTATTACGACGTCATGAACCTGCGGCGCGGCGAACCGACATGGGAGGAGCGCGACCGTTTCATGATGGGCAAAGGACATGCGGCCGTCGGGCTGTTCCCGATCCTTGCCGACCTTGGCTTCATCGATCCGGACCTCCTGGACGGTTATACCCGTCTTGGCAGCCCGCTCGGCGATCACCCCGACATGACGAAGGTTCCCGGCATCGATTTCAGCTCCGGCTCAATCGGACATGCACTTTCGGCCGGTTCCGGCATGGCGCTCGCAGGTCGCATGCTGGGTAGGGACTATTTTACCTTCGTTATGATCGGCGATGGTGAGTTGCAGGAGGGTCAAGTCTGGGAGGCCGCGCTCTTCGGCGCACACAACAAGCTCGGCAAATTGATCGGCATCATCGACCGCAATGGCTATCAGCTCGATGGGCAGGTCGATGACGTCATCGGCGTCGAACCGATCGTCGAGAAATGGCAAGCTTTCGGCTGGGAGACACATGTCGTCGACGGGCATGATGTCACCGCGGTCTCGATCTTGCTTCGGGCACTGAAGGCGGACGACACACGGACAAGGCCGGCAATGATCGTCGCCCGGACAGTCAAGGGCAAGGGTGTGTCCTACATGGAAACCGAACCGGGTTGGCACCTAGGCTATCTCGACCCTTCCGACGCCGCACGCGCAGTTGCCGAAATCGAAGCGATGGAGATCTGATATGAACAAGCCGCTTTCCGACAAGTCCTGGCAATATCGGCAATTGAATGCCCTGACCCCGGGGCTGGACGCACTCTCCGATGCGCTTTCCGAACTGGCCGCGGCCGGCGAACCGATTGTGGCAGGCACCGCCGACCTGCAATTTTCGAACGGATTGTCCAAATTTCACACGCAGCATCCTGAGCGCTTCGTCCAGTTCGGAATTTCCGAGCAGAACATGGTCTCGGCCGCCGCAGGCATGGCTGCTGTCGGCATGAAACCCTATGTAGCCACTTTCGCATCCTTCCTTGCCCTGCTTTGCTGCGAGCAGATCCGCATGGATGTCGCCTATTCGAAACTGCCTGTGCGGCTGATCGGCCATCATGCCGGCATCTCACTTGGCTTTTACGGCACGTCCCATCACGCGACGGAAGATCTGGCGATCATGCGCTCGATCGCCAATCTGACGGTCATCGCGCCGGCGGATGCCAATCAGCTGATGGAGGTCATCAAGGCTTCCAACGACTATCCGCATCCAATTTACATCCGCATCCAGCGCGGACGCGACCCCGAGGTCTATGCCGAGCGGCGCCCATTCACGATCGGCAAGGCCATACCGCACTTCGCCGGTACAGACCTTACGATTATCGCCACAGGTTCTACCGTGCATCCAGCGCTAGAGGCTGCTAAAGCACTTCGAGCGGCGGGGGCAAGCGTTGGTCTCATCGATATGGCAACCGTCAAGCCGATCGATCGCGACGCCATCCTCGAAGCAGCTTCGCAAAGCCCGCAGATCCTGACGGTGGAAGAGCACAATGTCCTGGGAGGCCTGGGAGGAGCAGTTGCGGAAGTAATCGCCGGCGAAGGCATGCCAGTGAAGCTGACACGCCATGGCATATACGACGAGTATAGCTTGATCGCCCCGCCGACCCATCTCTACGCACATTATGAACTCGATGCCAAAGGCATCACGAAACGTGCCGCTCGGCTTCTCGAAGAGTGGGCGTAAATCAGCGGGGCTGTGGCATACAAACCGCGGCCTCCACATGATTTATGACGGGCTCTCTTGAACTGAACTCTCCAGAGGAGGAAGAATGCTATCTCATCTTCACGACCCCACATTGTTCCGGCAGGCAGCATTGGTCGGTGGCGAGTGGATCGAAGCCGATCCCTCCCATGCGATCAAGGTCGACAATCCGGCAACCGGCGAGATCATCGGCCTCGTTCCCAATCTGGGTGCCGCCGAGACGAAAACGGCGATTGCCGCGGCCGAGATCGCGCAGAAGGATTGGGCCGCCCGCACCGCCAAGGAGCGCTCCGGCATTCTCCGGCGCTGGTTCGAGCTGATGATGGAGAACCAGGACGATCTCGGGCGCATCCTGACCGCCGAACAGGGCAAGCCGCTTGCCGAGGCCAAGGGCGAG
>NZ_JBNWDS010000033.1:0-20419 GCF_053521765.1 Rhizobium sp. A37_96 | reverse complement strand
GCCTGGCGACAACGTCACGGTTGCGGTTGAGCTGATCGTTCCGATCGCGATGGAAGAGAAGCTTCGCTTCGCTATCCGCGAAGGCGGCCGTACCGTCGGCGCTGGCATCGTCGCTTCCATCGTCGAGTAATCCTCGGATTATTCCTTTATAAGAAGGCCCCGCTGGAAACAGCGGGGCTTTTTTGCATTGTGGAGACATGCATGAGCTTGATCATTCTGACGGGTGCCTCGGGTTCGGGGAAAACGGCCATCGCGGGGGCAGTCGCCAGGGACCATGCGCAGACCGTGACCGTCTATCATTTCGATAGCATCGGCGTGCCGTCGCTCGATGTCATGATCCGGGATCATGGTTCGCCAGAGGCCTGGCAACGCGACAAGACCGTCGAATGGTTGGCACGGCTTGCGCCGCAGCTGCGGAAGGGCCGGGCGGTTCTGCTTGAAGGACAGATGCGGCCATCCTTCGTCAGGGAAGCGGCTGCAGCCGCGAAGATCGATGACTATCGCCTGCTATTGATCGATTGTGACGATGCAACGAGAGCAGCCCGGTTGACTGTGGAGCGTGGTCAGCCAGAACTTGCCGATGCGACCATGATGAACTGGGCCGCCTATCTGCGCCATGAAGCCAGGTCGCATGGCTGCGCGATCGTCGATACGAGTGGCCTTTCGATCCGGCAGGGTGGAGATGAAGTTCTGAAGCATCTGCAAAGCTAGCGCGATGCCAAAGTCACCTGTCGGTGATATTTTGCCGATAAGGCCTCCTCGGCTATTTTGCCGGAGAGGCTCCGCGTCACCAAAGCGTGTCTTGCGAAATGAACGCAAGGGCCTATCTATCGCTCGATTTTATCAGGAGGAAATTTCATGAAGAAACGTATTTTGTTTACCGGCGGAAGCGGCAAGGCCGGGCGGCACACGGTTCCGTGGCTGGTCAATGCCGGCTATGAGGTCCACAACGTCGATCTCGTGCCGCTGAACAGCCCCGGTGTCACCAATCTGCAGGCCGATGTCACCGATGCAGGACAAGTCTACAATGTTCTGACCATGCATCGCGATTTCCCCGATCTCGACCACGGCAAGGGCGTGCAGCCTTTCGATGCCGTCGTGCATTTTGCCGCCGTGCCGCGCATCCTGATCAAGCCCGACAACGAGACGTTCCGCATCAATACGATGAGCACTTACAATGTCATCGAGGCGGCTGCGAAGCTCGGCGTGAAGAAGATCATCATCGCTTCCAGCGAGACGACTTACGGGGTCTGCTTTGCCGAGGGCCATCGCGACTTCCACCAGTTCCCGCTCGAGGAAGATTATGACGTCGATCCGATGGACTCATACGGCCTGTCCAAGGTCGTGAACGAGAAGACGGCCCGCGCTTTTGCCGAACGCTTCGGCATCGACGTCTATGCGCTGCGCATAGGCAATGTCATCGAGCCGCACGAATATGAGCATTTCCCCGACTATTTCGCCAACAGCGAGATCCGCAAGCGGATCGCCTGGAGCTATATCGATGCTCGCGATCTCGGCCAGATTGTCCATCTCTGCATCGAGAAGAACGGTCTCGGCTTCCAGGTGTTCAATGCCGCGAATGACACGGTGTCAGCCAACACGCCGTCGCGCGAGCTTGCCGCCCGGCACTATCCGGGCGTCCCTTTCACGCGCGAGATCGGTGAATACGAGGGCCTCTTGTCCAACCGCAAGATTCGCGAGGTTCTGGGCTTCAAGGAGGAGCACGACTGGCGCCGCCACGTAAAAATCTGAAGGGCGACCGCCCCCGGAGGAAACCGGTATGCGCGACCGCAACGCCCGGTAGGAGAGGGGGCACGAGCCGCTGCCTCTCCATTTGTTACGTGGGATAACCAAAAATGCTTCCGCAAACACTCGACAAATACCCCCGTTTATTTAAGTAGGGTTGTGTTTGCGGGGCATCTCCCTGAGATTGCAACGCTTGGTACGGTATATCCGCGCCCTCGTTTCGAACCAGCGTCCCATGGCAAGAGCGCCTGGAGGATGAGCTGGGCGCGATCTATGTCGCGTCGGAAGATAGTTTGCCGGTTGATCGCGAAGAGATCAGCCGCTTCGGAGGTATCATGAAGGATAATGTTGCACGTATTTTTGTCGGTTTCGATTCCAAGGAAGTCGTCGCCTATCACGTTCTGACCCAGAGCATCATCGAGCGCTCGTCTATTCCGGTGGTCTTTTCGCCGATCGTGCTCAACAATCTCGATGGCATCTTCACGCGCGAGCGCAATCCGCTGCAATCGACCGAATTTTCCTTCTCGCGCTTCCTCGTTCCCTATCTCAGCGACTACCAGGGCTGGAGCATCTTCATGGATTGCGACATGCTTGCACGCGCCGATATCGCCGAGCTGTGGGCTTTGCGCGACGACCGCTATGCCGCAATGTGCGTCAAGCATGATTATCAGCCGAAGATCGAAACCAAGTTCCTCGGCCAGACGCAGACCAAGTACGAAAAGAAGAACTGGTCGAGCATGATCCTGTTCAACAATGCCCGTTGCACGGCGTTGACGAAGGATTTCGTCAACACGGCGACCGGCCTCCAGCTTCATCAGTTCAAATGGCTGGAGAATGACGACCAGATCGGCGAGGTGCCGGTGACCTGGAATTAACTCGTCAACGAATACGACTATCGTGAGGATGCCAAGCTGGTGCATTTCACCGACGGCGGCCCGTATTTCGACGAGTACCGCAACGATGACTATGCCGAAGAATGGTTCGCCATGCGCGAGCGCATGCTGCACGTCCAGCAGAAGTGAGCGAGTTGGATCGGAAAACAACAGCTCCTGTTGACACCGGCTTTCCGGCTGCGGGCTCCGCGGCCGGGTTGAATAGCGCGGAAGAATGGCGCGAAACCTTGGCGGGATTCTCTCATATCGTTCTGGTCGCCAATAGCGATGCGGTCGATATTGCGAGCCTGCAGGCGCAGTTTCCGCCGACCACGCTCTTCGTGTTCTTCAACAAGGTCTACAAGGTTCTGAGCCGCCCGTTCCATGGGCATTCGCTGCTGATCTCGCGTGGCCAGCCGCGCGGGGCCAACATCGTCTATCGAGGCGAGGTGGGCGAGGTCGTGAAGTTCTTTCCGAAGGAGTTTTTCCTCGGCATCATGAATATTCGCCTCGGCCCGGAGGAGAAGCTCAATCCCGCGGCCGATTTCCAGGGGGCGCCGACCGGACATCTCGATCTGGTTGGGTTTTGTTCGGATTTCTACACGGAAGGCAAGACGCCGACGAGCGGCTTTGCCATGGCGCTGTGGCTCAGCGATCTGAAACTGCCGGGGACCATCGTGCTTGCCGGTTTCTCGGCCAGGCGCACCCAGAAGTGGAGAGTGGTTTCCGCGCATGATTGGAGCTTCGAGCAAACCTTCCTGCGCCTCTTCGCCCGGCTGGGGAAGATCTCGATCCATGGCGGCGTTTCGGTGAACCCCTATGTCCGGCTCGCCGAGCGCTTCACGGAAGTTCCGCCGGTCGAGATTGCCTTGGCCGCCGCCGAGGTGCTGTCGGAGCGGCTCGGCAATGCCGACGCCGAGATCGACAAGCTGATATCCCTGACGAACGTGATTCGCTCGACGGACAATTTCCTGCGGTCGATCAGACCGAAATTTCTCAAGCGCAGGCCGAAAGGCGCGCCTGGGGAGCAATGAACGCCGAAACGCGGCTTTCCGGCTGCGAGCAGGCTCGTCGCGCAGGCGGCGGTGGGTGAAGTTGCGGACCCGATTGGGAAAAAGCAAAAAACGCTCTTGCCAATCGTTTCATCCCGCCTTAAAGGGAGCGCCATGTCTTCGAATTGCTCCGGCGGTTCACCGCTCGAAGTGAAAATCGAAGGAAGAAGGGGTATAGCTCAGTTGGTAGAGCGGCGGTCTCCAAAACCGCAGGTCGTAGGTTCGAGCCCTGCTGCCCCTGCCATTCTCCTTGATTTGACTGGCGCATTGGTTTTGCTGCTTCTCGTGTCGAGGGTCATGCCGAATTGTCGGCAAATTTTAGAAAACACCGTATTTCCTCTTGTTAAATCGGGAATCGGTGTTTATGTAGGGTTTAACAGACACGCGGTGCGTGGGGCTGATATTTTCAGCTTTACGCGCCGTAATTGCGTGGGCGGTCAATGGCATCCAAAACGAATCCACTAGCGTTTCTACAGCAGGTCCGCTCCGAGACGTCGAAAATCACCTGGCCCTCACGCCGCGAGACTATGATCTCGACGGTGATGGTTCTCGTCATGGTTGTTTTCGCCTCGTTGTTTTTCTTTGCTGCCGACCAGCTGATCGGCTGGATTCTCAGCTACGCGCTGAATACCGGCAATTGATATCGAGTGGAGATGAACATGGCGGCACGTTGGTACATCGTCCACGCTTATTCTAATTTCGAGAAGAAAGTGGCTGAATCCATCGAGGAGAAGGCCAGGCAGAAGGGTCTCGAGCATCTGTTCGAAAAGATCCTGGTGCCGACCGAGAAGGTTGTGGAAGTGCGTCGCGGCCGCAAGGTTGACAGTGAGCGCAAGTTCTTCCCGGGTTATGTGCTTGTTCGTGCCAACCTGACGGATGAAGCCTACCACCTGATCAAGAATACGCCGAAGGTTACTGGCTTCCTCGGTTCCGATAATAAGCCCGTTCCGATTCCGGATTATGAAGCCGAGCGCATTCTCGGGCAGGTCCAGGAGGGTGTCGAACGGCCGAAGGCTTCCGTATCCTTCGAGATCGGCGAGCAGGTTCGTGTTTCCGATGGTCCGTTCGCCTCGTTCAACGGCACGGTTCAGGATGTCGACGAGGAGCGTTCGCGCCTGAAGGTGGAAGTGTCTATTTTCGGCCGCGCTACGCCGGTCGAGCTGGAATACAGCCAGGTCGAGAAGGTTTGATTGTATCCTCGCGAAGGAGTCGGCTCGGCTGCCGGCCTCTCGCTCAAGTTTCGACGTAGGCGAATATTCGCTTGCGTCTCGCGGCGCCGCCGCAATCCGCGTGGAAGGGTAGGGTCTTAGCCGGACCTTGTGATCCGCACCACGCAACCGCAGCCGCCGGAGTGATCCGGCATCGTGGACCGGGAAACCGGTCATTCAGAAAGGCAGAGAGAAATGGCTAAGAAAGTTGCAGGCCAGCTCAAGCTGCAGGTTAAGGCCGGCTCGGCGAATCCTTCGCCGCCGATCGGTCCTGCGCTTGGTCAGCGTGGCATTAACATCATGGAATTCTGCAAGGCGTTCAATGCCGCCACGCAGGAAATGGAAAAGGGTATGCCGATCCCGGTCGTCATCACCTACTACCAGGACAAGTCCTTCACCTTCGCAATGAAGCAGCCGCCGGTCAGCTACTTCCTGAAGAAGGAAGCGAAGATTCAGTCCGGCTCGAAGACTCCGGGCAAGGGCGCCAAGGCTGGCACTCTTACCAAGGCTCAGGTGAAGTCTATCGCCGAAGCCAAGATGAAGGATCTGAATGCCGCCGATATCGAAGGCGCAATGGCCATGATCGAGGGCTCTGCCCGCGCGATGGGCCTGGAAGTGGTGGGCTGAGACCATGGTAGCAAAGCGTATTCAGAAGATTCGTGAAGGCGTCGATCCGACCAAGCTTTATGCTCTGGATCTGGCCATCAACATGGTCAAGGACCGTGCCGTCGCCAAGTTCGACGAGACCGTCGAAATCGCGATGAACCTCGGCGTTGACCCGCGTCACGCCGACCAGATGGTTCGCGGCGTCGTCAACCTGCCGAACGGCACGGGCCGTACGGTTCGCGTTGCCGTCTTCGCTCGCGGTGCCAAGGCTGACGAAGCCAAGGCTGCCGGTGCTGACGTCGTCGGCGCTGAAGACCTGGTTGAAATCGTTCAGGGCGGCAAGATCGACTTCGATCGTTGCATCGCGACCCCGGACATGATGCCGCTCGTCGGTCGTCTCGGTAAGGTTCTCGGCCCGCGTGGCATGATGCCGAACCCGAAGGTCGGCACCGTTACGATGGACGTCAAGGGCGCTGTTGAAGCCTCCAAGGGCGGCGCTGTCGAGTTCCGCGTCGAGAAGGCTGGTATCATCCATGCCGGTATCGGCAAGGCTTCGTTCGATGCCAAGGCTCTGGAAGAAAACATCCGCGCCTTCGCCGACGCCGTCATCAAGGCAAAGCCGGCTGGCGCCAAGGGCAACTACCTGAAGCGTGTCGCGATCTCCTCGACCATGGGTCCGGGCGTCAAGATCGAGCTGTCGACGGTTACGGCGCCGAGCGCCTGATAATCATGCCGGACCTCGTGTCCGGCGTTTAAGAATTCCCGGCCTTTCGGGGCCGGGATTTCCGGAGAAATCCGGAATTCCTGTCCGAGATTGCAGGTGGTTATCCCTTAATCACTCAAGCCTGCATGAGACGGGTAAGACCCGAATTTTGAAGAAGCGCTGCTTCGATGAACTCGGTTCGAGCCTTGGATGCCTTGTGCCTTGGAGCCGTCAGGCTCGAGCGCGAGGGGACAGGATCCTCAAGCGTCGCTTGGGATCTCTCTTGATCCCAGGAGGCAAAAGGCAACCCGGCAGGCCCGCTAACCCGGTCCTGTCAACTGGAGAAAAGCAGTGGAAAGAGCGGAAAAACGCGAATTCGTCACGGAACTGAACGAAGTCTTCAAGGCTTCGGGCTCGGTTGTCGTGGCCCACTATGCTGGTGCTACAGTCGCTCAGATGAACGATTTTCGTTCCAAGATGCGCGCTGCCGGCGGCACCGTCAAAGTCGCGAAGAACCGCCTGGCCAAAATTGCTCTTCAGGGCACGGATGCGGAAGGGATTTCCAATCTCTTCACCGGTCAGACGCTGATTGCATACAGCACTGATCCGATTACCGCTCCGAAGGTCGTCGTGGATTTCGCCAAGGGCAACGACAAGATCGTTGTTTTGGGCGGAGCCATGGGAACAACAACGCTCAACGCCGAGGCAGTAAAGTCGCTCGCGACCCTGCCTTCGCTGGATGAGCTGCGCGCGAAGCTGCTGGGCATGATCCAGACTCCGGCTACCCGCATCGCAGGTGTTGTTGCAGCGCCGGCAAGTCAGCTTGCTCGCGTGTTCTCGGCCTACGCCAAGAAGGACGAAGCCGCGTAAGGCGGTTTTTCGCTGTTCATAATCAACCAGTTCGAACCGAACAAAAGGAACTACAAAAATGGCTGATCTCGCAAAGATCGTAGACGACCTCTCCTCGCTGACCGTTCTCGAAGCCGCAGAACTGTCCAAGCTTCTCGAAGAAAAGTGGGGCGTTTCCGCCGCTGCTCCGGTAGCTGTTGCTGCCGTTGCCGGTGGTGCTGGCGCTGCTGCTGCCGTTGAAGAAGAAAAGACCGAGTTCGACGTCATCCTCGCTGATGCCGGCGCAAACAAGATCAACGTCATCAAGGAAGTCCGCGCCATCACCGGCCTGGGCCTCAAGGAAGCCAAGGATCTCGTTGAAGCCGCTCCGAAGGCTGTCAAGGAAGCTGTTTCCAAGGCAGAAGCTGCTGACATCAAGAAGAAGCTCGAAGACGCCGGCGCAAAGGTCGACGTCAAGTAAGCTTGAAACTGCTTTGGGAGGTGGCTTTTTGCCGCCTCCCATTTGCCGTTTTTCTGAACGAATTACCCAAAAGCCGCGGGAAAAACGGCTTTTGGGTAATGGGTTCTTCAAGAGGATGGTCTCAAACCGAACCGCGACGCAATCCGGCCGAGCGGTTTTCGGTTAGACAGACGAGATTGAACTACTCATTGATTGATGGGGTCGCCTGGCCAGCGATACCCGTCCGTTGCAGGCCCGGGTGCAGGATTTTAAAGGAGCGACGATGGCTCAGACCCTTTCGTTCAACGGTCGCAGGCGCGTACGCAAGTTTTTTGGTAAGATTCCCGAAGTCGCAGAGATGCCGAACCTCATCGAGGTTCAGAAGGCATCCTACGATCAGTTTCTCATGGTCGAAGAACCGAAGGGCGGCCGCCCGGACGAAGGTCTTCAGGCTGTCTTCAAGTCGGTTTTCCCGATCACCGATTTCTCCGGCGCTTCCATGCTGGAGTTCGTTTCCTATGAGTTCGAACCGCCGAAGTTCGACGTCGATGAGTGCCGCCAGCGCGACCTGACCTATGCCGCGCCGCTGAAGGTGACCCTCCGTCTGATCGTGTTCGATATCGATGAGGATACGGGCGCGAAGTCCATCAAGGACATCAAGGAACAGAGCGTCTACATGGGCGACATGCCGCTCATGACGAACAACGGTACGTTCATCGTCAACGGTACCGAGCGCGTGATCGTGTCGCAGATGCACCGCTCGCCGGGCGTGTTCTTCGATCACGACAAGGGCAAGAGCCACTCTTCCGGCAAGCTGCTCTTCGCCGCTCGCGTTATCCCGTATCGCGGTTCCTGGCTGGACATCGAGTTCGACGCCAAGGACATCGTCTACGCCCGTATCGACCGCCGCCGCAAGATTCCGGTGACGTCGCTGCTGATGGCGCTCGGCATGGATGGCGAAGAAATCCTGTCGACCTTCTACACGAAGTCGCTCTACGAGCGCTCCGGCGATGGCTGGCGCATTCCCTTCAAGGCGGAAACGCTGAAGGGTGCGAAGACCGTCACCGACATGATCGACGCCGATACCGGCGAAGTCGTTGTCGAAGGCGGCAAGAAGCTGACCCCGCGTCTGCTTCGTCAGCTGCAGGACAAGGGCCTCAAGGCTCTCAAGGCGACCGACGAAGAGCTCTACGGCCTCTTCCTGGCGGAAGACATCGTCAATTTCCAGACCGGCGAGATCTACCTCGAAGCCGGCGACGAAATCGACGAGAAGACCCTGCCGGTCATCCTGAAGGCTGGTTTCGACGAAATCCCGATTCTCGGCATCGACCACATCAATGTCGGCGCCTACATCCGCAACACGCTTTCGGCGGACAAGAACGAGAACCGTCAGGACGCTCTGTTCGACATCTACCGCGTCATGCGTCCGGGTGAACCGCCGACCATGGAATCGGCCGAAGCCATGTTCAACTCGCTGTTCTTCGATGCGGAGCGTTACGATCTCTCCGCCGTCGGCCGCGTGAAGATGAACATGCGTCTCGACCTCGACGTCGAAGACACCGTTCGCATCCTGCGCAGGGACGACATCCTGGCCGTGGTCAAGATGCTCGTGGAGCTGCGCGACGGCAAGGGCGAGATCGACGACATCGACAACCTTGGCAACCGCCGCGTCCGTTCGGTCGGCGAGCTGATGGAAAACCAGTATCGTCTGGGCCTGCTGCGCATGGAGCGTGCGATCAAGGAACGTATGTCCTCGATCGAAATCGATACGGTCATGCCGCAGGATCTGATCAACGCAAAGCCGGCTGCCGCTGCGGTCCGCGAATTCTTCGGCTCCTCGCAGCTGTCGCAGTTCATGGACCAGGTGAACCCGCTTTCGGAAATCACCCACAAGCGCCGTCTCTCGGCTCTCGGCCCGGGCGGTCTGACCCGCGAGCGCGCCGGCTTCGAAGTCCGCGACGTTCATCCGACGCACTACGGTCGTATTTGCCCGATCGAAACGCCGGAAGGTCCGAACATCGGCCTCATCAACTCGCTGGCGACCTTTGCCCGCGTCAACAAGTACGGCTTCATCGAAAGCCCTTATCGCCGCATCATCGACGGTAAGGTGACCAACGACGTGCTCTACCTCTCCGCCATGGAAGAGGCGAAGTACTACGTTGCTCAGGCCAATGCCGAGCTCGACGCCGACGGCTCCTTCATCGAGGAATTCGTCGTCTGCCGTCATGCCGGCGAAGTCATGCTCGCTCCGCGCGACAACATCAACCTGATGGACGTCTCGCCGAAGCAGCTGGTTTCGGTCGCTGCCGCTCTGATCCCGTTCCTGGAAAACGACGACGCCAACCGCGCGCTCATGGGCTCGAACATGCAGCGTCAGGCCGTGCCGCTTCTGCGTGCCGAAGCTCCGTTCGTCGGCACCGGCATGGAGCCGGTCGTCGCGCGTGACTCCGGTGCCGCCATCGGCGCCCGCCGCGGCGGCGTGGTCGACCAGGTCGACGCGACGCGTATCGTTATCCGCGCCACCGAAGACCTCGATCCGTCGAAGTCCGGCGTCGATATCTATCGCCTGATGAAGTTCCAGCGTTCGAACCAGAACACCTGCGTCAACCAGCGCCCGCTGGTCACCGTCGGTGACGTGGTCAACAAGGGCGACATCCTGGCGGACGGTCCCTCGACCGACCTCGGCGATCTGGCTCTCGGCCGCAACGTGCTCGTCGCGTTCATGCCGTGGAACGGCTACAACTACGAAGACTCGATCCTGCTCTCCGAGCGTATCGTTGCCGACGACGTGTTCACCTCCATTCACATCGAAGAGTTCGAAGTGATGGCGCGCGACACCAAGCTCGGTCCGGAAGAAATCACCCGCGATATTCCGAACGTTTCGGAAGAAGCGCTGAAGAACCTGGACGAAGCCGGCATCGTGTACATCGGCGCCGAGGTTCAGCCGGGCGACATCCTCGTCGGCAAGATCACGCCGAAGGGCGAAAGCCCGATGACGCCGGAAGAAAAGCTCCTGCGCGCCATCTTCGGTGAAAAGGCGTCCGACGTTCGCGACACCTCCATGCGCATGCCGCCCGGCACCTACGGTACGGTCGTCGAAGTTCGCGTCTTCAACCGCCACGGCGTTGAAAAGGACGAACGCGCCATGGCGATCGAGCGCGAAGAGATCGAGCGCCTCGCCAAGGACCGTGACGACGAGCAGGCGATCCTCGACCGTAACGTCTACGGCCGTCTGGTCGAGATGCTGCGCGGTCAGGTGGCTCTTGCTGGTCCGAAGGGCTTCAAGAAGGGCACGGAACTGTCCAACGCCGTCGTTTCGGAGTATCCGCGTTCGCAGTGGTGGATGTTTGCCGTCGAGGACGAAAAGGTCCAGAGCGAGCTGGAAGCCCTGCGTGGCCAGTACGACGAATCCAAGTCGCGCCTTGAACAGCGCTTCATGGACAAGGTCGAGAAGGTCCAGCGCGGCGACGAAATGCCTCCGGGCGTCATGAAGATGGTCAAGGTCTTCGTCGCTGTTAAGCGCAAGATCCAGCCGGGCGACAAGATGGCAGGCCGTCACGGGAACAAGGGCGTCGTTTCGCGCATTGTTCCGGTCGAAGACATGCCGTTCCTGGAAGACGGTACGCATGTGGATATCGTGCTGAACCCGCTCGGCGTTCCCTCGCGCATGAACGTCGGTCAGATCCTCGAGACGCACCTGGGCTGGGCTTGCGCCGGCATGGGGCGCCAGATCGGTGAACTGATCGAAGCCTATAAGGCGAGCGGCAACATCGAGCCTCTGCGCAAGACGATCGATCTGGTCGTCGGCGACGGTCCGAAGAGCGACGACGTTCACGAGTATGACGATGCGTCGGTCCTGCGTCTGGCTGACCAGTGGAAGCGTGGCGTGTCCATCGCGACCCCGGTCTTCGATGGTGCCGGCGAAGCCGATGTCAACGAGATGCTGGCAATGGCAGGTCTGAAGCGGACCGGTCAGTCGACACTGTACGACGGTCGTACCGGCGAGCAGTTCGACCGTCAGGTCACGGTTGGCTACATCTACATGCTGAAGCTGAACCACCTTGTCGACGACAAGATCCATGCCCGTTCGATCGGCCCGTACTCGCTCGTCACCCAGCAGCCGCTGGGCGGTAAGGCGCAGTTCGGCGGCCAGCGCTTCGGCGAAATGGAAGTCTGGGCGCTCGAAGCTTACGGTGCGGCGTACACGCTGCAGGAAATGCTCACGGTCAAGTCGGACGACGTGGCCGGCCGTACGAAGGTCTACGAAGCCATCGTTCGTGGCGACGACACCTTCGAGGCGGGCATTCCGGAAAGCTTCAACGTTCTCGTCAAGGAAATGCGCTCGCTGGGTCTCAGCGTCGAACTGGAAAACTCCAAGGTCGACGATCTGCAGACGGCAAGCCAGCTTCCGGACGCAGCCGAGTAATAACCTGTCGGGTGCGCGCTGTCTGTCAGCGCGCACCGTTGGAATATTGCAGCGCCGTCGGCGTCCCTTCGGATGCATGGCGCCGCAAGGCGGTTTTAAAGCGTCAGTCAGGCTCCCGGGATTTGCCGGACTGATCGCAATTCGAGGGCGTTTCGCCCCTAAAGGAGATAGGCATGAACCAAGAGGTCATGAATCTTTTCAATCCGCAGGTGCCTGCGCAAAATTTCGATTCCATCCGGATTTCGATCGCGTCGCCGGAGAAGATTCTTTCCTGGTCTTATGGCGAGATCAAGAAGCCGGAAACGATCAACTATCGCACGTTCAAGCCGGAACGCGATGGTCTTTTCTGCGCAAGAATCTTCGGGCCGATCAAGGACTACGAGTGCCTGTGCGGCAAGTACAAGCGCATGAAGTACAAGGGCATCATCTGCGAAAAGTGCGGCGTCGAAGTCACGCTGTCGCGCGTTCGCCGTGAGCGCATGGGCCATATCGAGCTTGCGGCTCCCGTTGCCCACATCTGGTTCCTGAAGTCGCTGCCGAGCCGTATTTCCACGCTGCTCGACATGACGCTGAAGGATGTCGAGCGCGTCCTCTACTTCGAAAACTATATCGTTACCGAGCCGGGCCTGACCGCTCTCAAGGAGCATCAGCTTCTCTCGGAAGAAGAGTACATGCTCGCCGTCGACGAATATGGCGAAGACCAGTTCACCGCCATGATCGGCGCTGAAGCGATCTACGAGATGCTGGCCAGCATGCAGCTCGAGAAGATCGCCGGCGACCTGCGCTCCGAGCTTGCCGATACGACATCGGATCTCAAGCAAAAGAAGCTGATGAAGCGCCTGAAGATCGTCGAGAACTTCATGGAATCCGGCAACCGCCCGGAATGGATGATCATGAAGGTCGTCCCGGTCATCCCGCCGGACCTGCGCCCGCTGGTTCCGCTCGATGGCGGCCGTTTCGCGACGTCGGATCTGAACGACCTGTACCGCCGCGTCATCAACCGTAACAACCGTCTGAAGCGCCTCATCGAACTGCGCGCTCCGGGCATCATCATCCGCAACGAAAAGCGCATGCTGCAGGAATCTGTCGATGCGCTGTTCGACAACGGCCGCCGTGGCCGCGTCATCACCGGCGCCAACAAGCGCCCGCTGAAGTCGCTGTCCGACATGCTCAAGGGCAAGCAGGGCCGCTTCCGTCAGAACCTGCTCGGCAAGCGCGTCGACTATTCCGGCCGTTCGGTCATCGTGACCGGTCCGGAACTCAAGCTGCATCAGTGCGGCCTGCCGAAGAAGATGGCGCTCGAGCTGTTCAAGCCGTTCATCTACGCCCGCCTCGACGCGAAGGGTTATTCCTCGACCGTCAAGCAGGCCAAGAAGCTGGTCGAAAAGGAAAAGCCGGAAGTCTGGGATATCCTCGACGAGGTCATCCGCGAGCATCCGGTTCTGTTGAACCGCGCACCGACGCTGCACCGCCTGGGCATCCAGGCCTTCGAACCCATGCTGGTCGAAGGCAAGGCGATCCAGCTGCATCCGCTCGTCTGCACGGCCTTCAACGCCGACTTCGACGGCGACCAGATGGCTGTCCACGTACCGCTCTCGCTGGAAGCCCAGCTTGAAGCCCGCGTGCTGATGATGTCGACCAACAACATTCTGCATCCGGCAAACGGCGCGCCGATCATCGTTCCTTCGCAGGACATGGTTCTCGGCCTGTACTATCTGTCGATCCTGAATCAGAACGAACCGGGCGAAGGCATGGCCTTCTCCGATCTCGGCGAGCTGCATCACGCTCTTGAAAACAAGGTCGTGACGCTGCATTCGAAGATCCGCGGCCGCTTCAAGTCGGTCGACGAAGAGGGCAAGACCTATTCGAAGATCTACGAAACGACGCCTGGCCGCCTGCTGATCGGCGAACTGCTGCCGAAGCACGGCAAGGTCACCTTCGACATCTGCAACCAGGAAATGACCAAGAAGAACATCTCCAAGATGATCGACACGGTCTACCGCCATTGCGGCCAGAAGGACACGGTCATTTTCTGCGACCGCATCATGCAGCTTGGCTTCTCCCATGCCTGCCGCGCCGGCATTTCGTTCGGCAAGGACGACATGGTCATTCCGGATACCAAGGTTAAGATCGTCGGCGATACCGAAGCACTCGTGAAGGAATACGAGCAGCAGTATAACGACGGCTTGATCACCCAGGGCGAGAAGTACAACAAGGTTGTCGACGCCTGGGGCAAGGCTACGGAAAAGGTCGCCGAAGAAATGATGGCCCGCATTAAGGCTGTCGAATTCGACGAGAAGACCGGTCGCCAGAAGCCGATGAACTCGATCTACATGATGAGCCACTCCGGTGCTCGTGGTTCTCCGAACCAGATGCGCCAGCTGGGCGGCATGCGCGGCCTCATGGCCAAGCCGTCGGGCGAAATCATCGAGACGCCGATCATCTCGAACTTCAAGGAAGGCCTCACCGTTAACGAGTACTTCAACTCGACGCACGGTGCCCGTAAGGGTCTGGCCGACACCGCCTTGAAGACCGCGAACTCGGGCTACCTGACCCGTCGTCTCGTCGACGTCGCGCAGGATTGCATCGTCACGCAGATCGATTGCGGCACCGAAAACGGCCTCACCATGACCGCCATCGTTGATGCCGGTCAGGTCGTTGCCTCGCTCGGCGCCCGTATCCTCGGTCGTACGGCACTGGACGACATCGATCATCCGGTCACGGGTGAGCGCATCGTCGATGCCGGCAAGATGATCCTTGAGCCGGATGTCATCGAGATCGAGAAGGCTGGTATCCAGTCGATCCGTATCCGCTCGGCGCTGACCTGCGAAATCCAGACGGGCGTATGCTCGGTCTGCTACGGCCGCGACCTTGCTCGCGGTACGCCAGTCAACATCGGCGAAGCTGTCGGCGTCATCGCCGCACAGTCGATCGGTGAGCCGGGCACGCAGTTGACCATGCGTACCTTCCACTTGGGCGGCACCGCGACCGTGGTCGACCAGTCGTTCCTGGAAGCCTCCTACGAGGGCACGGTGCAGATCAAGAACCGCAACATGCTGCGCAACTCCGAAGGCAACCTCGTTGCCATGGGCCGCAACATGGCCGTCCAGATCCTGGACGAGCGTGGCGTCGAACGCTCTTCGCAGCGTGTTGCCTACGGTTCGAAAATCTATGTCGATGATGGCGACAAGGTGAAGCGCGGCCAGCGTCTGGCGGAATGGGATCCTTACACCCGTCCGATGATGACGGAAGTGGCCGGTACGGTTCACTTCGAAGACGTCGTCGATGGTCTCTCCGTTCTCGAAGCGACCGACGAGTCGACCGGTATCACCAAGCGTCAGGTTATCGATTGGCGCTCGACGCCGCGCGGCTCCGATCTGAAGCCGGCGATCGTCATCAAGGACGCCAGCGGTAACGTTGCCAAGCTGTCGCGCGGCGGTGAAGCCCGCTTCCTGCTCTCGGTGGACGCGATCCTGTCCGTCGAGCCGGGCACCAAGGTGTCTCAGGGTGACGTTCTCGCTCGTTCGCCGCTGGAAAGCGCCAAGACGAAGGACATCACCGGCGGTCTGCCGCGTGTTGCCGAACTGTTCGAAGCCCGTCGTCCGAAGGACCACGCCATCATCGCAGAGATCGATGGTACGATCCGCCTTGGCCGCGACTACAAGAACAAGCGTCGCGTCATCATCGAGCCGGCGGAAGACGGTGTCGAGCCGGTCGAATACCTGATCCCGAAGGGCAAGCCCTTCCACCTTCAGGAAGGCGACTATATCGAAAAGGGTGACTACATCCTCGACGGTAACCCGGCTCCGCACGACATCCTGGCGATCAAGGGCGTGGAGGCATTGGCTTCCTACCTCGTCAACGAAATCCAGGAAGTCTATCGTCTGCAGGGCGTTGTCATCAACGACAAGCATATCGAAGTGATTGTTCGTCAGATGCTGCAGAAGGTTGAAATCACCGATGCAGGCGACAGCCAGTACATCGTCGGCGACAATGTCGACCGTATCGAGCTGGACGACATGAACGACTCGCTGATCGAAGTCGGCAAGAAGCCTGCCTACGGCGATCCGGTCCTGCTCGGCATCACCAAGGCATCGCTGCAGACGCCGTCCTTCATCTCGGCCGCATCCTTCCAGGAAACGACGAAGGTGCTCACCGAAGCTGCAATCGCCGGCAAGACCGACGGTTTGCAGGGCCTGAAGGAAAACGTCATTGTCGGTCGCCTGATCCCGGCCGGTACGGGCGGCACCATGACGCAGATCCGCCGCATCGCTACGGCTCGCGACGAGCTCATCCTGGAAGAGCGCCGCAAGGGCACGGGCGCCGGCGTCGCAACGCCGATGCTGCAGGATCTCGCAAGCGAGAACACGCCGGCCGAATAAGCGGCGCGGAACGCGAAAAATCAAAACCGCCCGGAGCGATCCGGGCGGTTTCTTTTTATGCGGCGATGAAGTGGAACGGGCGAGGGGAGGTCGCCTCCGTCGATGAAGGCGGCTTTGTCAGCGGAAACGAATGATCGCGACTTCGCCTTCGAGGGCGCCTTGATAGGCGGAGGCGTGCGGCTCCTCGTCCGGTATGTCCGTCAGCAGGCCGATCTGGTCCAGGTCGGCCTCGATGAAGCCTTCCTCGGCCAGCGCGTTCAGCGCTTCGCGCACGGCGGTATCGTCATCGGGCGCTTTCAGCATGACATGCAGGTCGATGCCTTCGCCACCATCGGACTCGTATCCCTTGCCGATGATGATGAAGACCATGGGGCCGTCGGAATTATTGTCGTTGTCTGGCGCAGTAATCATGAGTCTTCCTTCGGGAGTATCGAATCGACCCGGTGATTCCCTTTGGTTGCCCGGGTTCGTTGGATGGAAATGTCCTCAGGTGATTCCTTATAGGGATTTTGACGAAATACCAAAGTCCATCTTGCCGAAGAGACGGCATTTCCGTATCCAGGGCCTCAAATGGCCGGTTTGCCTAGCCTTTCCGGGCTTTGTGACAAAGATAATTCTTAACCGGCCTTGACGAAACGGCGAGAAACCAGTAGTACCGCCGCCATCGGGACCCATGTGAGGCATGGCTGTCCGGAGCGACGCGCTCTGGAGTTCACCTCAAACAAGGTTCTAAACGCACGTTGAAGACACGAATGCTGCACGCAAGACGCCAAAACAGCGTCCTCTGCTTTTCTGTGGTCCATCTGCGAAAGCGGATCGGGCCACGTTTTGCGCATTGAGACGAACGTGTGTCGTTGCCGGTGACGGCGAGAGTCATGCCCGCAAGGGTGTCGAGATAGATTTACAAGGGATGGTTGAATGCCTACCGTAAACCAGCTGATCCGCAAGCCTCGCCAGGCGCAGGTAAAGCGTAACAAGGTTCCCGCTCTCCAGGAGAACCCGCAGAAGCGCGGCGTTTGCACCCGCGTCTACACGACGACGCCGAAGAAGCCGAACTCGGCTCTGCGTAAGGTCGCAAAGATCCGCCTGACCAACGGCTTCGAAGTCATTGGTTACATCCCCGGCGAAGGTCACAACCTTCAGGAACACTCTGTCGTCATGATCCGTGGCGGCCGCGTAAAGGACCTTCCGGGTGTCCGTTATCACATCATCCGCGGCGTACTCGATACCCAGGGTGTCAAGAACCGCAAGCAGCGCCGTTCCAAGTACGGTGCGAAGCGTCCGAAGTAATCCTTCGGTTGTAATCATTCGGCGCTGCGCGAGGTTCTCCGCGTGGTAGAGCGCCGCTAACAGTTGAGAGACGAGAAGTACATGTCCAGACGTCACAGAGCAGAAAAGCGCGAGATCAACCCGGACCCGAAGTTCGGCGATCTGGTCGTCACCAAGTTCATGAATGCCATCATGCTCGACGGCAAGAAGTCGGTAGCTGAAAACATCGTATACGGCGCATTCGACGCCGTGCAGGGCAAGGCAAAGCAGGAGCCGCTCGGCGTGTTCCATCAGGCTTTGGATAACATCGCTCCGCACGTTGAAGTTCGTTCGCGTCGCGTTGGTGGTGCTACCTACCAGGTTCCGGTCGATGTTCGTCCGGAGCGTCGTCAGGCTCTTGCCATTCGCTGGCTGATCGCTGCTGCTCGCAAGCGTAACGAAACGACGATGGTCGATCGCCTCAGCGGCGAACTTCTCGATGCCTCCAACAACCGCGGCGCCGCCGTCAAGAAGCGCGAAGACACGCACAAGATGGCTGATGCCAACCGTGCGTTCTCGCATTATCGCTGGTAATCCCGAACGGTTTCGGAAAGGCAGTCCATTATGGCTCGCGAATATAAAATCGAAGACTACCGCAATTTCGGTATCATGGCGCACATCGACGCCGGCAAGACCACGACCACCGAGCGTATTCTTTACTACACCGGCAAGTCGCACAAGATCGGCGAAGTGCACGACGGCGCAGCCACCATGGACTGGATGGAGCAGGAGCAGGAGCGTGGCATCACGATCACCTCCGCTGCCACGACCACCTTCTGGAAGGGCCGCGACGGCAAGACCCGCCGCTTCAACATCATCGACACCCCCGGCCACGTCGACTTCACCATCGAAGTCGAGCGTTCGCTGCGCGTTCTCGACGGTGCGATTGCTCTGCTCGACGCCAACGCTGGCGTTGAGCCGCAGACGGAAACCGTCTGGCGTCAGGCTGAGAAGTATCATGTTCCGCGCATGATCTTCTGCAACAAGATGGACAAGACCGGCGCCGATTTCTATCGCTCGGTCGAGATGATCAAGACCCGCCTCGGCGCGACCGCCGTCGTCATGCAGCTGCCGATCGGCGCTGAAACCGAGTTCAAGGGCGTCGTCGACCTGATCGAGATGAACGCTCTCATCTGGCGCGACGAATCGCTCGGCGCTCAGTGGGACGTCGTCGAAATTCCGGAAGACATGAAGGCCAAGGCTGCGGAATACCGCGAAAAGCTGATCGAGACCGTTGTCGAGATCGACGAAGCCGCGACCGAAGCCTACCTCGAAGGCAACCTGCCCGATAACGATCAGATCCGCGCGCTCGTCCGTCGCGGCACGATCGACGTCAAGTTCCATCCGATGTTCTGCGGCACCGCCTTCAAGAACAAGGGTGTTCAGCCGCTGCTCGACGCCGTTGTCGACTACCTGCCGTCGCCGCTCGACATTCCGGCGATCAAGGGCATCGACTTCAAGACCGACGCCGAGATCGAACGTCACGCTGACGACAGCGAGCCGTTGTCCATGCTGGCATTCAAGATCATGAACGACCCCTTCGTCGGTTCGTTGACCTTCGCCCGTATCTACTCCGGCAAGCTCGAAAAGGGCGCATCGGTCATCAACACGGTCAAGGACAAGCGCGAGCGCGTCGGCCGTATGCTGCAGATGCACTCGAACTCGCGTGAAGACATCGAAGAAGCCTTCGCGGGCGACATCGTTGCCCTGGCCGGCCTCAAGGAAACCACCACTGGCGATACGCTCTGCGATCCGCTGAAGCCGGTTATCCTCGAGCGCATGGAATTCCCCGAGCCGGTCATCCAGATCGCGATCGAGCCGAAGACCAAGGGCGACCAGGAAAAGATGGGCCTCGCGCTCAACCGCCTGGCTGCAGAAGATCCGTCCTTCCGCGTGAAGACGGACCAGGAATCGGGCCAGACGATCATCGCCGGCATGGGTGAACTTCACCTCGACATCATCGTCGACCGCATGCGTCGTGAATTCAAGGTTGAAGCCACCGTCGGCGCACCGCAGGTTGCCTACCGCGAAACCATCACGCGTCAGACGGAAAAGGACTACACCCACAAGAAGCAGTCGGGTGGTACCGGTCAGTTCGCTCGCGTCAAGATCGTGTTCGAACCGAACCCGGACGGCGACGACTTCAAGTTCGAGTCCAAGATCGTCGGCGGTTCCGTTCCGAAGGAATACATCCCGGGCGTTCAGAAGGGCATCGAAAGCGTTCTGTCTTCGGGTCCGCTGGCTGGCTTCCCGATGCTCGGCGTCAAGGCGACGCTCATCGACGGCGCCTTCCACGACGTCGACTCGTCGGTTCTGGCCTTCGAAATCGCTTCTCGTGCCTGCTTCCGTGAAGCAGCCCGCGAAGCCGGTGCCCAGCTCCTCGAGCCGATGATGAAGGTCGAAGTCGTAACGCCGGAAGATTACGTCGGCGACGTCATCGGCGACCTGAACTCGCGTCGTGGCCAGATCCAGGGCCAGGAAAGCCGCGGTATCGCCGTTGTCATCAACGCGAACGTTCCGCTGGCGAACATGTTCAAGTACGTCGACAACCTGCGCTCCATGTCTCAGGGCCGTGCGCAGTACACGATGACCTTCGATCATTACGCGCCGGTTCCGTCGAACGTCGCACAGGAAATCCAGGCAAAGTATTCCGGTCAGAAGTGACCGGAATACCAATTGACCGATAACAAGAATTGATCCCTTCGGGGACAGGAAAAACGGAGAGCCGAAAATGGCAAAGAGTAAGTTTGAGCGCAATAAGCCGCACGTTAACATCGGTACGATTGGGCACGTTGACCACGGCAAGACGTCTCTGACGGCAGCGATCA
>NZ_JBNWDS010000032.1:0-28302 GCF_053521765.1 Rhizobium sp. A37_96 | reverse complement strand
CCATTCGACGAAGCTCGCACCATAGGCGATCTCGCCCTTGGCCTCGGCAAGCGGCTTGCCCTGTTCGGCGGTCAGGATGCGCCCGAGATCGTCCTGGTTTTCCATCATCAGCTCGAACCAGCGCCGGAGAATGCCGGAGCGCTCCTTGGCGGTGCGGGCGGCCCAATCCTTCTGCGCGATCTCGGCCGCCGCTATCGCCTTTTTCGTCTCGGCGGCACCCAGATTGGGAACAAGCCCGATGATCTCGCCGGTGGCGGGATTGTCGACCTTGATCGCATCGGAGGGATCGGCCTCGATCCACTCCCCACCGACCAAGGCTGCCTGCCGGAACAATGTGGGGTCCTGCAACTTCATAACCAATTCCTCGCATTCCGATTTCATGTGGAACCGGGCACGCTCGGCGCCCGGTACGATTATTCGAGAACAGACGATATAGCCGATCTGCAAGCGTCAGCCGAACTGGTTAGCCACTCATCAGCTTGACTTCCAGAAACTCCTCCAGCCCCCATTTCCCGCCTTCGCGTCCGTTTCCGGACTGCTTGTAACCGCCGAACGGCGAACCTGGCGGCTTTCGAGTACCGTTGAGCTGGACCATGCCTGCACGAAGCTGCCGACCGATCCGCCGCGCTTTTGCTAGGTCGAGAGTTTCGACATATGCGGCAAGCCCGAAAGGAGAATCATTGGCAATTCGGACCGCCTCCTCCTCGTGGTCGAACGGAATGATCGCAAGAACCGGTCCAAAGATCTCTTCACGGGCAATCCTCATCGCCGGATCGACATCGGCAAAAACGGTCGGACGAACAAAGCATCCCCTGTCGAGGCCTGCGGGTCGCCCCGAACCGCCGGCGACAAGGCGCGCACCCTCGTCGATCCCCGCGAGGATCATCGCCTGGACGCGCTCATACTGGACCGACGACGCCAAAGGCCCGAGATGGTCGCCGTCGCGGTCCGGTTGGTCGACCCGGGTTTCGTTCGCAAGCTTCGCGGCCAACAATACCGCGTCCTTGTAGACGCTTCGCTCGACCAGCATCCTCGTGGGCGCATTGCACGACTGGCCGGTATTGTCGAAACAACCCTCAACACCCCGTTTGACAGCACCATTGATATCCGCATCGGCAAAGATGATCATCGGCGACTTGCCGCCGAGTTCCAGCGAGACACGTTTTATGGTTTCCGCAGAACGCTTCGTCACGGCGGTACCGGCTCGGGTCGAGCCTGTCAGCGACATCATGTCCACGTCTGGATGGGCCGACAAAGCGTCCCCGACGATGTGGCCTTCGCCATTCACCAGATTGAAAACACCCGCCGGCACGTCGGCCGCCTCCATAATATCGGCAAATATCATGGAGGAAACCGGCGCGATCTCCGAGGGCTTCAGCACCATCGTGCAGCCGGCGGCAAGCGCCGGGATCACCTTGAGTGCAAGCTGGTTCATCGGCCAGTTCCAAGGCGTGATCAATCCGCAGACGCCGATCGGTTCCAGGATGATCCGCTGGTCTTCCATTGCTGCCTCGAACGGACGCTCGAACTGAAACGTTTCGAGCAGCTTGAGGAAAGCGCGCGTATGATAAAGGCCTGCCTCTGCCTGCGAATTCACAGCCATGCGGATTGGTGCACCCATCTCCTGCGAGATCGCCCGACCGATCTCCTCCAGACGGTCCTCGTAGATATCGGCGATCTTTCCGATGATGGCGATCCGCTCATCGATCGTTGTTTCGCGCCACGCAGGAAATGCCCGGCGTGCCGCCGCCACGGCGTTGTCGACGTCTGCGGCAGAGCCCAGCGAGATCTCGGCAAAGCCCTCCTCCGTCGCAGGATTCGTGACTATAGCCGTCTGGTCGACGATGGGCGCTACCCATTTCCCATCTATGAAGAACTTCCTGAAATCCAACATCACGCACCACCCTCAGCTTTCGATACCCATCTCTTTCATGTCCTGGAACCGGTCACCGATACGCGCATGGGCGCGGCCATTGTCCGCAGCTCCGATTGCAATCAATATCTCATCGTGCCGGGGAGCGTCGGCGACCTGAAAGGTCAGGGTGAGAAAATGAGACCGCGTGCCGGTGACGGTTTTGTGCGTCATCGGCATCGATAGCAACGCTCCCGGGCCAGTCCGCGTATTTGTAAAACTGAGGTAGGTTGTTCCCCCCGCGGCTTCGCGGAAAATATTCCCGAAGCGCAGCGTGTGGATCAGCGCCGAGCCATGCTCGATTTCGCCATCGACACCAACCGTCGAGCACTTGCCGTAGGCTTCTATCTGCTCGGCAGGCATGAGCGAGATCAGACGGCCGACCAGTTCCGATCCGAGGATTGGCGAGAAGGCGTGGATCACAGGCTGCAGATCCTCGACGAACCCTTGCCCCAGCCAGGGGTTTTTGAGGATGGCCGCCACACCCACGGCTTTCAAGGGACGGGCGCTTCGCTTGCCGCCTTCGATGAAGGCCTCTTCGACAAAGGTGACGATCTTGCGGATTTCCGGCTGCGGCATTTTTGACCTCTTTCGTTTGATCACAGTCGCGAGACTAAGCGAAAGCGCCGGACCGACCTCATCCGGAAAGAGGAGAAACTTCACGCAATATTGTATAAATGGAGGATGAAAGCGGCGCGTGGCAATCGAAAGGTAGGCGTCATGGACAACAAGCAACTCATCGCATCGCTGAGCGATATCGCAGCCTCCATCAACGCCGGACACGACACCGAGACCATTCTCCTCCAGCTTATCCAGGCGGCGTGCCGGCATGTCGGCTGGTACCGGGGCACGATCATGAGCATCGACCTGGCAAGCGGCTACGCGCATGTCACCGTACGTCATGACCCGACACTCCTGCCCGACAACGCCAAGAACGACTGGGTGCTGGCGACGAGCCCAAGTCTCATCGCGCTACGCCGCAACGAGCCAGTCTTCATACCGGATGCGAAGACCTCGACCCAGTTTCCCGGATTCCAGAAGGAATCGATCGAACGCGACTATAGCAGCGTGCTTGTCATGCCGATGAGCACCACAGACGTATTGGGCCGGCCGATCGTTCTGACACTCGCGGCGCGCGATGCGAAGACACTGTCGGATGATGATCTGGCCCTGATGAAGCTGATCGTGCAACTCGGGGCCATCGCACTCGAAAAACAGAAGACCATCACCGAACAGATCAGGACGGCCGAGCAGAAACAGGAGGTCCTGAGCAAGCACACGGACTGGATGCGTCAGGCGTTGTCGGACGATTCCGTCAAACGCCTTGCCGCAAGGATCGCTACCGAATTCGGCAGACCCATACTGGTCCTCGATGCCGCAACGGACACGCTCGTCGCGGAGAAATCGCCAGACGGGCGTTTCTTCAGCGAGGCGGAATGGAGTGAACTTGTCGCCGGCCCGTTGGCCGGGCGCATCAGGACGCTTGCCACGAGGAGCATGGGAACCGACCACCCGGCGACCGTCGAACTGAGCCATTCGAAGGGAGTGCAATCCTTCACGACGGTTGCGCGTATCCATCGGTTGAGCGTCGACGACCAGGCGACGGGCGCCCTTTTCGTTCTCGGGGATGAGGAACTCTCCGCATACGAGGCCCTTCTTGTGGAAAGCGCCAAGCAGGCGCTCAGCGTGCAACTGATGCGAAGCGGCATTCGCCTTCAATTCGAGCAGCGCTCGCTTGACGAGCTCTTCAGCGAGCTGGCTTTTCACAAGTGGAGCGACGAGAACGAGGTCATTCAACGGGCCTTGCGGTTCGGTATCGATCTCGATCGAAACTATCGTCTCCTGGCCGTGTCGCCCGGGGAACTCGATACGTCGGCACTTCTCCTGCATCGCAAGCTCGCGTTCACGGTTCAGCACCATGATCCCGGTGCGCGTTTCATCACGATGAGCGGCACGATTATCGTCCTGGTCCCTCAGGAAGAAAGGATCAACTTTCCGACCAAGACCCTGATCGCCAGGATCATACAGGACGTTTCACAGCATGCCGGAAGAGAGCCGATCGTCGCGCTGAGCGATGTCTGCCGCAGCCTGCGATCCTATCCTGGCGAATTTGCGAGGCTTTCGGAAATGTTGCGTATAGCGGAAGCCATCGGGAAACGTGGTCTTGTTAACTACGAGCTGCTCGGTCCGGTCAGCATGCTGCTTGCATCGGCCGATCTGACGAAGGTTCGCGACTTTCTCCACAAGCGTCTGGGGCAGATGATCCACTACGACAGTGTAAATGCGACTGAATTCGTCCTTACGCTGGAGAACCTGGTTGGGGCCGGTTTTCGCAATCAGCAATGCGCCGATCAGATGGGGCTGCATGTCACCACGCTGCGCTATAGGCTGGGTCGGATTGCGGAGCTTTTCCAGATCGATCTCGACGATCCGCAGCAGCGATTTGAACTGGAACTTGCGCTGCGCATCTCGCGTCTGGTTGCAGATGGAACGGAGCGGACGGCGGGTGCCGCCCGCTCCTAGGGTGCAGATATCAGAAGGCGCCTTCAGAGCGCAGCTCCCGCTCGACCTCGCCGATGCTGCGTCCAAGGATCTCGATCATATCGTCGATTTCGGAGCGTGTGATGATCAGCGGTGGCGAAAGCACGCACATGTTTCCGATCGGCCGGACGATGAGGCCGGCCTCGTAGCACCGCTTGTCGATGCGGCGGGCAGCTTCATTGTCGAGAGACGTCGCTTTCACGGCATCAGGGTCAGTGACGCATTCCACGCAGCCGAGCAAGCCGGTGCCGCGTGCATCCCCGATCAGCGGATGGGCCTTCAGCGCCTTCAGCTTGTCCTGGAAATACGGCTCGATCGAGCGCACATGCTTCAGCAGGCCGCGCGTTTCGAACACCTCGATATTTGCGAGCGCCGCCGCGCAGCTCACAGGATGACCGCTATAGGTATAGCCGTTGGTGAAGAAGCTGCCTTTGGCTTCGGAGCCGCTGATGCGCTTGAGGACTGCGTCGGAAATCACGAAACCGCCAAGCGGCACATAACCCGATGTCACGCCCTTGGCAAAGGTGATGATATCGGGCGTGATGTCGAAGACGTCCTTCGACGCGAACCAGTGGCCGCAGCGCCCGAAGGCCGTCACGACCTCGTCGGATATATAGAGAATGTCGTGGCGGCGGCAAATGTCGTGAATCCGCCGATGATAGCCGCTCGGCGGAATCAGGACGCCACCTGAGGCCTGGAGCGGCTCTGCGAGAAAGGCCCCGACCGTTTCCGGACCGAGTTCCGCGAGCTTCTCCTCGAATTCCTCTACGAGAAAATCGAGAAACTCTTCTTCCGTCATTCCCTTCGGACGGCGAAAGACATTCGGCGCCGATAGAAAATGGATATCGTCGCTTTCAAGGTCGAAGTTCGGCCTGTTCCAGGCACGACCGGAACAGGCAGCAGTCAGCTGCGTACTACCATGATAGCCGTCGATGCGGCATAGGATTTTCTTCTTCGTGGGGCGGCCGAGGACATTGTTGTAGAACTGCATGAAGCGTAAGGCGGAATCGACAGCCGTCGAGCCGCCGGTCGTGAAGAACACATGGTTCAGGTCGCCAGGCGCAAACTCGGCGATCCTGCGGGACAGGCGGGCAGCGGGACCGTTTACGAAATACCATGGCGAATTGTAGGACAGCTCCATCGCCTGGTTGGCGATCGCATCGGCGATCTCCCGCGAACGGTAGCCTACCTGCGTGCACCACATACCCCCTGGCCCGTCGATGACCCTATGGCCATCGCTATCCCAGACGTAAATTCCGTCTGCGCGCTCGAAGAGCGGTCGATCCAGGACGCCGAGTTTTGCCATCTCCTCCGAAGGATTGATGAGATGCTCCGCAGCAGCGATCTTGTCGCTGACGTCGGAAGATTTGTTATCGATATACATTGCCATCCTTTCCTCCATGCTGATTGAGGAGCGAGCCCCTCAATCAGCCATTGTCGCCTCGCAGGTGACTTTAATGCGATGCAACGGACTTCTTGATCCAATCGTCGAATTCGCTCTGGTTCGCTGCTATCCATTTGTCAGCAAGCTTGTTGATGCTGCGATCGGTCGAGCTCTCAGCCAACGCGGTCTCCCATTCGGACCATACGTTTGCGTGCCATCGAGCATTTTGGAGCAGTGTGCGAACCGCCGGATTGGCGTCGATGAAAGCCTTGTTCGCAGCAGTCATCCAGTTCCAGGAGCCAGTCACCATCCGGCACGGGTCTTGCCCGCCTGCGCATCCAACAACACCCTTGACGAGGTGTCCGTTCTTCGCCTGAACATTATCGGGCAACGCGTCGAACGGAATGGGCAGCCAGACCGTATTCGTGCCCGGCTTCAAGGTGTCAGTTACCCAGGACGGAGTCCACGCGTAGGCCAGTATCGGTTCGCCGCGCTTGATTCTCGCAAAGGTTTCGGCAAGCAGAACTTCATATTTCCCGCGCACGGTCTTTACGGTGTTGGAAAGCCCAAACTTGTCTACCTGGTAGTCAACTACGTCACCGCACTGCCAGCCAGGATCGCAGTTGACGAGATCTGCCTTGCCATCGCCGTTGGTATCGAACAGAGCCGCGATTTTCGGGTCTTTCAGCTGCCCGAAGTTCGTCAGATTGTAGGCATCGGCCGTTTTCTTGTCGACGAGATAGCCGTTGGTCCCGCCTTCCACGATGTTGCCGTCGCCAACCAGATCGACCGTCGCCTTTACGGCGTCGTAGCCCGATACTTCCTGTGGGATGTTGATATCGGCTGTTACATCGAGATCGCCCTGACCCGCGGCTGCGAAAAATGTCGTCGAGCTCACGGTGGACAATTTTACATTGTAGCCGAGTTTTTTCATTGCCGTGATCAGGATCTGATCTTGAACGTAGTTCGCTCCGAGGCTATCCGTTCGGGCAAATCGGATGGTCTTTCCCTTCCCAGGAAGGTCTTCGGCCATCGACGCGGTGGCAACGCCCAGTAAGCATGCCGTAACGATCATAATACGTTTTGGAATTTTCATTTTGGCTCCCCTGTATGTATGGGCGGGTCGTGTCCGCCGTTTCGAGCGTGGAGAAGTCTCAAGCCAACATCAGGCTTTGTATTCCTCGAATTTGGTGAACAGCAGAGCCTTTTTTAATCGCTTTTTTGTAAAGAGAGAGAGCGGTCTTCCGCGCTTGGGCGAAGCCATGGCCTGCGTCAGCTGATCAAGGACCATAGCGAGCAGAACAATTGCAATCCCGCCCACTGCGGCGCTTCCGACATCCAACCGGCCCAGGCCCTGCATCACCACCAGCCCGAGGCCATCCGCGCCGATCATGGCGACGACCACGGACATCACCATCGCCGTCAGAACCGTCTGGTTGAGGCCACCAAGGATGGTGGGAATGGCCAGCGGCAGCTGAATCTCGAATAATAGCTGGCGCGCATCCGCCCCGAAAGCATGTCCCGCTTCGACAAGCTCCGAATCGACCTGACGGATCCCGATATTGGTGAAGCGGATTAGCGGTGGAATCGCGGCCACGATGACGGCAATCTCACCCGGCACGGTGCCGACCCCGAACAGCATGACGATCGGCACCAGATAAACGAATGTCGGTGTGGTCTGCATGATGTCGAGGAGCGGGCGAACGATGTTCCAAACCCGATTGCTGCGCGCACACCAGATGCCGACGGGAATACCGAAGACCGTACATATGACGATCGCGGTCGCGATGAGCGCCAGCGTGGTCATTGCATCCGCCCAAACGCCCAGGGCTGCGATCGCGACAAGCGAGAGGACCGTGAAAATCGCGGTAGATCGCCCCGCCACCCGATATGCAAGGATCCCCGCGAGTATCACCATGATCGGGAACGGAATTGCGAGGAGGAGGTCGTTTATCCCGGATAGCATGCTTTCGATCGGCCACTTGATCGAAACGAAGACAGGCCGGAAATTGTAGGCAAGCCATTCCACTGCAGCCTGGATCCATTCGGCAATCGGGAGCACGGCGAGATTGTCAGCGTCAAACATCGGAAGCATTCCTTGCAACGTCGAAAGGTTTCTCAGGGGCCGGAGCGATCTGCCTCAGGATACTCTCGGCCGACAGGCACCCGAGGGCGCAACCGTCTTCATCGATGACCACCACGGGGACACCGGAGCGATAGCGGCGCGAAGCGTCGAGAAGCTTGGTATCGGCGCTAACAGTCTGGACTTCGACCGAAGCAAGCTCGGCAAGCGGGCTTCCATCGCGAAGTCGCATCAAATTACCGGCATCGACGAATCCGCGCACGCGCCTGTCTTCGCCAAGGACCACGCCACCGTTTGCGGCGGGTAGGACGCGATATCGGCCAATCTGCTGCCACACTACGGGCTCAGAGATCGCAGAGCCGGCATCAAGAACGCGGGCACGATCGACATCCTTGGTGAAGGAACCGACATAGTCGCTACCGGGATCGGTCACGATCTCGTCCGGCGCGCCTTCGCGCACGACCTCTCCTTCAGCCATGATCGCAATTCGGGTTCCGAGCTTTAGTGCCTCTTGGAAATCATGCGTGATGAAAAGAATGGTCTTTTTCAGATTGCGCTGAAGCCTCAGCAATTCGTCTTGCATCTCCGCCCGGATCAGGGGGTCGAGCGCACTGAAGGCCTCGTCCATGATGAGGACATCGGCATCGGTGGCAAGGGCACGCGCGAGTCCAACACGTTGCTTCATTCCGCCGCTGAGCTCGTGCGGAAGCCGCGACATCCATTTGGAAAGACCGACAATGTCGAGAACTTCTGCCGCACGCTTTCGTCGATCAGTGGGACTTATGCCTCGCAGTTTTAGGCCGAATTCAGCATTCTCGGCCACGGTCTTATTTGGCAGGAGCGCGAAGTGTTGGAACACCATCGATATTCGCCGGCGACGCACGTCGCGCAATTCCTGCTCATCAAGCTTTAAGATGTCGTCACCGTCTAACAGTATCCGGCCAGCGCTGGGTTCGTTCAACCGGTTGATACACCGGGCAAGGGTCGATTTTCCCGAACCGGAGAGGCCCATTATCATGTAGATCGAGCCGCTTGGAACGGAAACGCTGACGTTGTTCAATCCCACGATGAGGCCGGTTTCGGCGAGAACTTCTTCTTTTGAAGAGCCCGCCTTCAGCCGTGTGATTGCGCGGCCCGCGTCGCCGCCAAAGACCTTGTAGAGACCTTCTATTCTAATCCGCTCGTCCATATCGTGCTCCCATTTGTTCCCTTGTTTATTAATTGACGCCGCGCCTATCGAAGCGGAGAAAAGTCCGTGGGCAGCAAGATCCGGTTTTCCATCGTCTCGATGCAGGCCGATAGTCTCGGGGTAAAGGCGCGCCATTCCACATTCTCTGAAAGAAGCTCCCGCCGGCGAGCGCGGTCGTCCATGCTGTGATAGCCCCACAGGTGTACCACATGATTGAGCGGTCCGATTTCCGTCACGAAATACCCGATAAGCTGACCTAGTATGGGCTCCTGAATTTTAAGACCTTCTTCCCTGACGAGCGACAGATATGTACTCATCATGCCACCCCTTATCTTGTAGGTTCGTTCCTCGACGATCATGAGCGTGCGTCCGCCTCAGCCGATAGACTCTGGCGCAATGCCACCGCGGATGAACCCGGACAGAAGTCCGCCCACCGTTTCCGGCGCCTCTATCAGTACGGAATGCCGAAGACCCCGAAGGATGGTCAGACTGGAACCGGGAATTGCCTCATGCATCGAGCGCGCCATTCTTGGATTCGAGCCTTGATCCCCTTCACCGGTCGCAATCAATGTCGGGCTGGCGATCTGGTCCAGCAGACCGCCGAAATCCGTCTCGGCTAGAACGCGATAGGCTGCCGCATAGCATTCGGCATCGTTGCTCGCATATTGATCTCGAAGTCTTGTCATCAGGGCGGGGTTTGCCCGACGAAAGGCGTCGGAAAACCAGCGAGCGGCGGAGGCATCGAAATGAGCGCCCCGCTCGGAGGTCTTCAACGCGTCCAGCCTTTCAAGCACCCGCACCCGTTCCTCGCTGTTGCGGTTCGCGACAGTCGACAGCAAACACAGGCGGCGAACGCGCTCGGGCCGAAGAAGGGCCATTCGCTGGGCAATGAGTCCCCCAAGAGAATAGCCGGCAAGATTGAAGCTTGAAAAGCCTGCCTCATCTGCCAGGGCCAAGACGTCATTGACGAAATCGTCGATTTCGTAACGCCCGCGGACCTTCGTGGATAGGCCGTGGCCGCGCAGATCCATTCTGAGGATACGGAAATCGTCGTGGAGGAACCGGGCAACGCCTTCCCAGGCGTCCAGCGATCCACCGACGCCATGAATGCAGATCAACGGTTCGCTTCCGGCACCTTCCAGGCGATAATGAAGCGCTATGTTTGGTGCAACCTTGCAATAGCCTTCCGTCATTGCGCCGCATCCAGATTTCTGGCTCGGGCCCGCTCTTCGAAGATTGGCAGGATCTCCTGGGAGAAGAGCTGAACGGTAGCCTTCTGCAGATCGTAGGGTAGGCTGAAATTCAAGCCGAGGCACAGCTGATCGACGCCAGCCTGTTCGTAAGCCATGAGTTTCTCGATGATCTGATCGACGCTGCCGAACAAATAGTTGCGCTCGATGTTCTCGGCCTTGTAGTTATCCTTCCCGGCGACCGCATCAAGCGAAACCGCCTCCGGAAAACCGTTCTTCACGGTCCCGATATTTTGGAAAAGGTTCTCAAAGAGACGACCGTAGAACATGCTGCTCTCGATCGCGCGCACCCTGTCGGCCTCATTCGAGTATGCGCATGTTCTACGAAGCATCATGAAGCGAGGCTTCGGTACATTGGGATGCGCTGCACAAGCATCAGCAAACTTCTGACCCAGCACGGCAATTTCGCTTGCCGGTGCAGCAAGCGGCGTCGACAGAATGCTGGCGCCGATCCCGACAGCCCAGTCGAAGGTACCGGGATCGCGTGCGGCAACCCACAGACGGGGATGTGGCTGCTGCAGCGGCTTAGGAACGGACGTCGCAGTAGGGAAGCGCCAGTGCTTCCCTTCATGAGCGTAGTCGCCCTTCCACAGCATCTGCACCGCCGGAACGAGTTCCTGCATAAACTCCATGCCCTGCTGCTGCGGAATGCCGCCAGCCATGCGGTCGAACTCGTACTGATAGGCGCCGCGCGCGATTCCAAGTTCCAGCCGCCCATTCGTGAGGTGGTCACAGAGTGCGGCTTCGCCCGCAAGCCTGATCGGGCTCCAGTAAGGTGCGACAAGCGTGGCTGTGCCCAACCGAATCCGGTCGGTGTGCTGACCGAGCCAAGTCAGGACAGTGAATGGGTTGGGAGCAGCTGTCACCTCGATCGTATGATGCTCGGATGTCCAGACCGTTTCGAATCCTCCTCGGTCTGCGAGCTGAACAAGCTCCAGCATATTCCGGGTCACTTCCGTCATTTCCACATTCGGTGAGCTGCGTTCGAGGTGAAGCGAGAGTGAGAACTTCATAGCGCCGATCTTTCATTTGTCTGGAAGGGCAATATGCCCGATAGCAGGATGCCGACATTGTCGGAGTCGTGGTCGATAGGCATCATGAACCGCCGGGCGCGGGTGTATCGAGCATTGCAACCCGCCCTCCCAGGCCTGCGTCCATGTATATTCCGAACCGCTGATCGCTCCGTTCGCGCTGGTATCGTCGCAGCACCGCACGGACGTCGTTGCTCTGGACTTTATCGAACGGCAGATCGTCCGCCGGATAGAAAACCAGTCGCTGCGGCAGCGATGATGGCGAGGGAGCCGTCGCAAGCGACGCCCGAAAAATGAGATGACCCGAGCCATGTTCGGCGACATCGAAGACCGAGTAGAGGAACGTCGTTTCGGCAATAACCTTGAGCTCGTCGCCGCCCGAAAGCTCCAAGCCTCGGTCCGGTTTGCGGCGCTTGACCGTCGGCAGCCGGAGGCTGCCGTCCGCATCCTCGTGCAGCAGAATGCCACCTTCCCATTCGACGATGTAACCGACCACCATGTTGCTGGAGGGCAGCCATCCCGACGGCATCGGCTGTTCGATCCTGGCGTAATTGCCGCGACAGAAGGCGAGCGGCGCGGCAGGACTGGCTCCAAAAGCCAGAACCTCTCCAATAAGGACGACGTGATCGCCGGCATCGACACGATTGAACGTCTTGCAGTCGAACCAGGAGAGGCTGTCGGTCAGGACGGGAGCACCGGTATGGACGGAATCGAAATCAATGGCCTGAAATTTTTCCGGTGATTTCGATGCGAAAAGGTTGGAAACGTCGACCTGTCCTTCGTGCAGTATATTGATTGCAAAGGAGTTCGAGCGGATGAAGGCTTCATAACTCGAGGCGGCCTTGTTGACACAGACCAGCAGCAAGGGCGGTGATAGTGAGACCGAGGTGAAAGAGTTCGCCGTCATGCCCCTTGGAAGTCCATCCTGATCGATCGTGGTCACGACCGTTACACCGGTGACGAATGTGCCAAGGGTCCGGCGTAGTTCGACTGGATTGATTTCCACTTTCGCAACTGACGATACTGGCAAGCTCACAGGTGCCTCCCTCCATGATTGAGCCTCCAACCATAACCGCGCCTCCACGATCGTCTTCCTCCATTTGAAGAATGAGTGGGCCGTTTCGTCCTCAATCGGAAGATATAGCGCGGCACGTTTGCTGATTAGGTTCACGATGGATGTGGCGCTTAACGGCTCGAACGATGAGCGCGCGATGTCCTCAGGACGGCGTGACCGTTGCATTCGAGCAACCTGACAAGGGAGGAGATTTTGCCATGAACCGTGATCTGCGCGTGTGCCATATGCTGATTGACGGGGAAACTTGCAACGCTGGCGACGGTGGGCGTTTCACCTCCGTCAATCCCGCGACGGAAGAGCCCTGGGCAACATTTCCCGAAGCAACCGCCGAGGATGTCGACCGCGCGGTGAAGGCTGCACATGCAGCCTTCCGGGATGGAGAATGGTCGAAAACGTCGGCCACTGAACGAGGCAGCTGGCTGCATCGGATTGCGCGAGAGATCGAACGGTCAATCGATGAACTCGCCGAAGCTGAAACGATCGATACCGGTAAGCTTCTGAAGGAAACGCGCTGGCAGGCCCGCAATCTGGTCGGCATATACGACTATTATGCCGGCTTGGCGGACAAGATCGAGGGAAGCCTTCCCCCGACAGGACCCGGCGCGCCCTTGTCCCTCGTCACGCTTGAGCCTCTCGGCGTGGTCGCGGCCATCATTCCCTGGAATTCCCAGCTTCAACTCGCCGCCTACAAAATCGCCCCTGCCCTGGCTGCGGGAAATACTATCGTGGTCAAAGCATCAGAAGCCGCCCCTGCCGCCATCGTCGCCTTTGGCGACGTCGTTCGGCGCGCAGGACTGCCGAAAGGCGTTTTCAATATCGTGACCGGCGGCGGGCGCCCTTGCGGCGAGACGCTGGTCAGCCATCCGCTCGTCAGGCGGGTGAGCTTTACCGGTGGCGTCGAAACCGCCCGCAAGATCATCCCCGCGACGGCGACGAACATAGCGAACATGTCCCTGGAACTCGGCGGGAAATCGCCGGTCATCGTATTCGATGACGCCGACCTCGACAGCGCCGTGAACGGCGTGATCTCGGCGATATTCGCGGCCAGCGGACAAAGCTGTGCTGCAGGATCGCGACTTCTGATCCAGGCCGGCGTCTATGATACCCTGCTGGAGCGGCTTCGCGGCCGCGCCGCCGACATCAGGCTCGGCGATCCGCGGGATGCGGCGACGGATATGGGGCCGCTGGCGACGGGCGCGCAGCGCGACCGCATCGAGCGCCTCCTCCAGGACTCGATCGACCAGGGTGCGCGCCTAATCCATGGCGGGCGCCGCAGCAGCAACGAGAAGAAGGGGTATTATTTCGAACCAACGATCGTCGCCTGCGACCATCAGGACCTTCCGATCGTCCGAAACGAACTCTTCGGGCCGGTACTGTCGGTGCTGCGCTTCGAAACCGAGGAGGAGGCGATCCGCCTTGCAAGGGATTCCGAATTCGCCTTTGCCGGCGGCGTCTTCACTTCGGACTTCGCCAAGGCCTATCGTATCGCCAAAGCGGTGCCCGCCGGGCGTTTCTGGATCAACACCTACCGCGTGACATCCTACATGATGCCCTTCGGCGGCTCCGGCGCAAGCGGCTATGGGCGTGAAGCCGGCATCGAGGCCGTGCGCGACTACATGCAGTCGAAAAGCATTTTCGTCGAAGTGTCGGGCCGGCCTGTCGCGGATCCCTTCGTCATGCGATCTTGAGACCGGAGACATCAACGATGAACAGAACATCCAGTACCCCATCCCTCGACCGCTTCTGGATGCCATTCATCGCCAATCGGCAATTCAAGTCGGCCCCGCATCTGCCGGCATCCGCAGAGGGTATACACTACACCGACATCGACGGAAGCAGGATGCTCGACGGGCATCCTGCCTATGGCGCGTCAATACCGGGCCCGGCAGGAAGAAGATTGTTCAGGCGGTCGAGCGGCAGCTGGACATACTGGATTTTGTCAACAATCGGTGGGTTTTGCCGCAGATCCCCGCCAGCCACATGCTTCACACGCTCGGCCTGGAAAGGAGCGCCCTTTCCAAGGTTTTACCGAAACATCGCGTCGAGCTCGTCGACGATCTCGAGCTGATGGCTGCGCTTCACGGCGCGGAAACGATCGCCGCGGCTACGGCACTGCCCGCGCAAACCTCCTTGCCTCAATACTCCCCGAACATTCGGAGGATCCTGAAAACGAAACATCAGGTTCGCGATCGTCGGGCCGGATATGACGAATGAGCGACTTGCGACGCACATTGATCAGGATCAGGCAGGTCAGGGAGTGGGAACTGCAAAGAAAGTCGTCGCGGTGCCGCGACCTTGGCCGCTGAAGACGGCTACCTATTCATATCCTCGACCACCCAGCGGAAGAATAGAAATACGATGGCTGCAAATAGTAATAGTTGCATTACCTTGGGCAAATCAAGCATATCATAGCTCTCTAATTTTATCGCTGCATCATGCAGACGAGCCACAATATGCTGATATGTATTAATGATCCTCTACTTCGACATGCCGTAAATTACAATTAATACATAGTTTACTATGATTTATACATAACGAAACTGGCATATTCCAAGGAGAACAAAAATGAATACAGATTGCGATATGGAGTTGAACAAATAAAACTATTCTCCTCATACATAGCCGTTCGTCTTCGATTCGCCTGCCGTTGCCTCTATAGGAAAACCAAAGGCAGCGCGCGCCCCACGATAAGAACCATTCACGGCTCTTCATTCATCTAAAAATCGATTTTCAGGTGGAGGCGACAAGCCCTCCCGTTAGCGCCGGGCATGACCTTCAAGCGACGGCCAGCCTCCGGCAAAGCCGAGATAGTGGGCAAGCCAAGCCTTCGTCGGTCACCACCGCCAATCCACCCCACCTGTGCTCGACGACTGACCCGGAAGCTCATTCCGCCCAAAACTCTCCCCAGGAAACCTGCGGGCCGGCGTCAACCTCTTGCCCGGAGCCTTGAACATTATGCTCAACTGCGGCAATACCCCCTCGACCGCAACAACGAGAAGATAGCCAGAAATGCTCCAGACACCCTACTACCTGATCGACAAGGCAAAGCTCCTGCAGAATATGGAGAAGATTGCCTATGTCCGGGAACGGTCGGGTGCGAAGGCGCTGCTGGCGTTGAAATGCTTCGCCACCTGGGCCGTTTTCGACCTGATGCGCGATTATATGGACGGCACGACCTCGTCGTCGCTCAACGAGGTTCGCCTCGGCCATCAGCGCTTCGGCAAGGAAACCCATGCTTATTCGGTCGCCTACGCCGATTACGAGATCGATGAGGTGATCACTCATGCCGACAAGATCATCTTCAATTCCATCAGCCAGCTCGAACGTTTTGCTGAAAAGGCGTCCGGAGTTGTCCGCGGCCTACGCCTCAATCCGCAAATCAGTTCATCGAGCTTCGACCTCGCCGATCCGGCCCGCCCCTTTTCCCGGCTTGGCGAGTGGGATGTCGCCAAAGTCGAAGGGATCATGGACAAGATCAGCGGCTTCATGATCCATAATAACTGCGAGAATTCGGATTTCGGCCTGTTCGATCGCATGCTCGGCGAAATCGAGCAGAGGTTCGGCGCACTGTTGGAAAAAGCCGAATGGGTAAGCCTTGGCGGCGGCATCCATTTTACCGGCGAGGATTATCCGGTCGCTGCCTTTGCGGAGCGGCTGAAAGCCTTTTCGCAGCACTATGGCGTGCAGGTCTACCTGGAACCCGGCGAGGCCTCGATCACCAGATCGACGACGCTGGAGACCACGGTGCTGGACGCGCTCTACAACGGCAAGCATCTCGCCATCGTCGACAGCTCGATCGAGGCCCACATGCTCGACCTGCTGATCTACCGCGAAAACGCCAAGGTCCGGCCGAATACGGGACCGCATCGCTACATGGTCTGCGGGAAATCGTGCCTGGCCGGCGATATCTTCGGCGAGTTCGATTTTCAGCAAGAGCTGAAAGTCGGCGACCGCATCTCCTTTCAGGATACGGCGGGCTATACCATGGTCAAAAAGAACTGGTTCAACGGCGTGAAGATGCCGGCGATCGCCGTCAAGGAGCTTGATGGCACCATCCGAACGGTTCGCGAATTCACCTACGCGGACTATGAGCAGAGCCTCTCCTGAGGCTTATCGAAGGGATAGAAGGAGATATCCGATATCATGAATAAGAATATCCTCATCATCGGCGGCGGAGGCGTCGCCCAGGTGGTGGCGCACAAGTGCGCCCAGAACAACGATGTCTTAGGAGACATCCACATCGCCTCGCGCACCAAGGCAAAATGTGACGCGATCATCGAAAGCGTTCGTGACAAAAAGGCGATGAAGCAGCCGGGCGTCCTTGAAGCCCACGCGCTGAACGCGCTCGACATCGAGGCAACCAAGGAGCTGATCCGCAAGACCGCCGCCGAAATCGTCATCAATGTCGGAACCGCCTTCCTCAACATGTCCGTGCTGCGTGCCTGCATGGACACCGGTGTCGCCTATATCGATACCGCCATCCACGAAGAGCCCGGCAAGATCTGCGAGACGCCGCCGTGGTATGGAAACTACGAATGGCAACGGGCATCGGAATGCGCCGACAAGGGCGTCACCGCCATTCTCGGCGCCGGCTTCGATCCGGGCGTGGTGAATGCCTATGCCCGGCTTGCCAAGGACGACTATCTCGACACGGTGACGGATGTCGACATCGTCGACATCAATGCCGGCAGCCACGGCAAGTATTTCGCCACGAACTTCGATCCGGAGATCAATTTCCGCGAATTCACCGGTGTCGTCTATTCCTGGCAGAACAGGCAGTGGCAGGTGAACAAGATGTTCGAGATCGATCAGGAATACGATCTGCCTGTCGTCGGCAAGCGCAAGGCCTATCTTTGCGGCCATGACGAAGTTCACTCGCTGGCGAAGAACATGGATGGCGCCGACGTGCGCTTCTGGATGGGCTTTTCCGATCACTACATCAACGTCTTCACCGTCCTGAAGGGCATCGGGCTTCTGTCCGAACAGCCGATCAGAACCGCGGAAGGTCTGGATGTCGTGCCGCTCAAGGTGGTCAAGGCGTGCCTGCCGGACCCGGCATCGCTTGCGCCGCAATATGAAGGCAAGACCTGCATCGGCGATTTCGTGAAAGGCCTGAAGGACGGCAAGGAACGCACCGTCTTCATCTACAACGTCGCCGACCACAGGCAAGCCTACGACGAAGTGGGCAGCCAGGGCATTTCCTACACCGCCGGCGTGCCGCCTGTTGCAGCCGCCATGCTTGTAGCCAGCGGCGAGTGGGACGTGAAGAAGATGGCCAATGTCGAGGAACTGCCGCCGAAGCCCTTCCTCAACATTCTCAACCGGATCGGTCTGCCGACCTATATCCGCGACGAGCAGGGAGAACGGCCGCTCCATTTCTGACGCAGGCCGATTGTGTCAAGCGCACAGGATTGGGCCCCTTGTTTGGGGCCCAATCCTGGATGAGTCGCAGCCGCTAGTGGACGAGGGCGCGGCTCTTCCTTCGCCCGTTCAGCAGATGAATGAACGTGATGCCCTGCTCCAGCAGCAGTTCGGCGGCTTTCAGATCGCTCGGGCCGAGATCGGACGAACAGCCGCGAAGGTTGCACGCCAGAAACAGGGAGTTCGTGACGGCGAGCGCATCCCCGTCCTCCTCCGCCTCCTCGGCTGCGGCTTGCAGGACATCCGCGACCGCCGCCATAAGGTCGGCGCGCTCCTGCCGGTTCATCTCGTCAAGACTCTTGGTAATGCCACTCATGACCTCTCCTTCGCGCGCACGGATATTCACGACATCGGTCGGATCGGCGCAGCTTGCAAATTCGGAAATGATTGAAATGCGGTTGGTAAGCCAGATATGGCTATCAATGGCCGGAGCGGCAAGGCATGGCTTCCATGCCGGAGATGCATGGCAGGGCGGCTGAACCGCCCCGCATCATATGACGACGGCGGCTGCCACGAAATTTCGCCTGTACTTGGAGCGTCTAAAGCCGTGCCATCCAGTCATGATCCGGGTGGAGCCTTTCGAGCCACTTCCGTAAGTCAGCTCTTTCCGATGCCGAAAGTCTGGGCAAGGCAAGATCGAAATCCTGATCGTCCTTTTCCCGGCGGTGCCTGGCCTTGAAAAGAAGCACTGCAGCAGGCCCGAGATAGGGGAGACCTTCGGCGGTTTTGCGGATGATATCATTGCGAGGGAGCTTGAGCGTCGGGTCGCGTTTGTACACCCAGGTCGCAGGGGTGCCGCGTTCCGGCATCATGTCGACGCGCCAACACCCCTCTTTCGGATCGGCGCCCCAAAGCTGTGTGACGTGTGCAGGCGGCGGCACCGATGATGGAAGATGTTCGATATGACCATCGACGACGGAGAAAAATGCCAGTTCCCCTAGCAGCGCGCGGGCCCGGTCGACATCCTCAGGCAGTACGGCAAATTCAAGATCCTCGTGATTCCGGGTCTGCCTGCCATGCCAAAGGTCCAGAGCCCAGCCACCGACGACGTACCAGTGAATGTCCGCGCCGAGACGTTGCATCAGATCGGCCGGATGCCACGCATTCCAGGCCTCATCAGGAAGAGGTTTCATTTGGCCAGTCGCCTAGTGGTGTAACGTTTCTTCCCCTTAGACTGTCGGCCGGTCCCATGAAACGAATTCCTTCCGTCCATGCGACAAATTCCCGACAGCCTGCGCCGGAAGCCAATTCAGCGGACTCAGGCGCGAGACTTCGCGTCGCAACCGGTCAACGTGGCCGGCGGATGGCGCGCAATTTGCCGCTGCCGCCGCCACCGGCGTAGAAACGGTCCTTGCCGTCGGATTCGAGGCCGGAGACGCCGGTGCCCTCCGGCATTTCCAGCCGTTCCAGCACCTCCCCCGTCACCGGGTCGATGCGGCGGACGTCGCTTTCATCGCCTTCCCAGGTGCCGTGCCACAACTCGCCATCGACCCAGGTCACGCCGGTGACGATGCGGTTGGATTCGATGGCGCGCCGGATAGCGCCGGTCTCAGGGTCGATCTCGTAGATCTTGCGGCCGCGATGTTGCCCTACCCACAGGCTGCCGTCACTCCAGGCAAGGCCCGAATCCCCACCGTTTCCCGGCGCGGGAATGGTTGCAAGTATCTGGCCTGTCTCGGGATCGAGCTTGTGAATCCGGTCCTCGGCGATCTGATAGAGATAGCGCCCGTCGAAAGCCGTGCCGGCATGGGAGGCGACATCGATGGTGCGCACCTGCGCGCCGCTCTCCGGATTCAGGGCATGCAGCTTTTCGCCCGAGGCGAACCAGACGTGCTGCCCGTCGAAGGTGACGCCGTTCACGCGGGACGCATTTTCGAAGGGGCCGTATTCGCGAATGATTTCCGCTTGGGATTTTTTCATGCATCCATCCTCCGGTCAGGATCGGTTGAGTTTCAAAGATGTGAAAGCTTAGTCGCTCGGCAGCGGTCCGGGGAGTAACAATGTTGTCGGGAAGCCAACGACCGGCGGCATCATCCAGCGTCGAGCCCGGCCATTGCCGACACTTTGCACCCTCCCGTCGGCAGCAAGCGCGTCGAGCCCGCGCTGTACCGTGCGCGGGCTTGTCGACAGCGCGATCGACAATGCCGAACTCGACCAGGACTCTCCATCCGCGAGCAGGGCGAGCAGCCAGGCATTCTCGACCTCGACAGGCGGCGCCAGCACCACGACGTCACGGCTCCCGTGCGGCATCAGCGCAAAACCGCGCGCCGTTGCGCTGATGCCGGCAAGCGGTTCCAGTGCCGCACGAAGTCTTCCAACCTCGACCCTGAGCCGCGCCCTATGGGATTCGTCGGCGTGGCGCGCCCGGAACGCGCGGGAAAGCAGCAGCGCACGCGGTGCGTCGGCGGGAGCCGTCTCCGCCAGTACGCGCGCCAGGGCGAAAAGCACCGGACGACTTGCAAGCGATACGACGTCGCCGCCGCTACGCACGACATTGCGACAGGCATCGACGACCAATGCCCCGGAAGACAGCAGCGCCTCGACCTCGTCGAGCGACAGCAGCCTTTCGCTGCCCTGCGCCAGCAACCGCGCGGCCGGCGCATCGAGAACGCGCGCCGCATCGCGCACCTCGATGGCAAGTGCAGGAATCCCGGCCTTCCCGGCCGCTTCCGCTGCCCGCTTAAAGGCGGCGCGGGCCGGCTCGATGCGCAGGCGGCGGATGGCGATGCCGGCAATGGCCAGTTCATGGCTTGCCCTTGCGGCCGGCGGCAGTGGCGATGGATCGAGCTTCGCCAATACCCGTTCAGCCGCGTCCAGATGGCCGACGAGCAGCAGGCGGCGTATCTGCAGATTGCGGGCGTGAGCGGCATTGATGCGGTCGCCATGTCTTTCAAGGGCCACGCGCGCCGTCTCCAGCGCCTTTTCCGGCCAGCCGAGGTCGCGCGAGACAAGGGCGATTTCCGCCTCTGCCACCACGCAGCGGGCGCGGGCAACAGCCTCGCGCGGACCAAAGGCGCGCGCGGCACTCTTCAACAACATCTTGGCGCGGACGAGATCGCCGAGCTGCGCCATGGCGATGCCGCGGATCGCCAGCGCCGGCGCGTCGTCGCGCAGCGCCACGCGCTTCAGCGCGCCCAACGCATCGCCGGCGGCAAGCGCCTGCGCAGCCGCGACGATCAGCGAGTCCATCGAAATCCCGTCACACTTGTAACTCCCACCCCTGCGGCCTCCAGCCGTAAGTTATCGCACATCGGCAGGCAAGACGCAGCGCCGACAAGAACAGACCTGACGGTTAAGAGGATATGAACCATGACGATGCATAGAACAGGAACACGCAATGAATGGCTTTCGGCACGGCTTTCCCTGTTGGAGCAGGAAAAGGAACTGACGCGGCACAGCGACGAGATTGCCGCGCGGCGCCAGGACCTGCCTTGGGTGAAGGTGGAGAAGGACTATCGGCTGGACACGGACAAGGGCATGGTCCCGCTCTCGGCGCTCTTCAAGGGGCGCTCACAGCTTCTCGTCTATCACTTCATGTTCGGGCCGGACTATACCGCCGGTTGCCCATCCTGCTCATCGATCGCCGACGGCTTCAACGGCGTCGCGGTCCACCTTGAAAATCACGATGTCGCCTTCTCCGCAGTCTCACGGGCACCCCTCATGAAACTGAAGGAATTCAAGCAGCGCATGGGCTGGACGTTCGACTGGGCCTCCTCGGCCAACAGCGATTTCAACCATGACTTCAATGTCTGGTTCACGCCGGAGGAGCAGCGCGATGGCGGCATCGAATACAATTACCGCCGTGAGCCGCCGATGCCTGAACTGGCAGGCAAGACGGTGCAGCAATGGGAGCTGCGCGGCAGCGAAGGCCCGGTTGCGCAGATCGCATCGATGACCGGCACCGACGTTGCGACCTACACGCGCGACCGGCCCGGCGTCAGCGCCTTCGCGATAGAGGATGGCGACATCTATCACACCTATTCGTCCTATGCCCGCGGGCTCGACGGTCTGTGGGGCATGTATCAGTGGCTCGACCGGGCGCCGCTCGGCCGCAACGAGACCGGCGTGTGGTGGCGGCACCATGACCGCTATGGAGCAAACTGATGTCCCGTTCATCTGAAATCGGGGAAAGGGACGGCGGACATTCCGCCGTCCCTGCCCTGCCCGCCATTGCCGGCCGCTGGCTGTCTCTGGCAGCCGCGCCGAGCTTCGCCCTCATGATGGCGCTGTCGGCCTATGGCGCGGACGGCGACATGATCTGCTCGGCGCATGACGGCTCGATGCTTGGCGGAATGGTGCCGATGTATCTGCTCATGAGCCTCTTTCACTGTGGACCGTGGCTTAGACTTCTCTCGAGAGAAGGACGCGGTGCCGGCATCCAAGGCTAGATCCCGGCAACACTATACGAGGTTCTTGAGGTACAATGAAAGCAGCTGGGTCTGTGAGGAAATGCCGAGCTTGCGATAGACGTTGCGCCGATGGACCTTCACCGTACCCGTAGAGATATTGAGCTTCAGTCCGATCGATTCCGACGAATGCCCCTGCAGGACGAGCTCGACGATGGAAGTCTCCCGGCTCGTCAGATTGAGATCCCGCCAGACGGCTTCGGCTGGCGGGACGGTTTCGCTCTGACCCGGCTTGCGCCTCGCCCTGCTGCCATCAGCCAATTGCGCATCGAAGCGCGAAGCAAGGCCGGACCAATAGTGCCTGACCATGGTTGCAACGAGCGGCTCGACCTTCTTCAGCGTCATGAATTCCGCAGGCGGGAATACACCGGTCTCCTCGCGCCGCATCAACGACAGGACGATGGTGATGTCATCGTCAGCATTGACAAAGAAGCCGATTTCCTCGGCAAGTCCCGTCTGAACGTAATAAGTCCGGTAGTACTCGCTGGAGAAGAACCGATCCGGCGCCAGTTCCCGCATCCTGAGCACGCCCTCGCGGCGGCCGCGCGCCGTGTGGTAGAAGGGATCGAGCAGATAGGGACCGGCCTGATAGAGCGTGACGAAGACGATATGCTCGTCGCGGTCGAAGGTACTGTAGAGGTCGATCGGCCTCTCCTTGCCGCGATAGGCGAAGACGACCACGTAGTCGAACCGCACCAGCGCCGCCATCATCTGGCGAAAGGTCTCTCCGAACTCGGCATCCGCCATCGCCGATTTGCCGATCGTGGCGTTGAGGGCGGTAAACAGCCCTTCAAGGTCGGTGCTCATATGACGGATCCCCTCTGCCGCCCCGCGCCAACAAGCGCAGCCCTATATACACCTTCCATGAAGCATTCTGCACGAAAATACCTCTTTCGGGGTATATACCTCGCAAGAAGCTCAGGCTTACTCTTTCCTTAACGACGGTGGCAATAAGGCAGGGAAAGACTGCCGACCAACCGCAGGGAACAGACGTGGCATCCGCTTCAACGAACGATATCGAATTCCGTTCGGTCACGAAGGCCTATGGCGCCGTGACCGCCGTAACGGACATCAACCTCAATGTGCCCAAGGGCGCATTCCTGGCGCTTCTCGGGCCTTCCGGCTGCGGGAAGACGACGTGCCTGCGCATGATCGGCGGCTTCGAGCAGCCGAGCGAAGGCACGGTGCTGATCGATGGGCGCGAGATGAACGGTGTCCCGGCCTACCGGCGTCCGGTCAACATGGTGTTCCAGCACTACGCGCTGTTTCCACATTTCAACGTCGAGCAGAATGTCGCCTACGGGCTGAAACAGATGCGCCCCAGGGTCAAAGCCTCCGAGATCGACCGGCGGGTCGCCGAAGCGCTCGATATGGTTCGCCTCGGTGGTTTCGCCAAGCGCCGCATCCACGAAATGTCCGGCGGCCAGCAGCAGCGCGTCGCGCTGGCGCGTGCCATTGTCAATCGTCCCTCCGTGCTCCTGCTCGATGAGCCGCTCGCCGCACTCGACAAGAAACTGCGCTCGGCCATGCAGATCGAGTTGCAAACGCTGCAGCGCGAGCTTGGCATCACCTTCGTTCTCGTCACCCATGACCAGGAGGAAGCGCTGTCGATGGCCGATATCGTCTGCGTCATGAGCGCGGGCCGCATCCGCCAGCTCGGAACGCCGCAGGAAGTCTACGACCGCCCCGCCGACCTCTTCGTCGCCGATTTCGTCGGCAAGACGAACCGCATAGAGGCGACGATGGAGGCAGACGGCGAAACGCTTCGCCTTGCCGACGGCTCGGCGATTTCGGCCGGCAAGCGCCTAGCGCCGGGGGCAGCGATTGCCGCGCTGCGGCCGGAGGCAATCCATCTGAGCCGCGAGATGGCGACCTCGGGCTTGTCTCTCAAAGGCACGGTCACGCATCGCATCTTCCTGGGATCGTCCGCGGAATATGCGGTGACCGTCCCCGGACTGGGCGATTTCCTCATCACTTCGGATCGCCGCAGCATGAACGAAAGCGATCTCGTTGGGCCGGGCGAACAGGTTTTCCTCGGTTTCGACCCCACAGCCTTACATGTCTTTCCAGCATCGAATGCATAAACCAAAAAGGGAACAGCATCATGAGCAAGGATTATAAGGACAATCTCCCCATCTCCGCCGAAGGCTTCATGGATGAATTCATGCGCCTGAAGCGCGGCTCCGTTAGCCGTCGTCACTTCCTGGGCGTAACCGGCCTCGGTCTTGCGACGGCGGTCCTGTCGCGCTTCCCGGGCGCGCTTTCGACCCCCGCTTATGCCGCGGGCGAACTCGGCACGCAGATGTCGATCGCCACCTGGCCGAACTATCACGATCCCGCAACTTTCGAGAACTTCAAGGCCGCGACCGGCGTCGCCGTCGAGGTCAACGTCTTCGGTTCGAACGAGGAAATGCTCGCGAAACTGCAGGCAGGCGCGTCCGGCTGGTCTCTGTACGTACCGACGAACTACACGATTTCGACCTATCACAAGCTTGGTCTGATCGAGGAGCTCGATCTTTCGAAGATCCCGAACTTCAGCCAGGCAACCGAAAGCCCGCGTTTCACCAAGGAAGGGCAGATCGACGGAAAGACGTATGCCGTGCCGAAGAATTGGGGCACGACGGGCTTTTCCGTCAACACCTCGAAGATCAAGACGAAGCTTTCAAGCTGGAAGGACTTCTTCGAAATCGCCCAGACGGAAGCCGATGGCCGCGCCATGGTGCATGACTATCAGCTGACCACCATCGGCAGCGCTCTCGTTTCTCTCGGCTATGATTTCAACTCGATCAAGCCGGAAGAGCTTGCCAAGGCCGAAGAACTGCTGATCAAGGTCAAGCCGCATCTCTTCGCCATCAATTCCGACTACCAGCCATCGATGCGTTCGACGGATGCCTGGCTGACCATGTGCTGGACCAATGACGGCGCACAGCTCAACCGCGACATGCCCGAACTTGCCTATGTGCTCGGCAAGGACGGCGGCGAGATCTGGACCGACTATTATGCGATCCCGAAGGATGCGCCGAACAAGCCCGCCGGTTATGCCCTGCTCAACTATCTCATGGACCCGAAGAATGCGGTGAAGGAGCACATCGCCAACGGCGCGCCGACCACCGACAGCCGCGTCATCGCGCTGCTGCCGAAGGAGATTACGTCGAACAAGATCGTCTATCCGGATGAAGCCTCGCTGACGCCGCTGGAATTCGGCGCCGCCGTAACGCTCACCGATCCGAGCCGCGCCGAACTGATGGCGCGCTTCAAATCGGCCTGATCGCCTCTACCCAACTCCGGTCCCTGCTGCGTTGGCAGCACGGGACCGGCCTTGCTTTCCGAATCGGCGGATAAAGAACTCTCGATGCCCCTTAACCCTGCCACCAAACGGCGCCTTGTCACCGCTGCCCTCGTCGGTCCGGCAAGTCTCTGGCTTTTCGTCTTCCTGGTGCTCCCCTTCATCGCCATCATCGTCTTCGCCTTTGGCGAGCGTGCTCCGGAAGGCGGCTATCAGGCCGCGTTCACCTTTGAGCAATTCGCCAATCTCGGCGCACGGGCGACAGCCTTCGTCAATACGCTGATCCTCGCGCCGATCGGCGCGGCCGCCTGCCTGCTCGTCGCCTATCCGGTCGCCTATTATCTGGCCGTCAAGGCAAGTCCGCAACGTCGCCTGCTGCTCGTTTCGCTTGTCGTCGTTCCCTTCTGGACCAGCCTCCTCGTGCGAACCTATGCCTGGATGTACCTGCTCGGCGCACGCGGCATTCCGCACCTCCTCGAATTCTTCGGCATCGAAAACGTCAGGCTCATCAACACGCCGGGCGCGGTGCTGCTCGGCATCGTCTACGGCTATCTGCCGCTGATGATCATGCCGATCTATGTCAGCCTCGAAAAGCTCGACCGCCGGCTGCTCGAGGCATCCGCCGATCTCGGCGCCAAGCCCATCTCGACCTTCTTCGGCATTACGCTGCCGCTGTCATTGCCGGGTGTGATGACCGGCGTGGCGCTGGTGACGATCCTGCTGTTGGGCGAATATCTCATCCCGCAGCTGCTCGGCGGCGGCAAGGTGTTCTTCATCGGCAACGCGCTTGTCGATCTCTTCCTGCAGTCGCGCAACTGGCCGTTCGGATCGGCAATCGCCGTGACCCTGGTTGCCGTTGTCGTCATCGTATTGCTTGTCGCCATGCGCATCGCCTGGCGCGTTGCGGGCACTCGCCAGGTGGATCTCGTCTGATGCGCGCGCTCGTCACCTTCGTCTATCTGTTCCTCTATACGCCGATCGCGCTCGTCGTGCTGTTCTCTTTCAATGCCGGCCGCAATGCGAGCGAGTTTACCGGCTTCTCGACGCAATGGTACGGCCGCGCGCTGTCAAACACCTTCCTGATGGAAGCGCTGCAGAACAGCCTCATCATCGCGTCTACCAGTGCGGCGCTGGCGGCGATCTTCGGAACGATGGCGGCAATCGGCCTGGAACGGCTCGGTCCCCGCACCCGCGCTGTTTTCGACGGGCTCTTTGCCGCGGCGATCGTCGTTCCTGGCGTCGTCATCGGCATTGCGACGCTGGTGGCGCTGGTCGAGGTCTTCGGCGTCATCAATCCGCTGATCGCTGCCGTCTGGCCGGGCGACCAGCCGCCGAAATTCGCACTCGGCTATGGCTCGATCATCGCGGCGCACGGCCTTTTCACCATGGCACTGGTGACGATGATCGTGAAGGCGCGCATTGCCAGCCTCGGGCGCGATATCGTCGAGGCCTCCAGCGATCTCTATGCCACGCCGCTGACCACCTTCCGTCAGATCGTCCTGCCACAGATCATGCCGTCGATCCTCGCTGGATTCCTGCTCGCCTTCACCTTTTCCTTCGACGACTTCATCATCGCTTTCTTCGTTGCCGGCTCGAACACGACGCTGCCGATCTATGTCTTCGCCTCCATCCGCCGCGGCGTGACGCCGGAAATCAATGCGATCGCGACGATGGTGCTGATTGCCTCGCTCGCCCTCATTTTCATCGCGCGCTTCCTGATGCGCGAAAAGACAACGACAAACTGACCGGGGAAATTTCATGATACTCAAGGATCGCGTCGCAATCGTCACCGGAGCCGGCTCCGGTATCGGCCGCGCCGGCGCGCTCATCATGGCGCGTGAAGGCGCGCATGTGGTCGTCGCCGACATCGACCTGGCAAATGCCGAGGAGACCGTGAGCCAGATTGCCGCGGCCGGCAACAGTGCCGAGAGCCTTGTTGTCGACGTCATGGATGATCTGGCGCTTGAAGCGGGAATAGCCGCGGTTGCGGCGCGTCATGGCCGGATCGACATCCTGCACAATCATGCGGGCTCGCAGGTTGCAGGCAATCTGGAAGACGTCGCAGTCGCGGGCTTCGACACATCCTGGAACCTGAATGTCCGCGCGCATTTCATGGCTTCGCGGCTCGTGATGCCGATCATGAAACAGGCGGGCAAGGGCGTCATTCTCAACACCTCGTCTTCTTCGGGCGTACTCTACGACCGCGAGATGATCGCCTACACAACGTCCAAGCACGCTGTCATCGCCATGACCAAGCAGATGGCGGGCGACTATGCGCGCTTCGGCATCCGCGTCAACGCGCTTTGCCCCGGCTGGGTCGACACGCCGTTCAATGCACCGTTCATCGCACAGATGGGCGGACGCAGCGCGATTGAAAGCTATATCGCCGATAAGGTGCCGCTCGGACGATGGGCCGACGTTTCGGAAATCGCAGAACCGATCCTGTTCCTCGTTTCCGATCGTTCCTCCTACATGACGGGACAGATCCTTGTCGTCGATGGTGGCGAAACGGTCGTCTAGGCTCAGGCATGGCTGGAGGCTATATACTCCCCGCCCCGCCCTTCCCGTCAGCGTCGCCTGGCGGGAAGATGGTGCAGCAGCGAGCGGCACGCCTGCATGATGTGATCCGTCAGGAACGCGGCCGCCTGTTCCACATCGCCGGTCTTGCAGATCGCCAGCAATTCGCGATGCTCGCGATCGGCCGTCTCCTTGCCGTGCGACAGA
>NZ_JBNWDS010000031.1:0-29957 GCF_053521765.1 Rhizobium sp. A37_96 | reverse complement strand
TATAGACCCCCCAACCCGATATAGTCAACACCGCCTCTGTAAAAATTCTGACATTTTTGTAACTAACTGGTTTTAATAGGTTATTTGTAAGGAACAGGGGAATGAAGGGAAAATGTACCAATGAGGGGATGAAAATATTGTCCGGATGGTAAAATTTTCCGCAAGGCGACGTGCGGACACTTTCCTTGAAGCGCGCTCAGGAAATCCCGCTCGGCATCACCCCGCAATCCACCGGACGATGGAATGATTTCGCGGGCGAATCCATCCTCCGCAAGCCGCAGAAAAACCAAGATTTTACATGATCTTTCTGTTATATATTGGGGAAGGGAGGAAACAATGCACACGACAAGACCGGAAAGCATCATCGAAGTCAGCTTCGACAGCGCCAATGGCCGCCGCGCACTCGGCATCATGAGCATGCGCCAAGCATTGGATCTGCCCGACCTGCCGAGCTTTACCTACACGCATCCGGATCCGTCCAAGGCGGCCGCCGGCATCGTGCTGAGCAGGGAAGAGCTCAGGAAATTCATGACCTGCCATTGAGCAGGCAACCCAGCGCAACGGCCGATCGCGCAACCGCGCGAATGTCAGACAATTGTGCCTGTTTCAGGCTGCTTTCTTTTCCATCATAGCCAGCGGCAGCAGGACAACGGCGTTCAGGCCGCCTCCTTGGCGATCTTCCAGGCATAGCGCGCCGCCATGCGCATCGAGAATCTGGCGAACGATCGCCAGGCCCAGGCCGCTGCCGCCGAGATCGCGGTTGCGCGACTCCTCGAGCCGGACGAAAGGTTCGAGCACTTCCTTGCGCCGGTCCGCGGGAATGCCCGGCCCGCGATCGCCGACGACGATGGCTCCCTGATCGCCGCGACGCTCGACGGCGATATCGGCCTGGCCGCCATACCGCAGCGCATTGTCCATAAGATTGTCCAGCACCCGCGCCAGCGCCAGCTCCGGCATCGTCACGGCGACCGGCTGCCCGATCGGCGCGAAGACAACGAGACCCTGCCCGTCCTGACGCTCGGCAAGGTGACCTTGAATGGCCGTATCGAGATCGGCGATGTTCCGGCCATCCGAAACGACGGTGCTGCTGGCAAAGCCGAGAGCATCCTCCACCAGCCGCTGCATGGCCTCGACATCGGCGATCGCCCGCTCGCGATGCGGCGTGTCGGGCATCATCTCCATGCGCAGGCGGAAACGGGTGAGATAAGTCCGGAGATCATGCGAGATCGCCCCGATGATCAGCGTGCGGTTGCTGACCAGGGCGGCGATGCGCAGCTGCATGGCGTTGATCGCCTTGATCAACATGCGCAGCTCGCAGGCTCCCCTTTCGGGAATGTGGACCGGCTGCAAACCGTTGCCGATCGAATTGACGGTGCGGGACAAGCGGGTCAGAGGCCGGGTTTCCCGCGCCACGGCGGCAATGGCAATGACCGCGACCATCATGCCGAGAATACCGGCGATGAGGCCGACCGGAATCCCGTGCAATCGCACCGTCGGCGTATCGGGCAGATTGAAAACGGCGATCCTGCCGCCGGCAACGCCGACCGACACCTCCATGATCCGATCCGGCGCGCCGACGGAGAACCAGCCCTGCGGCCGTTCCGACAGCGAGCGCATGTTGAAATAGCGGTTGCCGAGGGCGATGCTGGCGAATTCGCGGGCCAGCTTGTCGGTCAGCGTCAGGTCCGAAGTCTCGTCCTTCTGTCCGGGCGCCGGCGCATCCGCCAGGCGGATCGCCAGGCCATTGGCACTCAACGCCCTTACGGCAAGCGGCTGTGCCTCGGGCGGAACGGCATCGAGAAGACGGACGGCCGTCTTGACCTGCATGGCCGGCGACAGCTCCGGGTTGAACGACGTATCCGGCTTCAGCTGGGCGGCAAGAAACGCCGCGAGCTGGATGACGAACAGCGCCACGGCGACGATCATGATGATGCGGGCGACGAGGCCGAGTTTCAGCATGGCTCAGACATCCTTCACGTCGGTGGTGAGAAGATAGCCGGCATTGCGCACGGTGGTGATGATATGGGCGCCATCGGGCAGGCAATGGCCGAGCTTGGTGCGCAGGCGGGAGACGGTAACATCGATGGTGCGATCGAAGGGATCGGCGCCGCGGCCGCGCGTCCAGTCGAGCAGTTGATCGCGCGACAGGACGCGACGCGGCCTTTCGAGGAAGCAGACGAGCAGGTCGAATTCGGCCGTCGTCAGATGCACGAGGCGCTCGCCTTCCATCTCGATCACCCGGCCGTCGAGATCGACGGTCAGGCCGGCGAAGTGCTTGCGCCTCGACGGAATATTGGCGTCTTCCGACCGCTCCGGGCTGGAGCGGCGGAGAATGGCGCGGATGCGCGCCAGAAGTTCGCGCGGATTGAACGGCTTGCCGAGATAATCGTCGGCGCCCATTTCGAGGCCGAGGATGCGATCGATATCCTCCGATTTCGCCGTCAGCATGAGGATCGGCACCTGGCTGCGCGCACGGATGCGACGGCATGCCGACAGGCCGTCTTCGCCCGGCAGCATCAGATCGAGGATGATGAGATCTGGAAAACCCTTGGCGAGCGCACGATCCATGGCGGCGGCGCTTTCGGTGGCCTGAACGGAAAAACCCTCGCGGCTCAGGAACTCCTCCAGGAGTGCCCTAATCTCGCGGTCGTCCTCGACCAGAAGAAGCGATGCGGAAACCATGGCCCTTCCATGCGGGGCGAGAGGTCGTTTTGGCAACAGGGAAACGGCCGGCGTTACAAACTGTAACAAATTTCCCCTCTTTTGAAAAATCCCAGCAAAAGAAGCAGTGCAGTTTCCCATGCAACCGGGATCCCTCCGGAGCGAATGACGGCAACCCTGTTGCCGTCTACCCGACCCCATCGCCCGCTCCGGTCCGCGACAGGGCTCGCATCCATGAAATGCGAGCCCTGTCTGCCTTTCAAACTTGCCTTTTCTCCGGCAATGCGATTTGCGTCCCGCCCATCCCCGTGCGAAAGGAATGTCCTTCACCGGCGCGATGCGCGGTCACTGCAATGAAGATCATGAGGCAAGACGGGTGAGCCAGCGGCAATCACCGCAAAGATCCGGCAAGACGGCGAGAAGCCGGCAGGAGCCCGAAGGCAAGCGCGTGACCTTGCCGCGGGCGCTTTCCAAGCTCGGCTATTGCTCCCGCACGCAGGCGGAGGCGCTGATTGCGGCCGGCCGGGTGACTGTCGACGGGCGGACGATCTCCGATCCCGCCACCTGGGTCGATCTGGAGCGCTCGAAATTCGCGGTCGACGGCATCGAGGTCGCCGCGGAGAAAAAACTCTATTTCATGCTGAACAAGCCGCGCGGGCTGGTGACCACCCGCGACGATCCCGAGGGGCGGCCGACGGTCTATGATTGCCTGAAGGAAGTCGATGCCCGTCACCTCGCCCCCGTCGGGCGGCTGGACAAGGCAAGCGAAGGATTGCTGCTTTTTACCAACGATACCGTGCTGGCTCAGGCGCTGCTCGATCCGGTGAGCCATGTCGGCAAGACCTATCATGTGCAGGTCGATCGCATCATGGATCAGGAACAGCTTGCGCGCATGGAGCGCGGTATCGTCGACGATGGCGAGCTTCTGACCGCAAGCTCGGCCCGCCTGTTGCGCAACGGCGACCGTCACAGCTGGATCGAGGTGGAGCTCAAGGAGGGCCGCAACCGGCAGATCCGGCGCATGCTGGAGGCACTCGGCATCGAATGCCTGCGGCTGGTGCGCGTCGCTTTCGGCGATATCGCGCTCGGCGATCTGGCCAAAGGAGGCGTGCGAGCGCTGAGCGAGGCCGAAATCCTCGGCTTGCACCGGCGCGCGGGAATGAAGATCAACAGATAGAAGGCGGAATGCGATGCAACCCCATGACTTCTGGCAGGAGCTGCATGCGCCCGGCAGCTTCGATCCCACGGAGGCCCGCCCGGATTTCCATGTGGCGGAGTTGCCGGACGGGCGTCAGTTGCGTCTGCCGATCCGTGTCCTGGCCGACGGCGAACATGCGCTCGCATCGCTGATCGTCAATCAGGCGAGCTTTGCCGTGCAGGACGCATTGGCCGAGGCGCTTGCGGCACGCATCGCGGCGCACGATGTCGATGTCGTCGCCGGCCTGCCGACGCTCGGCCTGACGCTGGCTTCCGCCGTCGCCCGCGCGCTCGGCCATCCACGCTACGTACCGCTCGGAACATCGCGCAAGTTCTGGTATCGCGACGAACTGTCGGTCGCGCTTTCTTCCATCACGACGCCGAACCAGGAGAAGCGTCTTTATGTAGACCCTCGGATGCTGCCGTTGCTGGAGGGAAAGCGGGTGGCGCTGATCGACGACGTGATCTCCAGCGGCGCCTCGATCGTCTCCGGACTTTCCCTGTTGGCATCCTGCGGCATCGAGCCTGTCGTGATCGGCGCGGCCATGCTGCAATCCGATCGCTGGCGGGACCGTGTCGACATGGATGGCAAGGCATGGAGCGGGCGGATCGTCGGCGTCTTTTCGACGCCGATCCTGGAGCAGAGCGAAAACGGCTGTTGGCACCGCCCCGGCTGACCGCTTTTCCGCTACTGTGAGCCTGCCAGGAGAACCGGTTTACATATTATTGTATGTGAAAGCCGTTCCGATTCCGGCCGCAATGCGCTAAGGGTCCGCTGAAGAAGCATCCGTCGGGCGGATGCACGAGCCTGCTGGTGGACGCGTTGCGAATTCTCTCCGAAGCCCATTTCCCGGAACTGCCCAACTACTATCGCGGCAAGGTGCGCGAGAATTACGACCTGCCCGATGGCAGCCGCATCATCATCAGCACCGACCGGCTGAGCGCCTTCGACCGCATTCTCACCTGCATTCCCTACAAGGGCCAGGTGTTGACGCAGACGGCGCGCTACTGGTTCGAACAGACGCGCGATATCTGCCCGAATCATGTCATCGACTATCCGGACCCGAACGTCGTCGTCGGCAAGCGGCTGAACATCCTGCCCGTCGAAGTCGTCGTCCGCGGCTATCTTGCCGGCACGACAGGCACCTCGATCCTGACGCTCTACAAGAAGGGCGAGCGCGAGATGTACGGCATCACGCTGCCGGACGGCATGCGCGACAACCAGATCCTGCCGGAGCCGATCATCACGCCGACGAGCAAGGAATTCGACGGCGGCCACGACGAGCCGCTGACGCCGACGCAGATCGTCGAGCACGGGCTCCTGACCGCGGCGCAATGGCAGACGCTTTCGAACTACGCCCTTGCCCTGTTCGCGCGCGGACAGGAAATCGCCCGCAAGCGTGGACTGATCCTCGTCGACACCAAATACGAATTCGGCACCGACGAGAACGGCACCATCATCCTCGCCGACGAGATCCATACGCCCGACAGCAGCCGCTACTGGCTGGCCGACAGCTATCAGGACAGATTCGACAAGGGCGCGCGCCCGGAAAGCTTCGACAAGGATTTCGTGCGCGCCTGGGTTACGGAACGCTGCGATCCCTACAAGGACGATATTCCGGAGATCCCGGCCGATCTCGTCGAGCAGACGTCCAAGGTCTATATCCGCGCCTTCGAGGCGATAACGGGTACGTCTTTCGTGCCCGACGATCGCGGCGCAACGCCGCGCGACCGGGTTCGCGCAAGTCTGGCGCGCTACTTTACCTGAGAGACAGTCCAAGCGGTCGTTTGAACCGCGCTGATTTGCCGGGCAGTTTCCGAGGGTTGCATCGATCACCGATTCGCGGATGCCATGCATCCCTGAGTGGTGTGGAAAAGGGTATGTTTTTTGCAACACTTTAGATTTTTTTTACCAGAACCCTGATATTTCGCCCGATCCCACATATGTTCGCAGCCGAGAATTCGTAAAAGCCACTGTGCTATTGCAAAACTCATTGCTAGATTGACGCCGACCGCTTCGGGTTCATTGTTTGTATTGCGTAAGGCTGGAAGCGCCGACACATGGGATCACGTCGATCCCGAAAAAACACTGATCATGTAAATTGAATTGTGGGACAATGTGATGGTTTCCATTCGTACTGCCGCCCCCGCCCTGCTGCTTGTTTTGGCAGGCTGCGTTAGCGGCCCAGACCATAAACCACCGGAAATGCCTCTCCCGGCCAAATTCTCGGAGGGCGGTACGAAGATGAACGGCGATATCGCCGGGTCGCAATGGTGGACCGCCTTCAGTGACTCCAAGCTGAACGCCTTCGCCGCACAAGGACTTGCCCAGAACCTCAACATCCAGCAGTCGCTGGAAATTATTAATCAGGCTGAAGCCGCGGTCGTTACGGCCGGTGCCGGCGGCCTCCCAAGCCTGACCGTGACAGGCGACAATACGACCAGCGGCCAGAAGGGCTCGCTGCGTACCCAGACTGAAACGCGAAATGAGTCCGGCGGCAGCGCCTCGGCTTCGTGGCTGCTCGACCTTTGGGGTCAGTACCGCCGGGCCAAGGAAAGCGCCAACGCTTCGCTCGATGCTGCTTATTCCAACGTCGACACTGCGCGCCTGACCTATCTGTCGGATCTGGCCACCAGCTACGTCAACGCCCGCTACTACCAGGCACTTGTGGCGATCGCCCAGGAAAACCTCAAGTCCCGGCGTGACACGCTTTCGCTGACCAAGTTCCAGCTCGAAGCCGGTGCGGCATCCCGCCTCGACGTGGTTCAGGCCGAAGGTCTCGTCAACTCGACGCTTTCGACCATTCCCGGTTTCGAAATCAGCTACCGCCAGGCCGTCCACCACATTGCAACGCTGCTGAACGTGCCTTCGTCCACGATCATCACTCAGATGCAGGGCGGCGGCAGACAGCCGGTGTTCCGCGGCAACGTTCGCACGGGTATTCCCGCCGATCTCATTCGCAATCGTCCGGACATCCGTGCCGCAGAGCGCAACCTGGCCGCTGCTACGGCCCAGATTGGCGTGGCGGAAGCGAAGCTCTTCCCGTCGATCACGCTCAGCGGCGCGATTTCACCGACCTATATTCATAGCTCGTCCGTAAGCGGTGGCCTGACCAGCTGGTCGTTCGGTCCGTCGCTGAACCTGCCGATCTTCGATGGCGGTGCGTTGCGCGCCGGTGTCAAGACTGCAGAGTCCTCGAGCCGCGAACAGTATATCATCTGGCAGCAGACGGTAAGGACGGCGATCCAACAGGTCGAAGACGCTCTTTCGGCCGTTACCCGCGATGCACAGACGGTCTCGGCTCTCCACGCCCAGGTCAAGTCCTATGAGGAAGCCCTCCAGCTCTCGACCGCAAGCTACAAGGACGGTGCGTCTTCCCTGCTCGACGTGCTCGACGCGCAGCGTAACGTGACCGCTGCCCAGCAGAGCCTGGCGCAGGCCGTTCAGCAGAGTGCGAACGACTATATTGCACTGAACGTCGCCATCGGTGCCGGCTATGTGCCGGCTGGCAAGACGACTGTCGCCGCGGCTCCTGAAAAGGCCAAGGTCGTCAAGGTCTCGGCCAAGAAGGTGAACTGACAAGATCGTCCGGCACTGCCGGGCACATTCTCAAAACCGCCGCAGGCAACTGCGGCGGTTTTTCTTTTTGGTGCGGGAATGAAGGATGCTGAAAATGGAAATGGCGCGCTCCGCTTTCGCATGAAGCACGCCATTTCCACAAAAACAAAAAGGCCGGAATGATCCGGCCTTTCGTCATCCGCTATCGCATCAGTGCCAGTACATCCGTGGTCAAAGGCAATGCGGAACTGCAACCAGATTGATCATGAAAGGTTAACCAAGGGTTAACGCCACTTTCACTCTCACGACGGATGAAAACGGCTCGCTTTCCAGCGCGCCAGCCACCCATCGGCTGCATGACTGGACCGGATATCGGAGCGCAAGGTGGCTATTTCAAGGCCATCTCTCCAATTTCCCCGATCGGACTTCGAGTAGTTGCCGCCGGAGCGGCAGTATCGCGCCTAAATACAGGGAAAGCCTGTCAAAAAAATCAGCCGATTTTGTGCGTCCCACCAGTGGCCGTTCAAGCTGCATTCATGCCGATACTCTTAAAACACATGCAAAGATTGAAGAGGCGCCGTGGAATCCTATCAGATTCCGTGCATGCGCAGGCCTTTATCTTGCCGAATTTGGGAAGTCTTACCGAATAGCGCCGGGGTAGGCGCACTATCGCGAAACAGGCACCGGGCAGCGATCTCGCGGCGGCGGTGTGCAAAGGGAGAGTGTATATGAGGTTCAAGGTTCTTGCCGCAAGCTTGCTGGCGGCATTCATCGCGCTGCCGGCCGTCGCCGAAGCAGCGGAGGGCTTCGCCACCGCAAACGTCAACATGCGATCGGGTCCGAGCACCGCCTATCCGGCGGTGACCATGATCCCCGTCGGCGTGCCGCTGCAGATCAACGGCTGCCTCAACGAGACGCCCTGGTGCGACGTCTCCTTCTATGGTGGCCGCGGATGGGTCGCCGGCCAGTACATACAGGCAACCTACCAGTCGCGCCGCATTTATGTCGGCCCGCAATATTACCGGCCGCTCGGCATCCCGACGGTGGTCTTCAACTTCGATGACTACTGGGGTCGCTACTATCGCGGCCGTGACTTCTATCGTGACCGCGACCGCTGGCGTCGTGGCCCCGGCTGGGTCGACCGCCGCCCTGACAGCGGCTGGGATCGGAATGCTCCGGGATGGGATAACGGGCCGGATCGCAATTGGGACCGCCGCCCCGACCGCAACCGCGATTGGAACCGCGGATCGGACTGGAACAATGGTCCGGACCGCAACTGGGACCGCCGCCCCGATCGCAATCGGGATGGACAAGGCGACGGCAATCGCGACTGGGGCCGCCAGCGGCCGGACAACAACCAGGATTGGGGCAACCGGCCGGACCGCCCGCGCGACAACAACAATCGTCCCGACAGCCGTCCGCGTCCCGAACCGCAGCGTCAGCAGCCGCAGGCTCAACCGCGACCGCAGCCGCAAGGCAATCCGCGGCCGAATGCCGGCGCTCCCGGACCCTACAGCCCCGAGCACAGAGAAAGTTGCCCGGCGTCGGAACCGAATTGCCGCATGTCCGTCCGAGGTTCGAACCGCTGACGGCAGCCCGATAGTCTGAAAAAGGAAAGGCCAGCGACCTTCGAAGTCACTGGCCTTTTTGTTGAGATACATCCGATTTCAAGAGATGCAGAGCTGCTGCGGAGTGCGGCAGCGGCGTCAAAATCGAGGGATTACGGAAACCCATACGGGTTCAACCACCTCGTCTCTCGCGGCGCTTTCGTCGGCTCGCAAGCTTCAAGCGGTCAAACGGCCCGTCCATGCCGTTGCGCGTCAGTGCATTTTCAGGTGCGCTTCCCGCGTCGCCGAAATGAACATTTCCCGTGCCTCTTCGGCCGACTTGCGACCGTCGATCGCCGCCCGGCAAAGGCTTCGCGCCGCCACGTAGAGCGGACCGCGCCGGTCGGGCCATAGATTGGCCATGCAGTTGAGGGCCTCGTACGGGCCTGTCACGACCTGAAACGTATCCTGAGCAAAACCGATCTCGATTGGATTGCTCCATTTGACTTGTCGCATGAACACTCCTCCTCACGCGTTGCCAATTGCTGGGAACCGCCCTCCAAGACGGTCACATGACAGTAGTATAACCTCGATCAGAGCATTCGAAAATACGGAAGATTGCGTGTCGTACGCGAAGTATCGACGCATCCGGCGGATGGTGTCGTTTTCCGCCAACGCAAACGCCAGGTTTCCTCGGATTTTGCGAAGACTGACATATCGATGAAAGTTCGGGACTATCCGGGCGCTCCGGATCGATGCCTGATATCTATTTCTCGCGCGCAATCCGCTTTGCCTCGTCCGGTGAAAACCCGGCGCGGCGAGCCAGCCATTCCAGCCCGAATATGCGGTCGATCTGGTCGACCAGCCAAAGTTCGAAACGCTTCCACATTGACATAGCCTCCTCCGCTGCAAACCTTTCGGTCGCGGCGGTCCGCAATGAACATCGCGCCGGGCCTGCCAATTCCTTTCAACGAAACTGCGGCGGCCTTTGCGCGTTCGAGAGCAACTCCTGCTTGGTCGCAAAGTCGCCAAACAGCTTTTTCAGCCGGGCTTCCTCCTCCTTGCAGATCCGGTGGCGCCGGGCAAAATCCTCGACGCTCCAGACTTCGCGCAGCTTGCTCTCGCTGATTTCCTCTATCTTGATCAGTGAACTCATTTGCTCGCCCTCTTTTTCTTTTGTGAGAGGATAATGCCCAGGGCGCCGAAAGGTTCCCGATGCGTTGGGCAGCAGGCGGGTCAGCGCGCCGGGATCCGGGCCGGAATTGTTCTTAATCCCTCCTTAAATCGCCGCATTTACAGTTCAGGCGGGACTTGATGTCTTCACGAGGGGTTCGTGGACGAATGGCGGGTTGCCCGCCTCGACAGCCGGGATCGGCTTTCTGGGTGACGCGCCGGCTGAGAGCGGCCGGGCGGCCTCAAAGATTTCTACCGCCGCTGCGATCAGCCTGATAGAAGACATGGGAACACTGGGCACCGAGGTACGACCGGCCGGCAATGGCAGATAAGAAGAAATCACGCCAGAGGATAGAACCATCCTTTTCCAGCGGCCGGGAACGCACCGATGAGGGATTCAATGCAGGCGAGCGCATCGTCGGCAACAGGCGCTCGTCCAAGACCTATTACGAAGAGCCGGAATCCGAAAAGGAAGAGGACGAAGACGACGAGGAAGAACCCGTGGTCCAAAAGCCTCGCCGCGCGCCCAGCAAACGCAAGCCTGCACGACGGGCGCGTCCGCGACGCGGCTTTTTCGGCTTTATCCGCGCCACGATCTATTGGGGTCTCGTGCTTTGCCTCTGGGTCGGCATCGGCCTTGCGGGCCTCGTCGCCTATTACGGTTCGCGCATGCCGAGCGCCAGCACCTGGTCCATCCCCGAACGGCCGCCGAACGTAAAGATCAACGACCTCGACGGCGCCCTGCTTGCCAACCGCGGCACGACCGGCGGCGAGGCTGTGGCGCTCAGCGACATGTCGCCCTACATCCCCGAAGCCATCATCGCCATCGAGGACCGTCGCTTCTATTCGCATTTCGGCTTCGATCCAATCGGCCTTGCCCGCGCCGTCGTGACGAACGTGGTGACCGGGCACGCCGTCCAGGGCGGTTCGACGCTGACGCAGCAGCTCGCCAAGAACCTGTTCCTGTCGCCGGACCGCACGCTGGAACGCAAGGTGCAGGAAGTGCTGCTGGCCCTCTGGCTGGAGCACAAGTACACCAAGGACCAGATCCTGACGATGTACCTGAACCGCGTCTATTTCGGCTCCAACGCCTATGGCGTCGAGGCGGCCTCGCGGCGCTACTTCAATAAATCGGCCAAGGACGTCAATCTCGGCGAAGCGGCCATGCTGGCCGGTCTGGTCAAGGCGCCGTCACGGCTGTCGCCCGCCCGCGATCCCGCCGCCGCCGAAGCCCGCGCGCAGCTGGTGCTGCAGGCCATGCACGAACAAGGCTTCATCTCCGAGGCCGACATCAAGACGGCAATGTCGCAACCGCCGACCCGATCGAAAAGCTACTGGAGCGGCGCCGAGAACTATGTCGCCGACATGGTCATGGATCAGCTGCCGAAGCTTATCGGCGGCGACATCAAGGAAGACCTGATCGTCGACACCACGCTCGACATGTCGCTGGAGGAGAAGGCCGAGAAGGCGCTGAGCGACGTGCTCGAAAAGGACGGCAAGAAGCTGAACGCCTCGCAGGCCTCGCTGGTTTCCGTCGATGCGACGGGCGCCGTGCGCGCGCTGGTCGGCGGCCGCGACTACGCGCAGAGCCAGTTCAACCGTGCCGTGACCGCCAAGCGCCAGCCGGGCTCGGCTTTCAAGCCTTTCGTCTATACCGCCGCGCTCGAGATGGGTCTGACGCCCAACTCGATCCGCAACGACATGCCGGTGAAGATCGGCAACTGGTCACCGGAGAACTACGAACAGCGCTATAGCGGCCCCGTGACGCTTGCCACTGCCATTGCGAAATCGCTGAATACCGTTGCCGCACAGCTCGTCGCCGAAGTCGGCCCCGACCAGGTCATCAAGGTCGCGCGCAGCCTCGGCATCGAATCCGACCTGCAGGCCAATGCCTCGATCGCGCTCGGCACGTCCGAGGTGTCGCTGCTGGAGCTCACTTCCGCCTATGCCACATTCATGAACGGCGGCTTCAAGGTGGCGCCGCACGTCATCACCAAGGTGACGACCGCCTCCGGCAAGGTGCTCTACCAGGTCAATACTGACAATCCGCAACGGGTGCTCAATCCTGATATCGTTGCCAACATGGATGCGATGATGGCCGGCGTCATCGCCTACGGAACGGGCAAATCGGCGCGCATTCCCGGCTGGCAGGCCGCCGGCAAGTCCGGGACCACGCAGTCCTTCCGCGACGCGCTGTTCGTCGGCTTTACCAGCCACCTGACCACGGGCGTCTGGTTCGGCAATGACGACGGCAAGTCGATGCGCAAGGTGACCGGTGGCGGCCTTCCGGCGAGGGCATGGAAGGAATTCATGATCGCCGCCCACAAGGGCATCACGCCGACGCCGATCTTCGGCGGGGGTCAGATCATCGACAACGGCCTGCCCGTGGCGCAGACGGCCCCGGCCGGCGACCAGCCGACGACGATCGGCAACATCATTTCCGGTGCGGGCGATACGGGACAACCGATCCAGCAGCCGACGCTGCAGCAAAGGCCGGCGCAGCAGCCGGTCCAGCCGCAGATCGTCAACCAGACCGCCGCCAACGACGACCCGCAGGATCTGCCGCCGGCCAACCTTGCCGACGACCCCAATCCCTACAGCTCGAACCCCTATGACAGTGGCGATATTCCGCCGGCGGATATCGGCGACAGCGGCGTTCCCGCCGCAACCGCGCGGCCGCATCGTTCCTCGCTGCTCGATGTCATCCTCGGCCGGTAAAATCGCAATTTTGCACCTTGCCGCTTGCATGGCTGCCGCAAGGCTGCTCTGATACGCGGTCGCGTCAAATCCACCGGCCCGCGGCGCACATAGGGCCGAGCGGAATTTGGACGACAAACCATTTGTTTTGCTGGATTTCAGGCTATTTCCTGCCTTGCAGTCAGTAAAACCGCTACTTATATACGCGGCATCACCGCAGTCATGGCTGCGCAATCCTCAAGACCATCCCGTAAGGGGCTGTCAATGGAATGCCTGACAGGGGTTCCGACAGCTTGCTTCAAGGAGAGAATGACATGGCAAAAGTAATTGGTATCGACCTTGGAACTACAAATTCCTGCGTCGCCGTCATGGACGGTAAAGACGCGAAAGTGATCGAAAATGCCGAAGGCGCCCGCACCACCCCGTCGATGGTTGCCTTCTCCGACGATGGCGAACGTCTCGTCGGCCAGCCGGCCAAGCGCCAGGCTGTCACGAACCCCACGAATACCCTCTTCGCTGTCAAGCGCCTGATCGGCCGCCGCTACGAAGATCCGACCGTCGAGAAGGACAAGCACCTCGTTCCCTTCACGATCGTCAAGGGTGACAATGGCGACGCTTGGGTCGAAGCCCAAGGCAAGGGCTATTCGCCCGCACAGATTTCCGCAATGATCCTTCAGAAGATGAAGGAAACCGCTGAATCCTATCTCGGCGAAAAGGTCGAAAAGGCCGTCATCACCGTTCCCGCATACTTCAACGACGCGCAGCGCCAGGCAACCAAGGATGCCGGCCGCATCGCCGGCCTTGAAGTTCTGCGAATCATCAACGAGCCGACGGCTGCCGCACTCGCCTACGGCCTCGACAAGAAGGACGGCAAGACCATCGCCGTTTACGACCTTGGCGGCGGCACCTTCGATATCTCCATCCTGGAAATCGGCGACGGCGTCTTCGAAGTGAAGTCGACCAACGGCGACACCTTCCTCGGCGGTGAAGACTTCGACATGCGTCTCGTCGAATATCTCGTTGCCGAGTTCAAGAAGGACAACGGCATCGACCTCAAGGGCGACAAGCTTGCTCTGCAGCGCCTCAAGGAAGCTGCCGAAAAGGCCAAGATCGAGCTGTCTTCCGCTCAGCAGACCGAAATCAACCTGCCCTTCATCACGGCAGACGCCACCGGCCCGAAGCACCTGACGCTGAAGCTGACCCGCGCCAAGCTGGAAAGCCTGGTCGACGATCTCGTTCAGCGCACCATCGCTCCGTGCAAGGCAGCCCTCAAGGATGCCGGCGTTACCGCTGCCGAAATCGACGAAGTCGTTCTGGTGGGCGGCATGAGCCGCATGCCGAAGGTACAGGAAGTCGTCAAGCAGCTGTTCGGCAAGGAGCCGCACAAGGGCGTCAACCCGGATGAAGTCGTCGCACTCGGCGCCGCCATCCAGGCCGGCGTTCTGCAGGGCGACGTCAAGGACGTTCTGCTGCTCGACGTGACCCCGCTGTCGCTCGGCATCGAAACGCTGGGTGGCGTCTTCACCCGTCTGATCGAGCGCAACACGACGATCCCGACGAAGAAGTCGCAGACCTTCTCGACCGCCGATGACAACCAGTCGGCCGTGACCATCCGCGTATCGCAGGGCGAGCGCGAAATGGCCGCCGACAACAAGCTGCTCGGCCAGTTCGACCTCGTCGGCCTGCCGCCGGCACCGCGTGGCGTACCGCAGATCGAAGTCACCTTCGATATCGACGCCAACGGCATCGTCCAGGTTTCGGCCAAGGACAAGGGCACCGGCAAGGAACAGCAGATCCGCATCCAGGCTTCCGGCGGCCTTTCCGACGCCGACATCGAAAAGATGGTTAAGGATGCAGAAGCCCACGCCGCTGAAGACAAGAAGCGTCGCGAAGGCGTCGAAGCCAAGAACCAGGCTGAAAGCCTGATCCATTCCAGCGAGAAGTCGCTGAAGGATTACGGCGACAAGGTCAGCGAAGCCGATCGCACGGCGATCTCCGACGCGATCGCTGCGCTGAAGACGGCAACGGAAGCCTCCGAGCCGGATGCAGAAGACATCAAGGCCAAGACCCAGACCCTCATGGAAGTTTCCATGAAGCTCGGCCAGGCGATCTATGAATCCCAGCAGGCTGAAGGCCCCTCGGCCGATGCTTCGGCAGCCGGCAAGGACGACGTCGTCGATGCCGACTACGAGGAAATCAAGGACGATGACGACCGCAAGCGGTCTGCATAAGCGTGAACCGAAAGGTTCTCTGAGAGACTTAGATCCGGCTGCCTTCGGGCAGCCGGAAATCCATTTCCGGGGTCTTATCCTTAATGGCAAAAGCGGATTTTTACGAGACATTGGGCGTCTCAAAAACGGCGGACGAGAAAGAGCTGAAGAGCGCCTTTCGCAAGCTGGCAATGCAATTTCATCCGGACAAGAACCCGGACGACAGCAGCGCCGAGCGGAAGTTCAAGGAAATCAACGAAGCATACGAAACGCTCAAGGATCCGCAGAAGCGCGCAGCCTATGACCGCTATGGCCACGCTGCTTTTGAGCATGGTGGCATGGGCGGCGGTGGCGGCTTCGGAGCCGGTTTCGGCGGCGGCGGCTTCTCGGATATCTTCGAGGATATCTTCGGCGAGATGATGGGTGGCGGACGCGCGCGCGGTCGCTCTTCCGGCGGTCGCGAGCGCGGCGCCGATCTTCGCTACAATATGGAAATCTCACTCGAGGAAGCCTTCATCGGCAAGACAGCGCAGATTCGCGTGCCGACCTCGATCACCTGCGACGTCTGTTCCGGCTCGGGCGCCAAGCCCGGCACGCAGCCGAAGACCTGCGGCACCTGCCAGGGCTCCGGCCGGGTGCGCGCCGCTCAGGGTTTCTTCTCGGTCGAGCGCACCTGCCCGACCTGTCATGGCCGCGGCCAGATCATTCCCGATCCCTGCACGAAATGTCACGGCCAGGGCCGCGTGACCGAGGAGCGTTCGCTCTCCGTCAACATTCCGGCCGGCATCGAAGACGGCACGCGCATCCGCCTGCAGGGCGAAGGCGAAGCAGGTCTGCGTGGCGGGCCCGCGGGCGATCTCTACATCTTCCTGTCCGTCAAGCCGCATGAGTTCTTCCAGCGGGATGGCGCCGATCTCTATTGCGCCGTGCCGATTTCGATGACGACGGCGGCGCTCGGCGGCACCTTCGATGTGGCAACTCTCGACGGCACCAAGTCACGCGTCACCGTTCCCGAGGGAACGCAGGTCGGAAAGCAGTTCCGCCTGAAGGCCAAGGGCATGCCGGTGCTGCGCTCCAGCCAGATCGGCGATCTCTATATCCAGATCCAGATCGAGACGCCGCAGAAGCTCACCAAGCGCCAGCGCGAACTTCTGCAGGAGTTCGAGCAGATCTCTTCGAAGGACAACAATCCCGAATCGACGGGCTTCTTTGCCCGTATGAAGGATTTCTTCGATACGTTCAGCGACTGAGCTGCAAAGACCGGGCGACGAATCAAAATGTTTCACATGAATCCGGCCGATGATTCGGCCGGATTTTTTGTTTGGCGGCGAATCACCCGCCTTCGTGGTTGGAGACGGCCCTGCGGGCCTTCTCAGCATGAGGGCCGATCCGCGCTGCATGCCGCCCCCTCGTCACGAGGCCGATTCTCTCGCTCGCCTGCTGCTTCGATCAACCTCAACCCGAAGCTCACTCCACCCTCATCCTGAGCCTGTCGATGAAACGAGGGTGGCCGCAGACGTCATTCCATTCCACTGCCCCGGAAACCGGCGGCAAAAACCTTGCACTTGGCCAATGTTCGGCATACCCCTCGGCCATCGATCAAGAATCCGAAAGACCGATGCCGAACAGGGTTTTCATCTCGCGCCTGAAACTCACCGACTTCCGCAACTATGCGGCGGCGGCGCTGGCGCTTGACGAGCGGCATGTGGTGCTGACCGGCGACAATGGCGCCGGCAAGACCAATCTGATGGAAGCGGTTTCGCTGCTGTCGCCCGGGCGCGGCCTGCGCCGCGCCGCCTATGCCGATATCACCCGCGTCAATGCGCCGGGTGGATTTTCGATCTTCACCGAGCTTGAGGGCATGGAGGGAACAGTCGAAATCGGCACCGGTATCGATACGAGCGACGAGACCGCCGCCCGCAGGCTCAGAATCAACGGCACGCCGGCCAAGACGGTCGACGAGCTGACCGACCATTTGCGCGTTCTCTGGCTGACGCCGGCCATGGATGGCCTGTTCACCGGCGGCTCCTCGGAACGCCGCCGTTTCCTCGACCGGCTGGTGCTGTCGCTCGATCCCGCGCATGGCCGCCGCGCTAGCGATTTCGAGCGCGCCATGCGCAGCCGCAACAAGCTCTTGTCCGAAAGCCGGTTCGATCAATCCTGGCTTGCCGGAATCGAAGAGCAGATGGCGAGCCTCGGCATCGCCATGGCGATCGCGCGGCAGGAAATGCTCGGCCTTCTCTCGCGGCTGATCGCCGAAACGCGCGAGACGACGCCTTTTCCCTCGGCAGCCCTGGAGCTTTCGGGCTTCCTCGACGGGCAGTTCGACCGGCCGGCCGTCGATCTGGAAGACACCTACGCCGACATACTGCGCGAAGGGCGTTACCGTGACGCGGCTGCCGGCCGCACCCTGGAAGGTCCGCATCGCGTCGACCTCCTCGTGCGTCATCGCGAAAAGGACATGGAAGCGGAACGCTGCTCGACGGGCGAGCAGAAAGCCCTGCTTGTCGGCCTCATTCTTGCTCATGCGCGCCTTGTCGGCAATTTGACCGGCCATGCGCCGATCCTGCTGCTCGATGAAATCGCCGCGCATCTCGACGAAGGCCGGCGCGCGGCTCTCTTCGATCTCATCGACGCGCTGGGCGGGCAGTCCTTCATGACCGGCACGGACAAGACCATGTTCTCCGCCCTCGGCGAGCGCGCGCAATTCTTTACCGTCGCGCATGGCGGCATTACGAAATCCTAGCGTCTCCTGCGCCGCGATTGTGATAGAGTCGCGTGCATGGATCCCCTGAGCTCAGACGAAATCACCCGTTATCACCGCCACATCCTCCTTCCCGAGGTCGGAGGCGCCGGCCAGCAGCGCCTGAAAGCGGCGCGCGTGCTCGTCATCGGCGCCGGCGGCCTCGGTGCGCCGGTGCTGCAATATCTCGCCGCCGCCGGTGTCGGCACGCTCGGTATTGCCGATGACGACCGCGTTTCGCTTTCCAACCTGCAGCGGCAGGTGATTCACGATACGGGCACGATCGGCGAACTGAAGACGCAGAGTGCCGCCGACGCCATTGCGCGATTGAACCCGCATGTTCGCGTCATCCGATTCGAGGAGCGGTTCAGCCCCGATAACGCCACGCGGCACCTTGCCGGCTTCGATCTCGTCATCGACGGTTCCGACAATTTCGATACGCGCTACGCCGCCGCCGATGCGGCCGAGGCGGCGCGCCTGCCGCTCGTGACCGGCGCAGTCGGCCGCTTCGACGGGTCGGTGACCACGCTGAAGCCCTATGAAAACGACGCTGATAGCAACCTCAACCCACGCTATCGCGATCTGTTTCCCGCACCGCCGCCGGAAGGCCTCATCCCCAGCTGCGCGGAAGCCGGCATCATCGGCGCACTTACCGGAGTCATTGGCACGCTGATGGCGATGGAGGCGATCAAGCTCATTACCGGCATCGGCGAGCCGCTGGTGGGTCGCCTGCTGCTCTATGACGGGCTTTCGGCGCGATTCGAAACCGTGCGCTATCGCCGCAAACGCGCCCGGGTCGCCGCCGAATGAGCGATATCCTGCTTCGCCGCCTGGACGGCAGCTTCGACGGCTGGGATGCTTTGCTCGATCTGATCCTTATGTCCTTCGCCTATATGGATGGACGGATCGATCCGCCCTCCTCCGCGCTCGCGCTCACGCCGCAAGCGCTGAAGGCAAAGGCCGGCGAGGAAATCGGCTATGTTGCCTTCGACGGCAATCGAATAGCCGGCTGTATTTTTTGTCGGCCGGAAGCGGAAGCGCTATATATCGGCAAGCTGGCGGTGCTTCCCGCAGCCCAGGGCAAGGGCGTCGGCAAACGCCTGCTCGGCGCAGCGGAGGCCATAGCGCGAGAGCTTGGACTCAGCACTCTACGGCTGGAAACGCGTATCGAGCTTATCGACAATCACGCCACTTTCGCTGCCTGGGGTTTCCAGAAAACGGCCGAGAATCGCCATTCCGGCTTCGATCGCACGACGTCGATCGAGATGCGCAAGGCGATCGCATAGTCCCCTTTCGCTCTCGAAGAGCGCCGTCACGCCTCGCGCGGCGGAATGCGGGTGATGCGGGCGCCCATGGCGTTCAGCCGCTCCTCGATGCGCTCGTAACCACGCTCGATCTGCTGGGCATTGTTGATGACGCTGGTGCCCTCGGCGCACATCGCCGCAATCAGCATCGCCATGCCGGCGCGGATGTCTGGACTTTCGAGCTGGGCGGCGCGCAGCTTCGAGGGACCGGCGACAATGGCGCGGTGCGGGTCGCACAGCACGATGCGCGCGCCCATGGCGATCAGCTTGTCGACGAAGAACATGCGGCTTTCGAACATCTTCTCGAACATCAGCACGACGCCGTCGCATTGCGTGGCGGTGACGATGGCGATCGACATGGTGTCGGCCGGAAAGGCCGGCCAGGGCTGATCTTCGATCTTCGGAATATGGCCGCCGAAATCGGGCTGGATCTTCATCTCCTGGCCGGAGCGGATGATGAGATCGTCGCCGTCGATCTGGCAGCGGATGCCCAGGCGCTCGAAGGTCATCAGTGTGGAGCGCAGATGCTCGACGCCGGCACGGCGAATGGTGATTTCCGAGCCAGTGACGGCGGCAAGGCCGATCAGCGAACCGACTTCGTTGTGATCCGGGCCGATCCGGTGCGTGACGGCGCCGAGCGGCTGGCCGCCATGGATCGTCATCATGTTGGTTCCGACCCCCTCGATGCGCGCACCCATGGCGATGAGGAAACGCGCCAGGTCCTGCACATGCGGCTCGGAGGCGCAATTGCGCAGGATGGTCGTGCCCTTGGCGACAACGGCAGCGCAAAGCGCATTTTCCGTCGCCGTCACGGACGGCTCGTCGAGGAAGACATCCGCGCCGCGCAGCCCTTCCGTGCGGAAGCTGTAGACGCTGTTGACCTCGATCCTGGTGCCGAGCTGTTCCAGCGCCAGGAAATGCGTGTCGACGCGGCGACGGCCGATGACATCACCGCCGGGCGGCGGCAGGGTGATCTCGCCGCAGCGCGCCAGCATCGGGCCGGCGAGCAGGATGGAGGCACGAATGCGGGCGCAGAGATCGGGATCGAGATTGGCCGGCCGCAGTTCGCGCGCTTCGATTTCAAGCTCGTTGCGCCCGAGCCAGCGCACCTTGGCACCGACCGACTGGATCAGCTCCACCAGCGCCTCGACATCGCGAATGCGCGGCACATTGCTGAGCTCGACCCGCTGATCGGTCAGAAGCGATGCGGCGATGATCGGCAGCGCGGCATTCTTGTTGCCGCTCGGCTCGATTTCGCCCGACAGCCTGAAGCCGCCCTCGACCACGTATTGAACCCGCTCATGCGGCAGCGCCCGCGCCATCGTTTCCGCCTTCCTGTTTTGTATTTGCCGTCTCCTCTGGGCCGGCTTTGTGACATGCACATGACCGGCAAGAGAGACGGAAGATCAATTTTGAAGCCGGGTGTACGTCGCGCTTCGTCCGACGCTTGGGAGCGCTTCGCCTACCGAAACGGCAACACGCGGTTGGGCGGGCGATGGCCGTCGATGAAGGTGCGGATGTTGATGATGACCTTGTCGCCCATGTCGATACGGCCCTCGAGCGTGGCCGAACTCATATGCGGCAGGATCACCACCTTGCCCTCGTTGGCAAGCTTCACCAGTTTCGGATTGACTGACGGTTCGTTCTCGAACACGTCGAGACCGGCACCGGCGATCTTTCCCTCGCGCAGGATCTTGATCAGCGCCGTCTCGTCGATGACGTCGCCGCGCGCCGTGTTGACGATGTAGCTCGTCGGCTGCAGCAGCGCCAGGCGGCGGGCCGAGATCAAATGATAGGTGGCCGGTGTCGAAGGGCAATTGACCGAGACGATATCGACGCGGGCCAGCATCTGGTCGAGGCTGTCCCAGTAGGTCGCCTCCAACTCGTCTTCCGTTGCCGGATTGACGCGCTTGCGGTTGTGATAGTGGATCGAAAGGCCGAATGCCTTGGCACGGCGCGCGACGGCGGTGCCGATTCGGCCCATGCCGACGATGCCAATACGCTTGCCGTGGATGCGGCGGCCAAGCATCCAGGTCGGCGACCATCCGGCCCATTCGCCGGGATTGTCGGTCAGCACGCGCGCACCTTCCGCCAGACGCCGCGGCACGGCGAGGATGAGCGCCATGGTCATGTCGGCGGTATCTTCGGTCAGCACGTTGGGCGTGTTCGTCACGGTGATGCCGCGGCGGGCTGCGGCCTCGACATCGATATGATCCGTGCCGTTGGAGAAGCTGGCAATCAGCTTCATCTGCGGGCCGGCCTGCTCGATCACCTCGGCATCGATGCGGTCGGTGACTGTGGGCACCAGCACGTCGATGGAGCGGACGGCCTCAATCAGCTCGTCCTTGGTGCGCGGGCGATCGTCGATATTGAGTTCGGCATCGAAGAGTTCGCGCATCCGCGTCTCCACCGCATCCGGCAGTTTGCGCGTGACGTAGACCTTCGGTTTTTTCTTCGTCGTCATGGCGGGCGGCGATGCCTTGTTCAGATGTTCTTAACCAAGAAGCGGGATAATTTTCCCGTTCCGGGCATTTCTACCAGACCCGCAGGCGAAGACAAACAAAACTCGCTGACGCGATCCGAGGATTTGCCGCTCACCGGAGCGAAAGGTCGCCGGAACGGCGCCTTTGTCATGACGAACGAACGGAAATCCCATGCGTGGCAAAGCATTGAAGTCCTGCGCCATTGTCGCAATCGGCCTGATGATGGCCGCCGGCACCGCCGATCTTGCCGCCGCCCAGGCAGCCAAGGGGCCGAGCGGCCTGCCGCTGCCACGGTTCGTCACGCTGAAATCGAAGCGCGTCAACCTGCGCATCGGCCCGAGCGCAGATTATGCCGTATCCTGGCTCTACCTCAAGCAGGGGCTGCCGGTCGAAATCATCCAGGAATATGATAACTGGCGGCGCGTGCGCGATGCCGACGGCACCGAAGGCTGGGTCAACCAGTCGCTGCTGTCGGGCCAGCGCTCGGCCATCGCCGCTCCCTGGATGAAGGGCAAGGGCAAGGCCGTCTTCGTCAACATGCGCCGCGAGGCACTCCCATCGGCCGCCGTCATCGCCAAGCTTCAGCCCGGCGTGATGATGAGCGTGCGCGAATGCACCGGCGACTGGTGCATGGTAACGGCTGACGGCACGGAGGGCTGGGTGGCGCAATCCGAGATCTGGGGCGCATACCCCGGAGAAGCCTTCAAATAGCAACTGCCCATCGATCCGCGACCAACGCAGCCGGTGGTTTTCCCGGCGCAATGACATATCCGGCATCGGGCTAGGAGACCGGCGAACTTGGGCTATCTGCTGGGCGTTTTCGGCGTTGCCGTCGTCATGTTCGCATCGACGAACATTGACGACATCTTCGTCCTCCTCGGCTTCTTTGCCGATCCGAAGTTTCGGACAAAGCAGATCGTCATCGGACAGTATCTCGGCATAGGCGCGCTTTACGGCATCAGCGTCATCGCTTCGTTTCTCGTCCTCGTCATTCCCGCCACCTATATCGGCCTGCTCGGCTTCGCGCCGATCTATTTCGGCGCGAGGAGATTGTGGGAGCTTTGGAACGGCATCGAGACCAGCAACGATCCGGAAGACCACGAGAAGGCTTCGGCGGGACATGGAAACATCGTCGCCGTGACGCTGGTGACGATCGCCAACGGCGGCGACAATATCAGCGTCTACACGCCGATCTTCGCCACGCGCTCGGTCTATGACGTCCTGACCATCGGCTGCATTTTCGCGCTGCTGACGGCGATCTGGCTCGGTGCCGCGCATTCGCTCGTCAACCATCCGACCCTGGGGGCGCCGATCAGGCGCCACGGCCACCGGATCGTGCCGTTCGTTCTGATCGCGCTCGGTATCCTGATCCTCTACGAGGCCGGAACCGCCACGCTGCTGTGGCACTAACCGGTTTCAATAATCTCATAAAACAAAAGCCGCCCGGCATTTCGCAACGGGCGGCTTTCGCAATCACGAGCGATGGATTTCCGTCAGAGAAGCCCGAACTGCTTCGCGGCCTCCGACAATGACCGCATCGGCCGAGGTCCGATCTGTTCGATGACGATAGCCGCGGCGAGATTGCCGAGCTTGGCGCAATCTTCCAGGCCCCGGCCCTGCGTGTAGCCGAACAGGAAACCGGCGGCGAAAAGATCGCCGGCGCCGGTGGTGTCGACACGCTCCTCGATCGGATGGGCATCGACGACATAGCGTTCGTCGCCGCGCACGATCACTGCGCCGTCCTTGCCGGTCGTCACTGCAGCGATCTTGCAATCGGCCGCAATCAGCTTCAGCGCCTTTTCGAAATCGTCGGTCTCGTACAGCGACAATGCCTCGTCGCGGTTGGCAAAGACGATATCGACGGTGCCCGAACGCATGAGGTCGAGGAATTCGTCGCGGTAGCGGCCGACGCAGAAGCTGTCGGAGAGCGTCATCGACATTTCCCGGCCGTTGGCGTGGGCGATGCGGGCGCAATCGCGAATCGCTTCCTTGGCGCGCGGCGGATCCCAGAGATAGCCTTCAAAATAGGTCACCTTGGCATCGGCGACGACATTTTCCTCGACGTCCTCAGGCCCGAGTTCGACGCAGGCACCGAGATAGGTGTTCATCGAGCGCTCGCCATCCTCGGTCACGAAGATCATCGAGCGGGCCGTGGGCGGGAACGTGCCCTTCGCCCTGGTCTGATAGTGCACGCCCTGGGCGCGGATATCGTGGGCGAAGATCTCGCCGAGCTGATCTTCGGCGACCTTGCCGAAATAGGCCGCCTTGCCGCCGAAATTCGCCACACCGGCCGCCGTATTGCCGGCGCTGCCGCCCGAGGCTTCCAGGGCTGGGCCCATGCGCGAATAGAGAAGTTCAGCGCGTTCCGCGTCGATGAGGTTCATCGCTGCTTTGGTGATTTTGTTGTCGATCAGGAACTGATCATTGCAACGGGCGATAATGTCGACGATGGCATTGCCAACGGTCAGTACATCGAAGCGAGTCATCTATTGGAGGATCCCGGTATTGGTGATAGCCGGTATCCGGTAATATCGGTTTTTCCGAAGTTTGGAAGAAAAATCAGCGCGCGGGCGGCCAACGTAATTCCAATCAGTCATTTGCCTGTCACTTTCCATCGTTAAAAGTCTAATCAGCGGCTGGGATGGGAAGCTCAAAAGGCTTCCAAGCCAGTCTGGGAAGGAATGATGCCTTCCGCCTCACCGGTACGCGGGCCGACCACGGATGAACTGGCGGCATGTGCACCGGGGGGATCCGTCCGGCGGGGCCGGACGACCAAGAGCGGGCCGAGCCCGCTTTTTTTGTTTTTGCGGGTTCTCACAGGCATAGCGCTTCGCGATCCCTCAGATCCGCCCTGAGCGCTTTAAGCCCTTGATTTTGCGCACGCCTTCTTCGCAAAACCGCTGCGCACTTTTGCGCGACACGCTTTGAGCAAGCTGCTACAACTTCCGGGTAAAATTCCCCGAGCCACGTTCTACGGCCCTCGCCCGGTATGTCCGAAATCCTCACTGACGTCCTGCCCGTCTTCCTGCTGATTCTCGTCGGCTGGGTGATCGTGCGAACCGGCCTGCTGAAAGCCGAGGTCGGCGAGGCCATGAGCGAGTTCGTCTTCAAGATCGCGGTGCCGCTGCTTCTGTTCCAGACCATCGCGGAGGCCGATTTTCGCGGCGCCTCGCCATTTCGATTGTGGATCGCCTATTTCTCCGGTGTCGCCATCACCTGGACCGCAGGCCATATCGTGGCGACACGGCTGTTCGGGCGGGATGCGCGCATCGGCGTGCTGGCCGGCGTGTCCTCCGCCTTCGCCAACACGATCTTCATCGGCCTGCCGCTGGTGGGACGCACGGTCGGTCCCGATGGCGTCATGGCGATGTCGATCCTGATTGCCGTGCACCTGCCGACCATGATGATTGCCGGCACGCTGCTGATGGAGCAGGCCGAGCGCAAGGAGAATGCCGGCGCCGGCCGCAATACCGGCGAGCTTTTGCAGCAGGTCGGCAGGAACCTTGTCCGCAATCCGCTGGTCATCGGGCTTTTCTGCGGTCTCATCGTGCATGTGACCGGCATACCCATCCCGGCCACGCTCGGGACCGCGGTCGACAGCATCGCCAATATCGCCGGCCCGGCGGCGCTGATCTCGCTCGGCATGGCGCTGCGGCAATACGGGCTGTCGGGCAATCTCGGCATTACCAGCGTGATGTCAGCCTTCAAGCTGTTCCTGCTTCCGGCCTGCGTATTGGCCGCCGGCCATCTTCTCGGCCTCAGCCCGGAATGGCGGGCCGCCCTGGTGCTGACGGCGGCGGTTCCGACAGGTGTGAACGCCTGGCTGATTGCCAATCGCTTCGGCGTCGGTCACAGTCTCGCCGCCTCGACGATTACCTTGACGACTGCGCTCGGGGCATTCTCGGTGTCGCTTTGGGCTTATCTGCTCGCGTAGCGCAGGCTCGAACCCACCGATTCGCAATGACGTTTCTCCGCATACGGAGGGACAGGAAAATGGTCATATATTTGCGCATGCCGGCCTTCCCACCCGGAGCGCAGCAAAGGATGGCACATGAATATTGCAGCTCCCCTTACCAATCCCGCTTCCGCCTATTCGCATAAGGTCTTCGTGCTGCAGGGCGGCGGCGCGCTCGGCTCCTACCAGGCCGGCGCCTTCGAGGCGCTCAGAGAACAGAATATCGAGCCGGACTGGATCGCCGGCATCTCGATCGGCGCCATCAACGCTTCCATCATGGCCGGCAACGTACCGGGCGAGCGGCTTGAGAAGCTGCGCTCCTTCTGGAACAAGGTCACCATCCAGCTTCCCGTCGATGCCTTGATGGAGCGGCAGCGGGAGACCAGCCCTCTCTACCGCACCGTCAGCAGCTGGTGGGTCTCGACCTTCGGCGCGCCGGGCTTCTTTTCCCCCCGGCATATCCCGGCCTGGTTCCAGGCGCGCGGCTCGGCCGGCGCGACCAGCATCTACGACACCGGGCATTTGCGCCAGACGTTGCTCGATCACGTCGATTTCGACCGAATCAACCACGGCCCGGTGCGCCTCAGCCTCGGTGCGGTCAACGTGCGCACCGGCAATTTCGCCTTTTTCGACAACAGGGACACCAAGATCACGCCCGAGCACATCATGGCGAGCGGCGCGCTGCCGCCGGGGTTTCCGGCGATCAAGATCGGCAACGAATACTATTGGGACGGCGGCCTGGTTTCGAACACGCCGCTGACCTATGTGCTGCGCAATGGCGCAGGGGTCGATACCGTGGTGTTTCAGGTCGATCTCTTCAGCGCCGTCGGCCCGATGCCGCAGGATCTGGAAGAGGTCGAGGAGCGGCGCAAGGACATCACCTATTCCAGCCGCACCCGTCTGAACACCGACCTATTCCTCGAACGCCACCGCCTGCGGCGCGCGATATCGGAGCTTTATGCCCGCCTTCCCGAAGAGGCCAAGGCCGATCCGGACATCAGGAAGCTGGAGGAGCATTGCTCCAGCTACGGCGTCACGATCATCCATCTCATCTACCGCAACAAGCAGTTCCGCTCGCACTCGAAGGATTACGAGTTTTCGACGTTGTCCATGCACGAGCATTGGGAGGCCGGCTTGCGCGATGCCCGCAAGGCACTGGTTGCGGAAGACTGGCGGCTGCCGCCCAGCGCCGAGGATGGGCTGAAGGTCTTCGATCTGGACCAGAGAACCCGCTCGCGCCGGCATTCGGTCTGAGCCGCAGCACAGAAAACCCGGCGTTGACGGCCGGGTTTTCAATCCATCATGCGAATTGCCTTAGTTCGTGGCGGCCGGGGCCGCGTTCGGATCCGGCAGCGGCACCTGCGTATCGGCGAGCGTGCGCAGATAGGCGATCACGTTGGCGCGATCCTCTTCCTTCGGCAGGCCGGCAAAGCCCATCGCCGTTCCGGCAACGAACTTCTTCGGGGCAGCCAGGAAGTGATAGAGGTGATCGTAGGTCCACTTCTCCGAGCCGCCCTTGGAGAAATCCTTCATGCCGGACGAATAGGCAAAGCCCTCGTGCTCGCCGACCGGGCGGTCCACGATACCCCAGAGATCGGGGCCAACCTTGTTGGGCCCTCCCTTCTCTCCGGAATGACAGGCCTGACACTTCTTGAAGATCGTTTCGCCGACCTTGGCGTCAGCCTTCTGCAGCAGCTGAGCGATCGGCGTTTCCGGCTTGGCGGCGGCAGCCTTGTCACCACCCGCAGCCGGCTCTTCGGTGGCGACGATGGTGAAGCCGGGCTTTTCCGGCACCTCGGTATGGAAAATAAATCCTGACGCGAGCGACACGGACTTCAACACGAACAGCGTGGCCAAAAGTGCCCCGACTCCCATGTTCACGTAGGATGAATTCATCTGCTATGCTCCCCTCGCCGCCGGCATCCTCCGCCGGCCCATCTTGAATTCGCGCGAAACCTATGTCTTTTGGCTGTTTCTTGCAACGCTGTAAACGGCCTCCACCATGAGACGTTTTGACACTTTTCCCGCAGGAATAGAAGGCCCAACAATGACAGATCCAAATTTAGACAAGACGCTGGTCCTCATTCCCGCCCGCATGGCTTCCACGCGCCTGCCGGGCAAGCCGCTTGCCGATATTTGCGGCCTGCCCATGATCGTACAGGTTGCTCGACGCGCGCGCGAGGCGGCGATCGGTCGCATCGTCGTCGCCGTCGATCACGAGGATACCTACGCCGCGGTCGCCAATGCAGGCTTCGAAGTCGTGATGACCGGCAAGGATCATCAGTCCGGCTCGGATCGCATCTATGAGGCGCTGCAGGCCGTGGATCCGGATGGCCGCGCCGAAATCGTCGTCAACGTGCAGGGAGATCTGCCGACGATCGATCCCGAGACCATCCGCGCCTCGCTGCGCCCGCTCGAAGATCCGGCCGTCGACATCGCGACGCTGACCGTCGAAATCAAGGACGAGGAAGAAAAGACGGCGCCGAGCGTCGTCAAGGTCATCGGCTCGCCGATTTCGGGCAATCGCCTGCGTGCCCTCTACTTCACCCGCGCCACCGCGCCCTACGGCAAGGGGCCGCTCTATCATCACATCGGCCTCTACACCTACCGCCGCGCCGCGCTCGAAAAATTCGTGAGCCTCGGCCCATCGCCGCTCGAGCTGCGCGAATCGCTGGAGCAGTTGCGGGCACTTGAGGCCGGCATGCGCATCGATGTCGAGATCGTTGACACGATACCGCTCGGTGTCGATACTCCCGCCGACCTCGAAAAGGCCAGACGCATCCTCTCCGCCGCCTCTCTCTGACGGCATTCCCCCAAGGGCAGTCCCATGATCACCAAGACCAACAAGATCTCCTTCCAGGGCGACTACGGCGCCAATTCCGATATGGCCAGCCGCGACATGTTCCCGACCATGGAGCCGCTGCCCTGCCAGACTTTCGAGGATGCCTTCTCCGCGATCGACAACGGCGAAGCCGATCTCGGCATGATCCCCATCGAGAACACGATTGCCGGACGCGTCGCCGATATCCATCACCTGCTGCCGGATTCGCGCCTGCATATCGTCGGCGAATACTTCATGCCGATCCGCTTCCAGCTGATGGTGCTGCCCGGCGTAAAGAAGGAAGAGATCCGCACCGTGCACAGCCATATCCATGCGCTGGGGCAGTGCCGCAACATCGTGCGCGCCAACGGCTGGAAGCCCGTCATCGCCGGCGATACCGCCGGCGCCGCCAAGCTGGTGCAGGAAACCGGCGATCGCAGCATGGCGGCGCTGGCGCCGCGGCTGGCAGCCGATCTCTACGGCCTGGAAATCATCGCCGAGAATGTCGAGGACACCGAAAACAACATGACGCGCTTCGTCGTGCTGTCGCGTGACGAGAACTGGGCCGAGCGCGGCGCGCCGGACGAAAAGATCGTGACCACTTTCGTCTTCAACGTCCGCAACATTCCCGCCGCCCTCTACAAGGCGCTCGGCGGCTTCGCCACGAACGGCATCAACATGACGAAGCTCGAGAGCTACCAGCTCGGCGGCCGTTTTGTAGCGACGCAGTTCTATGCCGATATCGAGGGCCACCCTTCCGACCCGCATGTGCGCCGCGCGCTGGAAGAACTGCGCTTCTTCTCCGAAAAGGTCCGCATCCTCGGTGTCTACAAGGGACACCCGACGCGGGGCGATCTCTAAGCAACGGTCAACCCGACACCTTGGTCACGACCTCGATACGGTGGCCGTCCGGATCGACGACGAAGGCTGCGAAATAGGTCGGGCCATAGTGTGGCCGAAGGCCCGGAGGGCCATTGTCCTTGCCGCCATGCGCAAGTGCGGCCTCATGAAACGAAACGACTGCCTCACGGCTTGGCGCGGCAAAGGCAAGGTGAAAGCCCGGACCCGGCGCATGAGCTTCGGCGCCGCGCGATTTGATGGCGAACTTGTCGCCGCCGCCTGGCGGACCATATCCGATCGCCTGATCGGGGTCGCCGGGGCTCAGATCCTCCCAAACCCTGATATAGCCGAGCGGCGCGAAGGCCGCGTCGTAGAAGGCGGCAGCCTTGTCGATATCCGATACGCCGAACGAAATATGATGGAGCAATTGGGCCTCGCATAGCTCTGGTTGCATCGACTAGTTTCCTCTGGAACTGGCGTGAGTCAACTCGAACGATCAGACCGAGCGCTCGGCAGGCCGGTTGATGAGGCGATTCATGGATGCCGTTCCAGACCCCTACTCCGGCCTGTCGGCCGCCTTCTCGCCGCCTGTGGGGCGCTATCACGTATGGGGCTGGTTGGCGCTACTATACCTTCTCCCCTCGGGGGGAAGGGGTTAGTCGCACCCCCTAGAGCGTTTCATGTTTTGACGGAAGCGTATCCTGCGTTTGCAAAATAGTTGCTGCATTCGCCGGGTTGGATTGTTGTGACGAGAGAGCCGATGTGCC
>NZ_JBNWDS010000030.1:0-30329 GCF_053521765.1 Rhizobium sp. A37_96 | reverse complement strand
GGAGCGAGGCTCGCCCGTTGAAATCGTTGCTGCATAGCTGATCCTCCGATGAACCAGCAGAAGCATCATCCTCAACAGCAGCAAATGTGAGTCAGAGCCAATTCTCAGTGATATTTTCCCGCAGTCTGGAATGAACCCCTCGGGCTGGACCACGGGACACGGAAGAACCGATACACTCTGCGGGCCTCAATCGGAGAAGGCTCATGAAGTCCCGAGGACCATATCGACGGCATTCGACGCCGTTCAAGTTGCAGCTTTGCCAGGATATCCGAAACGGCGTCATCGGACGGCGCGACGCACAGCGGACATATAGCGTTTCAGCAAACCTCATACAGCTATGGCTGACGCAGTTCGATCGCGGCGAACTGAACGATGAGGAGGCTGAAGCCAGCGTCATTGCTGAGTACGAGGCCCACATTGCGGCGCTCGAACGCAAGGTCGGCCAGCTCACCATGGAGCTGGACCTGGGTAAAAAACACCGCGCCAGCCGATCGCGGGCGACAGCGGGAGCTCCTCCATCGTCACCGGTCCTCGGCCTGCTCTGTCCGACGGGGGTGCAAAATGATCGATCTCCCGAGAAGCAGCTATTATTACCGATCAACTGCGAGAGCGTTGAACCTGGGGGATGCGGAACTCGTCGCCATCATCGAGGAGATCCAGGACGAGCTGCCCTGCTACGGATATCGACGCGTAACGCACGAGCTTCAGCGGCGAGGCCATCTGGTCAATCACAAGCGTGTCGCTCGCGTCATGCGGGCCAATGGCCCTGGGGATCAAGCCTCGCAAGCGGTATGTTCGCACGACAGATAGCAACCACGATTCGCCGATCTACCCGAACCTCTATCGCAATGTGATCCCGGCACGGCCAGACATGGTCTGGGTGGCTGACTTCACCTACATCCGCATCGCCGTCGGGTTCTGCTATTTGGCTGTCATTCTCGATGCTTGCAGCCGGAGAGTCGTGGGTTATGGCCTGTCAAAACGCCTGGATACGCCGCTGGCATTGGCAGCGTTGCATTCAGCGATGGAGAACCGAAAGCCTCCTCCCGGCTGCATTCATCATACGGACCGCGGGTGCCAATACGCGAGCGAGACCTATCGACGAGCGCTAGATGCGGCAGGTCTACAGGGTTCCATGAGTGCCGTCGGCAACCCTTATCACAATGCGCAGGCAGAAAGCTTCATGAAGACCCTGAAAGTCGAGGACATCTATCCCGCCGGCTACGAAACCTTTGCAGACGTCGCCGCGCGATTGCCCAGGTTCATCGAAGAAGTCTACAATGCCAAGCGGCTGCACTCGGCCCTTGGCTATCGATCGCCAGCAGAATTTGAAACCCAACTCGCCCAGCAGGCGGCTTAGTTTGAAGCGCCTCGCTGGTCCAGCCCGAGGGGTTCACTCCAGTCCCGGGTCAGCTCTCAGCGCAAATCAACAACTCGCATCGCTACCCAGTTTCTAACGTGACGTTGATCACCACGCAGCAACGCCACGTTCTTTCGCAGCCCCCCAAAAAGCCCTCGCATCCTGGCTTGACGAATAGCCTCACGAGCTGGTCGCAAGACAGCGCGAATGCCGATGAGGCCTCTCAAAACCTACTGTTTTGATCTGAACGAAAAAATCGTCGTACATCGTGAACGTATATCTGTCGGCTGCAGCCCCAAGGGCGTCCTTAGGAGGAGGCAATGGTAAGAACACCCGATCGGCCTATATTACATGTTGAAACTACGGAACTGACAAGTCTGAACGCACTCTTGGTAGACGACGACCACGTTTTCGCGCATCGACTTGGCAAGGCCCTACAAGATCGTGGTTTGAATGTCGAAATCTGCACAACAATCGAGAGAGCGGGCGCCGTAATCAATCGCGGTTGCCTCGATATACTGATAACTGATCTGCGCATCGGTGACGACAGCGGTCTTGAACTCGTGAAGCTTTGCAAGGAAGTATCGCCCAACACCAAGTCGCTTGTGCTTACTGGATACGGCCACGTCCGCGCTGTTGTATCCGCGGTGAAACTTGGTGCGACCGAATTCTTAAGCAAACCCGCTGACGTGGATGAGATCTTGGAGGTGCTTGGAATTTACTCTCAACAGGGCGAAACCGAGACGCCATGCCTAAAGTCCGCAGAACAGGTCCGCTGGGAACACATCAACAGCGTGTTTGCTGAAACCGGGAATAACATTTCTATGACGGCGCGGCTTCTTAGACTGCATCGCCGGACTTTGCAGCGACTGCTTTCCCGCGGTCCGCCGAGGGGATGACGCTGACCCCATTAATCTCTTTCAGCTTTGATCCAGGGTTCGAGCATTCCGTAATAAGGTGGTTCCATTGCACAGCCCTACAGCGATGGAACCGGCTCCCTACCCCAGGAGCTGACGCGGATCGGCATCGGATCCGCGGGGGCCGGCGGCCCCTCCGCCGGCCCTTCTTTGAAGGAGGTCATCGATGAGCTACGAAGACGGAATGAGCGTGTTTTACGATCCGGTCTCAAAGACCGTTATCGTGATTTTCCGTGGTAAAACCACCATATTGGAAGGGCCATTTGAAAGTGCCCGTAGTGGTGTTGCCGCCGGTGAACATCTATGCATCAAACTTGGATGGCGTTCGAACGCGCCCAATACCTAAACGAGTAAATAAGGTATTTAGATAGTGAAAAAGGCCGGGCCGATAACTCGGCCCGGCGCTTCCGATCACATCTTGGGAAGTAGAACCTTATCGACGACGTGGATCACGCCGTTCGACTGCTTGACGTCAGCGATCGTCACGGTCGCCGTCCCTCCCGCCTCGTCGGTGAGCGTAATCTTGCCCTTGTTGTCCTTGGCCTTCAAAACACAGCCGCCGACGGTCTTGATGTCATGTTCGCCGCCATCATCCTTGATCATCTTCGCGACGGTGCTGGCCATGGCATCAGCGGCGACCACGTGGCACGTCAGAATTTTGACGAGCTTGTCCTTGTTTTCAGGCTTGAGAAGCGTCTCGACGGTCCCTTTCGGAAGCGCATCAAAGGCTTCGTTGGTCGGAGCAAACACGGTAAACGGCCCCTTCCCTTCAAGCGTGGACACCAGGCCCGCAGCCTTGACGGCAGCGACGAGCGTCGTGTGATCCTTCGAATTAACAGCGTTTTCGACGATGTTCTTGTCTTCGAACATCGCCGCTCCACCGACCTTAGGGTTTGCGGCATACGCAGCCAAGCTGCCTGTCATCATGCTGGCCAACGCGACTGCCGAAACTACCAGAAACTTTTTCATGATCATCTCCTCTCAATGCCGGCCTCTTGGCTCGGTAGGGGATTCTACGAATGACGGCCGCTCCGGTTCAAAAAATCCAAGAAAGATCGTGCAAAATGATCTGTATTATAGGTTGTGGGCAGGCCTGCGATTGCTCGATCGATGATACTGACCGTTAAATTCCGAGGATTGGCTGTATCAACCGCAAAAACCTGCTCTTGAATCGTAGCGGCGCCTCGGTAACGGCAAGACAAATGCAGTCTTTGCCCGCATCAGCCTTTGGTTGATGCATCAAGCTGTCGTCTGCCATCTCGACATCACCTCGCGAAAATGTCGAAACCTCGTCGCTAAAGCTCCCGTCAAGCACCAGCGTTAATTCCACGCCCCGGTGAGAATGCTCCGGGACAGGCTGACCGGCAGGAATCTTGAGCAGTCGCACTGTTGTCGTTTCGTCGGCGGTCGGTATCATCATTTGGGCAGCGCCGCGCCCGAGCTGGCGCCACCTTAGACCGCCGGCTGCGTCGATGTAGGTCCTCAACGGTTCCGGGTATGTCTGATCAGAAACAAACCGTCTTTTGATTGGCACAACCTTGTCGATCTGGCCCGCATCGATCTTTGCCTTGAGGCTATCCCAGCTTTGCGAGAGGTCGGCTTCATCAACAGTTTCACTCTCGATAAAATAACCCCCAATGCTTTCGAAGATCGACAGCTTCGATCTACATGCCGGGCACAGAGCAAGATGGGTCGCCACAGCAACGCTCCAGCCTTCAGCCAGGGTACCGGCCGCATATTGCTGGAGCATGTCGTCGTCCAGATGATGTTCGATCATTTGGCTTCGTCCTGAAGCGCTGTACGCAGTTTCTCGCATGCAAGTCGTATCCTTGATTTCACCGTTCCAATTGGGAGGTTTAGTTTTTCTGCGATCGTCGAATGTGTGAGACCTTCGAAGAACGACATGCGCAGCACTTCCGCATATCTGCCCTTCAAAGTCGTCATCGCCCGCCTAAGCGCTGCAGCGCTTTGCTGTCGCTCGATCAACACGTCAGCAGCCTCGAACTCATCCGGGACGAACGCCGGATCGTTTGGATCGAAGTCAGGCTTTATCGCTCTTCGAACAGAGTCTATCATCTGATTTCTGGCGATCGTGAATATCCAGGTTGACGCCTGGGCCTTGGACGGATCGAAAAGCGCCGTCTTGTGCCAGACGCGCATCATAGTCTCCTGCGCCAGCTCCTCTGCCAGTATCCGGTTTCCTCTCGTCATCTTGATCATGTAAGAGCGTACGCGCGGATAGAAGTGCCTGTATAGGAGTTCGAACGCCACGATATCGCGTGACTCTGCCACAGCCGACATCAGCGCCCTAATCCGCTCGGCATCTAAGCTAAGGGTCTCTTCCTCCAACTTTCCGACCTTTCGCGCCCCGCCTGACGTCGACGGCCACACTTTCGCGTCAGCGCATGTGGGTCGAAGTACTCCGGTTCGAAGCGGCATCTGCATATTCATGGTGTAACCTACGCGTGAACTGGCTGCTGGATCAAAAAATGGCTATTAAATTTGCTTCGAAGTATCTGCTTGGACTTCGATCGCGCCTGCCCGCGTACGTAGAGTGCGGAGTTTAGAGGCGCGTCACAGCGCCAAAGATCCGCTGAGTGACCCAAAACCCGACGCCTGATGCTGCCGCCGATAAGACCGTTCCCCAGATAAGGTCGGCAACAGTCAAGACAGTTGACCAGTTCTTCAGGGTGGACTGGTTGGTCAGGTCATAGGTGGCATAAGCCATGAAGCCGACGGCAGCGCCGTAGATGACTGCTGTCGTCATCGATCCTGACGTCAAACCCGTCCTGACAGCGAGGAAGGTCAGCCCGGCGGCGTAGACGAGGTAGAATGCCACTGCCGGCGCCAGCCGGAACTGTGGCGCAAGCATGTCGCCCAACGTCGGTCGATAAAGACGGTCGGCCATGGTGCTCAGCCATACGAAATCGATTGCGACGAAGGCGATCAGCGTTGCGGTATATGCGGTCAGGTAAGTTTTCATACGGGGCTCCCAGATGGATTTCCAAGCTCAGTTTATGCGCGTCCAGTCCACGCCCTTGCAGATCAAACCAGCAATGACGCAGCCTTTCGTGGTCATTCTATCGCCGTCGACTTTAACGGTCAGCTTGTAGCTCAGGTCGCGTTGAGGATCGAAAGCGGTGCCGAAGTAGCTTCCCTCGCTGTCTTCCTTGATGGACATAACCAGTTTGTCGCCTTCCTTCTCCTTCGGCGTGCCAGGCCTTATCCAAGTGTTGACCGCGCATATATCGGCGCCGCAAGGCGCAATCCGCACACGCGCATTCCCGTCTCCGCGGGCCCAGTTGCCGTTTATATCGGAGGCTTCAGCAGGGAATGCCGCTCCAATGAGAATAACGGGAATTGCCCAGGCAAATGATTTCGTTCTGTTCCTGCCTTGGTGCGCCGTTTCAGGCATGCTCGATCGTATAAAGTCCGACATTGATAATCTCCTCCTCAAACCCTGCCTCGCAGTAACAAAGATAAAAGTGCCACATCCGCCTGAACGTCTCGTCGAAGCCGAGGTCCGCAATGGCCGGCCAATTCGCGTGGAACCGCGTGCGCCATTCGCGGAGGGTACGAGCATAGGATTTGCCGAAGTGCTCGACGTCGGTCAGCTTGAGCCCTGCCTCCGCGACAGCCCGTCGAAGCGCCGCATCGGACGGCAGAAATCCGCCCGGAAAGATGTACCTTTGAATGAAATCGGTGCTGCCGCGGTAGGCATCGAACCGGGCCTCTTCGATCGAGATGACCTGCAGCAAGGTTCGCCCGCCTGATGCCATGCACCGCTTGATCATCGCGAAGTAATCCGGCCAATAGGCTTCACCAACCGCTTCGAACATCTCGATGGAAACAATTCGATCAAACTGACCGTCAACATCCCGGTAGTCTCGCAGCCGCAATTCAACATGACTTGCTTTACCCGCCAACTCTACGGCGCGGTTCGCCCACTCGAGCTGCGAAGGCGACAGGGTTATACCCAGCACGTGAGCATTGGAGTGGTTCACGAGGTCGAGCGCCAGAGCGCCCCAGCCGCAGCCGACCTCAAGAACGCGTTGCCCGTCCGAGACGTCCAGCTTGTCGCGGATGATCTGGAGCCGATTTCGCTGCGCCGATTCTAGTGTCTGCGTGGAACTTTCGAATACGGCCGAGGAATAGAGCATCGAGCCATCAAGCCATTGCTCATAGAACTCGTTGCCGAGATCGTAATGCGCCTCGATATTGCGGCGGCTTCCGCGCCGGGTGTTGGCATTCAGGATATGACGCAGCCGGCCGGCCAGTCTTGCTACCGGGGTCCCGGAAAGAGCTGACGCCAGTAGATCCGCATTAATGGCCGCCAATCTTATAAGCGCCGTCAGATCCGGCGTGGTCCAGTCGCCCTCAATGTATCCTTCTGCCGCGCCAAGATCGCCCGAAACCACTAGCCTGCGAAGCGCGCGCCATCTGTCAATGATAATCGTCGCATCGGGTCCGTCCTCAGTCCCGGTCTTTATTACGGCCTTCCCGTTCGGCAGGACGACCGTAAGCTGGCCGTACCGGATGCCCCTCATCATGCGTCGAAATACAAGACCGCCAATACCGACCCTCGGCTCCTTAGCCTCACATGCAATCGGTAGGCTGGCCGCCGCTTCGTCAAATTGCGCCATGGGATACACCCTCGCCGCGATTTACGTTTGAACGGCAAGAGACCGAACAGCCCGAATGATTGGGACACGACCGCCGGCTTGTGATCCTCATGCGAGCACCTCCTGCTCAGCAGCCATTCGGTCGAGCGACCGCGTCGCTGGCATGCGAGCGATGCGCCCACTTTCATGGCTGACTTTCCATGGGCGTCGCACGCCTCCGAGATCTTCAGCGACGGCGAGCCCCGCCTGAATGCCATCCTCATGGAAACCGGAGCCGAAATGCGCGCCGCAAAACCATGTCTTGCGTGCGCCCTGAAGCGACCAGATTTCGCGCTGAGCTCTCTCCGTCGCGAGATCGAAAACCGGATGCTCGTAGGTCTCGGTGGTGATGATCGTCTCGGCGCGTGGTGGACGGTTCGGATTGAGCGTAACGAAGGTCGGCGGCGCGGCGCCCAGCGGCTGCAGCTTGTTCATCCAGTAGGTGATCGATGGCTTTGGCTGATCCTGCTGGTGCGAACCTCTCCCATCGGCGACGTAGTTCCAGCTTGACCAGGCTGCACGGCGCCTTGGCATGAAGGTGGTATCGCCATGGAGAATGGCCTCGTTCCGCGAGTAGCGAAAGCTTCCGAGGATCCTGCGCTCCTCTTCGCTGGGGTCGGCCAACATGCGAAGCGCCTGGTCCGAATGCGTCGCAACGACAACGTCATCGAACAGATATTGTTTGCCGAATACGTCGCGGACTTGGACGTGGTCGCTAAGACGGCGGATTTGCTGGACTGGTGTCGAGAGCCGTACGCGGTCAGCGAAACCTGCGGTCATCCGCGCTACGTATTCCCGACTGCCGCCCCTTACCGTGCGCCACGTTGGTCGATTCCAAAGAGCAAGAAGTCCGTGGTTGCAGCAGAATTTGACAAAGCTGGCGGCAGGGTAGGCGCCGACCTCCATGGCGGGCGTCGACCAGATGGCCGCCGCCATGGGATAAAGGTGGTCCTCGCGAAACGCGCGTCCGTACCCATTGCGAGAAAGATAGTCGTTGAGAGAAATGCCGCCCATCACTGGGAGATCCCGCGGCGCGCTGCGATAGAAGCGCAGGAGATCGCGTATCATCGACCAAAAGCGGGGACTGGCGACGTTTGACCATTGGGCGAACAGGCCAAGTCCTGTGCCACCGGAGTATTCAAATTGCCCCTCGTTGAGCGATACAGCGAATGACATATCGGAGGCTGCTGTTGAGACGTCCAGGGTGTCGAACAGCGCCGTGAGATTGGGATAGGTCACTTCGTTGTAGACGATGAAGCCGGTATCGACCGCAACCTCGCCGCTCTCGGCCGTAAACTTCACTGTATTGCTGTGCCCACCAATCCGATCCGCAGCCTCGAATATGGTCACGTCATGATGTTTTGCCAAAAGCCAGGCGGCGGAAAGACCTGAAATGCCGCTGCCGATAATCCCAACCTTGAGACGGCGCGAACCGTTGCCGCGATCTCCAAATGCCATAAATATCCTCTCTCTACAAATTGAAGAATTGCCAGTCTTTACGGACGTGCTTCGCAGCGGTTCTCTCACGCGCAGATTTTTTCGCATTTTTTGACTGCGGTCCGCAAACCGAGTTGCCGCAACCGGCGTAGAGGCGCTCGGAAGCAAATCGTTCTCGGGAATATGATGGACATCAATCCTCTAGTGATCATCGCGATTGGGCTCTCTGTGGCGATGGCTGGCGCGTGGGTGATACAGCGCACGACCGGCCTCAGCGGCTGGATTGACACGATTTGGTCTGTGGCTGTGGGGGCCGGCGGCATCGCGGCGGCAATCTTCGCCGATGGTAATACCAGTCGTCGCATAATGGTGCTGATGTTCGTGGCACTCTGGTCGCTCAGGCTCGCCAGCCATATTGGCGCGCGCACCAGAGGTGCGAAAGAGGACCCCCGCTACGCGAAATTTATCGAGGAGTGGGGCGATAGCGCGCCATGGCGGCTCTTCGTGTTCTTGCAAGTGCAGGCGATTGCCGCTTTCGTTCTTGTCTTGGCCGTCTATCTGGCAGCAGCCAATGGCGAAAATCTCCTTCGCACTCTGGATTTCATTGCCATCGGGGTTGGCTTTATTGCCTTGGGGGGCGAGGCGGCTTCGGATGCCCAATTGGCTCGCTTTAGGAAGTCCCCCGGCGCCAGAACAGGCGTTTGCGAGCTGGGTCTATGGCGCTACTCCCGCCATCCAAATTATTTCTTCGAATGGCTGTTCTGGTGCTGCCTTCCCCTCTTTGCGCTATCTGGGTCGATATGGAGCTGGTTATCGCTGTTGGCTCCGGCCATGATGTATTGGCTGCTTGTTCACGTCTCCGGTATTCCGCCCCTTGAAGATTATATGCTGCGAACGCGCGGCGCTAGGTTTCGTGCCCAACAGCAGCGCGTCAACGCCTTCTTCCCCGGCCCGCGCCGCAAACCCTCGTCCATTCCCCGCGGAGACGCTCCATGAACATGCTGGCTTTTGCCATCAACACCGCTGAACGCACCCCCATACCAGACGGGATATCCCTCGCAGCGATAGATTTACTTTGCAGCAGGATGAAACGACGGCTTTTGTCGACAACCAATGAGGCTGAACAGGCTTTCGTGGATGAGATGGATCGCTTTCCCGTCGCCACTCATACGGTAGAAGCCAACCGTCAGCATTACGAGGTACCGGCAGAGTTTTTCGCGCAAGTCCTCGGTCCGCAGCGGAAGTATTCCTGTTGTCTTTATCCCGACGCCACGACCTCACTTGCCGAAGCGGAGGCGCTCGCGCTCGCGGAGACCGTTAAACATGCTGAAATCGAAGATGGCATGGAAATCCTTGAGCTTGGTTGCGGCTGGGGTTCGCTTTCGCTCCACCTTGCACTGAAATTTCCGAAGGCTCGTATTCTCTCAGTATCCAATTCGGCGTCGCAGCGCTCGCATATTCTCAGCGTCGCAAACATGCATGGCATCAGCAATCTCGACGTTATCACTGCCGATATGAACGAGTTTGAGACCGACGAGCGGTTCGATCGCGTGGTTTCAGTGGAGATGTTCGAGCATATGTCGAACTGGAACGCCCTACTCCATCGTATTCGCGGCTGGACCAAGCCGGACGGCAAGCTCTTCCTCCACGTCTTCACTCACAAGAACAGATCCTACCGCTTCGACCGCGGCGATCCTGCAGACTGGATTGCACAGCATTTCTTCACAGGCGGAATCATGCCGGCTCATGATCTGCCACATAGGTTCGGCTATCTCTTCCGGGTAGAAGCGGAATGGCGTTGGTCTGGCATGCATTATCGCAGGACCGCGCTCGACTGGCTCGCCAATTTCGATCGGAATGTCGAGAAAATCCGCCCGATTTTAAACGAGGTGTACGGAGCTGACGCTGCCCTGTGGCAGCGCCGTTGGCGGCTGTTTTTTCTTTCCACCGCGGGGCTGTTCGGTCACGATAGCGGCGACGTCTGGGGTGTCGGACACTATTTGATGGCGCCGACCAGATGAACGCTATCGACCAACGCCTAGATCCCCTGACACAGGCGACGGTCACGATCGCCTGGGTGATCATTGCAAACAAACCCTTCTATCCGCTCTATGTCTGGTATCTCGTTGGCAATGGTGTGTCTGCGTCACTTTGGACCTTGGCAGCCGCCCCGCTCATGCTGGTGATCCCTGTTCTTGCGACGCGTTCGCCGCTAGCTGCTAGAATCGCGCTACCTCTAATTGGAACACTGGATACATGGTTCGAGACGAAGCTGTTCGGCCAGAACTCCGGCACAGAATTGTTTTTTGGGGCCTGCATCATGCTGGCGGCGATTTCATTTCATCCCGATGAGAAATGGTGGCAGCGAGGCATAGCTGCCTTCGTTTTCGCCGTTTTTGTCGCTTCGCGATCGCTCACTGGTGCGCCGTTGCACGTATGGAGCGACGGCGATTTGTCTACGTTATTCAGTCTCAATTCGTTCGCAGTCGCGAGCCTGATGACCTTCATTGGGCTACGATACGCGGGGATTTGGCGCCGATAAGCGACATCAGGAACTCAACTACAAATTAACGATCCAGGAGATCTCGATGAAAAATCATATCCATAGCATACGGCCGCTACTTCTCGCTCTCGCCGTCGTTGCGTCGGCAACGTGCCTCGCAAGGGCCGAACCCGATGTCGTGAAGGTCGAACCAGACCATTACCGCGGCACATGGCTGGAAATCGCCCGAAGACCGATGTATCTGACCGACGGCTGTGTTGCTGGCTATTCGACATATCGTCAGGGACCGTCGCGTAGCGAGATCCTCGTCGAGGATGGTTGCAGGGTTGATACGCCAAAAGGCCGCTTGAAGACCGTCAAAGGTATCGGCACCGTCACTGATTTTGAAACGACCAACGCCAAAATGCGCGTCCGTTATCCCTGGTTCATCACATTCAATTACTGGGTGTTGTACAAGTCCCCGGATAAATCCTGGTTCATCAGCGCCAACCCCTCGATGACCGACCTCTGGATCTACGCGCGATCCGTACCTTCGAAGAGCAAACTTCAACGCATGGTCCAAAAGGCGAGCGAGTTGGGTTACGACGTGCGTCAGCTAGAGTTCCCCGCGCAGCGATAGTTTCTGACTAACAAACCTGTGAGTTTGGGAAGGTCCAGAGAGCGCAACAACTTGTGATATGATCCGTCCACAGCTTGCATCTCTATCAATGCAGCCTTTCTTTGGCTCATCTGATGAGCTGCAAGACAGATCTTCAAAGCTGGTGCTAAATATGCCCCGCTAACGGCGCGATGTTGCGTGTCTTCGAATATAACAATGCGGAGTCTGACTGCCTCGGGCAACCCATCCAGCCTCAATCGAGTTTCGCTCCGCTTATAGGACCGAAACAAGCGTCATCAAGCAGTAAGCGATAACAACAGCTAACGTCACCCTTTCGCGAACCTTCAGGTACCACCGCAGGTCACTGTTTGCGGCGATCGTCTGGGCGTCAACGACGAGGAGAACACCAAACAAAATCATCTGAGCTATAAGGCCGAGTGTGATGGAACCGGTGAGAAGCGTCGCAAATGCGACCAATGCCAAAACGTTGCTGGACAGGGAAATAAAGATTTTCCCCCGAACGTTGAGTGCGCTACGCCAAAGCGTTCCCGCCATGAACGAGGCGATAATTGCTCCATAAGCGATGAATGCACTCTGCGCTTCGAACTGCGGCGCGAAAATTGAAACGAGTATCAGCAGCCAAAACGGCATCGTTCCCAAATACGTCAAGACGATCGCCAAGCGACGGTGCCTTTTGCCCATCCTACTGACCCACTATGCCGTTAAGGGCATCCGCCAGCGCCAACCCGCTAACGTACGCCGCCTCGACGCGCCCGGCGATGCACCAATCGCCGCAGGCCGCGAGCTGGGTATCCCGGTCCAACAGGAACGACTGGCGAGCGGGATTGTGAACGTCCGCGTAACGCCACCTATGAAGAACCGCACTTTCAGCTTCCGATGCTTCAATCGGGATGTGGCGCTTAGAAGCCTCAATCATTTGTTTGCGAACCGCATCAAAAGGCACGTCGACGTTGGCATCGGCCCAGACGCCATTGGAATTAACAACAAGAGAAGCGGGCTTTGTACGGGCCGGTTTTGAGTCGTTATAGGCTATCCATCCGATAACTGGATCCGACACATGAGCGGCGGCGAAGGGCTCTCGAACGCGAGAATTTCGCTTAATCATCAGCGTGAAACATGCGTGCATGCCAACCTCGCGTAAGGTTTCATGGTGGGAAAAGCTGGCGGGCAAGAGCACCGCACTTTGTGGCGCTGGCGCAGTCGCAACGATCCAGTCGAACGGCCCCTCCACAAGTTCGCCGGAGTGTATAAGCCACCGACCGGGCTCTCCGCCGATCTCTGCCACCCGGCTGGCAAGACGGATGTCGAGGCCCTCGGCCATCGCTTTCGGCAACGCGGTCATAGAAGGAACGGCAACATACCTCGTCATGCTTGGAACCACGTGTCGCGCCGGACCACCTACGCTCAACGATACCACATCGCCCGTCCACGGCTTGACCAAACCCACGCCGCAAGCCTGATCCATCTCCTTACGAAAATCCTGATCTCGTACCGTGAAATATTGTGCCCCGTGATCGAACGAGACCCCGTCAATTCTGCGTGTCGCCATCCGACCGCCGAAGCCTCTGCCTTTTTCGAAAACGATCACGTCTGCGATTGTCTGCAGTGACCTGGCAACAGTCAGTCCCGCGATACCCGCCCCTATAACCCCAACTCGCGGCCGTTCCGCCATTCGATTCACTCCTCCCATTTCTGCTGCTGCCCCTAGTCATTGTATCTGCTGACCGTTGCTCCGCAAACGTCCGGCTTCACAGCCTCCGCAATTGCTCTTGCGCGATCAGCCGATCGACGAAGCCGCGCTCGGCGTCGAACGGATGCCCATCCCATCCCTGATGCGAGAACCCAGCGAGTAAAACCTGATCGCCAGGCGCTGCAACCTCTCCAATCACATAGGCGATCGTGATTAACCCAGAGCTCGGCACAACGTAGGCGCCCGGCATGAGCCCTCGCAGCTCCAAATCCAAGAGATCATGATATCGGCGAGGAATCACCGCAAAGCTTTTGCCGGTGTTGGTGGCAAAGCTTGCAAAGCTTTCCGTATAATCGTCACAGAAGTCGCCGAGCTCGGGATACTGTATCGCGAGCGCCGGTTTGATTTCGGCAAACTTCGATGCCTCGCGAACGCACCAGATCTCGGCAGCACTCATTACGGCTGGGCTGTTGCGCCATGTGGCTTCACCGATCATCGCTGCAGCGGGACGACCTGTGTTGCAGACCGAGACGATATCGGTTCGAAGGCCGCCCTCGCCGACCGAGCGGCAGCCATTGAAGCGAACGACAAGATCACTGTTATCGATTGCCCGCGCTTGCCCTCGCGAAAATGAGCCGTTTCCAACGATCACGATCCTTCGCGCCATATCTCTGCTCCACGCTAACATCGTGCTTACGACGTCATGGCGAAACAGATCAAAATTGGAACCTAATCTGCCCGGAAATTTGATCCGACCGATGGGTAGCGTCGTAGCAACGCTGTTGTGGAAACAAAGGACATTTCTGATGGACGCAATCGTCAACGATACCGAGTTTCTAGCGGCCGCGGACACACCTACCCAGGAAGAAGCGGAGGCCGCCGTGCGGACGTTGATCCGCTGGGCTGGGGACGATCCGACCCGAGAGGGCCTCCTCGACACCCCGAAGCGCGTCGCCAAAGCGTATCGGGAACTTTTCGCCGGCTATGACGCAGCGCCCGAAGACGTCCTGGCAAGAACGTTCTCAGATGTCGCCGGTTACAGCGACATGGTAATCGTCAAGGATATCGCATTTCACTCGCATTGTGAGCATCATATGGTGCCGTTCCATGGTGTTGCCCACATCGCCTATTTCCCGGAAGACGGCGTGCTGGGACTTTCCAAAATGGCGAGGCTGGTCGACCTTTTTGCTCGACGGTTGCAGACGCAGGAAACAATGACGTCGCAGATCGCGAAAGCTCTCGACGAGAGCCTGCGACCAAAAGGCGTGGCCGTCATGATTGAAGCAGAGCATATGTGCATGGCGATGCGCGGCATTCAAAAGCAGGGTGCCAAAACGATAACGACGACATTCATGGGCCAATTTGAAGGCTCTGCACAGGATCAGTCGCGCTTCATGATGCTGGCTCGCGGCTGATTGTCCGAGCTGGATCCATCCGATCTGCAGGGAGTACGTTAAATGGCGGGTAAGCTGCTGACATCGTTAGACCCCGGATACTCGGCCCTGGTGATCGGGGCCAGTGGCGGCATCGGCCATGCGATCGCCGATTGCTTGGAAGCCGATCCCAATTGTTCAAACACGGTTCAGCTTTCGCGCCGTGATGATCAGCTTGACATCACTGACGAGGAATCCGTCCGTCGTGCAGCCGATTGCTTTCAAGCAATGTCGTTCGACTTCATTGTCTGCGCGACGGGTGCTCTCACCATAGACGGTGTCGGGCCGGAGAAGTCGATCCGCCAAATCTCACAAAACGCGATGATGAACCAGTTCGCCGTCAATGCCATTGGACCGGCATTGCTACTAAAGTATTTCGTTCCATTGCTCGACAGAAAGAAGCGGGTGATCTTCGCTTTCCTTTCGGCGCGCGTTGGATCGATCGGCGACAATCAGCTCGGCGGCTGGATCTCGTATCGATCCTCCAAGGCTGCGCTTAACCAGATCGTCCATACGGCCGCGATCGAAGTGTCCAGGGCAAATCCCGCATCGGTGGTCGTCGCCATACATCCAGGTAGTGTTGCCACCTCCCTGTCGGATCCATTTTCCTCAAACCACGAAAGGTCGAAGCCGGACGACGCCGCGCGATCAGTCCTGCAAGTGCTCGACGGGCTCCAGCCGGCGAATACTGGCGGGTTCTTCGCCTATGACGGAAGCTCAATCGTTTGGTAGCGCGCTTCACAGTTGCTTTGGTGATGACCAGGATCTGATGGGACTTTGCAGGAGGCTTCGTTGAAACGTGTTCGCAACCTGATCTTCGTGCTCGGCGACCAGCTATCGCTCTCACTGTCTAGTCTCGATGGCGCTGACCCGAACCACGACGTCATCGTGATGTGCGAAGTCTTGGAAGAAGCGTCATACGTTCATCATCATAAACTGAAGATCGCGCTGATCTTCTCCGCGATGCGCCACTTCGCGGCAGAACTCCGCGATCGAGGTTTCGATGTCCGCTACACCAAGCTCGACGACCCTGAGAATTCCGGTTCATTCACCGGCGAGGTCATGCGAGCTGCTAAGATTATGCTGCCTGAACGGATCATAGCCACCGAGGCCGCCGAGTGGCGGGTTCTCGAGGCGATGGGAAAATGGCAGGGATTGCTCGGTGTTCCGGTCGAAATGCGAGCAGATGGCCGCTTCCTCTGTTCGAAGGCCGATTTCCAGGATTGGGCACGTGACCGGCGGTCCCTGACCATGGAATATTTCTACAGGGACATGCGCCGCCGGACCGGACTTCTTATGAACGGGAACGACCCAGAGGGCGGACGATGGAATTTCGACGCCGAAAACCGCAAGCCCGCGAGACCCGAGCTTCTTCGGCTTCGGCATCCAGCCTTCGCCCCAGATAATACGACCACAGAGGTGCTTGAGCTCGTTGCGAGAACTTTTCCGAAAAACATGGGCTCGACCGCAAATTTTTCATTTGCAGTAACGCGCGCCGATGCCGAAGAGGCGGCGCAGGCGTTCGTTAAAGATTTTTTGCCGAATTTTGGTGAAACACAGGATGCGATGTTGAGCGGCGATCCCTTTCTCAATCACGCGCTCTTATCGTTCTACATCAATATCGGTCTGCTCGATCCTCTGACACTTTGCCGTCAGGCGGAGCAAGCCTATATCGAGGGCGACGCCCCACTCAACGCCGTGGAAGGTTTTATTCGGCAGATCATCGGCTGGCGCGAGTTTATCCGCGGTATCTACTGGTCGAAGATGCCCGGTTACGAAAAGAGCAACGTTTTCGGGGCTGAGCGACCGCTCCCAGACTTCTTCTGGACCGGCGACACCGACATGGCCTGTGTTTCGGATGTGATCAAAAAGACTATTACCAATGCTTACGCCCATCATATCCAGCGCCTGATGGTGGTCGGAAACTTTTCGATGCTCGCGGGGCTCAACCCCTATGAGGTGCATGAATGGTATCTCTCCGTTTATGCGGACGCCTTCGAATGGGTCGAGTTACCCAACGTCATCGGCATGAGCCAGTACGCCGATGGTGGCTTCATGGCATCCAAGCCATATGCGGCCAGTGGTGCATACATTTCCCGGATGTCTGATTACTGCGACGGCTGCCGATACAAGGTCTCCCAAAAAACCGGCGATGACGCCTGTCCTTTCAACGCGCTTTATTGGGACTTCATGGATCGTAACGCAGCGGCGCTGTCAAAGAACCATCGTCTCGCGCAGGTCTTTTCCACCTGGCGGCGGATGGATGACGACAAAAAGCACGATTACCGCCGAAGCGCAGCAGCGTTTTTGGAAAAGCTCGGTGATCGACAGCGCGTTTGATCCCTCCGAGAAACCCACCAAGGAGCGCTTCGACGTGCCGAAGATGGTCAAGAAATCCGATCTGCCGATGAAAATCTGTCTCGCCTGCGGGTTGCCTTTCGCTTGGCGACGAAAGTGGGCAAAAAACTGGGGCGATGTAAAGTTCTGTTCGGATCGCTGCCGGCGTTCGAAAGCAGCCAAAATTTGATCAGTTTGTCTTCCTGTACCGGGGTAAGCGAGTGTTCGCGGCAAATCACCTGAGATTTGAACCGTGCCCCGCCCGGCAGCGTAACAGTTTTGATTCGAAATCTGAGACAACCATGCTCGTGAAAGAAACGCCTCCTAAACAAACAGAGTTTCCCGTAACCCGCGATTACGCGCTGCAACGGCTGGAGGAATTCCTGCCCGCAGCGGGCTCGCAATACGCCCGTTTGCGAAACTTCGATCGGGGCAACGGTCAGCATGTGCATGTTTCGCGGCTGTCGGCAGCACTTCGGCGTCGGGTCGTCTGTGAAGCCGAGGTGGTCGCGGCGGTCGTCGCGCGGCACGGGATTGTCCAAGCTGAAAAATTCATCAGTGAGATTTTCTGGCGGACATATTGGAAGGGTTGGCTCGAGCAGCGACCTGCGGTGTGGACCGGCTATCTGGATGAGTTGGACAAAGCCCGTGAGCAGCTTGAGGTCGATCATGATTTGTCCCAGATGTACGAAAACGCCTGCGCTGGTCTCAGCGAAATTGACTGCTTCGACGCCTGGGTCGCGGAGTTGAAAGACACCGGTTATCTCCATAATTGGGCCAGGATGCAGTTCGCCTCGATCTGGACATTTACACTTGGTTTGCGCTGGGAACTGGGCGCCGCCTTCATGTCCAGCCATCTCGTTGACTCCGACCCGGCATCAAATACCTTGTCTTGGCGCTGGGTCGCGGGACTGCACACGAAAGGCAAAGCCTATCTTGCCGATGCTGACCGCATACGCGCCATGACCAACGGCCGGTTCTCTCCCACGGGTCTTGCCCGGAGGGCGGTCATCCCGACTGACGGCATCGTCGTACCACCCCCCTCTCCGCTTCGAGATTTTCGGGATCCGGATCCATCCCAGCCGGCGATGATTTTGATCACAATTGAGGACCTCTCGCTTGAAGGACTGCCTGCGTTGGGTGAGATGGACATCAAAGCGATTTCGGTTCTGTCGGCCGAGTACGAAACAGATCGTCTAGCGTTGAATGACGCGCTGAAACGAGCAACCAACACATGGCCGCGGGCTGCAGTCCTCGTATCGCCGGAGGAGGAAGGCCTCAGAGCTGCTAAAGCACTGGGCTGTAGTCAGATCGTCACAGGCTTCGCGTCTGTTGGTCCAACAGCTCAAAGGCTCGATATGTTGGGGCAAAAGGCTCCCGGCTACGGAATGCAATTGGCAGAACACTTGCGAAGCTGGGATCAGGAGGCATGGCCTTTTTGCAATAAGGGCTTCTATGCCCTTAGACAGAAAATTCCATGTCTGATCAATGCAACGGGTACCATGCGATGACAAGGCAACTCGTTGTCTGGTTTGACAGCAACTGCCCGCTTTGCCGGCGCGAGATCGCACTCATGCGGTGGCTCGATCATCGGCGGAAGGCGATATTGTTTGTCGATGCATGCGACGCTTCAACATCTTGCCCGATAGACCGAGCGGAAATTTTGTCGCGATTTCATGCCGAGGAAGACGGACGTCTTTTGTCAGGTGCCGCCGCGTTCGCCGCTATGTGGCGGGCTATACCACTGCTGCGCCCAATCGGGCTTCTGGCAGGTTGGCCGCCTGCCTTTCCGATATTCGAAGCTGGGTATCGCGGCTTCCTGCGGATCAGACCACATTTGCAAAGGATATTTCGATGACGGATCGGTTTCGCGCTGTTCCCGAAAGTCGCCTAACCAGACTTGCGGCTCTTGGAAAACTGGCCGGCGGCGTTGCGGCGGGTTTCGTGGGAGAGGGTCTTGGAAGACTGGCACGCGGCGAGCGGCCGCATCTTTCCGATCTCATCCTGACCCCCGGAAATGCACGACGGGTTACAGAGCAATTGTCGCGGCTTCGAGGTGCTGCGATGAAGCTGGGGCAGATGATATCGCTTGATGCCGGCGATATCCTACCCAGCGAACTCTCCGCGATACTCGCCGAATTGCGCGATCGAGCGCATTTCATGCCACAGCATCAACTTGAAAAGACCTTGGAGTCGGCTTGGGGTCCCGGGTGGAGGCGCCGTTTCAACCGCTTCGACATGACGCCGATTGCAGCCGCCTCGATAGGCCAGGTTCATCGTGCACAACTCGCCTCGGGGCGGGAATTGGCCGTCAAAGTTCAGTACCCCGGTGTTGCCAAAAGCATCGATGCCGACATTGACAATGTCGCTACCCTTTTGAGGATGTCAGGCCTGCTTCCGTCCGCCCTCGATATCGCGCCGTATCTCGCCGAGGCAAAGCGTCAGTTGCATGACGAGGCCGACTATCTGCGTGAGGCGAACATGATGGTTCGCTATCAAGATCTGCTTAGAGGCGACGGCCGTTTCATCGTACCAAAACCTGCGGATGGATTGCTGCACCCGACCGTACTTCCTATGGATTTCCTCGAGGCCGCGCCGATTGAGACGCTGATTGCGGCTCCGCAGACGATACGAAACGAGGCGATGGGCGCGCTACTCGATCTCGTGCTGCGAGAACTGTTGGAGTTTGGCCTGATGCAGACGGATCCGAACTTCGCAAACTATCGTTGGCAAAAAGAGACCGGACGTATTGCGCTACTCGACTTCGGTGCGACCCGTGTCATCGAAGCCGAAAGTGCCGCTGACTATCGGAGGCTGCTGCGCGCTACGCTTACCGAAGACGTGACTTCCATTCGTGATGCATTGATGACTATGGGGTTTGTTTCCGCGTCACAAGCCACCCAGCACCCGCATGAAGTTAACGAGATTATCGAGATCGTTGTCGCTCAGCTGCAAAAGAGCGGCGATGGCATTTTTGATTTTGCCGATCGAAAGTTCGTGGGATTGATCCGGGATAGGGCCACCTCGCTGCTATCAGATCGCTCCAGCTGGCAACTGCCGTCGCCGGACAAACTGTTCATCCAGCGGAAGATCAGTGGTACTTCGCTTCTGATGGTCAATATGCGTGCTAAACTGTCGCTGAAGCAAATGCTTGGGCGTTATTGTTGAGCTGCAAGCCTACCTTTTGCGAGATCCGAATTCCGGCAACTCCATATTGAACGATATTCCAGGAGTGAGAGTATGTATCCGATGTCAGTAAACGCCAACGCCTTGCCTGACGAAAACGGTTTTTTCGGAAAGTTTGGTGGGCGCTTCGTGGCGGAGACGCTCATGCCACTGCTGATCGCAGTGACCGAGAATTGGCAGGCAGCGAAGACCGACCAATCTTTCTGGGATCAGCTTGACGAAATGTCGCGAACTTATGTCGGCCGACCCAGTCCGCTTTATTTCGCTGAACGCTTGAGTGAGCGCCTTGGCGGCGCGCGTGTTTACATGAAGCGGGACGAGCTTAATCACACGGGTTCGCATAAGATCAACAACTGTCTCGGCCAGATTCTGATTGCCCTGCGGATGGGCAAGCGCCGCATCATCGCCGAGACAGGCGCGGGCCAGCACGGTGTCGCCACCGCCACGATGGCTGCCCGCTTCGGTCTCCAATGCGTTATATACATGGGCGCGACAGACATCGAGCGACAGGCGCCCAACGTCTTCAGAATGAGGCTACTGGGCGCCGAGGTACGATCCGTGACCTCGGGCAACTGCACCCTCAAGGATGCGATGAACGAGGCGTTGCGCGATTGGGTCTCGAACGTCGACGACACCTACTATCTGATCGGAACCGCAGCGGGGCCTCATCCCTATCCGGAAATGGTGAGAACCTTGCAATCCGTGATCGGCAGAGAGGCGCGTGCGCAGATTTTGGAGCGAGAGGGGCGCCTGCCAGATCTCTTGGTCGCGGCTGTCGGCGGCGGTTCAAATGCGATCGGCTTGTTCCACCCGTTCCTCGCCGATCCTGGCGTCTCCATGTTAGGCGTTGAGCCTGCCGGCAAAGGGCTTGATACATTCGAACATTGCGCATCGCTGACGAAGGGTCAGCCTGGCGTTCTGCACGGAAACCGAACGTATCTTTTGCAAGATGAAGACGGGCAAATAAACGAGGGACACTCAATTTCCGCCGGCCTTGATTATCCGGGCGTTGGGCCTGAGCATTCCTGGCTCAAGGAAAGCGGACGTGTCAGTTACGCATCCGCAACCGATCTCGAAGCGCTGGAGGCATTCCAGTTTCTCTCAGTCGTAGAAGGCATCATTCCGGCGCTGGAGCCGTCTCATGCAATCGCCGAGGTTATGAAGAGAGCGCCACTCATGACGCCGGAAAAGATCATCATCGTCAATCTCTGCGGCCGTGGTGACAAAGACATTTTCACCGTGTCCAGCCTTTTGAACCTGAACAATTAGGGGACCATCACGATGATTGTTGGATGTCAAAAGAACTTGCATGGTACCCAAAAGCGCGTGGCTGCCGTATCGTAGCCATAGTCTGGCAGGTCGCACTTGAGTTTTAACACGAACCGGGAGCATATCCATGAAAGATCAGCGTCCAGAAGGGATCGAGCGCTACGATCACCCCGCTGGTGGCTGGGATGCGTTGAAGGCAGTGGCCAAGACGCTGGCGCATCAGCAGATCGTTGCCCAGGGCAGCCGGACGCTGCTCAAGGCCAACCAGCCCGAGGGCTTCGACTGTCCCGGCTGCGCCTGGCCCGACCCGAAACACACATCGTCCTTCGAATTCTGCGAGAACGGCGCCAAGGCGATCACCTGGGAATCCACGGCGAAGCGGACGGACACCGCCTTCTTCGAACAGCACAGCGTCGCCGAACTCTGGAGCTGGACGGACCACCAGCTCGAGGATGCCGGGCGGCTGACATCGCCGCTCAGATATAATCCTGCCAGTGACCATTTCGAGCCTATAGCCTGGGACGACGCGTTTACACAGATCGCCGCCGAACTCAACAAGCTTGCCGACCCGGACGAAGCCGAATTCTACACCTCCGGGCGGGCGTCAAACGAGGCTGCCTTCCTTTACCAGCTCTTCGTCCGCGGCTACGGGACCAACAATTTCCCCGACTGTTCCAACATGTGCCACGAGGCAACCAGCGTCGGCTTGCCTAAATCGATCGGCGTCGGCAAGGGAACGGTGACGCTTCAAGATTTCCACCATGCGGATGCGATCTTTTCCTTCGGGCACAACCCCGGCACCAATCATCCACGCATGATGACGACCCTGCACGAGGCCTCGCGCCGTGGCGTGCCGATCGTCGTCTTCAATCCACTGAAGGAGCGGGCGCTCGAGCGCTTCGCTGCCCCGCAGGACCCGATCGAGATGGTGACGATGTCCTCGACACCGATCGCCTCGGCCTATCACCAGCTCCGCGTTGGCGGTGACCTTGGTGCGCTCAAGGGCATGATGAAGGCGATATTTGAGACGGATCAGCGGGATATCGATGCCGGCGGTTCCGGGGTGCTCGACAGGGCCTTCATCAGCGAGCATACCGCAGGCTTCGATGCACTGCGCGCCGACATCGCTTCAACCAGCTGGGATGAGATCACCGCGGCAAGCGGTCTCTCGAGAGAGGCGATCGAGAGAGCCGCCGCCGTCTACGTCAAAGCGAAGAATGTCATCATATGCTATGGCATGGGCATCACCCAGCACGCCCGCGGAACGCAGAACGTTCAGCAGATTGCCAACCTGCTGATGCTGCGCGGCAATCTGGGCCGCCAGGGCGCCGGCATCGCGCCGATCCGCGGCCATTCCAACGTCCAGGGCGACCGCACGGTCGGCATCACCGAAATTCCCAACAAGGCGCTGATCGACGGCATGGAGCGCGCCTTTGGCTTCCGGCCGAAATCAGACAAGGGCCATAACGCCATCGAAGCGATCGAAGCGATCATCGCCGGCCAGTCGAAGGCGCTGATCTGCCTCGGCGGCAACCTGGCGGTCGCCATGTCGGATCACCACGCCACGTTCGAAGGCATGCGCAAGCTTGATCTCGCGGTCCATATCGCCACCAAGCTGAACCGTTCGCAGCTTCTCAAGGCAAAGACCTCGATCATTCTCCCCTGTTTCGGCCGCACCGACCTCGACACACAGGCCTCCGGGCCGCAGGCGGTGACTGTCGAGGATTCGATGTCGATGGTGCATGCATCGCGCGGCTTCCTCAATCCGCCCGGTGAGCTGCTCCGCTCCGAGCCCGCGATCATCGCCGGGATCGCCAAGGCGACACTCGGTGGTCGTCACAGCATCGACTGGGACGGCCTGATCGGCGATTACGACCGCATCCGCGACAAGATCGAGGTCGTTTTTCCCGACTTTGCCGATTTCAACACGCGGGTGCGCAAGCTCGGTGGCTTCCGCCTCGATGTCGCCGCCTCTTTTCGCCGCTGGAACACCGAAAGCGGCAAGGCGAATTTCCTGCTGGCGCCCGGCCTCGCGGAAGACCCGGCATTGGAGGGCAAGCAGGCACTCGTGCTCACGACGATCCGCAGCCACGATCAGTACAACACGACGGTCTATGGCCTCGACGATCGCTACCGCGGTGTCTTCGGTCGGCGCGACGTGATCTTAATGAATGCCGGCGACCTCGCACGCCGCGGCCTGAAGGATGGCGACCGTATCGATATCCGCGGGCTGATTTCTGATGATCCCGAGGATCATGTCGTCAGCGGCTTTACGGCCGTGGCCTACGACATCCCGCAGGGATCGATCGCCGGCTACTATCCGGAGATGAACGCCGTGATGTCGCTCCGCCACTTCGACCACCAGTCGGGCACGCCTTCCTACAAGGGCGTTCCGGTGACGGTCGTCGGAACACCGTCGCAGTAAAGTCCGGCCCGCTTGACGACGCGTGACTCGGTTTAACTATCCGGTGTTCGCCAGCTTAGAAAACAAGCCTTGCGAATATCGGCGAATGCCGCTCAGATGTGGGTTGAGCAGCGACCGAACTAAAAACGTCCGAAAACTGAGATCACGGCTTCGATTACGGATGAGCCGCAAAAAGGTCCAAAGAGTGCCATAACGACGTTGAAGAATATCACTGTGAAAATAACGTTTTCCTGCTTTCGCGTGAGCTGCTGCGGCTTCCTGTCCGGCGGTTCAGGGCGACGAGGCCTATATTCGTTTAGATCTCGAAACATCTTTATCCCGTTCCCAGCAGTACAAAGTTGCCCTGAGAAATTGTATATCGATCCGGGCGAAAATAGCTTACTTTCCAGTCTACAAAGTCAGCCACGCTTTGATAAAAATGGCAACTAGACTGACCGTGAATACGCCAGCTCCCCAAAGAGTAACGAACCAAAGCAATTTTCGCGGCAGACTCGTCTCCTTCATCAATGATACCCCTCTTCAGGATCCACCTTTCCACGGAAAACCCAGTAGGCATATCCTGTATAAAACAGGATCATCGGTACCAACACGACCGCTCCTACAAGTAGAAATGCGAGGCTGCTATCTGGTGCCGCAGCGTCCCATATCGTGACCGAGCCCGGTACAATAAACGGATAAAAGCTGATCGCGATGCCTATATAGCCGAGAACAAACAACCCCAGCGCAGCAATGAAAGGCTGCGCATCACGCTTTTTTCTTATCCCGTGGAGCAGTACCGCAAAACACGAGGCGACCAAAAGCGGCACTATAACGCTAAAAATTACTGTCGGAGAACTGAACCAGCGGTCGAAATAAACGGCGTTTAAGAATGGTGTCCAGATACTTATAAGACCCATAGCGACGATGAGGCCGATGCACGCACGTGTCGCAATAATTCGCGATTTTTCGTTCAGGGTACCGCGTGTCTTCATGACAAGCCAGGTAGCTCCGAGCAGGCCATATCCAGTGACAAGCGCAATGCCGGTTGTGACCGAAAACGGTGTTAGCCAGTCCCACCATGCGCCAGCATATGAGCGGTTTGCAACCGGAACACCTTGCACCAGCGCCCCGAGAGCCACACCTTGCGAGAAGCCGGCGAGAATAGAACCACCGGCGAAAGCCCAGTCCCAGAGAAACTCGCCGCGCTGGGTTCGCCATCTGTATTCGAAGGCAACACCTCGGAAGACAAGACCGAGCAGCATGGCGATGATCGGCGCATACAAAGCGGGCAGGATCGTCGCGTAGGCCAAAGGAAAAACAGCCAACAGACCGCCTCCCCCAAGCACCAGCCATGTTTCGTTGCCATCCCAAACAGGCGCCACGGAATTCATCATGACATCCCTATCTCTCTTTTCTGTAAAAAGCGGAAATAGTATGCCGACGCCGAGATCAAAGCCGTCCAAGAGTACATAAGCGATAACCGCGAAGGCGATAATGCCCGCCCAAACGATCGGCAGATCAATTTCCATGATGCGCACTCCCATGGGTTCCAGCCATCGGACCAGGCGTGATACCGGTTGTCCGAAGTGGTCCCTCTTCAAGCACCGGCGTTGGGTCGCGCGGCAGACGCTTCATCAGACGCAGAATGTAGAACGTACCGGCGCCAAAGACCACGAAATAGACCACGACGAATGCGAGAAGCGATGCCGCAACAGCAGGGGCCTGAATGGGAGACATTGAATCTGCCGTCAACAAATGACCGTAGACCGTGAATGGCTGACGTCCAACCTCTGTTGTGAGCCAGCCTGACAGCACGGCGACGAAGCCTGCGGGGCCCATTCCAACAGCTGCCCGATGGAGCCATTGGTTGGTCCCCATCGTATCGCGCCAACGGCACCATAAACTCCAAGCGCCCATGCCGAGCATGGCAAATCCGATCGCGACCATCACACGAAACGACCAGAATAGAACGGCGACTGGGGGCTGGCGTTCTTCGGGTATCGTGTCGAGGCCGGCTAACGGGGCGTTGAGATCATGCTTGAGGATGAGGCTCGACATCTTTGGAATTTCGACTTTGTAATCGATACGCTTTTCCGATGGATTTGGGATGCCAAACAGGATCAGAGGCGCACCGCCTGGATGGCTATCGTAGTGGCCCTCCATCGCCATCACCTTGGCAGGCTGGTGCTCGAGCGTGTTAAGCCCGTGTGCATCTCCTGCAACGATCTGGATTGGAGCCACGATTGTCGCCATCCACATGGCCATCGAGAACATCGTTCGGGAACGTCGGGGCGCCGTGTTTTTCAAAAGATGCCAAGCGCCGACGGCACCGACGACAAACGCGGTGGTAAGATACGCGGCCAAGACCATATGTACGAAACGGTAGGGAAACGATGGGTTGAAAATAATGGCCCACCAGTCAAGCGGAATGAATTGCCCAACATCGTTTAAACCAAAGCCTGCAGGTGTCTGCATCCATGAGTTAACGGCCAATATCCAGGTCGCAGATATGAGGGTCCCGACGGCGACCATGCAGGTTGCAACGAAGTGGAGCTTCGGGCCGACCCGATCTAGCCCAAACAACATGACACCCAGGAAGCCCGCCTCGAGAAAAAACGCGGTCAACACCTCATAGCCCATGAGTGGGCCGATCACGGGGCCGGCCTTGTCGGAAAATACGCTCCAATTGGTTCCGAACTGGTAAGACATAACGATGCCGGAGACGACGCCCATACCAAACGCGACCGCAAATATTGTTTTCCAGAAATTGAAAAGTTCCAGATAGACTTGCTCTTTCTTCCAAAGCCAAAGACCCTCTAAAACAGCGAGATAACTAGCAAGCCCAATAGAGAAGGCTGGGAAGATAATGTGAAATGAAACCGTGAAAGCGAACTGCGCCCTGGCAAAAATCGACGCGTCGAGATGGTCGAACATGATTATCGCATCCCTCTACCGATTAACAGTTGAGCAACATTGTCCGTAGTTGCTGATACCCGGTATACGCAGGCGCGAGCGAATCGGTTTTACCCTCGGGGCGACATTTACTCTCTGGGTATCTGGGGGGGGCGGTGCGGATTTGCTTGTATTCCGTTCAGCGTCGAAGTGCTTCAGCCAAGAAATGTGACCACGCGCTCGCAAATGGTACAAAGGTTGCCGCCGGAGTGTCCGACTGACTAGCAATCCCATGAAAGCGAACATGAAAACTTACGATAACGCCCTAACGACGGTCTTCGTCCTCGTTTACAACGAACAACGGCAGCTGCTTGTGATCCGCCGTGCTCGGGATCCGGGGTACGGTCTCCTGGGTCTTCCAGGCGGATATCAAATGCGCGGGGAGACCTGGCAGGAGGCTGGCGCGCGCGAGGTACTGGAGGAAACGGGTTGTTTAATAGATCCCACCCAGGTCTCCCTCACTTTTTTCCGGACCGATCGGTTTTATAACAATCTCGTGGTCTGTCAGTACAATAGACATGCTCAGATAGACCACCCACATGATAGCGAGGCGCTAGACGTATGGTTCACTTGTTCCGCAGGCACGTGCGACCAATGGGCACACCCTGACCTACACGCCGCAGCTAAGGAGTTTCTAAACCAGAAGTGATAGTCCCATTACAGCGCATGCGGAGCCAGTTCTTGAAACCCATGTTACTTGGCTTGGTCTGAGGTCATGCCGGGGGCCTCCTGACACCGTGCTCAAGCGCCTCCTGGCAAGCTGCCTCGACCGCAGCAAGACCATCGGCGGGCACGCATCCGAGTATGGTGACCATCTGTCGGTCACCGTCATCGACGCTCTTCAACCGCTTGCGAACCTTCTCCATCGCGGCTGGCAAAACCCATTCCCGGAAAGGAGCACCGTTGCGCAAGGCACCGGGTTTGCGAGCGAGGACAAGGATGTAATGCCAGGGATCATAGACGGTATCGCCGCGGCCAAAGCTGCGCTGATGTTCCGCGACCGTCACCCCATCCTGCTTGATGACGATCCGGTTCGCATAGGCATGAAGCTCGACGGGGCGACCAACGGCAGTCGACAGGACCGAGTATTTGCTGTTGTCGAAGCGGACGGTGCAGGTCTTCGACACCGAGGCCGGAACGCTGTGGAAGCCATCGAATGGGCCAACGTAGCGCACGAGGCTGCTGCGTTCGGCTTCGAACATCTGCCAAACTGTCTGCGCCGTCTGTTCGGGTTGGCTATGAGCCTTGGCATAGGCAACGCATTTATCGAGCAGCCAGACATTCAGTTCCTCCAGGCTTTTGACTCTGAGACGCGGCGTAAAAAACTGCTCGCGCACAAGGCCGACCTGGTTCTCGACCTGTCCCTTCTCCCAGCTGGATGCTGGCGTGCAGGCTACGGGGTGGACGAGATAATGGCTGCACATCTGCAGGAAACGGCGATTGTAGAGCCGTTCCTTGCCGATAAAGACAGCCTCCACCGCCGTCTTCATGTTATGGGATGGACGCCTCCCTCCGAACCTTCAGAATGAAAGGCCAACCAAAGGAGGAAGTCATGACATTCGAATTGCTCGCGATCGATCTCGGAAAGTCGTCGTTTCATCTGCACAGCATTGGTGCAGATGGCGCTATTTTGTCGCGCAAGGTCAGCAGATCGAAGTTGGCCGAGACTGTTAACGCACTCGCTCCAAAGACTATTGCTATGGAAGCGTGCGCCAGTGCGCATCACTGGGGGCGGGAATTCAAAGATAATGCGCGAGAGGTGCTGCTCATCAACCCTCGCTTTGTGAAGCCCTTCGTTCGCGGCTCCAAAAACGACGCCGTAGATGCTGCGGCAATTTATGAAGCTGCGACACGTCCAACCATGCGGTTCGTACCGGTGAAGTCCACCGCACAGCAAGACCTTCAGTCGCTGCATAGAATTAGAGAGCGTCTGATCGTACAGCGTACGTCGCTGATCAACCACGCTCGAGGCCTTCTCGCCGAATATGGAATCGTTTTGCCGCAAGGACCGTGGCGCTTTGCATCCCAGGCACCCTCGGCTATCGAGAATGCGGCTCTCTCCGATCTCGGGCGCGAGCTATTCCTCGAACTCCTCGACCAACTCACCGATGTGAATGACCGAGTTGCCAGGCTCGACAGGAAGATTACCGAGATTTGCCGCGAGCGAGAAGATTGCCGCCACTTGTCCGAACTGCCAGGCGTCGGTCCAATCATTGCAACGGCACTGGTTGCTAGCGTTGAGGACGGACGTCACTTCAAATCCGGACGAGAGCTGGCGGCTTGGATCGGACTGGTCCCGCGACAATACTCGACTGGCGGCAAACCACGGCTTGGTGGAATTGGCCGCCGAGCGAACCATTATCTACGTCGCCAGATGATCCATGGTGCACGCGCAGTCATCAGCCGACTTGCCAGTCACGACGATCGCCGATCGCAGTGGCTGAAAGAGCTAGTCGCTCGCCGGGGATTTAATAAAGCAATCGTGGCGCTTGCCAACAAGACCGCACGGGTAGCATGGGCCTTGCTCACGCGACAGGAGCGCTATGCCGCACAATAGTTATTTGCCAATCATTGCCTATAAGGCGATGATGAATGCGAGGTAAGAACTGATGGCGTAACGGCACGGACCGCAGCTTCGGATCCTGATCTACGACAAGGCCAAAAAGGTCGATCATGTTATAAGGACAGAAGTAGCGGACTCCATCAAGGCCAGGAGCGTGATAGCTCCAGCGATAGGCCGGATAGATTCACGCATCCAATGCCGAGTGCCGCCAAATGTTCACCTCGCCCGGGAGGCGTCCTTAGATTGTCATAGATGCCGCGCGTGCAGGTGCCACGGAAGAAGTCGAAGGCCTTGTCGTGGGCGTCGAAGACCATCTCCTGGCTTTCACGCATATAGGCCCGCGCGAACATCATCCGGCTGTGGCAGAGCCGGACATGCGCAACCTTCACCGTCGTCGTCACGCCCTGGATCAGAACGATCTCATGGCTCCAGTCGAACTGATAAGCCTCGCCGGGCGCATAATAGAGCGGCACGTAGGCCTCGGCCGTCACGGCACCCCGGTCCTTTGACCATCCCTTCGCATAGCGGCGGATCGCATCGTAACTACCGTCGTAACCCAGTGCCCGAAGCTCTTCGTAAATCCGGATCAGCGTCAGTCGCTCGCGAGGTGGCTTGCCTTCGTTCGCGGCCAGGAAGCGCTCGATCTCGGCTTTCCAAGCCCCGGTCTTCGGTAGCGGCTGGCGTTCTCGCTCGTAGGAAAAGTCAGTATCATCGGAATGCAGAATCTTGCGCACCGTGTTGCGGGACACATGCAGCTCCCGAACGATCTTCTTCACCGACCAGCCCTGAACATGGAAGGCTCGACGAACACGCGCAATCGTATCCACTCGCTTCAACTCCCCCTCCATCCGTCAGCAAAAGACGGATGGTCAGACGAAACAGGTGGGGGGTCAAAATTGGGCTCTGACTCACATTTGCTGCTGTTGAGGATGATGCTTCTGCTGGTTCATCGGAGGATCAGCTATGCAGCAACGATTTCAACGGGCGAGCCTCGCTCC
>NZ_JBNWDS010000029.1:0-38308 GCF_053521765.1 Rhizobium sp. A37_96 | reverse complement strand
TCAATACCGGCCTGATCTCGACGGCCGAAGCCCCCTTTGGCGGCGTCAAGCTCTCCGGCCTCGGCCGCGAGGGGTCCCGCTACGGCATCGAGGAATTCATCGAAATCAAATATGTCTGCCTCGGCGGCGTCGTATGAGGCTTTGAACAACCACCGAGGCCGAGGCGCGCCGGGCGAACGGAATGCACAATAGCGGCACCCGGTCAGGATCGACATCAGCTCCATGCTTCGTTGATGGCCCAGACGCTTGCCGCTGTTTGAACCAGAGGATTGAGCAGTGCCGTCGTATCTGCATCGAACATCCCAGAATGCCCGGCGATTGCTTTTATGGGTGCGCCGACAAAAGCAGCGGTCTTGATATCGTCGGCCTGAAGCTTCGCCCATAGTTCTGCACCGAGCGGCTCCGAGCGGGTGTATATGATCGTGTCGATCGATGCGATTCCTATTGGTCCTCCCAGATTGCGCATCAGGTCGAACGGACCGCTCGCATCGGACATGCGTTCGGCGGCAAGCAAGCCGAGCGCCAGGCGGGTCGGCGGAAGCAGGCAAAACATGATCGCCGCGCCGCGGACGACCTGCGGCCAGAACATGGCGCCGAAATCCGTGCGTCAATCCTGAAACGCACTCATGGCAATGCCGAGGGTGAAGACACCGAATCCGAGTGACGAAAGCAGGCGCGCGTCGGTGCGCTTTTCGAGCGCAACGGCAATCGGCGCCGTGATGAGTTGCGTCACGCCCGTCACAAGCATGATCATGCCGATATCGAATGCATTGTGTTCTCGGCTGAATACTAGGAACATCGGCATCGGATAGACCGAGCCGAACAGACCGATGCCAAGCGTGAAGCTGAGCGCAGAACCAACGAGAAAATTGCAATCAAGGAAACTGCGCAGATCGACAAGCGGCCGATCTCTTGCAAGTCCTCTTCGGACGAAGAGGCTACCGCATGCGAGAAACGTTGTGAAAAGGCCGAGGATGTAAGACGACAACATAGCATAGATGACTGAGAACTCGATTTCGAGGCATCGCGCAATGACCTTTCCTTCGGCGAGGTAAAATCCGTTCTGTCCCACCAATCACATGGTACATGCGAACATTGTTATCACAATAACCTCATCCCAAGATTGCGTTTGATGCGCGCTCCAGGGCGACCCACGCATTTACCTCCTCATTGGCTGGTCGCCACCTAGACTTAACAATAGAAGGCGGGCAAAGTTGCCCTTGCAATGCTTAAGTTGGAAACACGATCACTGAACGGGCAAAATTTCCCGTCTTCATATCGTCAAAGCCTTCATTGATCTGAGCAAGTGCAATTCGCTTCGAGACCATCTGGTCGAGCTTTAGTCTGCCGCTCATGTAGAAATCGATGTAGCGGGGCATGTCTACCCTGAAGCGGTTCGATCCCATGTTCGATCCCATTAGCCGCCTTTCATACAATAGACTGGACGCATTGATTTCGATTTTTTGTCCTTGTGGTACCATGCCTATAATCACAGCGAGACCGGATGGCCGGAGCATTTGGTACGCCTGTTCGGCGGTCTTCTTCAGTCCGAGAGCCTCGAAAGCGTATTCCACGCCACCATTTGTGAGTTCCATGATAGCCTCGACGGGATCGCACGTCGCTGCGTTGATGGTTTGGGTCGCACCAAAATTCCTCGCAAGGTTTAGCTTGGATTCTTGAACATCGATCGCGATAATTTCCCTTGCACCAGCTATGAACGCTCCGTTGATGGCATTTAGTCCGACACCGCCGCAGCCGATGACAGCAACGGTTGAACCGACGTCGATCCTTGCGGTATTAATCACCGCTCCCATTCCTGTGGTTACGGCACATCCAATCAACGCTGCCAGATCAAGCGGCATATCACGACGGATTTTCACAACAGCGTGCTCATGCACCAGCATTTGCTCTGCGAAGCCACCGAGATCATATAATTGCGATACCTTTTGCTGGTTTCGGCTTATGCGCGGTACTTCCTCTGCTTTTCTCTCAGTCTCATGCCGATGGTCGCAGTTGAAGGGACGCCCGGTGGTGCAATAGTCGCACTGACCACAAAAGACGGAAAGGCACGTAATGACGTGATCGCCCGGTTGAACGTAAGTGACGTCAGTTCCAACTTTTTCCACGATACCGGCCACTTCATGGCCCAGCACTGCTGGTCCTTCGAGCTTGTAAAGACCCTCCATGAAATGCAAATCAGAATGGCAAAGACCGGCAGCGGCAGTTCGAATTAGTACTTCATGCGGACCAGGATTGGATATTGACACGTCCTCGATGGCGAGACGCTGATGTGGACCATGGAAAATAGCAGCTTTCATATCGGTTTCCTTGGATACGCTTGGTCAAAACGTTTGATCGGCAGGTATCGGCAACTGCTTCGAGTGTCGGGCTCTGCTATAATGTGACGAGTTCTGCGATTATTCTTCAACAATAAAAGTGCACAGAAGGCGCCTTCCCCATCTTCATCAAAAAGGAGGAAGATCGGATGCCGCTTTTTATAGATTATGAGGAGACAACCTTGTGCCTAACCAACAATCGGAACACAAATGTTAGGCTGAGCATCTACGCTTTCTTAAAGCAGCTAGCACAAGCTTGATCGTCTCAAAGGACGACCTTGAGGTGCGTCAAATGATCAGGGATGTTGACCAAACCGCTGCTAAGTTGGTCTGCGAGCGGAGGTTTTGAGCTTGCGGCCGGAAAAATAAGCACCACGCATCGCAGTTCATGGTGCGAAGCACAATGTTCAACAATGAGGTAACGTCCTAAATTAGCCTACCATTGTGGTATAAGGCCACCTGACTGACGATCGCGCCGAATGGAAAGCTCAAGAGAGCCGCTATTCGTCAACACCGTCTTGCGGCCGTAGCCGGCAGGCTCTTGCCAGAGAGCTGATGATCCCTCTCTGTGTTCAAAGCTCGTTCCGCCAAGGCTTTCTTCACCTGGTCGAGCAGTCCGTTGTTCTTGAAAGCCGTCTTCTCATCGGAGCCAGCCGATAACTGGTCTAAGATGCTATGGAGGATAATAGGCTCTTCCGTCCCGCCATGGGTGATCTCCTTCATACCCATTGTGCCCGCCCGTCCACCAAATTCCTGACACTTCCCGTGACAGCGGGCGAGTCGGCTGTGAACAAGTATTGCGTGATCCTGATCGTCTCAGCGAAAACAATGACTTATTGTACTGATGGGCGCCGTGAACCCAATTCGATTCATAGGCGCCGTCAGAAGCTTATTCGATGGGATCCGACCAAGCCTTGATCGGCACTAAGACAACCGTGATGTAAGCCATTGACAGATTATCATACAATCTGTCAATGATGAGCGCGGAGATCTTTGGGAGGAACTCGCGTGGCGTTGGAAAAATCACATCTGGCAAAGCTGCCATATTATTATCCCTTCAAGTTCGGCGAAGGGCGTATCACCGTTCTCTCGGATGGTCCGCTTGAACTCGGTGACCCCAGCGAGAATTTCTTCGGAGTGGAACCGCACACCGTCACCGAGATGCTCGATCGCAACTTTCTTCCGCTGGGGAATGTCGTACTTGAGCAGAACGTGCCGCTCGTGGAAATCAACGGGAGGACGATACTATTCGACACGGGAATGGGCGCGTCCAAGGCCTTTGGTCCCACCACGGGCCGATTGCTGAAAAGCATGCGTGAAGCCGGCCGCGATCCCGGGGAAGTGGACGCGATCGTCTTGTCGCACGCGCACATCGATCACACGGGCGGTATCTGCGATGAGAAGGGAGAGCTGAATTTCCCCAATGCCCAGATCTATATCAGCGAGAGCGACTTCAAAGACTGGACGGACGGTTCGACATTAGCGCCAGGATTCGAGTTTCAGGTCGAAAACGCGCGCAGGAACCTGTTGCCGCACAAAGACCGCACGTTCTTCTTTCGCGACGGGGACGAGTTCCTTCCGGGCGTGCAAGCTCTGCACGCGCCTGGTCACACGCTTGGACATCATTGCTTTCTCATTCAGTCGGGCCGTGATTGCCTTTGTTTTCTCGGCGATCTTACCCATCATCACGTTCTCCTGATGGAGCGCCCTTGGATGGAGTTCAAGTACGACACCGATCCCACGTTGTCGGCGCGTTCTCGCACCAGGGTTCTCGACATGCTGGCAACCGACCGAATCCAGATCATGTCCTATCATTTCGCCTGGCCGGGAACCGGTCATGTCGCGCGCGAAGGCAAGGGGTTTCGTTACATCCAGTCCCCAATGCAATTGCTCGCAGACTAAAGTCGAACCCAATCAGAAGGTAATCAGATGCAAATACGATCCGCCATCCTGCGGGAATCAGGCTTGTCGAAGCCCTATGTTCAGTCGAAGCCGCTTGCCATCGAGACGGTCGAGCTATCGCCACCTGGGCCGATGGAGGTTCTTGTAAGAATCAAGGCTGCCGGGGTTTGTCACTCGGATTTGTCCGCAATAAACGGCGATCGGCCACGGCCGCTACCGGTTGCACTGGGTCACGAGGCGTCAGGTGTCGTTGAGGAGATCGGACCCGGCGTTGACAACGTCGAGGTCGGAGACCATGTCGTGATGTCGTTTTTGCCGATTTGCGGACATTGCAGTTACTGCGCGGAAGGGCGCGCTAGTCTCTGTGAGCCCGGCTACAAGGCCAATGCAGCCGGTACGCTTTTGTCCGGAAGCAAGCACATCAGGCTGAAGGGTTACGAGGTAAATCATCACAGCGGAGTCTCGGCGTTCTCGGAATACGCAGTGGTATCCGTAAATTCGGTGGTCAAGATCACCAAGGAAGTCGATCTCACCAAGGCCGCTTTGTTCGGCTGCGCCGTGGTAACGGGTGTCGGAGCTGTGATGAATACCTGCGCGGTAAAGCCGGGACAGTCTGTCGCCGTTGTTGGCCTCGGCGGCGTCGGTCTGGCAGCGGTTCTCGGCGCAGTTGCGAGCGGTGCCGGCGAGATTGTGGCGGTTGACTTGGTCCCAGCGAAACTGGAGCTGGCAAGGGAACTGGGTGCAACACAGACGTTCATTGCAAGTGCGCCCGATGTTGTTAGTGCAATCAAGGATGTGACCAACGGTGGCGTCGACTACGCCATCGAAATGGCCGGCTCGGGAAAAGCTTTTGAACTGGCCTACAATATTACTCGCCGTGGCGGAATGACCGCGACTGCGGGATTGGCAAATGTCAATTCAAAGTTCGAAATCTCGCCCCTTCCGCTGGTCGGCGAGGAGCGTACCATCAAGGGAAGTTACATGGGATCAAGTGTGCCTTCGCGCGACATTCCGAGATACATCGAGCTCTTCCTGCGCGGGAAGCTGCCTGTTGATAAGCTTCTATCGAGCACAGGGTCGCTGGACAACATCAACGAGGCCTTTGATCGCCTGGATCGTGCTGAAGTCATCCGGCACTTGGTCCTGCCGTGATCGACCGACGAGAGCAGTCCGATAGAGAGACAGAGGAACGACATTGCGTCCGTGGAGAGCACTGGCAATACATTACGGTACGGCCGAACGGCCGCCAGCCGATCTTACGCTGGATACCCATGATCCGCATGAGCGGCCTCAACGCATAGACTATTTCATCTGGGTCGTGCGACACGAGAACCGGCTGGTCTTGATCGACACTGGCTTTAGCCCTGCGGAAGGAAGAGCGCGCGGCAGAACGTTGCTTATCCATCCCGTGGACGCGTTGCGCTGCCTCTCAATAGCCCCTGGCGACATCACCGATGTCGTAATCACCCATCTTCATTACGATCACGCCGGCAATCTCGGGGACTTTCCCAATGCCAGGTTTCATATTCAGGATCGGGAGATGGCCTACGGAACGGGCCGGTGCATGTGTCACGAGCGCATGCGTCGGCCTTTCGCCGCCGAAGCTGTCGTCGATGCCGTCAGGCTGGTCTACTCTAACAGGATGTGCTTCCACGATGGTGACGAGGACGTGGTCCCTGGCCTCAGCCTGCATCTTGTCGGCGGCCACTCGAAAGGACTGCAAGTCGTCAGGGTTGCTGTCGGAAACAGAATTGCTGTCATTGCCTCCGATGCTCTGCATTTCGAGCGCTACCTCCAATCTGACGACGTGTTTCCGCTGTTTGCGAACTATGAGGCGGTGGTCGAGGGTTATAGGAAGCTTCAGATGCTCGCCGGGGAAAACGGGATCATTGTGCCAGGCCACGATCCGGAGGTTCTGGTGAGATTTCCGCCTCTTGCACCGGATTTGCCGTTCATACGAGTGCTTTTATAGCGAAGCTATCTGCTCCGCAAATCTTCAAACGATTGAAATTTTCCGGGAAGCATCAGACAATCGGGTTGTCTTACGCCAGCAATGGACAATATAATGTCCGAAGGTGGCGGTTTTCGCCAAGAAAATTAGATGGGCTCGGAAACGTTATGAGTGAATCGGATCTTCAAATTGCACGCCAGAATGCCTCTCTTCGAATACAGGTCGAAGACAAGCTGCGGCAAGCAATCGCGAGCGGTCGCTTCAAGCCAGGCCAGCGGCTCGTCGAGCGCGAGCTTTGCGAATTGATCGGGGTAGGACGCACGTCCGTCCGAGAAGCGCTTCGACAACTGGAAGCCGAAGGATTGATCACAAGCTATCCGCATCGCGGTCCGGTCGTCAGCACAATCAGTTACGACGAAGCGGCGCAGCTCTACAGCGTGAGGGCCTTGTTGGAGAGCTTTGCCGGGCAGGAGTTCGCCGAGAACGGCTCAATGGAAAGCATCGAGAATCTTTGCCGGCTAGTGGAAGAATTTGCCGCTGCCGCGGAAAGCGGCTCAGGCAGCAGGCTGATCGCGTCCAAGACGGCATTTTACGAATGCCTAATGAACGGAAGTGGTAATGTTTTCGTGAAGCAGATGCTGACTTCATTGCATAACCGCGTAACGCTTTTGCGAATGACGTCGATGACGCAGCCCGGTCGTCTCATGCATAGCGTGGCCGAGGTACGTGAAATTGCTGAAGCGATCAGAGATCGAAACGGACCAAAAGCTGCGGCGGCGTGCAAGCATCATATCGACATGGCGGCCAAGGTTGCGCTCGACTATCTGCGTAAGAACGACATGGCTCCGGCGGATTGAGGGCCACGCCGGCACTCCTTTTTAAGAGAGTGCGCAATCGTCTTTTGCGTTGACAGATTGTCTGATAATCTGCTTATCTCTCCGTATAGGGAGAATTGTGCGTGATGTCCTCCCCAAATGCCAACTCAACATGGGGAGGAAAATTTGGCTATCTACAGCGAACTCACCACGCGGCTGCGTGATGCGCTTAAGGACCTGGAACTGCCAAGGCTGATACCAAATCTGAATGTCCGCGTAGCACTGTTTGTCGGGGATGACAAAGCGACGATCACGATCGCTGACGGCACGCTGGCGCTGGCGCATGGTGCTCAGGATGCGGACATAATACTGAGTGCGTCACCCGACAGTTGGGGAAAAGTTCTACAAGCTCCCCCGCCGGCCACCTATCATTCCTTCACCGCTTTTCAGTTGGCAAATCCGAACTTTGAGCTGTCCGGCTCGCCTCTCGAAATCGCGAGAGCCCGGCCGGCGCTCGAACGTCTATTCGAACTTGTGGTTCAGACGCCTGTATATGACGTTGCCAAGGCCGATCGCGACCTTGGTCAGGTGATCGGACGTTACGCGATTGTGGATATTGACGGTGTTGCCCACGAAATCTACCACGAACAGGCAGGCCAAGGGACACCTGTTCTTTTCCTCCACACGGCCGGTGCAGATAGCCGTCAGTTTCTCGCACAGCTGTCCGATACCGGACTTGCGGCCTCCTACAGGCTAATCGCCGTGGATCTTCCGTATCATGGTCGATCGATGCCGCCCTTGTCGTGGGACGGCTCGCCCTACCTATTGACGAAGGATCTTTATCTTGCCTGGTGCACGGCGATTATCCAGCAAGTCGTTGGCGATAGGGCAATTGTGGCCGGAGGATCAATGGGGGCGGCAATGTCGCTGGTCCTGGCGGCGGAGAGACCGGACCTGCTCCAGGGAATTGTTGCGATCGAACCGCCATTCCGATCGAAAGGGCGTCGCAATCCCTACCAACACAACGTAAATGTTCACGGCGCGCTTCATAATTCGGCATATGTCCGAGGGATCATGAGCCCCATCAGTCCGCAGGCCGAGCGTAGGCGTGCAAGCTGGATTTATTCGCAAGGGGCTCCGGGCGTTTATCCCGGCGACTTGGCATTCTATAGCGATGAATTCGACGGAGGCGTCACCGCACCTCAAATCGATGGCTCGCATACGCCGGTTGCCCTTCTGTCGGGCGACTATGATTATTCGGCAACCCCGGAAGATGGGGAGAAGCTTGCGAAGCTCATTCCTGGCAGCCTGCATCTGACGATGCCCGGGCTCGGGCATTTTCCTATGTGCGAACATCCGGACAGGTTCAGACCCTACCTGGTCCAGGCGCTCGAGTTCATCGCCCAACATCGTTGATCGCGGCGGCGCAAGCCGCCGCCATTATTTATTTCACCAGGTGGTTGCCAATGGACGAGCCACCATCGACTGTCAGGATGCTGCCGGTGGCGAAACGAGATCGATCCGAGGCGAGGAACAGCATCGCTTCGGCGATCTCCTCCGGCAACCCCATGCGGTTCATTGCAGCTCTTGCGTTGAAGTCGGCACGCAGCTTTTCCGGATTGTCCGACTGCGCGAAAATCCTCGTGAAATAGGGAGAATCGATCGTTCCCGGTGCAATGGCATTCACCCGGATACCGTCCTTCGCGTGATCGAGCGCCATCGCACGAGTGAGGGAGGAAATTGCCCCCTTCGACGCAACATAGGCGGTGCGGTCCGCGATGGCCGATACGGCCGTGTAGGAGGTGGTGTTGACAATCGACCCGCCGCCTTGTCGGGCCATGATGGGGATTACGTACTTTGAGCAAAGGAAGATGCCCTTGACGTTCACCGCCATGATGCGATCCCAATCGGCTTCCTGGATGGTTACTACGTTCCCCGTCATCCCGAACCCCGCATTGTTGATCAGGACGTCAACTCTTCCGTACTCTCCTATAACTGCGGATACCATCGCTTCCACTTCGGAGGCCGAGGAGACGTCCACCTTCGCGGCAATCGCGCCGCCGCCAATGTCCTCGGCGACCGCCTTGGCAGCCTCGGCATTTAGGTCTGCCACGGCAACACGCGCGCCGTGTCGCGCAAATAATTCGGCTGTGGCCCGACCGATGCCACTGCCGGCTCCGGTCACGATGCACACCTTCTGGTCCAGATCCATTGTTGTCTCCTCTCATATCGACACCCTGAGAAAACATTCTCGCAGACAATCTGTCAATATCGCAAAATGTGGTTGACAGATTGTCTGATAATCTGATTATTGCAGCCAACGCGAAAGACAAAGCTAGGGAGGGAGAAGATGGGCGATGCAAACTGCGCCGGGCAGGAGGCGTTCAGAGCCGCAATGCGCCGGTTCACGTCCACGATCTGTTTGATCACCACCGAGCACCAGGGCGTCCGTCATGGCATGGCCGCAACGGCGGTGCAGTCGGTCACGGCGGATCCGCCAACCATCCTCGTGTGCATCAATCAATCCGCCTCCATCAGCCAACCCCTCAAGCTTGCGGGCAAGTTCGCGGTCAACATGCTGCACCTTTCGCATGCCCCCCTTGTGCCCCTATTCAGCGGTAAGTTGAAAGGCGAGGAGCGCTTTCAGCACGGCCAGTGGCTGTCCTTGGACGGAATGCCGGTTCTCGCCGATGCGCAGGCGGCATTCGTTTGTGAACTCAAGACCGCGGTCAACGTCGCCACGCATGACGTTGTTCTCGGCGAGGTTCTCGAGGCCCGCTTCATCGAATCCATCGCGCCGCTTTTGTACGAGGACGGGAAGCTTGTTCGTTCGTCGGCAATCATCGAATCGGCTGCATGATCGCCTGCGATTTGCGGGCTTTAGGAAATTCAACCCAATCAACGAATGAACCATTGAAGGAGAAAATCGTGAGCGGAGCCGCAAACGTGAAGTCGGAAGTCAACGGTCGCGAGGTCAGCGAGCGTTTCGAGCGCGGACTGAGGACGCGACGCGAAGTGCTTGGCGGAGCCTATGTTGACGCATCGATCAACAAGGCGACTGAATACAACTGGCCGATGCAGGCGCTTGTGACCGAGTATTGCTGGGATGAAATCTGGAACCGGCCCGGCCTTGATCGGAAATTCCGCAGCGTCCTGAACCTTGGCATGATCTCCGCGCTGAATCGTCCGCATGAGCTGAAGCTCCATGTCAGGGGTGCTATCAACAATGGCCTGACGAAAGAAGAGCTTCGCGAGATATTCATGCAAGTTGCGATCTACTGCGGCGTACCGGCCGCTATCGACAGCTTCCGCATCGCTCAGGATGTATTCGAAGATATGGGCATTTGACCCACGGGCACAGAGTGGGCCTCCAAGGCCCGCTGCTCAGCATTCCAGATGGAGGAGACATAAAGTGACTACTCAGGACGATTTCCGAGCCGCCGGAAACCCAATGTTCAACGACAACAAACTGAAACTCGGCGTATTCGGGACAAACTGCTCCAACGCATGTGCCATCACGCTGGCCGAGAGCACGTTCGAACCGACTTTTGAGCATAATGTAAAGATCGCAAGGCAGCTCGAAGCTGCTGGCTGGGAGTGCATGGTACCGATCGCTCGCTGGCGAGGGTTTGGCGGCCCGTCGAACTTCAACGGCGTAAACATGGACACCTTCACCTGGGCTGCAGCCCTCGCGGCAGTCACCACCAAGTTGCAATTCTTTTCGACCACGCACATCCCCACGCTCAACCCGATCGTCGCGACCAAGATGGCGACAACGATCGATCACATTTCCAAGGGCCGCTATGGTCTGAACCTCGTGACCGGCTGGTTCACGCCTGAAATGGAAATGTTCGGCGTGCCGATGATGGAGCATGACACCCGGTATGAATATGCGACCGAATGGATGGAGATCGTCGAACGGTTGTGGCGTGAGAACGGCGTGACATTCGAAGGCGAGTTCCTTCGTGTGAAGGACGCTTTCAGCGAGCCGAAGCCATACAACACGAAGACCGGCCGCCCGGTCATGATCTGCGCCGGCGCCTCGGGTAAGGGCATGCATTTCACTGCAAAATTCTGTGACTTCAACTTCGGCTTCATGCAGGACATGGAAGCTGGCGCAACCTGGGTCAAGAAGGTGAAGGACCTGGCGCGCACCGAGTACAATCGCGATCTGGGTACTTTCACCTCCTGCCCGGTGGTCGTTCGCGAGACGGAGAAGGAAGCGAAGGATTACTACGATTACTACGTCAACCAGAAGGGCGACTGGGAGGCATGCGAGAACATCTGCGAGGTCCTCCAGGTCCAATCGCAGAACCATTCGGCCGAGATGTATCAGAAGTTCAAGGAACGCTTCATCGCCGGTTGGGGCGGCTTCCCGCTCGTTGGCACGCCAGAGCAGGTTGCCGACAAGCTGATTACCTTGAGCCGAACGGGTGTCGATGGCGCGTTGTTGACCATGGTCGATTACAACGAGGAGCTGCCGTTCTTCAACGATCGCGTCATGCCGTTGCTTAAGCAGGCTGGCCTGCGGAACTGATCGGGAGCCGGGCGACCAAAGGTCGCCCCTTCGAATATTGGCCGACTGAGATCGGCGCATGCCTTCCGCGGTCAGACGATCAAAGGGGACGCTGACTTGAGCGGAGTCGATGAGGGGAGGAGACCCATACATGCTAAAGAAGTTGATTGGAGCGATCGCCATATTGGCAAGCTTATATCAAATGACCGGTATTGCCTCGGCCGACGGGCTGGATTCGCTGCCGCCGGATCAACAGGCCCTGTACAAGATTGTCGATCCAGCGATCCCGGTGGGGCCGACGGTCTTCAAGGACTTCGTGGCCAAGCGCCCGCCGCCGTGGAAAATCGGCTATGCCTCGACCTATGCTGGAAACACGTGGCGTGCAGCGATCCTAGACGAGCTGACCAACAAGCTGTTGCCGAAATATAAGGCAGCCGGTCTGGTGTCCGACCTGGTCGTGACGCAATCCGACCTGAAGGACGCAGTTCAAATTCAGCAGATGCGCCAGATGGTCGACGACGGTGTCGATGCAATCATCATCTGCTGCTCCAACGTGACGGCAATCAACCAGACGATCGAATATGCGCACTCCAAGGGCGTACCGGTCTTCTCGGTTTCGGGTTATGTGACCTCACCCTACGCGATCAGCGCGACCGAGAACAACGCCCAGGGCGGCTACACGTCGGCGAAATGGCTTGCCGAGGAAATCAAAGGCAAAGGCAATGTGCTGATGGTGTCCGGTATTCCGGGCTTTGCATCTTCGGACAGTTTCAACGTCGGTGCCAAGAAAGCGTTTGAGGCGTATCCGGGCATCAAGATCGTCGGTGACGTAGCCGGCAAGTGGACCGACCAGGTTGCACAGGTCGAAGTCCAGAAGTTCCTTGCGACAAACCCGGCCGAAGTGAATGGCATCCTCGTGCAGTCAGCAGCCGAAAACGGTGTCGTCAACGCAGTGCAGCAGTCCGGCCGTGATATGATGCCTATCGTTCTAGGCGGCGAGCTGTCGGCGGCTTGCTATTGGCGGAACAATCCGGACTTTGTCAGCAAAAGCTTCCACTTCTGGCCGCCGCGTTCTGACGCCCGGCTCGTGTGGGACGTCATGATGCGCACGCTCGAGGGACAGGGGCCGAAAATCCAGTCGATCTTGCGTCCGGCGTTGCCTTACACGATCGATGACGTGAAGGAAGTTCTGAAGGCGGATTGCGACCCGAATTCGACTGACTGGCTCGAGCCGAAGAACGATGCCTGGTGGCCCGCAGAGGTTGCCGCCAAGTATTTTGAGCGGCCGGAAGATCCATTGGCCTGGCGCCCGAAGAAGTAAGCAGGGTCTGAAAAGGCCTCCCTCCTTTCGCGCCGGCTATCCCTGGCCGGCGCGAAACGGATGTGCTCGATGCTCTGAACTTGTAACAATTACGGATGAAAGGAAACAGGATGCCTATCCTGGGATCATGTCAATGCAAGGCGGTTCGCTATGAGGTCGATGAAATCGACGGCCCAATGTGGAACTGCTTCTGTCAGACATGTCGGAAATCGCATGCCGCGGATCACAACACAGCGGCAAAGGTGAAGAGCGAGCATTTCAGATTGTTGGCGGGACGGGACGTCCTGAAGAGTTTTGAATCGACGCCCGGGAAGCTTAGATGGTTTTGCTCCACCTGTGGGTCCCACGTCTATGCGGAGCGTCCTGCAAATCCGGAGGCGAAAGTGGTGCGCGCCGGGACGTTCGACAGGGATCCAGGTTCTGTGCCCATGTCCAACGTGTGGATGTCCCATGCCTGTGCCTGGCTCAACCACGATCCCGCGATGCCAAGCTACGAAGAGTTTGCCTAAGTTGTCGGCAACTCGCGCGCCTCAGTCCGTGGTGCGAAATCAGGATCTCGTCGCAGATGCGGGGTAAGGGGCGATGAATGATGGTGTTCTTCAGGTCGAGAGGCAGAATGCCTCGCTGCGCATTCAGGTCGAGGAAAAGCTGCGGCAGGCGATTGCCGATGGGAGGTTCGGTCCCGGCGACCGCCTGATCGAGCGGGAACTCTGCGCACTGATCGGCGTCGGACGGACGTCTATTCGTGAGGCGCTGCGACAGCTTGAGGCAGAGGGCCTTGTCACAAGTTATCCTCACCGCGGCCCGGTGGTGACGATCATTACCTATGAAGAGGCGGACCAACTTTACAAGGTCAGGGCGATACTCGAGGGTTTCGCGGGTCAGCTCTTTGCCGAGCAGGGGACAGATGATCAGATCAACGCCCTTCGCAAGGCAGTCAGCGATTTTGAGACGGCGGTTGAAACCGGTAGCGGTTCACAGCTCGCGTCATCCAAGAACGCTTTTTATGACTGTCTAATGTCGGGGAGTGGGAACCTCTTTGCCCGACAAATGCTCTTGAGCCTACATAATCGGATTAATCTGTTGCGAATGACGTCCATGAACCAACCAGGTAGGCTGCGGCATAGCCTTAGCGAGATCAAGGATATCTCGGCGGCGATCGCGGATCGCGACGGTCCGCGGGCTCATGCTGCATGCAAGCTGCACATCGAGAAAGCGGCAAAGGTCGCTTTGGAATATCTGCGTCAGAACGACGGGCCATACGCGAAGTAGCAGCCATGGAGGACCAAATATGCAACATCAAAATCGTTCCGCCAAAGTGGCGTTCGTCGGATTGGGAGCCATGGGATTGCCTATGGCCGGTCATCTTGTCGCTGCCGGCTTCAATGTCACAGGATTCGACGTTTCGGATGATGCAAGGCAGCGCTTTAATCTGGCAGGCGGTAACGCCTGCGCTGAGATAGCCGCGGCATTCTGGAATGCGGACATTGTCGTTACGATGCTTCCGACCGGCAAGATCGTTCGCGACGCTCTCTTGGCCGGCGAGAATTGGCGTAGTCTCAAGAACGGCGCGCTGGTCATAGATATGAGTTCCTCTGCTCCCGCTGACACACGCAGGCTCGCCGCCGATCTTGCCACCAGAGGCGTACGACTGGTGGACGCACCAGTGTCCGGCGGCACGAAGCGCGCAATGTCAGGCACCCTCGCAATCATGGTGGGAGGCAATGCGACAGACATAGAGGAGGCCGAGCCGCTTCTTGCTGCGATGGGAGAAAAGATTTTCAAGACGGGCCCGGTTGGTTCCGGCCACGCGATGAAGGCGATCAACAATTATGTTTCCGGTGCCGGTGTCGTCGCTACGATGGAAGGGGTCTTGCTCGGCGAGAAGTTCGGCCTCGCACCGGACGTCATCGTTGATATCCTGAACGCGTCCTCCGGCCGCAACAACGCGTCGGAAATCAAGATGAAGCAATTCGTGCTCTCCGAAACGTTCAATAGCGGGTTCGCGCTCGGTCTTATGGCGAAAGACATTAGGATTGCGTCTGATCTGGCTCTGGAACTGGGTATGGATTTGAAAAGCCTTTCGTCCATCGTAGATGTGTGGGAGCGGGCCGCGAAGGCGCTGGGTGGCTCTGCGGATCATACCGAAATGGTAAAATATCTCGCTCGCAACAGCCAGGGCGATGCCTAGTCTGCGACTCTTTATCTATTGACAGATTATCAGACAATCTGTCATTCTGAGTGGAGGGTGAGGAGACGATGTAGCGGCGGTTGGCCCGCTGTCGCCTGAGGAGGTCACCCGAACGCAATCATTGGAGCGATCGCACGGCGTACCAGCGCACCGCAACGCCTGCGCGAACGTTTGACGGGAGGAAACATATGCCGCGGGAATTGACAGTGCGCCTGGCCAATGTCGCCAAGGCCTTCGGCGAGACGAAGGCTTTGAAGAAGTGCGATTTCGAAGCTCATGCCGGCGAAGTTCATGCCATTGTCGGTGAGAACGGCAGCGGCAAGAGTACGATGGCCAAGATCATGTCCGGGGTCCTGGTTCCCGACGCCGGCGAAGCGATCGTTCTCGGCAGCCAGATCAAGACGCCGATCGACGCAAAGCGTGTTGGGCTTGCGACCATCTTTCAGGAGGTTTTGGTCGCCGACGAGGCAAGCGTTCTCGACAATCTTTATGTAGGGCGGGACAGCTTTCTGGAATTGCGCAGATCGATGAGTGAGCGCGAGAGGGAAGCTCAAGCTCTATTGGATCGCCTGGTCGGGCAACATGTTGATCTCTCGCGTAGCGTGAGCGACCTGCCTTTGAGCGTCAAGCAATGGATCGTCATTGCGCGATCGATCCTGAGAAAGCCGAAGGTGCTTATCCTTGACGAGTCGTCAGCGGCTCTGGACCTTGATGCGACCCTTCGCCTTCATGATGAAATCGACCGACTGCGGAGCGCGGGCTCGACCATCATCATTGTCACACACCGCATTGCCGAACTGGTGCGTATCGCCGACCGGGCGACGATACTTCGCGACGGGGTCACGGTCGGGGTCCTGGAGAAGGCGGACATAAACGAGGCTAATCTGCTGGCGATGATGACGCCGGCCGATCGGAAGCTCAGTGGCGTTGCAGTCGGTGCGAAACGCAGGAATGCCGACAACCGGCGCGTGATCCTGGAGGTCGCGGATGCCGTGGCGCAGCGCGGCGCGCGTTCTTTCGATTTCAATGCCAAGGAAGGCTCTATCGTCGGCGTGGCCGGGCTGGACGGCCAAGGCCAGGACGCCTTCGTCCGTGCGGTTGCCCGGATCGTCGCACCGTTCGGGGGGGTCGTGAGGGTGCTGGACGCGCGGACCAATGAGCTCGTACGAATTGACACGTTGGGTGACGCGTCTCGCCTCGGCGTCGTCTATGTCTCGGGCGACAGAAAACGAGAGGGTATTTTCCCGCAGCAGAGCATTTTTGAGAACCTTGCGATCGGGATTTACAAGCGCAACCTTGGGCCATTCGGCATCATCAAACGTTCACGATTGAAGGAAATGTTCCGGCGCGAGGTCGAGCGTCTTCGCGTGAAAATCGGACATGCGGACAACAAGATCACATCCCTTTCCGGCGGTAACCAGCAGAAGGTACTGATCGGCAGGGCGTTTGCGAACGATCCGAAAGTCATCATCCTCAACGATCCGGCGCGCGGTGTCGATCTGGGCACGAAGCGCGACCTTTATCGGGAACTGCAGATTTTCGCCGAGCAAGGCGGTGCGGTCATCTATTTGTCCAGTGAGATCGAAGAGTTCATCGGCTTTGCCGACCGCGTCGACGTCTTTCACCGCGGCAGTGTCTACCGATCGCTCGAGGGCGACGATATCAACGAAGAGACGATGCTCGCGGCGATGTTCGGCCGCTCCAAGGCCGAGATCGTCGAGTTTTCGACTGAACGAAAGGTCCACTGATGGCTCCGCGATCCAGAGTTTCGACGATTTTTCAAGATCGTTCGCTGTTCGTGCCCGTTTGCCTATTCCTGGTCCTGATCCTGGCCGCTGCGGCGATATCGCCGCGACTGTTTACGGTGAATGGACTTGGTGGCGCAATTCTGGTTGCCGCACCGCTCATCCTGACAACGATGGCTCTGACCCCGATTGTGATGGCTGGGCGTGCATCCGTTGACCTGTCGGTCGGGCCGCTTCTCGGGTTCATCAACGTTACCCTGATCGCCTGGCTGGTCGGCAATGGTGTAACAAATCCGATTGCTGTCATTGGCTGGGTGATTGGGGTCGGGATATTGTATCAGATGGCGCAGGCGCTGATCATTATTTACGTCCGCGTTGCACCGATCATCGTGACGCTATCCAGCTTTCTGGTCCTGTCCGGTGTCAACCTCATGGTCATGTCCAGCCCCGGCGGCGTCGCTCCGGATTGGATGATGAGCTGGGGCGCCGGGACGACAATCTTTTCCCCCGTCCTGTTTTTGTTGATCGTCGCATTTGCACTCTGGGGATTGGTTCGCCGGACAGCTTTTTTTACGCACCTGCGGATGACCGGAGCCGACGAGCGCATGGCCTATACGAGCGGCGTGCGGGTGGATCTGGTGCGTATCGCAGCGCACGCGATGGGCGGGATTTTTGTCGGGCTTGCCGCTCTCAGCTATACGGCCCTGATCTCCTCGGGAGATCCGACGCAAGGAAGCAACTATACGCTTCAGGCCGTCACGGCGCTGGTGCTTGGCGGTGCCAATTTGGCTGGTGGTAGAGGCGGCGCGCTCGGATCTACCTTGGGCGCATTGAACATGTTTCTAATCTCATACCTTCTGTCGGCGTTCAGCTTCGGAAATGTAACCGGCTTCGTCACGCAGATGGCGTTTGGCATCATTCTTGTGGCCTCGCTCCTGGTCAATGTCTTCATGACCAACCGACGACTGGCTCAATAGGGGATTCGATATGAATACGATCATCTCTCAGACGAAGTCCCTCAAGGAGCCCTCTGTCAATGGCTTCCGGGTGCCGCGTGGGATCGCAATCGGCTTTGCGCTCCTCGCGGTGCTTCTCATCCTTGGAGCGATACTGGTGCCCGGCTTCGTTTCGCCTCGAAACGCTCGTTCGATCCTGCTCCTTGCCGCGTTCCTCGGCCTTGCCTCACTCGGTCAGACGCTCTGTGCTCTGGTGGGCGCGCTTGATCTCTCCATCCCGTATCTAATCGGCGGCGCCAACATCCTGTTCCCAAGCCTGCTGGTCGCAGGTCTGCCACCATGGCTGGCGATTGTTGTGGTTGTTCTGCTCGGCGCATTCATAGGATTTGGCAACGGCCTTCTGAGCTTCAGGCTGCAGGGGCAGGCGCTGATCATGTCCCTAGGGGTTGGTTTCGCTGCGGTCGGTGCCGTTCAACTTTACACCTCGATGGGATCGTCCTTTGGCGGTACGGTCTTCGCGCCTGTTCCTGCCTGGCTGCGCAACTTCGCGGCGTTCAATGGAAAAACCTTCGGCCTTCCCATCCCGCCGGTGGTCATCCTTTGGCTCCTCGTGACAGCAATAACGATTTGGGCCCTCTACAACACCTGGTTCGGTCGTTCGATTTACGCGGTCGGTGGCAGCCGTGTCGCCGCTGCCCGTCTTGGGATGTCCGAACTTCGGATCTGGACGGTTATCCATGCAATCAGCGGGGCAATGTCGGCATTGACCGGCGTTCTGCTGCTCGGCTTTTCCGGCGGTGGCTTCGTCGGTGTGGGAGACCCCTATCTCTTCACGACAGTCGCTGCCGTCGTGATCGGTGGAACCTCGCTGCTCGGCGGTGCCGGCGGTTACGGGGCGACGGTTCTCGGCGTGCTTGTGCTTACGATCCTGACATCGCTTCTTGTCGGCCTGGGGCTCAGCTTCGCCGCACAGCAGGCGATTGTGGGCTTGCTGATTGTTCCGATGGTGGCGATCTACGCGCGCTCTCCGCACATCCGATATCAGGTCTGATCCTTCCGATCGGGTATCCTCAAAAACTGAAAGGAAACGATCGATGGCGATCTCATCGACGCTCAAGGCGAAGCTTAAGGATCAGGGGCTCGTGCGTGAAGCCAGCTACGTGGGTGGCGAGTGGCGGGAATATGATGGAAGTGGAACGACCGTTGACGTCTATAATCCGTCGAACGGCGACTTGCTCGCAAAGATCCCGAGTGCAGGTCTCGAGGAAATTCGGCATGCCATCACGGCGGCTAAGCTCGCCCAAGTGCAATGGGCCAAGCGGGCAGCGAAGGATCGAGCCGGCATCCTGAAGAAGTTTCACGAGCTTGTCCTCGAAAACGTCGAGGACCTGGCTATCATTCTGACCTCCGAGATGGGCAAGCCGCTGGCTGAGGCGAGAGGCGAGGTTGCCTACGGCGCGAGCTACATCGAGTGGTACGCCGAAGAAGCCAAGCGCGTATATGGAGACACCATACCGGGTCATCAGGCGGACAAGCGGATTCTGGTTTTGAAACAGCCCGTCGGCGTGGTCGCCGGCATCTCTCCCTGGAACTTTCCGAATGCAATGGTGACGAGGAAAGTTGCGCCCGCACTCGCCGCTGGATGCGCAATCGTTTTTAAGCCCGCGGCGGAAACCCCGCTGTCGACGATAGCACTTGCCGTACTCGCCGAACGGGCAGGCGTTCCTGCGGGCCTGTTCAGCGTGCTGCCGACCACGCAGTCCCGTATGTTCGGTGAAGAAGTTTGTCGAAACCCGATCGTCAAGAAGCTGACCTTCACGGGTTCGACGGAAGTCGGCCGTGTCCTGATGGCTCAGGGTGCCCAGAAGATTATGAAACTTAGCCTGGAGCTCGGCGGAAACGCGCCCTTCATCGTGTTTGACGACGCCGACATCGATGCTGCTGTCGAAGGAGCAATGGTCTCGAAATTTCGAAATGCGGGTCAAACATGCGTCTGTGCAAACCGCATCTACGTCCAGGACCGAGCTTACGACGCCTTTGTAAGAAAGCTAGCCGACAGGGTCGGAAGCCTGAAGGTTGCTGATGGATTTGAGGATGGCGTCGCGATAGGTCCGTTGATCAACGACGCGGCGGTATCAAAGCTGAACGCCCACATTGATGACGCTCTGGCAAAAGGCGCCCGCCTGGTGGCCGGTGGCCGCGGCCACTGGCGTGGCGGGACATTTGTCCAGCCGACCATTCTCGCCGACGTCAATGCCGGCATGATCGTCGCAAGAGAGGAAACCTTCGCGCCGCTCGCACCGATTTTCCGTTTCAAGACGGTCGATGAGGTGATCGAGCTTGCAAACGATACGGAGTTCGGCCTTGCCGCCTATTTCTACGCAAACGATTTGCGCAATGTCTGGAAGGTAACCGAAGCTCTTGAATATGGGATGGTTGGCGTCAACACCGGGCTGATTTCCACTGAGGTGGCTCCCTTCGGCGGCGTGAAGCAGTCAGGTTTCGGGCGGGAAGGTTCGAAGTACGGAATGGATGACTTTCTGTCGATGAAATATGTCTGCATGGGCGGAATGTCCGAATAATATTCCGGGCCGCTGCTCTGGTGGCCGCTGCCTATTACTCCTCGCGCTTTGAAAATTGTATGATTGTCTGATATTATAGGATTGGGACTTGGCGTTGAGGACGTTGGAGCATGCGGGTCGTCGGCATAACAGGAAACCTTACGCGTCCGTCTAAGACGGGAGTACTTGCGGCGCACATTGCTGCGACTGTATCGGCAAAGCGCGGCTTGCATGTTTTCTTCGATTTGCTGGATATCAAGGCGCTCACATCCCGTCCCGTTATCGCGTTTGCAACCGGCAGGAGTCCCGGTCATGGAAAGCAGGTCGAGGCTTATACGCGTGCGCTGACCGACTTTTTCGACGCACGGATGGTTGCCGAATTCATCTACGCGATGGACCAGGATTTCAACGAAGGCGGCCTGGGTAACAGTCTGAGATCAGTCGCAGATCGGGTAGTCGACAAGGCCCTCCGATTTGACAACGCGTGATTTGGTACACATGGAGGAAAAAATGTCGTTCTCGACGATCGCGCAAGCGATCAAGGCTATAGCCGATGGCGAAATGATCATCGTTGTCGATGACGAGGATCGTGAAAACGAAGGTGACATTCTCGTGGCCGCGGACAAGATTACCGCCGAGCATGTTGCCTTCATGATGAAACATGCCCGAGGGCTGATATGTGTGCCGCTCACCGGAGATCGGCTCGACGAGCTGCAGATTCCGTTGATGGTATCGCGCAACTCGGATTCGATGCAGACGGCCTTTACGGTTTCCGTCGACTACAACAGGGGGACCACGACCGGGATATCCGCCGAGGATAGGGCGGCGACCGTTCGAGCCTTGGTCGCTCCAAGCACGCGCCCGGATGAGCTGTCACGCCCGGGACATATCTTCCCTCTTCGTGCCAATCCGTCCGGCGTACTCGGCCGTCCGGGTCATACCGAAGCGGCAATCGATTTTGCCCGTCTGGCGGGTCTGGCGCCTGCCGGCGTCATCTGTGAGATCGCAAATGACGACGGCACCATGGCGAGAATGCCCGAACTCAAGGAGTTCGCGGCACTGCACGGCCTTCACATCGTCACCATAGAAGCGCTCATCGAGTACCGTCGGCAATCCGAGCCAAAGGTGAGACGCTATGCGCAGTCGAAGATGCCCACGCGCTTCGGCGAATTTTGCGCCATTGCCTATAGGGACGGAGATTCCGAGGTCGAACACATCGCTCTGACCTATGGAGATGTCAACGGTCGCGACGATCTCCTTGTTCGCGTTCATTCGGAATGTCTTACCGGCGAGGTGTTCCACTCGCTGCGTTGCGACTGCGGCGAACAGCTCGAAATGGCTCTGCGCGCGATTCGCCAGGCAGGTGCTGGATGTCTGATCTATCTTCGTGGGCAGGAAGGGCGGGGCATCGGGCTCGGTAACAAGATCGCGGCCTACTCTCTACAGGACAAGGGACTGGACACTCTGGATGCCAACAGGGCGCTAGGGTTACCGCTGGATGCCCGTCAGTATGGCGCAGCGGCTGAAATCCTTTCCGACCTTGGTGTGGCAACTGTCAAGCTGTTGACCAACAACCCGGCAAAGCTCGAGGGACTGCGCGCCGCCGGCGTGTCCGTCGTCTCGCGCCAAAGCCTGATCGTTGCGGCAAATTCGTCCAATATTTCCTACCTTCGCACAAAACGCGATCGCTTAGGTCACTTGATGAACCAGGGCGACGAGATCATACGGCAAGAGCTGGACAATGTTGTGCAGGTGTGGAGCTCGAGAATCTCAGCCGGGCCACTCGGATAAGCCGGGCGACGACACATTCGATGCCTCCATGCATAGGATTTGATAGTAGCTCGCTGAAGCGGCCTCAATGCCGCTCCAGCGAGCTTTCATTAATTCATGTACTGGTCGCTGTCCTTGTTAAGCGCCAGCCAAGGCGCCGTGCAGTGCTTTGACGTGCCGTTCGCCCAATCGATGTTTAGGTCCTTCCAGATTTGCGACTGAGGCTGATATAGCTGACGAAATCCGGCCTTTTCGATCAGGATCGGCTATACCGTCACTTCAGAAATGGCGGAAAGCTTGTAAGATTGTCTGATGGTAACGAAGGGGCAATCCGGGTTGGATGAGTTCTTATTTTTCCGAGCCGTCGTCGTGGCGAACCGTCCTTCCAGTTACCTGGACGAATCGACGGGGGAGATTTTCGGGTGTTTGTCCAAGCTCGGGTGGTGGTGCTTCTGCTGGAGTGGCAGTACTTCGCCGATGGCATAGAAGTGTCCGCCGGCGATATAATGGAGGCTCCGCCATTCGGGCGGGGATCGCTCGAACTGCCAGTGACCGTCGCGAAAAATTCGCGTATCCGCCCAGGCACTCTCCACCTCGGCGATGAAGAGATCGTAGCGATCCTGATTATGCTCTTCGCGAACCAGGTTGCACGCCAGCCAGCCGGAGCAGCCTGAAACCAGCGGGACGTCGACGCCCTCGATGCCGAAAAGCTCCACACCTGCCGCTGAAAGCTTATCCGGATAGTTTTTGAGGGACAAACTTCCCACAGAGTACGTCAATGCTAGCTGTTTGACGTTGGGTACCTGCACGGCAAACTTGCCGCTCATCTCGATCAAGGCTCTGGTCTTTGTTTCCTGATCGAGAACGATCGTAAGCTTGGGAGGAGAGAAATCCAGTGGACATGCCCACGCCGCCGCCATCACATCGTCGATCCCGTCGTGATGCGCTGAAACGAGAACCGTCGGACCGTGATTGATCAACCGGAGAGCCTTCCCCGGCTCGACCGGAGAAACATGATGGGTGTCCAGCGATCGCCAGCGGGAGCTCCTCAAGGCGGTCGTCGGGTGAGGTAGCCTCGGTGTCATCTCAGCGCGTATTCGACAAATAGGTCCGCAGGCTGTCACTGCCGCCGCTGATCAGACCCTGCATCAGCTTTTCGTAACGGCCTTCCGCATCAGGCTCTCTGAGATCGAAGGTGGCTGTCCAGCGGATGAAGGATTTCAGCTCACGGCTGAGCGGGATAACCGTCACCGTCAGGGTGTAGTTATCGAGTGGCAGCGGAGACTCTTCGAAGCGGTAGGTAAGTGAACGCATACGGTCGTCGATCGAAAGAAGGCGTTCGACGATTTCCCCGCCGCCCTCCAGCTTCAGTCTTCGGACACAACCGACCATCCCGTCAGGCATGTGATTGTCTATCCGGCTCTCGGCAATGTCTGAATGCCACTTGGAAATCTCGCCGAATTTCTTGAGCACGCCCCAGGCATGATCGGCATCGCTGTCGATGACATCATTGAATTCCACCAAAGGCATTAAGGATCCTCCCATCTGTCCACAAATGCGGATGCCGACGCAACTTTCCTCGTCGGCACGCCTGTAAGGATCTTTAGTGATCCTTACAGATGCTTTGTGTAATCTTTGCTACAGATGGTCAAGGGGAAATCAGACCATTCTCTACAATCATCGGCTAGGTAATCGGATTGGCTGCAAAAAGCAGCAAAAAAAGCGCGCGCCGTCCCTTGACTACCCATCCGATAGCGTACAGGCTGTGAACTGTAATGATCATTAAAGAAAAGATATCGAGCGCGCTGGTTCGCTTGCGCGGACGCGTCTGCTTGTGAAAACGAGTCCAACTAACTGGAGAAACTGCATGACAAAGAACATCAAAACCATACCGACGTCCGACTTCGATGATGTCATCGCGACGGTCCAGCACTATGTCGATGGCCTGAAAATCGGCAAGTCGCAGGATGTGGCGAGAGCATTTCACAAGGACGCCGTGATGTACGGCTTCACAAACGGAAAGCTACTCGGCGGACCTATCAAGAACCTCTACGACTTCGTTGATGAAAACGGTACGGCTCGCGAAATCAAGGTGCGTCTCGATATTCTCGGCATTACGCCGACGACTGCGGTTGTTCGCGTTGATATGGAGAAGGACGCAATCGGCGCAGACTACACCGACCTTCATACACTCATCAAGATCGACGGCAAATGGCAGATCATTGCGAAGGTCTATCACATGTACGAGGGCTGATACTTAGCCCGGGCAGTTTGTCTCGGCTTCTGACCCGAACGATATATACCCGCTGGTGGGCTGGCCACGGCAACGACCTCAGCGGGCTGGTCACTCGCCGATGCGGTCGCGCTTCATCCTTTGCGTGACCTAACCACCACCCTGCATTCGCGATGCAGGGTGGTGGTTCTCGTCTATTGATCGTGTGCTCGGTCATGCAGATCACCCCGCAGCAGTTCGCACGATGGGACTGCGCGGGCAGCAGTCGCCCTTATCCTCGGATGACTATCTTGCGTGTCCGCGGCCGGAAGACGTCTGCGATACGAAATGCGTGACCAATGACACTCCGAGATCAACCAGGTTGTTCACCAGCGCTCGTCCGGTTTCAGCAGACGAAAGCCGCGGATCTCCTCCATAGACGCCGTCGGGAGCAATTTCGTCACTTTCGACTGGGATCGAGACATCGATACCTTCGAATTCACGGGTTCGGGAACGAACTCTTGAAGGAACTCTTCCGGGCGGCAGCTACATCGATGAAGCTACGGTCTGCCAGGCAACGGGTGCGTCGCGCACGCCGGTGAGAGAAGCGTTCAGCCACCTCTCGAGAGGGAACGGTTCATCACGCTCATTCCGCGCAAGGGAGCGCAGGTGCGGTCGATAAATTCGAGCGACTTGCTCGATGCATTTCACGCAAGGCTGATGATCGAGTCCTTTGCCACCGCGGAGTTCTGCAATGAGCGCCGAGCCATACCGCAGGACATGCGCACCAATCAGGCGATTATGAACGATGTCTGCGATTTATCGACCACTGAGGCGATGCTGGTCCACATAAACGCCGATCGGGCCTTCCATGCCGCGCTCGTCCAAACGTTGAACAACCGCCCGATCCTCGAGTTTTCGAATCACTTTGGGGGAACAACTCTGGCGCAGCTATAAGCCGCGGGCAGATGCTCCGTTCCGAGAACTGGCTTACGAACAACCAAGCGCAGCACGAGATGATCCTTGCGTCACTCGAAACATATGATCTCGACGCTGCTGCCGCGACCTTGCATGATCATTTGAAATAGAGGGCTTGTCGTCTACGAACGAAATTGTCATGCCAAGAATGGACGGACCGCAGCGGTTGACGGTGCACTGCGGTCAATCGATTCACTTGTAAATCTTAGCTTACTTGACTGGCATCGCTGCTGCGGGAAGCAGGCCACGAGGTCGGAAGAGCAGAAAGGCAATGAGAATCGACAGAATCAACGGATCACGGAAAATCAGGTAATCTGACGGCAGAATGATCTGAAGTGCGACTTCCATCACGCCGAGGAAAAACCCGCCCGCCACTGCACCCGTCAGGCTTCCCATTCCGCCCACAATCGTTGCCACAAAGGCCTTGACGAGTGGAGTAAAGCCCATATCGGGCGTAACAGAGCCGCGCATCGATACCCATAGCAGCGCCGCAACACCAGCAAGAAGGCCGGATAGTGCGAACGCTATCGCATAGACAGTGTTGACGCGGATTCCCATGAGCTTGGCCACATCGAAGTCCTGTGCCGAGGCAAGAAGAGAGAGACCAAAGCGCGTTCTATTCAGGAATATATTGAGCGCGATGGCTAGAACGGCCACTGTGACAATCGAGATCAGTTGCGCAGCACCGATGTAGATACCACCTAAGTTGAAAGCACCTGTTAGGAAGTTTGGCATGTTCAAAGGCTTTGGGAGAGCACCAAATGCTATCTGGAAAATCACCTGAAGTGCGCCCGATATTGCAAAGCTTGTTACAAGCAAAGTCATGGGGTTGGCACCACGTAACGGTCGAAAGGCCACCCGTTCCATCAAGACAGCAGCGACCATGCAGGCGACAAGAGAGAACAGGACAGCAACGGGGAAAGGTAACCCCCAGCCAAGCGAGTAGAACAGCGCATATCCGAAGAGCGTCAGGAGCTCACCGTGGGCAAAGTTGATAAAGCCGAATATGCTGAACACGATCGCAAGTCCCAGAGCAATGAGTGCGTATACACCTCCAAGGCTCAAGGCATTTATGACATATTGAATAAGAAGTTCCATTTGGTCACCTACGCCGCTTCTGTTGGGTCTGCAACGCCGAGATAGGAATGCCGCACAAGGTCGCTTTTCAACATGTCGTCCGAGTCGCCGCTCGCCACGATCCGGCCGTTCTCAAGCACGTACGCTCTGTCGGATATCGACAATGACTGAAAAACATTCTGTTCGACGAGAAGGATCGTCAGCCCTTCATCGCGCAACTGGCAAATGAGATCGAAGTTCTCGGCGACAATCTTCGGCGCGATGCCTAATGACGGTTCGTCGAGCAGAAGTACTTTCGGAGATGACATAAGTGCTCTTGCGATGGCGAGCATCTGTTGCTCGCCACCCGAGAGTGTTCCTGCCAATTGGTGGCGCCGCTCGGCAAGTATCGGAAATCGGGTATACATTCGTTCCAAAACGGCCGGGTTGCGCCAGTCGCTCAGTACCATTCCGCCAAGGAGGAGGTTCTTTTCAACCGTCAGTCTCGCAAAGACCCGCCTGCCTTCAGGAGAAAGTGTCATGCCCCGCTGGACGATCTGCGCGGTTCCGAGACCAGAGATGGCCTCGCCCGCAAGGGTGATCGTGCCGGACTGCGGCACGATCAGGTTCGTCAAGGCGGCGAGGGTGGAGGTTTTTCCGGCACCGTTCGGTCCCAAAAGAGATACGATCTCGCCGTCAGGGACTTCAAAGCTGATGTCCTTGACCGCCTCGATCGGTCCGTATCGGACGACAAGATTCTCAACGCGGAGCATGACATTACCTTACATAATTGGAGCGGGGATATCGGTCGTATCGATCGTTGCAGCCTTTACGAACACGCCCTTTCCACCCTTTATTTCGAGGAAAGAGATGGGAACGATAGGGCGGCGTTCGAAGCCTGCATAGGTAATTTTGCCGTTTGGCACCTCCAAGTCCTTGATCTTGTTCAAGGCAGCGCGAATCGATGCTGGATCGGTCGCGTCGGCGCTCCTAATTGCTTCGATCAGGATTTGGCCTGCATCGTAGCCGACAATCCACGCCGAGCTGTCAACTTGGTCCGCGTGGGTCTGACCGAACACCTTTGCAAGTGCCTCGTACTTGCTGCCTTCGAGCGGCATTCGATTGGACAGCACAATGGTGCCCTCCACCAGATCACCTAGCGCATAAAACGACGGAGAGTCGATTCCGTCGGCGCCAACGATACGCGACTTAATGCCAGCGGCACGCGCTTGGCGAAGGAAGGCAGGCAGATCCGGCTCAAAGGCTGCGGTCATGATGGCATCGGGCTCGGTGGGAAGTGCCTTGATCTCTGCGATGATCCCACCGAAGTCGGCCTGTTCGAACGTATAGTTGCCTTTGCCGACAACCTTCCCACCATATTTTTGGAACGTCGAGGCGAAGTATTCCGGCACGTACTCGGTATAGGTATTGTCCGAGGACTTTAGCAGGTAAGCCGTCTTGATACTGAGGTCCTTGGCCGCGAAGATGCCGGTCGAACCGCCGCTGACGTTGTCGCTGAAGTTGGCAAGGTACATCCAATCGCCGACTTTTGCGGGGACATCGACTTGGGTCGAGGTGCCCGCGAACATCAGAACGCCTTTCTTTTGACCTGAACGGCCAGCGGCAACGGAGCTGGTCGCGTCACAGCTGGTGAAGAGAACGTCGACGCCTTGCTCAAGAAGAGCGTCAACCGACTTGATGGCCTCGACCGAGCTTGACGCCGTGTCCGTACCCTCGATGACCTCGATCATGTACTTTCCATTGACACCGCCCTTGGCGTTCACCTCGTCGAACGCCATCTGGAGCCCCAGTGCGTAACCAACGTCATAGGCGGCCGCCCAGCCTGTATGCGCCAACGAAAAGCCGACGCGAACCTTCGAGCCCGCGGCAAAGGCGGGGCGAAACCCGGCAAACCCAACCGCAGCGACACCGCCGAGCATGGTTGCAAGTACCGTCCGACGCTTGATTTCGATTCCGAGCTTGTCTTTGTGTGGCCCAGTCATTTGAATCCCTCTATTGTGGTTGATATCATCCGCGCATTCCGCAAGGGTTGGATCCCTCAGCGTTTTTTTCGTCTCGCCGCCCGGATCTCTTGGCTGCCGAGATAGGCTTCTATGACTTTCGGATCGTTCTGAACCTGCTCGGCCGAACCCGAGGCGATGAGTTCTCCTTTGTTGAGGACGAACACTTCATCACAAAGGCGCATTATTAGATGGAGATCGTGCTCCACGATCAGGATACCGAGCGCAAACTTCTCCCGGATCGACAGGATGGCCTCGATCAGGCTCTCCGTTTCCTTCGGATTCATACCGGCTGCCGGTTCGTCCAACAGGAGAAAGCGTGGTTCCAGCGCAAGGGCACGTACGATTTCCAATCTGCGCTGCGCGCCATACGGCAGCGAGGACGATTTGTGCCCGGCCAGTTCCGTCAGATCGAACTGCTCAAGGAGCGACAGGGCATAGGCCTCCACTCCGCTGGCGGAGTGACCGCGCGCCAGCGCTGCGGCAACGACGTTTTCCAAGACGCTCATCTCGGAAAACAGGCGGATGTTCTGAAATGTCCGCCCGAGACCGGCGCATGCGATCTGATTTGAGGGCCAGCCGACGATATTCTGCCCGCTGAGCGTCACCGTGCCCTTCGTCGGGCGATGCACCCCCGTCAGATTGTTGATCAATGTCGTTTTGCCAGCACCGTTCGGGCCGATCAGGCCGATAATCTTGCCGGTTTCCACGCGGACCGAAACGTCGTTAAGCGCGCGCACGCCGCCGAATTCGATGCCGACCGAATGCGTCTCGAGGGTGGCGTGGGGCCGATCGAGCCGGAGGTCCATCGGAGCTACATGAGACCCAGTGCGTGCCGCAGCGTGCGTCTTTTTTCTGAACAGTTTGGGTGTGAGCCCGTCCAGGGTCATCTCGCGGCTTCCCATGATGCCAGCTGGGGCCCTGTACATCACGAGAAGGATCATAAGACTGAGCAAGATTTGCGTCAGACCCCAAACTGGCGGAAGGTGGATGCTCCCTACTTCTGCGCCGCTTTCGATCGGTTTGACGATCTCGACGAGCGCTGTGATGATCATGGTTCCGATGACCGCGCCTGAGATCGAACGTTTTCCCCCGACCACCAGCATCGCGATCAGTTCGAAGGTCAGCGTAAGATAGAAGTCGTGTGGCTGGAATGCCCCGATGACATGTGCGAACAGAGCGCCGCAAAGTCCGAGAACCACCGCACTAAGCATCCAAGCTTCAAGAAGCCGTCGGTTTGGGCTGATGCCGCTGGAGGTGGCGGCCACCTCGTTATCTTGGAACGCGCGAAGTTGGATGCCCCAGCGCGACGACTTGAACGCAAAAGCGGCAACGATGGTCAGGAAGACAAACCCATAGACAATTGGCAGGGTCGCAAGTTCCGGCACACCATAAATGCCTTTCGTGCCGTTGGTGATGCTTGTGGCACCCTTGAGCACGAAATTCGCAATCACCAGCAGCCCGAAGGTTGCCACGATCGCCGACGTTTCTCGCAGGCGCGACAGCGGCAGTCCGGTGGCCAGCCCCAGGATCAAGGATATCATCACCACGATCAACAGTGATCCAGGCAGCCCCATATTGGCGGTCGCGAGAAATGAGGGAAGATGTCTGAGGGAGTCTGCCTTGACGTCAGGCGGCGTCGTCAACAAAGCGGTCGTATATGCGCCGACTGCAAAGAAGCCGACATGCCCGACAGTCAGAATCCCCGAATTTCCAGTGTAGATGTTAAAGCCGACGACCGCTGCAATGTTGATCAGCACGAGCACGACCAGTCGCTCAACCGACGGGCTGATGAAGGCTAGTGGAAGCGATATTGCCAGAATAATGGCGCAAAGCAGCAATGCCGAGCCGGCCGCGCTTCGAATACGCTCTTCGCCGAAAAGAGAGCCGTTCTGGCCACGACTATCCGATGACACGGCGGATACTCCGGCTGTCCCAACTTGTTCCATTCCGTATTCCCCTCCGCCTTTCTGGCGAGTAGCGTTATTTTTGTGTAATGGTCGCTAAAGATGAGGTAAGCAGAGATCTATACGCACCGTCAACAAGAATCTGCATTAAGATGACAGATATGCTGACAATCTGACAATGATACAATTATGAGGCGTTATTTGCCCACGGGTGCCGTGAAATTTCAACCATCGCCTTTGCGTTCGCGCGACGATGCGGAACGCTGCGAAAATCTGAAAATCAACCAGCAATCGAGGCATTTGGCAAAGCCTATTGGGAAGGGATCTAAGCCAATCGTCGCCTGAACCTTAAAATAGCCGGACTAACCTGGGATCGAGATCCGGGGCAGTGTTTTTGTCATGAGTGGGTATGCTCATCTCCGCAGGTGGCGCCCTAACCTCGGTTTCGGTAGAAATATTGTCTGATTGTCTTATTTTTATGACTGTTCATTGACAGACCCAAAGCATTTCTGAAACATATAGCAATCACTACAGACTCGCGTCTGCCTATACGGTGATTTTCGTATTTCCAAGAAGTGCAAAAATTGGGAGGAAAGATGATCGAGAATTCCTTTTACTCACAGGAGCTCCACGGGCCATTCGAAGTCTTTAGCGTCGGCGATCTCACACTTGAGGAGGGCGAAAAAATCCGGGACTGCAAGCTCGCGGTCGCAACCCACGGCACGCTGAATAGCGCCCGCGATAATGCTATATTGGTGCCTACTTGGTTCTCCGGTACCAACAAGATCATGGAGCAGGTGTACATCGGTCCGGGGCGAGCACTGGATCCCGATAAGTACTTCATAATCGTGGTTAATCAGATTGGCAGTGGTCTCTCTTCGTCTCCCCATAATACGGCAGCGCCCGGAAACATGGCGAGGTTTCCGCATGTACGAATTGGGGATGATGTGCGGGCCCAGCATAAGCTTTTGACGGAAATATTCGGGATTGAAAGCCTCAAGCTAGTCTTCGGAGCGTCGATGGGAGCGCAACAAACCTATGAGTGGGCAGTACGCTATCCTCAATTCGTAAAACGCGCCGCCGCCCTTGCGGGTACAGCCAAGAACACGGACCACGATCGCATTTTCACGCAAACTTTGATGGATGCTATCACTTCTGATGGCGCGTGGAATGGCGGTTGGTACAAGGCGGCGGGAGATGTCCACATCGGCTTGAGTAGGCACGCCGCTCTTTGGTCCGTTATGGGCTGGTGTACCCAATTCTACAAACGTGAGCTTTGGCGTGGTGCTGGCTTTTCCTCCGTTGAAGACTTCCAAACCAATTTCATGGAAGGTTATTTTCTGCCGATGGATCCGAACAACCTGCTGTGTATGGCGTGGAAATGGCAGCGAGGAGACGTGAGCCGCTTGGCGGCCGGAGATCTTGTGGCAGCCCTCGGACGGATCACGGCAAAAGTCTTCGTCATGCCGATCACGTCTGACATGTTCTTCGTTCCCGCGGATTGCGCCTATGAGCAATCCCTTATCGCCGGTAGCGAACTTCGGGCAATAGAGTCCGATTGCGGTCACTTTGGTCTAGTGGGTATTGAGGAAACCTTTACCGAGCAAGTCGACAAGCATCTGCGGGATCTTTTGTCTATGGTTGTCTAGTGCTCACGAGCATGACCGACTCTCAAGGACACTAAGCGATGTGCGCGGGTCAGTGAAACGATCTGCGCTCGTCGTGATGAGACCAGAGTATGTGATGGCTGATGGTTGAAGCCAAAGCACAGAGTACATCAGAAATGGTGGCAAAGCCAAACTGCGCGTCGGCGCGCAAGCGCCGATACGCTAAGGCCAGGGCCAACCTTAAGTAAGCCGAAACGCGCTCCAACGTCGTCTATTGCGGCCCACGTCTACGCTTACTACGGCGTTTCGTGGGAATGAGCGTCATAACTGTAGCGGCAACACGCTCTAGTTCTGATTGGGACACGCCGTCTCTGGCTTGAATTGACATGCCATGAAACAAGGTATTGAGCGCGGAAGCGAGGGTGTCGGCATCGGTGTCCTTGGGAAGATCGCCGTCGGCGATTCCCTTGGTTAGTCTTGTTAGGAAGCAGTCCTTTCCTTCCTCTCGCAAAGCCTTCAGGGCATCGTTAACACCCTGCGATTCCCGGGATACATTGGCGGCGCCCAAAACCACCATGCAGCCGCAGGGCGCGTCCTGCGAGGTTAAAATGCTTGCCGCATCATGGAAGAACCCCGACATCGCCGTATGGAGATCCGGCTCATCCTCGAGCCGCTGCCAGGCATCATTCCAATAGATGTTCTCATAATGAGCCACTGCTTCCATGAAAAGCTGCGCCTTGTTGCCGAAGGCTGCATAAAGACTCGGAGGATTGATCTCCATGACTTCGCAAAGTTCAGACATGGAGGCCGGCTCGTATCCGCGCTTCCAGAAGACGCCTAAAGCTTTCTTTAGGACTGTGTCGCGATCGAAGGTTCGTGGTTTGCCTTTACTATGATGTTGCGGAATCATCCTGCACTCCGAGCTCTGTCAACCGACGCAGCGGCCTGTCATTCGCCTTCGTACATAGTCCATCTGTATCGCTCTTTAAAGATGGTGGACACAAACGCAGGGATTTCAGCCTGTGTTGCCCGCATAGGATTCATTTTCTGTCATGGGGTCTCCAAACCCCAAAGAAGTATATCAATCACTACAGACCCCTTGACAGATACTCATACAATCTGTCAATTCACGATTGAAGCTGGCGAAGTGTTTGAGCCGAGATGAGAATAATGGGCCTCGCGCACTGGATGCGAGCCATCCTTTATTTCCCTTCCGTGCTTTGCCTCTGACAAATGGGAACCGATCAGCCATTTTGATGCTGGCGCCCAATCGACATTCGAGCGACTTGAAACCAATGGGAGGTTTGTGAATGGTAACACCAACGCGCAACGAGTATCCGCGCCGCAGGCTCGGCACGTCCGATGTTTCGGTCACATCTGTTGGGTTCGGAACAGTGCCGTTAGCGGGCTTCAAGGCGAAAGCATCGTACTGCGAGTTTGAGGACGTGATTGCAGCTGCCTACGCAGGCGGCGTCAGATACTTTGATTGTGCGCCGATGTATGGCTTCGGCAAGGCCGAATATTACCTCGGACACGCTCTGCGCGAACTCGGCATACGCAACCAGGTCGTAGTCAGCACCAAGGTGGGTCGAGTACTCAAGGCGGCAAGCAGGGTCAAGAAGCTCGACACAGTGTACGGCATCGAATGGGTCGAGCCGCTGCCTTTTCTCGACACATATGATTATACCTATGACGGCATCATGCGTTCCTTTGAAGACAGCCAGGTGCGTCTTGCCCTTGATTATATTGATGTGTTGCTCGTCCACGACTTGGGTCGAGCATGGCATGGTGACCAAGCCGACATCTATTGGGCGCAGATCAGGAAGAGCGGCTATAAGGCTCTTGACGAGCTGCGGAGCAGTGGCGCTGTCTCGGCAATAGGGCTCGGTGTCAACGAGACGGAATCCGTCGTCACGGTTGCGCGCGAGTTCGACATCAATTGTGCGTTGATCGCGGGACGTTACACGCTGCTCAATCATGCGCCGCTCCAAGGTGCCTTCGATGAGCTTCAGGAAAGAAAAGTCTCGGTAATCGCCGGAGGCGTCTTCAACTCAGGCATTCTTGCGACCGGCCTCAAGAGCGGGCAGGCTACCTACGACTATCAGGCAGTTCCCGATGATGTCGTGCGAAAGGTGGCAGCCATTGAGAGCATCTGCGAGCGATACGGCGTACCGCTCAGCTCTGTTGCGATCGAGTTTGTTCTCATGCATCCAGCCGTGGCAACGGTGGTGCTTGGCGCCCAGAATGTTCGGGAAGTCCAGGAAAACCTTGCATCATCATCGGCATCCATTCCGGAGGCGCTTTGGGAGGAGCTCCGGCAAAGCGGGATCATTCCTGCGCAGGCGCCCTTGAGGATTGTCTGATGGTGCCCGACCGCTCTGTCGGCAGCTAGAGCCAGGCGGGACAGTACTCAGCCGTCTAAAAAGCTTCGGATCAGAACGAACAGCAGATGAAGTCGGCGCCCCAGTGCCGGCTGCGTGAAGGCTGTACGCATGAGTATGACAATGGGAAAAAGGGGATCACAATGAAAATCGGAAATCTATTTGCACTCTTCTTGGGGGTGACGGCAGCAGCGATAGCCGTTGCTCCGGCGAAGGCTGGCACATTAGACGAAGTCAAGAAAAAGGGATTCATCCAGTGCGGTGTCAGCCAGGGGAGCGCGGGCTTCTCTCTTCCCGACGCACAAAACAATTGGATGGGAATGGATGTGGATTTTTGTCGCGCCGTCGCTGCCGCAATCTTCAACGATCCCCAGAAGGTCAAGTTCACGCCGCTTTCTGCTAAGGAGCGATTCACGGCATTGCAATCTGGTGAAGTCGATATCCTGTCGCGCACAACGACCTGGACCATGAGTCGTGACACATCCATGGGACTGATGTTTGCGGGTGTCCTATATTATGATGGTCAGGGTTTTATGGTGAAGAAGTCCCTTGGTATCGATTCTGCTCTCAAGTTGGACGGTGCGGCGGTCTGCGCGGGGACGGGTACGACGACCGAGCTCAATGTGTCTGACTATTTCAACACTCACGGGCTAAAATTCCAGAGTGTCGCGATCGATGATTCCAATCAGTTGCGCCAGGCTTACGATGAAGGGCGTTGCGACGTGCTGACGAGTGATCAGTCCGTTCTCTACAGCGAACGCCTCCAGCTTAAGAACCCTGACGACCACATCGTTCTTCCCGAAGTGATTTCGAAGGAGCCATTGGGTCCATCGACACGGCAGGGGGATATCCAATGGTTCAATGTGGTCAAATGGACCTATTTTGCGCTTCTGACCGCCGAGGAAGATGGCATCACGTCGGCTAACGTCGACAAGATGCTGACATCCTCGAACCCGGAGATCCAGCGTTTGCTCGGCGTCAAGAATACAGATGGCAGTGCGGCTGGCTTCGGTGCCGGGATTGGCCTCGACGAGGACTGGGTGGTCCATATCGTCAAGGGCGTCGGTAATTATGGAGAGATGTTCGAACGCAACCTGGGCCAGCAATCGGCGCTTAAGATCGCTCGCGGCAAGAACGCGTTGTGGAAAGATGGTGGGCTGCAATACGCCCCGCCGATCCGCTGACCGGAAGCTGCGGTGGCCCGGCGGCCACCGCTTTCCCTGTAATCAAGGCTATGGGCTTCCTGGCTCATTGAGGTGATCCCGTGACATCCGAGACGTCTCTACATCCTTCCTTCGAAACCCGGTTCTGGAACAATCCGAAGCGGCGTGCACAGGTTCTCCAGTGCATTCTCGCAGTGGCTATCTTGCTTGTCGCCTTCGTGCTTGTGCGCAACACGTCCGCAAATCTCGCCAAGCTGAACCAACGGCTGAGTTTCTCCTTTCTGAGCCGGTCTGCAGGCTTTGAAATTGCGCAGGCGCTGATCCCCTTTTCCAGTGCATCCAATTATGGTCGAGCGCTCCTCGTGGGGTTGCTCAACACGGTGCTGATTTCGGCGCTGGGAATTGTTGCGGCGACCATGATGGGCCTCGTCATCGGCGTCATGCGGCTCTCTCCAAACTGGATCGTTTCGCGTGTCGCTGCGGTCTACATCGAGTTTTTTCGAAACATTCCGCTGCTTCTACAAATCTTCGTGTGGTATTCGCTGGTGATCATCCAACTCTTGCCAGCACCGCGGCAGGCATGGACCTTGCTGAACTACGCCTATTTGTCGAACCGCGGCCTGATCGTACCGCAGCCCTTGCCTGCGCCGGGTCTCGTCACCTGGGTTGTTCTCATGTCGGTCGCAGTGCTTGCGTCCGTCGTCATTTCGCTCTGGTCACATCGACGGCGGAACAGAACCGGACAAGGCTTTCCAACCGCTCCGGCAATATTGGCGATGCTTATGGTGGTGATAGCCGTAACAAGCGCTACCAGGGGCCCGCCTATCATATTTGCGCAGCCGCTCAAGACCTCTTTCAGCTTCACAGGCGGCCTGACAATCATTCCCGAGTTGATCGCGATGTTCATGGCGCTTTCCATCTACATGGCGAGCTATGTCGCGGAAGCGGTTCGCGCCGGCATGCTCTCGGTTGGACGTGGGCAGACCGAGGCCGCGGCCGCTCTGGGTCTCGGCTCGCTACGGACCATTCAACTCATCGTTCTACCCCAGGCGATGCGCGTGATTCTGCCTCCCCTGGCGACGATCTACATGGGCCTGATCAAGAACTCGTCGCTGGCGGTAGCAATCGGCTATCCGGATCTGATGGCGACCGGGGGCACGATTCTCAACCAGACAGGCAAGGCAATAGAAATTGTAGGTATCTGGATGGTCGTCTACCTCATGCTCAGCCTGCTGACGTCGTTAACGATGAACTGGCTCAACGCCAATACAAAGCTGGTGGAGCGCTGATGGCCGATCACGATTTTGTCCGCCGCGAGGAAAGCCCACGACTGCCGCCACCGCGAAGCGCGCGCGGTTTCGTCGGCTGGCTTCGGGCAAACCTCTTTGCAGGACCGTTCAACAGCGCTTTGACGATCATATTCGCGGCAGCCATTCTGTGGCTTGCCTGGATCGTAGCGCGCTTTGCGCTTGTCGACGCCATCTTCCAGGGTAGTAATCGCGATGCCTGTCTTGTCTCTCCGTCGGGAGCTTGCTGGCCGCTGGTCAAGGAGAAGGTAGGGCAATGGATCTATGGCTTTTATCCCATAGACCAGCGCTGGCGCGTAAATCTCTGCTTCATCCTTTTTGTACTGGGTGCGGTACCGATGCTTGCGCCAGCGCTGCCGTTCAAGAGGCTGAATGCAGCCTACCTTCTTCTGATCTTACCGCTAACAGTGCTGATTCTTCTTACCGGCGGTAACTTCGATCTTGGGAGGCGCGACTATCTAGCAGCACTATGTATACTATCGTTCGTCTCGTCTGTAATTACGGCCTTCCACTCGTGGGAGAAAGATAGCCATCGCTATGCCGTCGACCTCTTGATCGCCATTGTAGCCCTCCTCCTGTGGGCCGTTAGCATCTTCCTACCCGAGCAACCAGTGATTGCCGGTCTTCCTTTATTCGACACTGCCGTGGCGGCGCTTTCTGTTCTGGCTGCGCTCTTATCGCTGGTTGCGATGGCCGCCAATCGTGAGGCCGGCCGGCAGCAGGCTTTTCTCGTGGCATTCATATGGTTAATCGTGTTCGGCACACTTTTGGCTCTCAGTCATGATTTCGGCCTGTCGCCTATCGATACCGCGCAGTGGGGCGGGCTTTTGGTGACCGTGGTCGTGGCTATTGCAGGCATCGTGTCATCCTTACCGCTCGGCATCCTGTTGGCGCTTGGCCGCCAGTCGCCGATGCCGCTAGTGCGTGTGGCGTCAGTGATCTTCATTGAAGCAGTGCGCGGTGTACCTCTAGTAACCGTTCTCTTCATGTCAAGTGTGATGCTGCCGCTCTTCTTGCCACCCGGCATGTCCTTCGACAAGCTCCTGAGAGCTTTGATTGGCGTTGCGCTATTCTCCTCCGCCTATATGGCCGAAGTGGTTCGCGGTGGTCTGCAGGCCGTAGGGCGCGGCCAATATGAAGGGGCAATGGCGTTGGGGCTCAACTACTGGCCTATGATGGCAAAGATCATCCTGCCACAGGCGTTGAAGGTCTCCATCCCCAATATTGTTAGTAATTTCATCAGTCTTTTCAAAGACACGACCCTCGTACTGATTATCGGTATATTCGATCTTTTGGGTGTAGTGCAGGCGACATTGCGCGATCCGAACTGGGCAACACCCGCATCAGCGGCAACGGGATATCTCGCGGTTGCTCTTATATACTGGTGTATCTGCTTCGGCATGTCGCGCTACTCGAGGTTTGTCGAGCGTCTGCTGGATAGAGGTCACAAACGATAAACGGAGTTGGAATGTCGAAGGGTACGGCAGTCAAAGGGACGAGCGCTTCCTCCCCAGAGGTCGCGGTTAACATGATCAACATGAACAAGTGGTACGGCGACTTCCATGTGTTGCGCGATATCAATCTGAAGGTCATGCGCGGCGAGCGCATCGTC
>NZ_JBNWDS010000028.1:0-40821 GCF_053521765.1 Rhizobium sp. A37_96 | reverse complement strand
GCAATGATTGCAAAAGGTAAATAGGTGGCCGACTTTTACGCCGCCCGAAGCGGGACTATCCCGCCGCTACCGTGGTAGGTTTTTGCACCGCCGCTCTCACATAGTAGATGTCCTCGACGTTTTTCAGCACTTCGGAATATTGAATGACGCTGGCAAGCGAGGTCAGCTTCACCATGCCGATCGTCTCGTTCCCGATCGGCGGAACGATGACGCGCATGGCCTGCGGCAACACGACTTTCAGCGTCGCTCGCAGTTTCGTCATGCCGATCGACTGCGCGGCTTCCATCTGCCCCTTGTCGATCGACAGAAGGCCGGCGCGCACGACTTCGGCCGTATAGGCGCCCTGCTGAATGCCAAGGCCGAGAAGGGCGGCGACGAACGGCGTCATGATGTCGACCGTTCGAACGGAAAGAACGCCCGGAATGCCGATCGTCGGGAAGATCAGGGCGAGATTGAACCAAAGGAGAAGCTGCAGGAGCGCCGGCGTGCCGCGGAAGAGCCAGACATAGCCGACGGAAATACTGCGCAGGACCGGATTGTCGGACATGCGCATGATGGCCGCGACGACGCCGAGAACGATCCCGACGATCATGGCGCAGAAGGTCATGACGATCGTATTGCCGACCCCTGTCATGACGGACCGGGAGAAGAAGTTTTCTCCGACATATTCCCAGGCAATATCGCCCTTCCAGAAGGCTCTCGCCAACAGGAGAAGGAGGATGATGCATATCGCCGCCATGATCTTGGTGCCGATTTTTCGCTGCGGCACGATCACGAGCGCATTCACGTCGAGTGGCGCTGAATTGGTCAAATTTCGATCCCCTGAGCTCGTTGGTGAGCTTCCGTTTTCTGGTGGGGAAAATTTACGTTGCTTTTGAATTCATCCGCAAACGAGATTTGAACATGCGATTTATGCGCTTCACGCATAAATCTTCAATGATGACGGCAATATTCCGCCGGGAACCGGGCACGGATCGGGATGCTGGTGGATTTGCGGGGGCTGGCCTTTCCCTCACTTCTCCTGCGCAAGCGCTGTCTCGACCGTGCGCAGAAGGCCTTTAAGTTCCGGCTCGCGGACATTGGCTGCCGCCTCATTTGGCGAGAACCATCGAAGCTGGCGCTGGCCGCGTTCCGGAAAGCGCTCGTCCAATCCGGAAACCTCGAGAAGATGGACCTGAACGACCGAAGGAACGGTCTCGCCGGTATCGAGAGACTTCAGATAGGTGTAGTAGCCGAAGCTTTTCTTCTTGGCCTTTCCCTTGACCCCGGCCTCCTCCCAGGCCTCGCGTTCGGCGACCTGATGCGGAAGCTTCTTGTCCATCGGCCACCCTTTGGGGATCACCCACCGGCCGCTTTCGCGCGATGTGATCAGCAGGATCTCGACATCCTTCCGCCCCGGCAGGCGCCTGTAGCAGATCGCGGCGTATTGCTCGATCGAGCGGCCGGCGAAGAGCTTTTCCGCCTCGCCTGCCAGGCGGCTGAGATAGGTCTTTTTATTCATTCGCTGTCACGGCTGCCTGTGGGAGCGGGCTTGGCGTCCGGCTCTGCAAGAGTTCGCCGCGCTCTTCCAGGACAGGATAGGCGGCAGCGGCGACGAAGTGGGAATTGATCTGCTTGAGATCGCGCAGCAGGTCGAGGTGAAGCGAGCTGGTCTCGGCGGTCTCGATGCCACCCTGGCGCAAGCGCTGGAAATGAGCCTCCGTGCCCTCGCGCTCCGCCTTGCGGAAGATAACCTTTTCCTGCGCCAGCATACGGGCGGCACTCTCGTTTTGCGTCATGAACAAGGCTGCCGTCGTCTGCAGGTTCGATTGCAATCGGTCGAACAGCCTTGCCAGCTCGAACTGGCCTTCCTTCGAGAAACTCAAGCCCCGGCGCAGGCGTTTGGCCAGATGCGGCAGAAGGTTCTGGTCGAGCACATCGCCGGCATGCTCCATGTTCATCGAGAACAGCAATATCTCGTTCAGGCGCCGCCTGTCGGCTTCGCCGAGTTCATCGGGATCGATCGAGGTCAGATAGGTTTTTACCGCCGTATTGAGGCTGTCGAGGATATTGTCCAGCGAGCGCAGGCGTGTGAGGGCTTTTCGATCGGTGTCGGAGAGCGCCAGTTTTGCGCCGGCAAGCATTTCCGACAGCACATCGACCAGTCTCAATGCCTCCCGCGCCGCGGCACCGAGAGCGACGACAGGCGTTTCCTTGGCGGCCGGATCGAGATATCTCGGCCGTGTCGGATCGGCCTCGTCGATCTTCTGCGGCAGCAATCTCGTCAGCAGATCGGCATAGGGCCGCAGGAGCGGCATGAACACCACCGCCAGAACGATATTGAAGGCACTATGGAAATTGGCGACGGCACGGGCGCTGTCGCTGTCTATCATGGCCGAAAGGCGCGTCGCCGGCTCGAGCAGACCGATCATCGCGGCCACGCCGACAATGCGCGTCAGCATGTTGCCGATGGGCAGCCGCTTGACGGACAGATCGGCGCCCGATTGCCCTTCGATCAACGGATTGATCGCCGTTCCGAGATTGGCGCCGAGAACGAGGGCAAAGGCCTGATCGACGTTGACGAGACCCTTGCTTGCCAGAGACATGATGAGCAGCACCACGGCAACGCTGGAATGCGCCGCCCAGGTCAGGATCGCGGCCAGAAGCAGGCTGAGAACCGGGGTCGACGCGATGGCATCCAGCACATAGGCCAGCGCCGTCGATCCTTCATACTGCGTCATCAGGTCGAGCAGCTGGTGCAGCGCCAGAAGCATGAAGCCGAGCCCGATCATGACGCGCCCGAGATCGTGCACGCGCGAATTTCCGGTGCGGCGGAACATCAGGACGCCGATCAGGATGAGGGCGGGCGACGCGGCGGCGACATCGAAGGACAGAACCTGGACGATCAGGGTCGTCCCGACGTTGGCGCCCAGCATCACGGCAAGCGCCGGCACCAGATCCACCAGCCCGCCCGCGGCAAAACCCGACGCCATCAGGCCGGTGGCCGTGCTGCTCTGCAGAATGGCGGTGACGCCGATCCCGGCAAAAAACGCCTTCATGCGATTGCTGAGCGCGCGGCCGAGAAAGGAGCGAAGATCGGGGCCGAAAGCGCGCTGGATGCCGGTCTGGACCATGCGCGTGCCCCAAAGCAGAAGGGCGATGTGGCCTGCCAGAGCGACAAGGCCGAGTATAAGCGCCATAGCGGTCCTCCGTATGCTTGCGATGCCCGGAGAATGCCGGACGACAATATCACGATAAGCTAAACTTTCGTTAGCCGACTATGTTTCTCCCTCTTTGCATCTTTTTCAAGACGCATTGTCACAAAACTGTCATAAAATTTATTTTCTCATTTATAAACAGAAGGATAGAGCATAAAATCTTCTGTTATAAACTCGTGGTCATCCGCCTCTGACCGAATCACGCCAGACAAGATCGGAGTGCAGCCGCAACGATTTGCCCTGCACGACGCCATTCTCCGAAAGCCAGGTCACCGCCTCGCGCGCAATTGCCGCAACCGGCTGCGAGAATGTGGTCAACCGGTAGGAAGACCAGGAGGCCTGCTCGATGTCGTCGAAGCCGACGACGCAGAGCTGCTGCGGAATGGAAAGCGAAAACTGATGGCGGGCGGCATCCATGAAACCGCAGGCCAGCAGATCCGTTGCGCAGAAGACCGCATCGGGCCGCTCCTTGCGGGTCAGCAGACGCCGCGCCAGGACGCGGCCGGCCTCGTATCCGGTCCAGCCGTGCCGCTCGACGACGACCTCCAGGCCATGATCCCGGGCGGCGGCGATGAAACCCTCTTCCCTTGCCATGAGGCTCGGCGTGCCGGCTTCCGAGTTGGCAAAGGCGAGCCGGCTGCAGCCCGCTCTGACAAAGGCCGTGACGACGCGCGCTGCCGCCTCGCGGTCGTCGAGATTGATGTGTAGCGGGCCTGACTGATCCTCGTCGCGATTGATCAGCACGAGCCTTTGCCCGCTGCGCAGACAGAGCTGCGTGATCGATTTGTCCGGCAGGCCCGACAGGATGACGGACGCGTCAGCGCGATATCGGATCGCCTGCTGCAGCGCCTTGTTGACGCTGCCGTCCGAGCGGTCCGTATTGATCAGCATCGCCACCTTCCCCGCAAGCTGCAGCTGCAAGGTCAGTTCCCGCAACAGGGCGGAGCGGTAGGGCGTCGCGACATCGGAAACGATCAGGCAGACGATGCCGCTCTCGTTGCGCATCAGCCCGCGGGCGAGATGATTGACCTGATAGCCGAGCTCTTCCGCCGCCTGCAGAACCTTTTGCCGCGTGGCCTCGGATACGCTGGCGCCGGGGGTGAATGCGCGAGACACAGCCGAGCGCGAAACACCCGCCCGCTGCGCCACTTCTTCAGCGCTGACAAAATCTCGTTGCGACACGGTGCCTCCCTATTCGCTGATGAACTTCAGCATAGTTTGCAATCGCGTGCAATACAGCAATCATGTCAGTATTGTGAAACTTTTATGACAGCGCTGGTTGACATGGCAAGCCAACCAATGCAGCATTTGCACACGCTTGCAAGAAGCGCTCGGCGTGGAGGCGCCGCAAAAGCAGGAGGACATCATGCGATTGGTCAATGTGGCCGCGGCAGCCCTTGCCGCGGGAGTATCTTTTGTTGCCTGGTCGGCGCATGCCGCGGGCGATCTGAATGTAATCTGCTCGGCAGATCCGGAAGTCTGCGACCTGATGAAGGGGCTGTTCGAGAAACAGAGCGACATCAAGGTCAACATGGTCCGGCTTTCCGCCGGGGAAACCTATGCCAAGATCCGCGCCGAGGCGCGCAATCCGAAGACGGATATCTGGTGGGCCGGAACCGGCGACCCGCATCTGCAGGCGGCGGCCGAAGGCCTGACCCTCGAATACAAATCACCATTGTTCGATCAATTGCAGGACTGGGCAAAGAAGCAGGCCGAAAGCGCCAACTTCCGCACGGTCGGCGTCTACGCCGGCGCGCTCGGCTGGGGATACAACAGCGAGATCCTGAAGAAAAAGGGCCTGAAGGAGCCAAAGTGCTGGGCTGACCTGACCGACCCTTCCTACAAGGGCGAGATCCAGATCGCTAATCCGAATTCGTCCGGAACGTCCTACAATACGCTTGCGACGCTCGTGCAGATCATGGGCGAGGACAAGGCTTTCGACTATCTCTCGAAGCTCAATGCCAATATCTCGCAATATACGAAATCAGGCTCGGCGCCGGTAAAGGCGGCGGCCCGAGGAGAGGCGACCATCGGCATCGTCTTCATGCATGACGCCGTCGCCCAGACCGTCGAAGGCTTCCCCATCAAGGCGGTCGCTCCCTGCGAGGGCACCGGCTACGAGATCGGCTCCATGTCCATCATCAAGGGCGCCAGAAACCTCGAGAACGCCAAGAAATGGTACGACTGGGCGCTGAGTGCCGAGGCGCAATCGCATATGAAGGACGCCAAATCCTATCAGCTTCCCTCCAACAAATCGGCCGAGGTTCCGAAGGAGGCCCCGAAGTTCGAGGAGATCAAGCTGATCGACTACGACTTCAAGAAGTACGGCGATCCCACGATCCGCAAGGCCTTGCTTGCCCGATGGGACAAGGAAATCGGCGCCAAGGCCAACTGACCGGCCCCTTGACCGTCGTGCCGGCCGGATACGCACGCATCCGGCCGGCATAGTCTCCAAATTCTGCTGAATGGGATGCGAATCCGACCATGACCAATAGCAAACGCCGGCTGGATATTGCGCTTATTCTCGGCATCGCCGCCCTGATACTACTCCCATGGTATCGCATCGAGGACGGCTTCTTCGGCTTTGGCTGGTTGAGCAGCTTTCCTCGCGACCCCTCCACAGCGCCTGGAATCCTGCAAATCTCCAGCTATGGTCGATGGTGGCTCGCGATTGCCGCCGGGCTTTTCGTGCTTGGCGGCATCGCGCGCTTCGTTTCCAGTCCGATGCGGCGCGGCGCGCTCATGGCCTTTGCCGGGGCGTTGGGTTTTGTCTTTCTGGCCCTGCAAGGGCTTGCCATCACCTCCGCGGGCTGGGCCTGGGCGATTAGCGAAACCATGTTCGGAGCCCTGGCGGACGGCCAGCCGGCCATGGGCGCCGGCGCGATCACGCTTGGCATCGTCTTTGTCCTGCTCTTTTCCTTCGGTCTTGCGGAGCGCGGCGTGATGAAGGGCGACGCCTTCGTCGTCAGTTCCATCACGATGCTGATCGTGCTGGTCGCGATCTTCGTATTCTATCCCGTCGGCAGCATGTTCGTCGGCGCCTTCCAGTCATTCGACGGCTCGTTCGATCCCAGCGGCTTCACGACGAACATCCAGGACCCATCGATCTGGAGCCTCAGCTGCATCGTCGGCGGCGACCGTTGCGGCGTTGCCTGGCGCACGCTCTGGCTCGCCATCCTGACGGCGGGAGGATCGACGCTGCTCGGTCTCTGCTTCGCGCTCGTTGCGACCCGCACCCGCTTTCCCTTCAAGAAGGGGCTGAGGCTCCTGACGATCCTGCCGATCATCACGCCCCCCTTCGTGGTCGGGCTTGCCCTCACCCTCCTGTTCGGGCGGGCGGGCGTCGTCACCCAGCTGGCCTCGTCGCTCTTCGGAACGGAGCCCAGCCGCTGGCTTTACGGCCTGACCGGCATATGGATCGCGCAAGTCCTTTCCTTCACGCCGATTTCCTTTCTCGTTCTCATCGGCGTGGTCGAAGGCGTCAGCCCGTCGATGGAAGAGGCGTCGCAGACCCTGCGTGCCAATCGCTGGCGCACCTTCTGGCGGGTATCGCTGCCGTTGATGAAGCCGGGTCTCGCAAATGCCTTCCTGATCGGCTTCATCGAGAGCATGGCCGACTTCGGCAATCCGATGGTGCTCGGCGGCAGCCATGGCGTTCTGTCGACCGAGATCTTCTTCAGTGTCGTCGGGGCGCAGAACGACCCGTCTCGCGCCGCGGTCCTCGCCATGATCCTGCTCGTCTTTACGCTGAGCGCATTCCTTGCCCAGCGCCTCTGGCTGCAAGGCAAGAGCTTCGCGACGGTGACAGGCAAGGGCGATTCAGGTGCGCACGCCGCCTTGCCCCGAGGCCTCTCGATCGCGGTCCACGCGCTTGTCATTCCCTGGATGCTCTTTACCGTCGTCGTCTATGTCATGATCCTCTTCGGCGGCTTCGTGCGGACCTGGGGCCTCGACAACACGCTAACGGTCGAGCATTACGTCAAGGCTTTCTCGATCGGCCTGCGCGACGATGGCGGCCTTGCCTGGAGCGGCGTCGCCTGGAACTCTTTCTGGACGACGATGGAAATCGCGCTGATCTCCGCGCCGCTGACGGCCGCCGTCGGCCTGCTCACCGCCTATCTGATCGTGCGCCAGAAGTTCGTCGGTCGCGGCCTGTTCGAGTTCGCACTGATGATGAGCTTCGCCATCCCCGGCACGGTCATCGGCATCAGCTACATCATGGCCTTCAACCTGCCGCCGCTGGAAATGACCGGAACCGCCCTGATCCTCGTCGCCTGCTTCGTGTTCCGCAACATGCCGGTTGGCGTTCGCGGCGGCGTGGCCGCCATGAGCCAGCTCGACAAGAGCCTCGACGAGGCATCGCTGACGCTGCGGGCCAACAGCCTGCGCACCATACGGAAAGTGATCCTGCCGTTGCTCCGGCCGGCGATCAACGCAGCGCTGGTCTATTCCTTCGTGCGCGCCATCACCTCTATCAGCGCGGTCATCTTCCTCGTCAGCGCCCAGTACAATATGTCCACGGCCTATATCGTCGGCCTGGTCGAAAACGGCGAATACGGCGTCGCGATCGCTTATTCCTCCGCTCTCATCGTCGTCATGATTACCATCATCGCCGGCTTCCAGCTGCTCGTCGGCGAAAGGCGGTTGCGGCGCGTGAACCGTGTCGCCATGACGCCATCACCGACAACCTCCGCATCCCTCGCTCAGGAGAAAACCGCATGAACCCGAAGGCTCCCGGTTCCGTCGTCTTCGAGAATGTCCGCAAGACCTTTGGCGCGTTCACCGCCATCCCCGATCTGTCGCTCACCATCGAGCCGGGAACGCTTGTGACCCTGCTCGGCCCTTCCGGCTGCGGCAAGACGACGACGCTTCGCATGCTGGCGGGGCTCGAGCATCCCTCCTCCGGCCGTATCCTGATCGGCGGCAAGGATGTCACCATGCTCCCGGCCAACGAGCGCGACGTTTCGATGGTCTTCCAGAGCTATGCTTTGTTTCCGCACATGACGGCGCTCGACAATGTCGCCTACGGGCTCGAATCCTCCGGCATGAGACGCAGAGAAGCGCGCGAGAAGGCGGAAGGCGCCCTCAGCCTCGTCGGCCTGGCCGGCATGGGCGCACGCCTTCCCGCCGAACTCTCCGGCGGCCAGCAGCAGCGTGTCGCCGTCGCCCGCGCCCTCGTCGTCGAACCCCAGGTGCTGCTTCTCGACGAACCGCTCTCCAATCTCGATGCCCGCCTGCGCCGGCGCGTCAGGACGGACATCCGCGAATTGCAGCAGCGCCTCGGCTTTACCGCCGTCTACGTCACCCATGACCAGGACGAGGCGCTCGCCGTCTCCGACCGCATCATCGTCATGAAGGAGGGTGGGATCGCGCAGCAAGGCGCACCGCGCGAGCTTTACGATGCGCCGGCCTCCGCCTTCATCGCCGATTTCATGGGCGAGGCCAACGTCATGCCCTGCGACATCGTCGAAACCGACGGCAACAGCGCAACGATTGCGATCGAGGGGCTGCGCCACCAGGTGAACGGCCGCGCAGTCAGGCCGGGGCCGGCTCAGCTTGCCGTCAGACCGAACGCCATCATGCTGACACCAAGAACTGGTGACGGCCCGTTCAACGGCCAGATCGTCCATTCCGCCTATCTCGGCGATCATGTCGAATATGAGGTGCAGACCGATCGCGGCTCCCTCTTCGTCGTCGACGCGACCGTCGATGCAGCCCTCCCTCCCCGCACGGACGTCACGATCAGCTTCAAGGATCGCGGCATCGCAGTCATCGGCGGCTAAACGCCGTCAAACATCAGACGATCAAGGACCTATTGAATGACATCCGCATCTCCCGCCGATCTCGAAACACGTCTTGCGCTGGCCGAAGCGATTGGCCGCGAAGCAGGAAAACTCGCTCTCGACTATTTCAAACGCCGCGAGACGCTGGTCATCGAAACCAAGCGCGACCTGCAGGATGTCGTCTCGATCGCCGACCGGGACGTCGAAAATCTCATCCGCGCCCGCATCCACGAGGCTTACCCTCATGACAGTATTCTCGGCGAAGAGTATGGGCTTGAAACGGGCACGTCCGGCTACACCTGGGTCGTCGACCCGATCGACGGGACAAGCCCCTTCGTCAATGGCATGCCCAACTGGTGCGTTTCCATCGCCGTGCTGCACGACGGCATTCCGGTGATCGGCGTCATCTCGGCGCCCTGCCACGACGAGCTTTACGTCGCCGCGCTCGGCAAGGGCGCCACCCTCAACGGCAAGAGCCTCAAGCTCGATGACACCCGCAACATCCGCAACGCCGTGACCGGGATCGGCGCCAACAATCACGTCACCCCAGCCTTCGTCGCGAAAATGGTCGAGCAGGTCCTGGAGGCCGGTGGCAACTTCATCCGCAACGGCTCGGGTGCGCTGATGCTCGCCTATGTCGCGGCCGGACGCCTCGTCGGCTACTACGAACCCTATATGCACGCCTGGGATTGCCTTGCCGGCTATTGCCTCGTGAAGGAGGCCGGCGGCTGGTACCATCCTTTCCCGACCGAAGGCGAACGCCTGACCAAGGGATCGGTGGTTCTCGGCGCAGCGCCCGGCGCGATCGACGATTTGCGAAAGATCGCCGGCGTTTAAAGCCGACGCCGATATCCCGACAGAGCTGCGACCGTCCGAAATGGCAAGTCGCAGTTCACCCCAGCCTGGAACTCGGCTCGATTGCGCCAATATGACAGATAGCCCGTGGGTAGCGGCGCTGCGAGCATTTCCGGCTTGATCCGGGAGAGCGGATTGGCGAGGATCTGATGATGACCTGTTTTATCTGTGCCGCTTGCGGCACGCAGTTCGACGAAAGCATCGAGCCTCCACGAACCTGCCCCATCTGCGAGGACGATCGCCAGTTCGTACCGCAATCGGGGCAGCAATGGACCAACATGACAACCCTTCGCGCGACGCATGGTATCGTCTGGAAGGAAGAGGCAAAGGGCATTCACAGCCTGCAGATCTCGCCCGATTTCGGCATCGGCCAGCGCGCCTTCCTGATCGAGACACCGGAGGGCAACATCCTCTGGGACTGCCTCAGCCTCATCGACGAGGCCAGCAAAGCCCGGATTGTCGCCATGGGCGGCCTGAGTGCGATCGCGATCTCCCACCCGCATTTCTATGCATCGATGATCGAATGGAGTGCGGCCTTCGGCAACGCGCCGATCCATATTCACGCCGACGATGGTCGATGGGTGCAGAGAACCACCGCTGCGCTTCGCCCCTTAACGGGAGAGTCGCTGGAGATAGGCCCGGCCATCATGATCCGTTGCGGCGGACATTTCGAGGGCAGCGCGGTGTTGCATTGCCCATGGCTCGAAGATAGGCGCGGCGCCCTCTTCGTCGGCGACACCATGCAGGTGACCATGGATCGGCGATATGTCAGCTTCATGCGCAGCTACCCCAACCTCGTTCCCCTCAACGCCAAGGCCGTGAAGGCGATTGCGCAGGCGGTGCGGCCATACCGGTTTGAAGCCATCTACGGCGCATTCCCGGGTCGAACGATCGAGAACGACGGCAATCGCATCGTGGAGCGCTCCGCGGAGAGATATCTGGAAGCGATCGCCAGCTAGGGTTTCAATCCGCTTCGAATGCCATCTTCGATATGGATCCCGCCGGCCAGTCTTTCATAAATCGCACCGCGGTTTCCATCGCGAGGCCCGCGATCCATCGTGATTAAAGACACCTTAACGCTTCTGCATCATATCTGACCGCATGTCTCATTAAGGCATGCGCGGCGCCATGACGGCATTTGCTGGGAATGACCATGTCGTTTGGCGCGTCCGGCTTCTTGATTTCCGCGATCATCAACCTACCGGACAACTTATAGGGACCGATCCCGTGCAGACCCGTTTCAATTTGATGACGAAGATACTGGTGGTGGCATCACTGGTTGTCATTGCCGCCCTCTGCGGCTTTTCAATCTATATCGACAGTCTCCAGCGCGGCGTCGCCCACGACGCGGTCAAGGGAGAAATCGAATCCTCCGGCCTGCAGGCGTCCCAGAGCATTTCGAACTGGTTGAATGCGCGCGTCATGCTGACCGAGCTCGCAGCCAACGCCGCCGCCAAGGCCGGAAATCCAGCTGCTATCGCCAGCGCCTTCGACAATCCCGTGCTGTTACGGGAGTTCATGTCAACCTACGTGGGCGATGAGCAAGGCGCTTTCACCAGCGTCCCCAACCAGGAGCTTCCGGCAGGTTACGATCCGCGCAAGCGCCCCTGGTACAAGGATGCGGTGCAGGCCGACAAGCTGGTCCTGACCGATCCCTACAACGACGCCTCGACGGGCAATCTGATCATCAGCGCCGCCATGCCGGTCAAGCGCGACGGCAAGCTGTTCGGCGTTGCCGCCAGCGATTTCTCCCTTGGCTCGCTGGTTTCCATGATCAAGGCGGTCACGATGGGCGGGAAAGGATCGGCCTTCCTGATCAAGAACGACGGAACCATTCTCGTCCACCAGGACCAGCAGCTGGTCACCAAGAAGCTCACGGACGCGTTTCCGCAAGCGACGCCGACGATCGGTTCCGGCATTTCCGAGACGACCTTCAACGGCAAGCCCGTTCTCGTCAGCTTCCTGCCCATCGAAGGCCTGCCGCGCTCCGATTGGTATCTGGGAGTTCAGATAGACCGCGACATGGCATTCGCCAGCATCGCCAAGTTCCGTATCGCCGCCACGGTCGCGACCGTCATCGGCGTCGTCACGCTGATCATCGTACTGGCTGCCCTGCTGTCGAGCCTCGTCGTGCGCCCTGTGCTGCAGATGACGAGCGCCATGGGCCGGCTTGCAGGCGGTGACGTCTCCGCCGAAATACCGGGGACCGACAGGAAGGACGAGCTTGGACGCATGGCAGCAGCCGTTGCCGTCTTCCGGGACAATATGATCCAGCGAGGCCGCCTGACGAAGGAGGCCGAGGAAACACGCATGCTCAGCGAGCAGGAGCGCCGGGAGCGCGAAGCGCTGAAGGCCAGCGAGGAAGAGCAGATCGCCTCCGCCGTGCATTCGCTTGCCGATGGACTTGGTCGTTTGGCAAACGGCGATCTGGTGCATCGCATCACGACTCCTTTCGTCGGCGATCTCGACCGCCTGCGGACCGATTTCAATACATCGGTCGCGCGACTGCACGACGCCATGGCTACCGTTGGCCGCAATGCACGGGCAATCGACACCGGCGCGACGGAAATCCGCTCGGCTGCCGACAACCTTGCGCGGCGTACCGAACAGCAGGCGGCTTCCGTCGAAGAGACTGCCGCAGCGCTTGAGGAAATCACGACCACGGTCAAGGACAGCGCCCGCCGGGCCGAGGAAGTCGGTCAGCTCGTCACCCGCGCCCGCAGCGGTGCGGAGAAATCCGGCGAGATTGTCGAAAAGGCCGTCGGCGCGATGAACATGATCGAAAAGTCGTCGGGCGAAATCTCCAACATCATCGGCGTCATCGACGATATCGCCTTCCAGACGAACCTGCTCGCCCTCAATGCCGGCGTGGAAGCGGCCCGCGCGGGCGAAGCCGGCAAGGGCTTTGCCGTGGTTGCGCAGGAAGTTCGCGAACTGGCGCAGCGCTCCGCTCAGGCCGCCAAGGAAATCAAATCCTTGATCACCGCCTCCGGCGAGCAGGTCAAGAACGGCGTCACCCTCGTCAACCAGACGGGCGAAGCGCTCGACGTGATCGTGCGCGATGTCCAGGAGATCAACCAGAACATCGAGGCGATCGTCCGGTCTTCCCGCGAACAGTCGACCGGCCTGCAGGAGATCAACGTCGCGGTCAACACCATGGACCAGGGCACTCAGCAGAACGCCGCAATGGTCGAGGAACAGACGGCGGCAAGCCATGGCCTTGCTTCCGAGGCGGCCACGCTGAACGAATTGCTCGCTCAGTTTCGCATTGCCGAACAGGCCGTCCGTGAGGCGCGCACGCGCCGCGCCGCCTGAAGAATACAGTCTGAAACCAGTTCCGCCCGCCTGAATGCGAAAGCAGGAAGGCGGGCGGCAACACTCGACATTCGCACAACGAGCGGTGAGCTGTTGCTCGCATCCTCTCCGAACCGCTCCTCCACGGCTCATGTGGCGCGTGGTATCAGCCTTGCCGCGCCTGCCTGTAGTGCGCCGGGTCCGGGATGGGGACCGCGGCCATCAGGTTTCGCGTGTAGTCGTCGCCCGGATTCTCGAACACCTGCCGGCGCGTGCCGATCTCGACGATGCGGCCGCCGCGCATGACCGCGACGTGATGCGACATCTTCTCGATGACGGCCATGTCGTGCGAGATGAAGAGATAGGCAAGGCCCATCTGCTCCTGCAGCTCAAGCATCAGGTCGAGAACGCGCGCGCGCACCGAAACATCCAGTGCAGCCACGCTTTCGTCCGCAACGATGAGTTTTGGCTCCAGCGCAAGCGCGCGCGCAATACAGATACGCTGGCGCTGCCCGCCGGAAAACTCGTGCGGATAGCGGGTCGCGGCGTCCGGCGTGAGCCCGACGCGCTTCAGCAACGCAGCGATACGATCCCTGCGTTCGGAGGCATTGCCGACATCATGGATCACCAGCGGCTCGGCGATCGCTGCGCCGACATTCATACGCGGATCGAGCGAGGCGTAGGGGTCCTGGAAAATCATCTGAGCGGCACGACGCGTCGGCTGCATTTTTGCCGGCGATAGTCCCTGGACCTCGCGCCCTTCGATCTTCACGCTGCCATCGAAAGCGATGAGATTGAGCACTGCCTTGCCCGTCGTCGACTTGCCGGAGCCGCTTTCTCCCACCAATCCGAGCGTCTGCCCGGCCTTGATCGCGAAGGAAACCTCGTTGACGGTCGGCGCGCTGCTCGCCCCCTTGCCGAAGAAACCTCGCTTCGCGCCATAGGTCACGCTCAGCTTTTGAACATCGAGAATGGGCGTATCGGACACGGCTCGCCTCGGCGCATCCGATACGCGCGGCGGCCCGTCCGTTCCGGCATGCGCCCCAAGCCGGGGCACGGCGGCCAGCAGCTCCCGCGTATAGGGCTGGGTCGGCTCGCCGAAGACGGTGAGCGCATCGCCCTCCTCCACGATACGGCCATGCTGCATGATGGCGACGCGATCGGCCATTTCCGCCACGACGCCCATGTCATGGGTGATCAGGAGGATCGAGGTATTGAACTCGCTGCGAAGCTCGCGCATCAGCGTCAGGATCTGCGCCTGAACGGTGACGTCGAGCGCCGTCGTCGGCTCGTCGGCAATCAGCACCTTGGGGCGGCAGGACAGCGCCATGGCGATCATCACGCGCTGGCGCATGCCGCCCGAAAGCTCATGCGGATATTGCTTCAGGCGCCTGGCGGCATCGTTGATATGAACAGCGTCGAGCATCGACTTGGCAATCTGCGCGGCATTATCGGCAGTGCCGGCCTGATGCTCGCGAATGGCCTCGACAAGCTGCTCGCCGATGGTCATCACCGGATTGAGCGACGTCATCGGCTCCTGAAAGATCATCGCCACCTCGCCGCCGCGGATCCGGCGAAGCGCGCGATGCGGAATGCCCACGATATTGCGGCCCTCCAGCAGGATCTCGCCGGAGGCGACCTTGAGCGAGGTCTTGGGAAGCAACCCCATGATGGACAGCGAGGTTACCGATTTTCCCGAGCCGGATTCGCCGGCAAGACAAAGCGTCTTGCCTGGCTCCAGGTCGAAGCTCACGTCGTCGAGAATGCGCTTCAGCCCTTCCGGCGTTCTTGCATCGACGCTCAGATTGCGGACGGAGAGAACCGCTGGACGGCCGCTTTGACTGGTCACGCGAAGACGATCCTTGGAAAGTAGAAGGACACGACCCAGTTGGGCATATCGACGATCTCGCTGATCCGGAGATCGCCGCATACCGAGCAGAGCATGTAGGCATCGACAGGCTTGAGGCCATGTTCGGCGACAAGAAGATCGATCATGCGCATGACCGCTTCGCGCGCGCCGGTCATCAGATCCGGGCCGATGCCGGTCGTTACCTCATAGCCGGCACTGTCGAGATGCCTGGTTACCGGCTCCGTCGTGGTGAAGCGCGGCGTCTGCAGGTTCGCACCCTTGACGAGGTCGAGGGTGAGCTCGACGTTCATCTGGCTTTCGATGGCCGTGCCGCAGACCTCGCCATCCCCTTGGGCTGCATGCGTATCGCCGACCGAGAAAAGAGCACCTTCCGTTTCGACGGGCAGATAGAGCGTGACGCCGGCGGTCAGGTCACGGATATCCAAGTTGCCGCCGACGCGCCGCGGCGGCACGACGGAATGCAGTCCGGGTTCGGCAGGCGCCACGCCGATCGTTCCGGTAAAAGGCTTGAGCGGCACACGGCCGCCGGGGCCGAAAGCGGATGGCGCCATGGTGACGCTGTCATAGGTCCAGACGTGCAGCGCCGGCTCCTTGAACTGGTCCGCCAGCAGGCCGAAACCGGGAATATTCGCCGTCCAGCCGTGGCCGATCGGGTGAAACTTGCGGATGGTCACCTTGAGCGCATCGCCAGGCTCCGCGCCTTCGACATAGACCGGACCGGAGACGGGATTGATCTTGCCAAAGTCCAGATTGACGAGCGTTTCCAACGTCGCGTCGGCACCCAGCTGTCCGCCGGAGGAATCAAGGCATTCGAATAGTATGGTCTCGCCGGCCTTGGCCGTCAGCGCCGGCGGAAAATCCTTGTTCCAGCCAAAGTTGTGTTGTGCGCGATGAATGGTGTGGGTGCAGGCGATGCACATGAGGGTCTCCGGGGTCAAATCCGCTGATTGCCATCCCGCCCCCTCGGAGTTCGAGGGAGCGGGTTCGTTGATCGGGTTTACTGCTTCACGAAGATCGCGTCGTAGTTGATGACGCGGGTGGGATCGACGTAGATGCTGTCGGCGCCGCCCATGCGCGGCGATTTTGCGACGACGCGCCGCTCGTTGATGACAGGTACCCATGGCGCATCCGCCATGATGTCGGTGAAGATCTTGCCCCAGGCGGCCTGACGCTCGGCCACCTTGGCCGGATCGGACATGGAGTCGGCTGCGACGGCGCGCTCGTCCAGCGCCTTGTTGCAGTACCACGACCAGTTCCAGCCGCCGGGAACCGCGCCGGAGCAACCCAGGATCGGACCATAGAAGTTGGACGGATCCGGGAAGTCGGCGATCCAGGCCATGCCGCCCGACCAGATCATCGGCGCTTCGCCTTCGGTGCCGCCGGCAGCGATGACATTGGCCTGTGCAAGAGCACGGACCTCGGCCTTGATGCCGATTGCCGCCAGATCCTGCTGGATCGACTGGGCGATGCGCGGCTGCGGATCGGTGTTGGTCGAGTAGAGCACGGTCGAGAAGCCGTCGGCATAGCCGGCTTCGGCCAGCAGCGCCTTCGCCTTCTTCACATCATAGGCAAAACCCTGGAAAGACTTGTCGTATCCCGGCATCAGCGGCGGCAGGATCTGGTTTGCGGGCGTTGCCCGGCCATTCAGGATACGCGTGATGCGGTCCTTGTTGACAGCCATGTTGACCGCTTCGCGGACCTTCAGATTGTCGAACGGCTTCACCTTGGTATTGAGCGTGATGTAGCCGGTGTGGAGCTGCTCTCCATCAACGATCATCTTCGCGCCATCAGGCGAATTCTTGATTTCCAGGAACTTCGCCGGCGGGATGCCGTCGCCGACGATATCGACCTCGCCCTTCTGCAGGCGCAGCAGCGCAACCAGTGGCTCCTGGCCCACCTCTACGGTGAAGTTGTCGATATGCGGGACGTCCTTGACGAAATAGTCCTTGTTGCGTTCGAAGACGAGCTTCTGGCCGATGGTCCAGTCCTTGAGGATGAAGGTGCCCGAGCCGACCGGATGCTTGCCGAAATCGCCGTTCGCAGCGTCCACGGCTTCCTTCGGCACGACCGAGGCAAAGTTGATCGCCAGCACATGCAGGAATGTCGCATCCGGGCGGCTCAGATGAAAGACGACGGTGCTTTCGTCCGGCGCCTCGATGCCGGGAAGATTGTCGGCCTTGCCGGCCGACATGTCGTCATAGCCCTTGATCGCACCGAAGAAGCCGGCGCCGGGGCCCTGCGTCTTCGGATTGACCGCACGCTCGATCGAATACTTGACGTCGGAGGCGACGACCTCGCGGCCGTTCGAGAACTTCACGCCCTTGCGCAGCTTGAAGGTGTAGGTCTGGCCGTCCGGCGAGACGGTGAAGCTCTCGGCAAGCGACGGAACCAGCTTCGCCGTGCCCGGCTCATAGTCCATCAACCGGGAAAACAGGCTCTTGATCATCGACCAGTTCACCCAGTCGTAGCCGATCGCCGGATCGAGCGTCGTGATGTCGTCCTTATAGGTGACGATGATGTCGCCGCCTTGCGTCGGCTGATCGGCGGCATGGGCTGCCAGCGGCATGAAAGCCAGCATGGCAGCTGTCGTCGTTCTGAGTAACCAGCTTTTGAACATAGGTCAGTTCCCCTTTTTCGTGTGGTTCAGTGCGAGCGGATACGTGGATCGATCAGCGGCGTGATGAGATCGGCCGCGAGATTGCCGAGGATGATGGCGAGGGCGGAGGTCAGCGTGACCCCCATGATGATCGGGATGTCGACCTGCTGGATCGCCTGCCAGGCCAGCTGCCCGATGCCGGGCCAGCCGTAGACTGCCTCCACCACCACCACGCCGCCCATGAACTGCCCGATGTCGATGCCGATCATGGCGATGATCGGCAGGATGGCGTTGGGCAGCGCATGGCGCAGGATGATGCGCCGCCCGGACAGACCCTTGGCGCGCGCCGTGCGGATGAAATCCTGATTCAGCACGTCGATCATGGCGGAGCGGACCATGCGGGCATACCAGCCGGCGCCGAGAAGGCCGAGCGTGGCGGCAGGCAGAACGATATTCGAGAAACTGCCGTAGCCGCTCATCGGAAACCAGCCGAGTGTCGCCGCGAACAGATAAAGCAGGAGAAGAGCCACGACGAACTGCGGCGCCGATACGCCAACGAAAGCGGACGCCATCACCAGACGATCGGTCGGGCCGCCGCGATCGAGCGCCGCGATGATGCCGAGCGTCAGGCCGAGCAGCACTTCGACGAAGATGCCGGCTGCCATCAAGGTGATCGTGGCAGGCAACCGCGCCAGGATCAGCGTCATCACCTGCGTCTTCTGTGCGTAGGACCGGCCGAGTTCGCCATGCAGCAAGCCGTTGAGATAATGCAGGAACTGCGTCGGCAACGATTGGTCCAGGCCGAGTTCGCGGCGGATATTGTCCACCGTCTGCGCCGTGGCGCTGCGGCCGGCGATCATGCGGGCCGGGTCGGCCGGCAGGGCATACAGCAGGATGAAGGTGATGGCGGCGACGCCGAGCAGGATGAGCGCCGACTGGACGAGGCGCCTGATGAGAACGTTCAGCATCAGCCCCTGCCTCTCTGGGTCGGATCGAGGATGTCACGCAGCGCATCGCCAACGAGGTTGAACGCAAGGGCGGTCAGCAGGATGATGGCGCCGGGGAAGAAGACCAGCCAGGGGGCCGCCTGGAAGTAGCTCTGGCTTTCGAAAATGATGTTGCCCCAGGATGGCTGCGGCGGCTGGACGCCCACCCCCAGAAAGGAAAGCGTCGCCTCGAGCAGAACGGTGGTTGCAATGCCGAGCGTTCCCCAGACGATGGCCGTCGGCAGCAGATGCGGCAGGATGTGGAGGACGACGATGCGGGCATGGCCGGCGCCAAGCGCGCGTTCGGCCATGATGAAATCCCGCTCCACCAGCGCGCGCGTCTCGGTATAGACGATCCGCGCCACCTGCACCCAATTCACCAGCGCGATGACCATGGCGACGATCCACAGGCTGGGCTTCAGGATTGCCGCAAGCACGATGGCGAGCAGCAGCGCCGGAAACGCCATCATGAGATCGGTGAAGCGCATCAGCAGACTGCCTGCCCAGCCGCGCAGATAGCCGGCCATGACGCCGACGAAGAGGCCGATGGTGACGGCGACGCCATTGGCGACCAGGCCGATCACCAGCGATGTCCTTGCACCGAACAGCAGTCGCGAAAACAGGTCGCGCCCGAGCGTATCCGTCCCGAGCAGAAACTGGCCGCCCGGCGGCATGGGCGCACCCTCGAGGGTCAGGCCGTCAAACATCTGGTTGTCAGGGTCGAAGGGCGCGAGCCACGGCGCGGCAATCGCCATGGCCACGACAGCCACGACGATGACGAGGCCGAACAACCCCGCGGGTTGCCGGCAAAGTTCCTTGAGTACCCGCATCAGCCGACCTCGGACAGTGTTTCTGAGCCGACCAGGAAGAAGGCGGCGATTTGTTCCACCGGAAGACGCCGGCGCATGGCGCAGTTTCTGAGGATGGCATAGGCGCATTCATCGTCGATCTGGCGCTCGGCCTTCAGCCTCTCGACTGCCGAAAAGACGACGGGCCTGAGCTTCAACCGCTCCTCCAGATGCGCGATCCGGCCCGCCGCCTTGATCCGCTCCTCGTGAATGGACACCGCCAGCACCAGCGCGGGGAAAACGGCGGACGCCACCACGGGCTTCGGGATGATTGCGCCCGCCCCCTGGCGCAAGGCCCAGGCGATACGGCCCGGGGCTTCCGAGCCGAGAATGGCGACGACGGGCCTGAGCGGCTTGTCGCCGCTCCACGGGATCAGCTCGTCCCATCCGCGATCGACGTCGACCATGACGAGATCGGGCAGCTCGCTCACGGTTATCGGCTTCCATTGGCGGGTCACCCGCATGCCGAGGACGATGAGCTGACGGTTCAGTCTCTCGGTATTGGTGTCATCCTCCGCAAGGATCGTGACGCGCCATCCGGCGAAATTGGGCGTGCCGTTCATGATTGCACCACGCGAAGGTGCCGAGCGGGCTTCTGCCTGCTCGTGATCAGATAGGGGTCGGCGGGGATGGCCGGTTCCGCCGCGATGAGATCGAACCCAAGCTGCGAATTGATGCGGCCGAGATAGAAGGGCAAGGCGGCATGGTTGGTCGTCGGATCGACAACGAGATCGCCAAGCACCGATGGCCAGGAGCGCGAGACGATTTCCTGCCTGACCATGACGGGATCGTCGTTGCCGCAGGCTTCGATCGCGGCGATGCAAAGAGCGACCGCGGTATAGGAGCTGGCAAACATGGTGGAGACCTTGCCGGTCTGCGGGCGCCATGCTTTCAGGCGGGATTTGAAGGCAAGGTTCTCGCTGGTGTTCAGGCCATCGAAATAGGAGAGCGCCGAAAGCTGGCCGACAGCCCCGCCGGCAATATCCGCCAGTTCGCATTCCGTAAGATCGCAGCTGGCAACCGGGCAGTTTTCCGGCAGGAAAGCCGGGTCACGCTTGGCAAGCTCGCTGATCGCCGCCAGGAACGCGTAGCTCGACGGACCGATCAGATTGTTGAGGATGAAGCTTGGCCGCTTTTCCGCAATGTCGGCGACGATGCGTTCGACGGCCGTCTCTTCGAGCGGCAGGTAGCGCTCGCCCAGGATGGTTCCGCCGGCATTGACGATCAGCTCGCGGGCGAGCCGGTTCATCTCCCAGCCCCAGACGTAGTTCGCCCCGACGAGATAGGGCCTCGACCCATGGCGCGGGATCAGATGCTCGAACAGCGGGATCAGATGCTGGTTGGGACAAGCGCCGATATAGATGACGTTTTCGTTGGCCTCGAAACCCTCGTAGGGACACATGTACCAGAGCAGGCCATCGTGCTTCTCGACAAGCGGAATGACTTCCTTGCGCGCCGCCGAGGTGATCGTGCCGACGATGTGCCGGCAGCCGCTGTCACGCATGAGGCTTCGTGCGCCCTCGAGATAGGCGGAGAGGTCCGCGTGCGGATTGAAGAAGACGAGTTCCGCCTTGTCACCGCCATTCCGCTGGTAGTCGTGGAGTGCGAATTCGGCGCCCAGCCGGGCCTCACGTCCCAACGAACCATATGGCCCGGTGGTCGAGTAGAGAATGCCGATTTTCACGACGTCTTGCATCGAAACCCCAAAAATAAAAAATCCCACAACGCGGGTCCCGGAAACCGGGGCGTTGTGGGGCGCTATTGCCCTTCGACAAGCGAAGTCATGTCAAGACCGAGCAAATCTGCTCATATCTTGAGCGTGATTAAAATACGGTCATTTTAGGTTTGTCAAGTCGGAAGCCGCTCTTAAGTTCAGGCCCCTATCGGACGGCGCGAGATTTGATCAAACGTCGGTGACGGCTCTCGCACGAGATTGGCGTGCAACACAAGAGGGTATGGGTTATGCACACAAGCGGCCGTGGAGTCGTTGCCTTTGACCGCGCCGCAGACGTCCGCATTTGTATCAAGCCATGCCAGCAGAAAGCGAGATCCCTGTGTCCTACGCCGCTTCCAACCTCCTGCTCGATCTCGATGGTACGTTGGTCGATTCGCAACCAGGCATCCTTTCAAGCTGCCGCGCGGCGCTGCGGGCGCTCGGCCATGAAACGGACCCGGAAATGGATATCACCGCGATCATCGGCCCTCCGATCGAGGATGTGATGCGATACCTTCTGAGCTCTTTTGGCGATGATCGCGTCGCCGAAGCCGTCGATGCCTATCGATCCGACTACGGAACTCGCGGCCTCCTGCTGAGCGAACTTTACCTTAGCATTCGGGAAGCACTCGTCGATCTGCATTCCCGGGGCACCCGTCTTTTGCTGGCGACATCCAAACGGCAGAGTTTCGCGCAACGCATTCTCGACAATCACGGATTGTCGGGCCTTTTCCAGGGCGTATATGGCTCAGTGCCCGGAGCCGGTCTGGACCATAAGCCCGAACTGCTGGCCCATATTCTCAAGGATGCCGGCTTGGACGCGGAAGCCTGCCTGATGATCGGCGATCGAAAATTCGACATCATCGGAGCGCATGCGAACCGGATGCGGGCCGTCGGCGTTCTTTGGGGCTATGGCAGCCGGGAGGAACTCGAACTTGCCGGCGCAGACCTCCTCATCGATGCGCCATCGGAATTGAAATCGCTGACGGCGTGAGGCGCGCACCTATCCCTTCACGCCCGCACCAAAACTTTCAGCTTTCGGGAGATCTTCGCGAGTTGATTCTCACAGGAGACCGTCGGCGAGGCTGAACACTGCGGGAACTCAGGAAGCTTTCGTGACGAGAAAGCATGCCCTTGGCGTTTTGCTGGAGCAATGCGACTTGCCGTAGCCAATGCTACGCGGTTTTCTCGATTTGGCCTGACGCATCGTGTTCGCGAGGAGAATGCTGTCGCGGATTGCCGACTGGTTCCTGACCAACTTCCGCCCCGGGCTTGAACGCAACAACAAACTCGATGACCTTGGACGACGACATCTCGCAAGGCTTGAGAGCATTGCTCCCTTGATATGGGGAATACCAGTTGAAGCTGACGATGTCGCTTCCTCCGAGCTCCTCGGCAAACAGCCAAGCGCGGCGGCCGTCCGCGGACCGCTTGACGGTGACACCCCAGCGCCGCCCGTTAAAATGGCCTTCGGAGTAGCCGTCGGGCAGCCGCGCGAGCGCATGCCGAAACTCGTGTAAATCTTGTGGCGATGTCATCAGGGGAGAAGGCATTCGTCGCAAATCCCGCAACCGTCTTCGTCCATCGCCGACCGGGATCGGCTGCGTCGACAGCATAGGCATGTCATCCCCGGTCCGGAAGGCTTTTCATCGCGCTCTGGCGGAAGGATTTCAATCAAGGGGTTGGAAAACAGGTCGGTCGTTAGGTCGTTCATCGGGAAGCTCCAGCAGCAAGACTGAGATAGGAATTCATGGGACGAATCCTAGGTCTTGAAATTGGGGCGGGTGATCCACGAGTCCCGATTATCCTATCCAAATGCGGAGGCTGAAGGCTGGAAAAGGCCGGGAGATCGCCTTGCTCTCCGCGCAACTGGGGAAATGTTGGCGGGTTGCAGAATGCCTCCTCGATCGAGTTCGCCGCGACAGCGCCGATTTTGGGCCAGATTGTACAACGTGCGTCCGGATCGTGCAGGCAAAGCTGCGCGGGTTTCCTTATCATCCGTCAGGTCGGACAGACGAGCTTCCGCCGGATACTGCCATCGCTGATATCCTGGAACGACACCGGACCGTTCGCCGGCAATCCGGCTCGCATTCCGAGGTCGCTTGAAATGGCGCGCCGCGTCGGCCGTCTGGGAGGAGCCCGGTTGCCCATCGAGTGGTGTAGCCAAAAGAGTACCAAGACATCTCGGCACGCTTCACCCGAAGTCGTGCGGCTGGAGGGTTAGGATGCGGAGCCAGGGTGTCTACGGGAAGAGGCTGGGGGATCATTTTCAACTCGAGCGAGCCCCCGCGATCGTCACGAGAAGCCTGAAGCGCTCGGAGATGGGCGTCACGCACATCCGTTGTCAGAAGCCCAGTCTCACCTCTCCCATTCCAAGCGAGGATGCATATCTGGTCGCCTTTCAGGTCGAGGATTGCATAGAGCATGAACTATGGATCAATGGCCGCGGCAGCGGCGCGCTACCCCTGTTTTCCGGCCAAACATCCATCTACGATCTGCGAACGAACCCGATCGCCTTTGTTCGCGAGACGTCGAACTGCGTCATGTATTACATGCCGAAAGCCGCGTTCGATACGCTTGCCGAAGAGATCCCGGCCGCAAGCTTCAGTGAGCTGGACGCACACGAGGGCCGTCCCAACGACGATCCGGTCATCGCGGGTCTGACGGCCGCCCTCCTTCCCGCGTTCGAAAACCCCGAATATGCCAGCCAGCTCTTTTTGGATCACATCACGCTCGCCGTGGCGACGCATGTCGCGGGCCGCTACGGCGACCTCCGCCTTCGGGATGGCAGCAACTCCGGAGGCCTTTCGAGGAGCATGGAACGGCGAGCCAAGGAGATGATCGACTCCAATCTTGCCGGGCAGATTCCATTGGCGCAGCTCGCGCGTGAATGTGGCCTGTCCACCCGTCATTTCACCCGTGCGTTCAAGCAGTCGGTCGGAGTGGCGCCGCACCATTGGATGGTATTGCGGCGATGCGAGCTGGCCAAAGACCTGCTGAGGTCCACGACGCTGACCCTCGCCGAAATAGCGATCGGTTGCGGTTTTGCGGATCAAAGTCACTTCACGCGCGTATTCACCCGTGTCGTGCGGACGACGCCGGGCGCATGGCGCAGATCGCTCTGAGAGGTATAAAAATGAAAGAAGAAGGCGCCTACGGCGAGACACTCAGAAAAACGTTCAAGACCGACGTCGCGCCCTCATTCGTGGCAAGGACGCTGAAGAACGCCAAGGTCGCGGTGACGGAAATTCGATGCGACAGGGAAGACACCGGCCTCACCGAGCCTATCCCGATCGAAGACGCGTTCCTGCTGACGGTTCAATTGCGAGATGTCCACGCCCACGGCCTCTTCCTCGACGGCCGACAAGTTCGCACCGGCTTCCTCCCTGCGGGAACGGCGAACATCTATGATCTTCGCTCTTCGCCGGTCGCAGATAGCATAAGCGCTTTCCATCATCTGAGCTTCTACCTGCCCCGTGCCGCCCTCCTCGAGGTAGCGGAACGGGAGGACCTTCCGGATGTCGATGGTTTCGACCACAATCCCGGCCTGGGCATCAAGGATGACGTGTTGCACAATCTGGCCCGAGCCATCCTGCCCTGTTTCAGATCACCCCTCGCCTCGAACCGGTTGCTGGTCGATCATGTCAGCATCGCTGCCACCGCGCATGCGATCAAGACCTACGCACGGCGAGGCAAGTCAGCGGCGGCCAGTGTTCGCCATCTCTCCCGCAATGAAGGGATGCGAGCCAAGGAGCAGGTTGCCGAACATCTCGACGGCGACATTTCCCTGGGCGAGCTGTCGGCAGACAACCAGATGTCGCCGCTGGATTTTGCGGCATCCTTCGAATTCAGCGAGGGGATGTCCATTCATCAGTGGCGGGTAAACCTGAGAACCGAGCGCATGCGGCGGCTTCTCGCGCGCGGCTATGATATGCCCACCATCGCAAGAATGCTCGGCGTCTCGGAAGCCGAGCTTACCCGCGCCTTGAAAAGTTCTTCGTAAGCGCCCGTATTGGGTCGTCACGGATCATCTTGAAGAAAACACGAGCAAGATGGCGGGCGTCGAAACAATCGTTCTCGAACGCGATTTTGCCAAGTGCTGCTTCCGTCGATCGGTCGCGTTGCCTAGAAACGCGGATGCCAGGGCGGGCCAACCTCGCCGGAATTCGTTCGCCGCCAACACTCGTCCTCCGCACGCAATGACCAGCCGACAGTTGCGCGGTCCCGGCGACCTTGCTTGAAGAATCAGGGCATATCTGGAAACATCCAGACAAGCACCGCCGAAGAGGCGGCGGATCTCGTCGAAATCCACTCAAATCGTGATAAATTGGCGGCTTCGGGAAATCTGCGCGGCCGGGTGCAAGGAGGCTAATGGCAGCGAGTACGAGTTACGGCAAGGCGTTTGGCAAAAGGCTCGGCGCCAGGTCATCAGGATATGCGAGCCGTGCGTTGTCCAAGGCGATGCTTGCTGTCACGGAGCTTCGATACGACGATCCGCAGCACGTATTGTCGACACCGCCGGTCGAGGAGGACGCGTTCGTCGTTGCCCTCCATCTAAAGTTTTTTCCGCGCTATCGATATTGGGAGAACGATCGTCCGGCACGAGAATCCTCGCTCCTTCCCGGCCAGATCATCATCTACGATATCAAGCGGAAGCCGATCTTTCATCTCAACGATTCGTTTCACTCGGTGCATTATTACTTCCCGCGCGCGGCCCTTGACGCCGTCGCGGAGGAAGCCGGGGTCCCCTCTGTCACGGATCTGCGCTATAATCCGGGTGTCTGCATGGACGATCCGGTCGTGCGCGACCTGACCTTCACCCTCCTGCCGCTCTTCGCCGACCCGCAGAACGTGCCGAGACTGTTCATGGACAGCGTGCTCGTCGGGGTCGCCCATCATGTCGCCTGCCGCTACGGCGGCATGAGGGTGCGCCCCGTGACCGCCGCCTCCGGCCTTACCCGATGGCAGCAGGTTCGGGCAAAGGAGCTGATTTCGGCAAACCTCGACGGGAACCTTCCGCTTGCAGCTCTGGCGGCGGAATGCGGAATGTCGATGCGGCAGTTTCTGAAAGCGTTCAAGCTGTCGGTCGGAGCGACACCCCACCAATGGCTGTTGCGCCGCCGGATCGAATTGGCCCAGATGCTGCTTCGCGATCCGGATCTTCCGATCCCGGCCGTTGCGAGCTCATGCGGTTTTTCCGATCAGAGCCACCTTACGCGCGTGTTCACGGCGAAGGTCGGCATGACCCCGGCGGTCTGGCGCCGCGAATGCCGGAAATAAATCGGGCGCTGCGCTTGCGATATTAGAACGGTCGCTCTATATGAATTGGAGCAATCGTTCTAATATGGAGAGTGACGTGGCGCGTTCACGGCAATTCGACAATGAGAAAGTCCTCGAAGCCGCGGAAAGCGTTTTCTGGGAGAAAGGTTATCATCCCACCTCGACGCGTGACCTCACCGCCGCGATGGGCATGACGACCGCCAGCGTCTACAATGCTTTCGGCGACAAACGCGGCCTCTTCCTGGCGGCGCTCGGCCACTATCTCGACCACTCTCTTCACGAACGCATGGCGCGGCTGGAAGCCACGCTTGCGCCGGCGGATGCGATCTCCGCCTTCTTTGCCGATACCATCGCCCGCTCCCTCGGTGATCCCCTCCAGCGCGGCTGCATGCTCGTCAACACCGCGTTGGAAGCGCGAGGCGACGACCCCGAAATTCGGGAGAGGGTCGCGGCGGAAACCCTGGAGATGGAGGCCTTCTTCACGCGCTGCGCACAGGCCGCGCAGGACGCCGGCACCACGATCTCGACCCTTCCGGCCGCCGACATCGGCAAGATGCTGCTCTCCGTGGCGCTCGGGCTGCGTGTTCTTGCGAGGGTTCGCCCTGATCCCGACGTTCTTTTGGGTCTCGCCAGACCCACTCTCGCTCTGCTTGGGCTGCCGCCGCTAAAGGAGCCTCCGAGCTGATAGAAGCAGCATAGCCCTGACGGGCCGCTGATCACCCCAGACCAATTATCCGCAAAACCTGCAGGCCGCTCGCGTCGCGATCCGGTGATGGTTCCCTGCACCCATTCCACACACGAAAGGCACTCCCATGAGCACGCATCACGCTGCGGCTTCAGACGATTATTCCCTCACCAGATCCCAGTGGTTCGCCACGATAGCGGGCCTCTCCGGCAGCTTCGTGGCGATAGGACTGGCGCGCTTTGCCTACACGCCCCTGCTGCCGTCACTCATCGGGCAACACTGGTTCACGGCATCCGAGGCCGTAACGCTGGGCGCAGCAAACTTCGCGGGCTACCTGGCCGGTGCCGTGCTCGGGCGGCCCGTCGCCGCCTCGATCTCGAACAGATCGTCGCTGCGCCTGTTCATGGCCGTTGCCACACTCGCCTTTTTCGCCTGCGCCTTCCCCCTCTCGACAACGTGGTTCTTCGTCTGGCGCTTCCTCTCCGGCCTCGCCGGCGGCGCGATCATGGTGCTCGTCGCAACGACGATCCTTCCCCACATCCCCACGAAACGGAGGGGCTTCGTGAGCGGCATGATATTCCTCGGGTTAGGCCTCGGTATCGCCGCGTCCGGTACAGTGGTGCCCGAACTCCTCCTCATCGGCCTGAAAGAAACCTGGATCGGTCTCGGCGTGCTTTCGCTGCTGCTGACGGCGGTGAGCTGGTTCGGCTGGCCCAACACCGAGCCGCAGGCCGCAGGTGCGCCAAAACAGGTCCACTCGCATAAATCCGCCCGTGGACCGCTGCTGATCCTTTACAGTCAGTATGCAGCCAACGCGCTCGGCCTCGTGCCCGCAATGATCCTGCTGGTCGACTATATCGTGCGCGGCCTGAACGGCAGCGCGCAGCTCGGCGCGGCCTACTGGATCCTGTATGGCATTGCCGCGATTACCGGACCGGTTCTGTGCGGCTTTGCCGCCGACCGCATCGGGTTCCGGTCGTCCTACCGCATCGCGCTGCTGCTGCAGGGCGTCGCCGGTCTTCTTCTGGCCACCAGTTCCAGTGCCGTCGCGCTCATCGTCGCCACCGTTATTCTCGGTATTTTCACACCGGGCATCGTTCCGCTGGTGTTGGGCAGAACCCAGGATATCGTACGCCACGACCATGCCGCCCAGCGGCAGGCCTGGGGGCATGCGACGACCGCGTTCGCGCTCTTCCAGGCGTTGGGCGGGTATGGCTACTCCTATCTTTTCGCTCATTCGGGACAGAACTACGCGCTCGTCTTTGCGATAGGGGCAATTGCCGTCGCATTGGCTCTTCTCCTCGACCTTGTCGTTCCGGACCGGACGTCGAGACAAGGTGGCGAACGCCTGCAAACACCGGATCGCCTGCTTCCCGCGAACCGAAACGAGCAGACGCCGCACCCGGAAGCCGGGGCACGTCCCTCCCACACCGGGGCCAGGAAATAGCATCCAGCCGCCCACCGGCACCCCAACCGGGATCGAGTCCCTATTCCACAAAACAGGGCGCCCTCACAAAATACAAACCGGGTGCAGTTTCCGAGAATAGCCCGCAGCAAAGGGGATGGATGACGAGCATTCCCTTCCGGAAACGACACACCTTGTTGCTTGTCGGCGGGTCATCCGCTTGGTCGGCGCAACAGATGCGCGCATCGCTTCCGGAACCGGGTTCCGGCCGGTCGACGAGAACGACGGCCGGACAACCTGACGGGCATCCATCCTGAAATCCGGTGATACTTTTGAATGGAGAAAACCATGAATTCCATGCCTGAGCCTTCGACGATGACGTCCTACCGTGTCCACGAGTTCGGCGGTCCTGAAGTCATCAAGCGCGAAGAACTTCCGCTCGTATCGCCGGGGCCTGGCGATCTGCGTGTAAGGGTCAAGGCGGTCGGCGTCGGGCCATGGGACGGCTGGATCCGATCGGGGAACAGCGCCCTGCCCCAGCCACTGCCACTCACGCTCGGATCGGACTATTCCGGCATCGTCGACGCGGTCGGCCCTGAGGTGAAGGGATTCAAGCGGGGCGATGCGGTGTACGGCGTCACGAACGAACGTTTCATCGGCGCCTATTCGGACTACGCCATTGCCAAGGCGTCGATGAGCGCCCTCAAGCCCATCACGATCGGCGACGTCGAGGCCGCCTCGGTTCCGGTAATCGCGGTGACGGCCAAGCAGGCTTTGTTCCAGCATGCGCATCTGACAGCCGGCCAGACCGTGCTCATTCACGGAGCGGCGGGCAGCGTCGGCGCCTTCGCAGTCCAACTCGCCCGCAAGGCAAAGCTGAAGGTGATCGCGACATGCGCCGCGAACGACGTCGAATTCGTCCGGCGTCTCGGGGCAACGGTCGTTATCGACTACAACAGCCAGAAATTCGATACGGAAGTCAGTCAGGTCGACGCCGTCATAGATCTGGTCGGCGGCGAGACTCAGGTTCGCTCCTTCGGCGTCATCAAGCGCGGCGGCTATCTGATTTCGGCCGTCTCGAAACCGAACGAGGAAGTGGCGAAGGAACTGGCCATCCAGGCCAAATTCTTCCTTGTCGCCGTAACCACCGCCGAATTGGTCGACATCGCCGCCGCCATCGACAATGGCGAGCTTGAAACCAAGGTCGGGACGGTGCTGCCGCTCTCGAAGGCGGTCGAGGCCCATGAGATGCTCGAGGGACGCCGGCCCCGAGGAAAAGGCAAGATCGTAATGACCGTCGACTAGCCCCGAACGCTGTGCCTGAACGGATGGCTCAGTCGCCGGCGAACAGTTTCCCAAGGAGATCCAAGATGAATGTCTACAAGCCTCTCATGGCGTGTGCCCTCGTGCTCGCGCTTTCCATCCCGGCCGTGGCGCACGACGCTGTCGGCGAAAAGGTGTCACAGGTATTTCTGGAGAAGATACCGAATATCCCCGGCAAGAGCCTTCGGGCCTTCGTCGTCGACTACGCGCCGGGCGGAACATCGCCCTCCCACACGCACGACAAGTCCGCCTTCATCTTCGCCTACGTCCTTGATGGCGAAATTCGCAGCCAGGTCGACGACGGAGCGGTCAAAATCTACAAGGCGGGAGAGAGCTGGTTCGAGGTGCCGGGCGCCCACCATCGCATCAGCGAGAATGCCAGCAAAACCAAACCGGCAAAGCTGCTGGCGGTGTTCGTGCTGAACAGCGACGCGGGCCAGCCCACCATCCCCGACAAGAATTGAGGCCATCGCAGGTGGAGATCGAGCACATGAGATCGCCCAAAGACCCGGTCGATATTCTTCGGCGTTTCCTGGAAAATCCCGCCCATCCGGAGACCGTGCATGAAATTGAAAACAAAGATCGACACCGAATGGATCTACCCGCTCGCCGCCGACTTTAGGTGGCATCGGATGCCGCAAATGCGAGCGACATCGTGGTTGCCCGATATCATGACCGAACCTTAAGGCGAGCGATCCCGCACACGGACCAGATCTTTCAAGATGGAACCGGCCGGCGCCAAAGATCGTAATGTTGCGAACCCGCGCCGGCTTTCCGCCGAAAGGCCAACCGTTACGGTCGCTCCGCCACAAGCGAAAAGAGCAGTACGAACCACCTGCCGCAAGAGAAACGGGTTGCTGCCGGCCGGCTCGGTTTGAAAGGTCACGATCATTTTTGAACGATGTGGACGTAAATGTATGACCGCGCTCGAATGGACGTTGCCTGACGAATTGGCCAGCTTAATATCGAGGCGTTAGGGAGCTCACGTCATGACAGACACCGGTGCATACGGTGAAAACCTCGGCTCACGTTTCGAACTGCAAAACGTCCCGACAATTCTGTCCCGGAACGTGAAGCGGGGGAGCCTTGCCCTGACCGAGATCCGGGGCAACGATCCCATACCGTTTTGCAGCAAGCCCATACCCATCGAGAATGCATATCTGGTCGCCATACAGAAGCGCGACTATCCAAACCATCTCTATTGGGAGGACGGCAAGCAATATCCGGTCCAGAACCTGCGGGCCGGACAGACCTTGCTCTACGATCTCCGGCGCGATCCGGTCGTGCTGATGGACAAGCCGTTCCATTCGATCCATTTCTATCTGCCGTCGGACGTGCTCGACAAAGTCGCGGAAGAAGCCAGCGCCCCCAAAATCAGTGAGCTCGCCTACAAGCCCGGCTGCGGATACGACGATCCGACGATGGTCAATCTTATGAGCGCAGCGGCAACGGCCTTCACCAATCCGGAGGAGGTGCCGCAGCTTTTCGTCGATCACATCGCCCTTGCCATGGCGTCGCATATTGCCTCCACCTATGGAGGGCTGGTGCCCGGCAGCCATGTTGCGAAAGGCGGCCTCGCCCCCTGGCAAAAGAAACGCGCCAAGGAGCTCATCGAGTCACGGCTCGACGGCGCCCTGGAGCTTGAAGACCTCGCAAGAGAATGCGGATTGTCGAAAAGACATTTCTGTCGTGCCTTCCGTCAGTCCACCGGGCAATCGCCCCACGAGTGGTTCCAGCTCAGACGTATCGATCGCGCCAAGGATCTTCTCCTTGATCGCGACAAGTCGCTTGCGGAGGTCGGAATTTTGAGCGGCTTCTCCGATCAGAGCCATTTCACGCGCGTCTTCATGCAATATGTCGGGACAACGCCGGGCGTCTGGCGGCGCAACCGCTGCGAATGATCCAAGCATCCTCCCTGGATGTGATACCCGGCTGACACCCGACCGAGCGATGAAGCTGCCCGCGAAGTGCCGCAGGCAGCTTCGGCAAAAGTCCGAGCAGCCCAGCTCCACAGGCGACAACCACCTCCCCGAGCGACATTTACGGCGGCCCGCACATTCCGAAAGCGGCGGGGTCGGCGCTGCCCATCCGAGCCCATATCAGGTTCGTGTGATCGTCGCTCCGCCGTCGACGAGCATCGCGGTTCCGGTGACGAAGGTGGAATCGTCGGATGCCAGAAAAAGCGCGGCGGCGGCGAGTTCCTCCGGCCGGCCCAGGCGTTTGAGGGCGCTCATGTTGATCATGAATGCTTCCTTGTCCGCGGTGTCGTTCATCGCGTGATACATGGACGTCTCGATCGCGCCTGGAAGAATGGCGTTCACGCGGACATTCCTCGGCCCGTACTCGGTGGCGAGAGTCCGCACCAAACCGATGATCCCGGACTTGCTGGCGGCATAAGCCGCCGTGCCGGGAAAGCCGAAGCTCGAGCCGACAATCGTGCTGGTGAAGATCATCGATCCGCCGCCGCCGGCGATCATGCGCGGGATCTGGGCTCGCGCCGCCAGGAACGATGCCGTGAGGTTCACGGCGATTGCCTGCTCGAATCCATGCTGCGAGACTGTCTCGGAGGGTCCGGCTTCGCCGAGCGTGCCGGCGTTGTTGAATGCGATGTCGAGGGCGCCAAACTTCAAGTAGGCGGTCTCGACCAGGCTATGGGCGTAGTCCTCGTTCGAGACATCGCCCGCAAGCATCGCGGCAACGCCTCCAAGGGCTTCGATTTCCGCAAGAAGTGACTGAAGTTCAGACTGTCTCCGCGCACCAGCCACGACCATGGCACCTTCGGAAGCAAATCTCTTTGCCGTCGCCCGGCCGATGCCCGCGCTGGCTCCGGTGACGATGGCAACCTTCCCAGAAAGCCGTCTCATAGCAATTCCTCTCCTGACAGGTGAAATGTCGATGAGGAATAGAACCGTGCCGACGCCTCGCCTTCTATCATCATCGGCGCATTCATTGGACGGAAGGGCCACAACACCCGCCATTGTCGCCGCAAGCGCCTGCCGCGGCACTCTTGACGGTCAGCGCATTCAAAACATGTCTCGCCGGTACAATTCGCCATGCGCCGACTATGGCAATTTCCTCTCGTTCCCCCCCGCCGTGCTGCCCAAGGCACGGCAGCAGACGCACCCGCCGCTAGTGCCGTCTGCGAACTGGTCTGCCGAGACTTCAGCCTTATCGGCAGACCACCTTTGCGACGGAACGCCGGATCACGAACGATGGAGAAAATCATGCCGAAATTCCGCACGACCGAGGCCCCGGAGCAAAGCTCGAGCGGCTTTGTGGGATTGGCGATCGTCGCCGCGTTGCTGGCGCTCATGGCGCTCCTCCTGCTGCGAGGAGACCTGAAGGAAGGCCGTCAGCAGCAGGTCAGGGTCTTCGTACCGGAGGCCGATCAGCCTCCTGGCCGGTAAAGGGCGCGGCTCTCATCGTGAACGCGGCCGACAGCGATTCCCGGCTTCGCTCTGCGACAGAACGGCGCAACTGCGATTACGTCATTAAAGATACATTGTAGATATATCTTTAATGACGTAGATGTTGGTCACCGACCAACACAGCCAGAACGGAGATCACATGTCGGAAACATTGAGCGAAAAAACCAAGTCGATCGTACGGGCCACCGTGCCGGCGCTTGCGGCACACGGCACGACGATCACGGCGGCGATGTACAAGCGGCTTTTCCAGGATCCCGCCGTCCGCGAACTGTTCAACCAGTCCAACCAGGGCGAAGGTGGACGCCAGACGAAGGCGCTCGCACAGGCGATCCTCGCCTACGCCCAGAATATCGACAATCTCGCGGCCCTGGGCCCCGCCGTCGAGCGCATTGCGCAGAAGCACGTCGGGCTGCATATCCTGCCCGAACACTATCCTCACGTCGCCACGGCGCTGCTCGGCGCGATCAAGGATGTACTGGGCGACGCCGCCACGGACGAAATCCTCGCTGCCTGGGGAGAAGCCTACTGGTTCCTCGCCGACATCCTCATCGGTCGCGAGAAGCAGATCTATGACCATCTGAAGTCCTCGGTCGGCGGCTGGAACGGATGGCGCAAGTTCGTCGTCGCGGCCAAGCGGCCGGAGAGCGACATCATCACCTCGTTCGTCCTGCAGCCGGTCGACGGCGGTCCGGTGGTCGGACACCGGCCCGGCCAATACCTGACGTTCAAGATCAACGTTCCCGGCCTGCCGCCGCAGCGCCGCAACTACAGCATCTCCTCGGCTCCGAACGGCATGACATACAGGATTTCGGTCAAGCGCGAGGCGAACGGCACCGTCTCCAGACATCTGCACGACCGCGTCGACGAGGGAGACGTCATCGAGGTCGCGCCGCCGACCGGTGATTTCCACTTGCCGGAACGCCCGGAACGGCCCGTCGTCCTTCTTAGCGGCGGCGTCGGACTGACGCCAATGGTCAGCATGCTCGAGACGATCGTCGACAGCGGCGTCCAGCTGCCGGTTCACTACGTCCACGGCGCGCAGGATGGCCGCATGCACGCGATGGGCAGCCACGTCAGGGGTCTCGCCGGCGGGCGCCCTCACTTGAAGACCGCGATCTTCTACGACACGCCGCATGAGCGCGACGAGCGCGGTATCCATTTCGATCACGACGGTCAGATCACGATCGACTGGCTTGCGGAGAACACCCCGATCCATGAGGCCGACTTCTATCTGTGCGGGCCAAAACCGTTCCTCGCCGCCTTCGTCAACGGTCTTGCGAAGGCCGGGGTGCCGCCGGAGCGCATTCATTTCGAATTCTTCGGCCCGGCGGACGATCTGGCCGCCGCATGAATTCGAAGGTGGGGACAGGTCTCGGCCCGTCCCCACAATTGATTCATCCCGGAGATATTTTTATAAGGAATGAGTTGCCCCAGGGATCGAACACCGCCATGCGCCTCACCGTCTATTCCGACTATGCACTGCGCCTGATGATGTACCTCGCCTTGAATGGCGAGAAGCTTTCGACGATTTCCGAGATCGCGGACGCTTACGACATATCGAAGGCGCATCTGATGAAGATCACACACGAACTCGGCTTGAAAGGATTCATCGAGACCGTGCGCGGCCGGCAGGGCGGAATGCGGCTGGCGCGCGACGCCGGCAAGATCGGCGTCGGCGATATCGTGCGCGCGTCGGAACCTGATTTCGCCATTGTCCCCTGCATGGAGGAAGGCGCCGGAAAGATCTGCGCGATCCAGCCGGCCTGCGTTCTCAAGCGCGCGCTCGCCTCCGCCGCCGCCGCGTTCCTCGACGTGCTGGACGGATACACGCTGGCGGATCTTACGCGGCCGTCGGTGCCGCTTCGAAACCTCCTCGCGCTCCCGGATCTTCCGATAACGACCGCCTGACCCACCTCCCGGAAATGCAATGCGACAATAGCCGCCTGCCTCCTATTGCAGGGAGGCATAGTAGCGCGAGGCGGCCCTGATCTCTTCATCGGTCATCGCCCGCGCCACATTGCGCATCTGCTCGCTGGTATCGTTGCGGCGATTTCCGGAGACGAACGCCCGCAGTTGGGATTCGATATAGACAGCCGACTGGCCGTTGAGCCAGGGGCTCCCCCGTTTGTTCTCGATGCCGCCGTGGCACGATCCGCAGGGTGCGATCCCCCGCATCGGCGCACCGACCTGTACGATGGCGGGCTCGGCCACCGCCGTTCCGGCAGGGGTTTCCGGAAGTCTCGGAAGATATGCGTAGTAGGCCGCAAGATCGCGCATGTCTTGCTCCGTCATGGTCAGCGCGAACGGGCTCATGACCGCGTTTACGCGGGCGCCGCTTTTGAAGTCCCGAAGCTGCTTGTAGATCACCGCCGCATACTGCCCGGCCAGGTTGGGCGAATCCGCACGGCTCACACCGGTCGGCCCATGGCAGATGGCACATTTCTGGGCGAGCGTTGCGCCTCTGCCGATGGAATCGGCGGGCGCTTCGCGCAGGTCGTCGGCGCCGAGCGTTACCGACGAAACCTGAAAGTCCGGAGCGACGAAGGCGACGGCAGAGTTGCGAACGGGAAATCCTGCTGCGCTGCAAATGGAATCCCATAGTCCCGCCAGGCGGCCGTTCGGCTCCGCGTACGGCATGAGCACGAAGCCGGTGACGACTGCCGAGAGAAAGATCAGCACGGCAATACCGACGCTTGTCGTGAACCATCTGTTCGCGATGCTGAAGATTTTCTCGCCGCTCATTTCCGGACTCCGACATAAACGGCGGGCACCGACGTATCTCCCCGGAAGGCGAGCTGCAGGATCGGATAGCCGTAGTTGGTGACGGTCAGGCCGATCATGAGGGCGATCCAGAGGCCGTGGCCGTTCAGCGCGGCCGGCACCCGGGCAGGCGGATGGATCGCAATGCTGAACCGGTAGCTGCCCGGCTCCTGCCGCCCCGACATGTGTCCTCTGATGAGGATGGCGAAGAAGAGGATTGCGGAGACGACGAGAATGAAGCCGCCGATCACGGACAGGGCAACGGGTATCGCCTGGCCGGCAATCGCAGGATCGGCGTAGTCGTAGTAGGCCATTCGTCGAGGCATGCCGAGAACGCCGACATAATGCCAGGGAAAGGTCGTGACGATCATTCCGACGAACCAGAGCCAGAGCTGCGTTCGCATCAGACCGATGTCGAGCAGCGGCCGGCCCGTCAGATGGGGCCAGAGATCGTAGGCGATGACGAAATACATGATGACGATCGCGCCGCCGAAGATCAGATGAAAATGTCCCGTGATCCATTGCGTGTTGTGGATCGAGGCGTCGAGCTGGTAGCTCATGTTGATGAGGCCGCCCGCACCGCCAAAGCCGAGCATCAAGAAGGAGAATGCCACGGCGAGCATCGTCGGATTTTTCCATGGAAGCGCTGCAAGCCACCCGAACGGCCCCCGTCCGCCTCTCAGCCGCCCGGCGATCTCGACCGAGGCGCAGATCGTGAAGACCGTCAGGAGCGTCGGCAGCGCGACGATCGCCGTGAACGCGGAATGGACGAACTTGAAGCCGGCGCCGACCTGAGGGTCGGCAAAGGCGTGGTGGATGCCGATCGGCATCGCGACGACCAGAAACAACACGAAGGAAATGCGGGCCATCGGGTCACTGTAGAGCTTGCCGCCGATCGCTCTCGGGACAATCGTGTAGTAGGCGATGTAGCTCGGCATCAGCCAGAAATAGACGATGGCATGCAAGGTCCAGGAGAAGAAGATACGCGCGAGCCCGGCATCGATCGTCGAACGAAATCCAAGCGCTACGGGTATGATCTGAAGCAGGAGTTCAAGCGCGGCACCGACCGCCGTCCACCCCCACAGATAAGAGCCCGCGACATTCGCGTACATCGCCAGGGGAACCGGAGCGCCCGGATTGGCTCGCTTCCAGCGGTAGAGGTTGACCGACATCAGGGCGACCCAGATCCAGGAGCCGACGACAACGAGGACCACGCCGATGTAGTAGAACGGGTTGCCGATCATCGGCGGATAGAAAGTGTAGAGAACGGAGGCCAGACCCATCGAGACGGGGATCATGGCGGTGACGGCGCCGACGACGATCAGCCAGAAGCCCGCCCATGCCCAGCGTCGCCCGACCAGCGGCGTCTTCAACGAGCTCTCGGTGATCGCGTAACCAAACCCCATCGCGACGAGCGTGGGAAACACGTAGCCCATGATGGTTCCATGGGCGGTGACGGAGCGATAGTACAGCTCGGGATTTCCGATCCAAGCCGCCAGGGGGCTGCGGATGAACATCTGCCAGGCGCCGAGCAGGATCGCCAGGCCGAAGACGCCGAAGGCGAGCCAGAAATGCGCGAGGATCAGGCGTCGGCTACTTAACACAGGACAGCCTCCTCTTGTCGGCGGCGAGCGCCATGAAGGCCTGCCGGTCGATGACCTTCACTTTCGCCCACATGCCTTCATGCCCGACGCTGCAAAACTCCTGGCACGGCATCAGGTGCTCGCCCGGTTCCGGAAAGCGCGCGGTTTGCTCAGACACGTATCCCGGCACCAGCATCGTGTTCACGTTCGTCCCCTGGATCAGGAGGCCGTGGACGACATCCGCGCTGGTCGCCCGAATGACGACCTTCGTCTCCGCCGGCACGAGGATGCAGGATGGCGTGAACGAATATTGCTGACCAACGGCCCGGACGGTGACCGACCCGTCGGGTTCGACCGCGGTTCCGAGGTTGGTCTCCACGAACTCTCCGGTAACGTGGAGCGTCACCGGGTTTATCGTCTCGACCTGCGTCTGGGGCATCGTCGCCTGGTGCAGGCCGGCATAGGCCGCCATCCCGACAAGAAAGGCGATGATGAGGATCGAAATCGCGGCCCATCGGCGCTCGATCTTCTCGGCGACCTGGGCACTGGCCGGCTGACTGTTCTCCACGCTCATGGAAATCCCGTCCGAGGCAAAAAGACGAACAGATAGAAGAGCAGCCACATCGCCACCACGCAGGCGGTCGCGATACCGGCGACCACGATTGCGCCGCGCGGTCCGCTCGCAACGATATGGTCGACCTTCGCGTCGTGGACATCCGGATCGCGATCAGGGGAATCGGTGTTGATCATATCGTGTTCCTCATTGAAGCGGGGCGGCACGCAATTGGTTCGCCTCGGCCGCGCTGACCGGCGCCCCGGTATTGCCCCAGGACGTCCTGATGTAGCTGACTACCGCGGCGACCTCGTCGTCCGAAAGACTGACCGAGAATGGCGGCATTCCGTGAGGCATCGGATTTCCCGAGGTTCCCGGCGGATAGCCGCCGTTGAGAACCATCCGGATGGCGTTCACGGCCGAATCCATCTGAATGGACTGGTTTCCGGCGAGCGGAGGATAGTGAGGCGGCTTCCCCTCTCCCCTCAAGCCGTGGCAGCTTGCACAGTCGCTCTCGTAGACAGATTTTCCGAGGCTGACGAGAAGGCTGCTCTCGGCGTGAGGCAGCCGCGACACGACCGGCTTCGGGCTATCCTGGGCTATGCTCTTCAGATAGACGGCCATCGCGCGGATATCCGCATCCGAAAGATACTGCAGGCTGTTGTAAACGACGTCCGCCATGGGTCCGTAGACAACGCCTCGGGCCGACACGCCTTTCTGCAGAAGATCGGTGATGTCCTGGATGCTCCAGGTTCCGAGGCCAGCTTCCTTGTTCGAAGTGAGAGAGGGCGCATACCAGTCCTGCATCGGGATCAATCCGCCCTTGAAAGCATCGGCCTCGGAATTGCCCCCGAGCGCGTTGATCGGCGTGTGGCACATGCCGCAATGGCCAAGCCCCTCGACCAGATAGGCGCCACGGTTCCACTCATCGGATTTCTGCGCGTCCGGCTTGAATGCCCCTTCGGTGAAGAAGAGCGTCCGCCAACCGAGCACGAGCGAGCGGTTGTTGTAGGGAAACTGGAGTTCGTGCTCGCGGTTCTTCTGCGAGACGGGCTCGATCCGCAGCAGATACGCGTAGATCGCGTCGCTGTCCTGGCGCGAAACCTTCGTATAGGACGCGAACGGCATGGCCGGGTAGAGCAATCCGCCATCGGGAAAGCGTCCCTCATGCATCGTCCGATAGAAGTCGTCCGCGCTCCATCGTCCGATTCCGGTGTCGCGGTCGGGCGTGATGTTGGAGGTGTACAAGGTTCCGAACGGCGTCGGCATGGCCCTGCCTCCCGCGAAAACCTTGCCCTCCGGCGCCGTGTGACAGGCAATGCAGTCTCCCGCCCGCGCCAGATACTCGCCCCTTGCGATGAGGGCCGGATCGTTTGCAGCGACGCTCTCGCTTGCGCGAATTGCCGTTTCGCCGCAAAGAAAGGACGTGACCGCCAAGATCCCCACCACGGCAATGAAACTGGAAGGCCTCATTTGAGCGTTCCTTCCTCCGGCTGGCTTCCGCATTGGAACGGCAAGGCAAACGCATCGTTCTTCGCCGGAGACGGATCGGCCGGGACCGGCTGGGCGGAAAGCCATGCAGCCACGGCCCGAACGTCGTCCTCGGTGAGATGTCCCGCGACGATCTGCATGCAATCCGGAGCGATGGCCGTTCGCGTCCCGTAGCGCCAACCGCCGAGCTGCGCGCTGAGATAACTTGCTCGAAGGCCGAGAAGCCCCGGAATGCCGGGCTCCTGGCCCGTCAGAAGAGAACCGTGGCAGCTTACGCAGGCAGGCACTCCGCGAGATGCGTCGCCACCGGTGACGAGAGCTTTGCCGTGGTCAAGGACGGCTTCGCTGACATCGGCCGGCCCGGGTTGCGGAAGCGGAGGCCGCTGTGCCGCGAAATAATCCGCGATTTGCTTCAAATAGGCTTCCGGCAAGAACTGAAGAAGATAGTTCATCGGCGGGTATTTCCGGCGGCCGTTCCGGAACGCGAGGAGCTGATTGTAGAGATATCCGGAGGGCTTTCCCGCAAGGCGCGGGAAGTAGGGATCGCTCGTTCCCCGGCCCTGGATGCCATGGCATGGCGTACACGCCTGAACGCGTTCGGCCATGCCCTCCGCCGTCATATCCTCTGCGGCCGCGCAGCCGGCTACAGCGAGATACGCAGCGAGAAGAAGGACACGCATGGACAGCCGCATTGTCGTCGTTCCTCGCTCTAATCCAACATGGTCATCTGCGCTTATGGGTGGGGCATCGGGCGGCCTGTGTCTGGCAACAACGGGACGAGTTTTGTGGGAACGGGCCGGAAGGATGCCGCAACTGCCGGAAGCAACAATCGTCTCGATGGCAATCAAGCCCGCTAAAGCCTCGGCGAGCACCCGCACGGCACGGCCGACGGGAACGGCGCCGGGCCAAATGACAGGCCGAAGATCGCGCATGATCGGCCCCGCTATGCGAGCCGCGCTCCTTGTGCGCTGTTCATCGCGGCGCTTCAATGAGCGCCCGCGCCGGAAGTCTGGCCCGGCTTCGGTTTCTTTAGGATCAGGCTTGAGCAGAGCGCGATGATGAGAGCGATGCCGATGAGGAAGAAGGTATCGCTGAATGCCATGATGTTTGCCTGCTTGCGCAGGCTTGCCGCGACGGCGACGATGGCCTTGTGGGAGGCGAGGGCCTGGT
>NZ_JBNWDS010000027.1:0-43382 GCF_053521765.1 Rhizobium sp. A37_96 | reverse complement strand
ACATCTTCACGTTCGAAAGCTCAACGCCCGATCCATCCGCCTTCACACGGATCTTCACGTTGTAGTCAACAACCCGCTTCACTGGCACGAGTATCTTCATGAGGTCCTTCCTTCAACACTGCGCTCTAGAACATGGCCTGTTCGGCGCCGCTCCGTTTGTCGAATGGCGACATGGATACGCGTTTTTCCCCCAATTACAACGCTTCCATGCCGCAGATAGGCAAATTGCTTCAGGACGATAAATAACGTTTACGTCAACGTCAATACGTACGTCTTCGGTGATTGGTTTGCGACGCTACCGATTCTTGCCGGGAACCCAGAGCACATCGGCGTGGCCACGGTCATTGGCGTGCCGTGCGGCGACGAAGAGAAAATCGGAAAGCCGGTTGATATATTTCAGCGCCGCATGGCCGACGCGCTCGCCGTCGCTGTGCGACAGCGCGACCATGAAGCGCTCTGCGCGCCGGGCAATGGTGCGGGCAAGGTGCAGATGGGCGGATGCCGGGCTGCCCGCCGGCAGAACAAAGGATCGCAAGGGCTCGAGATCGGCATTCAGCAGATCGATGTCGCGCTCAAGGCGCTCGACCTGATGGTCGATGATGCGCAGCGGCTCGTAGGACGGCGGTTCGTCCGTCTCCGGCGTCGAAAGATCGGCGCCGAGATCGAAGAGATCGTTCTGGATGCGCATCAGCATGGCGTCGAGACCGGCCATATCGGCCGTATGCAGTCTTGCGACGCCGATGGCGGAGTTCGTTTCGTCGACGGTGCCGTAGCTTTCGACCCGCAGATCGTGTTTCAGCCGCCGCGGACCGGTGGCGAGGCCCGTGGTGCCGTCATCGCCGGTCCTGGTATAGATCTTGTTGAGCTTGACCATCGTCTTCCCGTCGTCAGGCTCTAGGCCGGGCGGCCGCCGCCCGTCAGCCAGAGCGTTAGCATGATCAGAATGACTGCGACGGCCTGCAGCAGCACGCGCAGCTGCATCAGCCGGTTCGAAAGGTTGGGATTGTCGCCTTTCATCATGTTCAGCAGGCCGCGAACGAGAACGATCGCGACCAGGCCCATGACAATGATGGCGGCAACATAGGTAACGGTCGACATGGCTCCTCCATCCTTGTCTTCGGAGCGGTTCAGCCTTTCCCGGGCTCTCGGATCCGCTCCATCTCATCATTTTCCGCAATTCCGGACGGAAAGCTGCTGCGCGCTTTTCTCGGGATTGCTCTAGTCCAGCCGGCGCATCAGACGATAGAAAAAGTTAGCCGGCAATAACCTTTTCAAGAGAACACCCTGTTTGGCGGGCGTCGTTACCAGATAATGTGGACGCGGGTTCTTCGCATTCAAAGCCGATTTTAACACATCATAGACCGCTTCGGGGCCCAATTTATGTTTACTGATCGGGCCGGAACCGTCCAGCCTCCTGAGTTGCCTGCGGTATTCGACGGCATGCGCCGACCCTTCGAGGTCGATATGCTCGTTGATCTTGGCGAGCGCATTGGCGGTGAAGCGCGTCGCGATCGGGCCGGGCTCGATGAGGCTCACATGGATGCCGCTATCCTGCAGCTCCATCCTGAGCGTGATCGTCAGCCCCTCCAGCGCGAATTTCGAGGCGGTATAGGCGCCGCGGAAGCGATAGGGAACGAGGCCGAGAATGGACGAACAATTGACGATGCGGCCATGGCCCTGCTTGCGCATCAGTGGCAGGATCTGGCGCGTCAGCTCGTGCCAGCCGAAGAAATTCGTCTCGAACTGCTCGCGCAGCACATCGGTCGTCAGATCCTCGACCGCGCCCGGCTGCCCATAGGCGCCGTTGTTGAAGAGCGCGTCGATCCGGTCGCCCGTGCGCTCGCGCACGGTTGCGACGACGGCGGAAATCGTCTCGGGCCGGGTGTAGTCCAGAACAAGCGCTTCGATGCCGTCGGCTTCGAGTGAGGCGAGATCGGCTTCCTTCCGCACGGTTGCGAAAACCCGCCATCCGTCGTCCCGCAACGCCCGGGCGCAATAAGCGCCGATGCCGGAGGAGCAACCAGTCAGCAGGATAATGCGTTGTTCCGTCATGGGAAGATGATTCCTGTACAAACCGGAACTCGTTTCCCATATTCAGGGACCCGATACAATCGACAACCGGCGATATCAATCGGACGAAAATGCCGACGTCAGGCGGAGATGGAATGCCGACAGCCCTGCGGACGATTTACAAAGTGATCTACGACGCAGTGTTCCATTTCGTCGAGGATGACGGGTTCGCCATGGCGAGCCATGTGGCGCTGTCGACGCTGCTGGCGGTTTTCCCCTTCCTGATCTTCGGCACGGCGCTGGCAAGCTTTCTCGGCGCCAGCCAGTTTTCGTCGACGGCCGTGCATCTGATCTTCGACACCTGGCCGGAGGCGATCGCCAAGCCTTTGGCCGATCAGGTCGTGCAGGTGCTGACCATCCCGCGCGGCGGGCTTTTGACCATCTCCGTGCTTGCGGCCGCCTATTTCGCCTCGAACGGCGTCGAGGCGCTGCGCATATCGCTCAACCGCGCCTATCGCGTGCCTGAAACCCGGCCGTGGTATTTCAATCGCCTCGCCAGCCTCGGCTATGTGCTGATCGCGGTCCTGATCTTTGCGATCCTCAGCATCCTGCTGGTCGCGGTGCCGCTGGCGCTCAATTACACCCGGCAATGGCTGCCGAAGCTTGCCGATGTCCTCGACATCGTCTTCAGCTGGCGGATCTACGGTACGATCTTCCTGCTGTTGGCGGGTCTCATGATCCTGCATCTGTGGCTGGCCGCCGGTCGCAGGCGGCTGCTCGACGTCATTCCCGGCGTGTTTCTGACCTTGATCTTCTGGTCGGTCGGGGCGCTGCTCTTTGCCTATTATCTCTCGACCTTCGCCAATTATACCGCCACCTATGCCGGCCTCGCGTCTGTCATGATCGTGCTGATCTTTCTCTACATGCTGGCGGTGATTTTCATCATGGGGGCGGAGATCAACGCGGCGCTGATGAAGTTCCGCGTGCGCCGCCTGCTGTTCGGCAAGACGGCGAGCCGTGTGGCCGAGGCGCCATCGGAAAAGGCTCGGTCCGAATCAGAGGCCGATGCGGCGGCGAAGCTCCGCCGCTGAAAGGCCCTGCCGTCGCCATTCGGCAATGCCGGTGTCGCCCATGCTCTTGGAGAGCTTTTTGCCATCGCTGCCGAGGAGCAGGCGGTGATGGTGATAGAGCGGCTCCGGCAGGCCGAGCAGCGCCTGCAGCAGGCGGTGGATCGAGGTGGCGTGGAAGAGGTCGAGGCCGCGCACGACATGGGTGATGCCCTGCACGGCGTCGTCGACGACCACAGAAAGATGATAGCTTGAGGGCGCGTCGGAACGCGACAGCACGACATCGCCCCAGACCGATGGGTCGGCGGGGATACGGCCTGTCTCGCCGTCGCCGCTTTCCTGCCAGTGAAGCGGCCCACCGGTCGCCGCCATCGCCCTTTCCATGTCGAGACGCCAGGCGTGTTTCATGCCTGATGCCAGCAGCCGCTGCCGCTCGGCATCGCCGCGCCCGCGATCGTCGGGCGGATAGAGCGGCGTGCCGTCCGGGTCGCGCGGCCAAGGCTTGCCATCTGTCTCGAAGGCGGCGACGCGGGCCTTGACCTCGCCGCGCGTCAGGAAGGCGGGATAGACGAGGTCACGGGCGATAAGCGTCTGCAAGGCCTGCTGATAGGCCGGAAAATGTTCGGACTGCCGGCGCACCGGCTCCTGCCAGCGCAGGCCGAGCCACGAGAGATCGGCGTAGATGCCCGCTTCGAAATCGGGTGTGCAGCGCGTCTGATCTATGTCTTCGATGCGCAGCAGGAAATCGCCGTCCGCTTTTGCCGCCATATCGTGATTGAGGATGGCCGACAGCGCATGGCCGAGATGCAGCGGGCCGTTGGGGCTCGGGGCAAAACGGAATTTCGGCTTTTGACGGGGAATCTCGATCATGCTTTCTTCTGCCACGAAATCGAATGGGAGACTACGAGACGCCATGCAGATCATTCGCGACGAGCGTGACATCGAACGGGGGCTGGCGGCCCTGCTGGAGCTCGATCCGCGCCTGCGGCCCGTTGCCGCAGAGGCAGGCAGCTTGCCGCTGCGCCTGCGCGAGCCGGGCTTCGAGGGGCTTGCCCACATCATCGTTTCGCAGGTCGTCTCCCGCGCCAGCGCCGATGCGATCTGGGGAAAGATGATCGCCGGGATGGGGCAGGTGACCGCCGAGGGCTATGCGGGGCTGGCGCCGGAGGCGTGGCGAGGCTTCGGCCTTTCGCGAATCAAGCACGAGACGCTGGCGCGCGTGGCAGACGCCGTTGCCGGCGGCGGCCTCGATCTGCATGCGCTCAGCGCCGAATCACCGGAAAAGGCGCTTTCCGAGCTGACGGAGATCAAGGGAATCGGGCCCTGGACGGCCGAGGTCTATCTGATGTTCTGCGGCGGTCACGCAGATGTGTTTCCGGCCGGCGACGTAGCGCTGCAGGCGGCCGTCGGCATGGCTTTCGGCCACGACGTCAGGCCACTGGCCAAGGCTGTTGCCCGGGAAGCGGCGGTTTGGGCGCCCTGGCGCTCTATCGCGGCCCGACTTTTCTGGGCTTACTACGCCGTGAAAATGCGGCGGGACGCGTTGCCTGTCGTTTAGTCGACCGTCTTGCCGAATTCGCCTCGATGCACTGAATTTATTCGACTTCACAATCCTGTAACAACCGGCCTAATATACAGGTGCAGATGCCGAATCGATCAGGAGGGTTCCTTGACGATTGCAGTCTCCCCGCAGTCCTTGCCGGCGCTCGTCCTGAACGCTGACTATAGGCCGCTGAGTTACTATCCCTTGTCGCTCTGGTCCTGGCAGGACGCGATCAAGGCGGTTTTTCTTGACCGAGTGAACATCATCGCAGAATACGATCAATGCGTGTCGTCACCGAGCTTCTCGATGCGGCTGCCGAGCGTCGTGTGCCTGAAGACATATGTGCAGCCGTCCCGCAATCCCGCCTTCACCCGCTTCAACGTCTTCCTGCGCGACAGGTTCGAATGCCAATATTGCGGCTCCCATGACGACCTGACCTTCGACCACGTCATCCCGCGCGCCCATGGCGGCGAGACGACCTGGGAAAACGTGGTGGCCGCCTGTTCGCCGTGCAACCTGCGCAAGGGCAGCAAGCTGCCGAGGCAGGCGGGCATGTTCCCGGCGCAGAAGCCGTACCAGCCGACCGTGCAGGACCTGCACAACAACGGCCGCCTGTTCCCGCCGAACTATCTGCACGACAGCTGGCTCGACTATCTCTACTGGGATTCGGAGCTGCAGCCGTAAGGGCTTTTCTGTTGGTGCGAGTATCGCCTCGGCGGCTTTATGCGAGGAGAGTGTGGCACCCGCCTCTGTCGCTGCCGCGACATCTCCCCCACAAGGGGGGAGATCGGCAAGTCGTGGTACCTTCGCGACCTAAATCGACATCGTATCTGCTGTCGTTGAGCTTACTTTGCTTTGTAGCGAGGTGCTGCACCCTCCAACCAATCTCCCCCCTTGTGGGGGAGATGTCACGAAGTGACAGAGGGGGGTATCAGAGCTACCTCATGCGAGAGGGCCGTCGCTCGCCCAAAAATATCAAGCAGCCTTCTTCGCGCCCACAAAAGCAATTGCCGCCAGGATCACGCTGGCGATCACGTTCCAGCCGGCCATGGACAGGCCGAGGATGCGCAGGGCTGCTTCCGTGCAGGACGGGCCTTTGATGGTGTTGAGCTGGCCGAGCAGGTCGCCGGCGTTCTGCGTGACGCTGCTTGCCGTCGTCGAGCAGGTGGTCGGGCCTTCCCAGAAGTGCCACTCGACGCCGGCGTGGTAGACGCCGATGCCGCCGCCGACAACCATCATCAGGCCGGCGATGATGAGGAGACCGCGGGTGATCCAGGAGGGCAGGCCAGCGACCGCCGTCAGGACGGCGATGATGGCGACCGGAATGCCATAGTAGTAGGGCTGGCGCTGATCGAGGCAGAGGGCGCAGGGAATATAGCCGCCGATATACTGGAAGCCGAGCGCCGAGCCGATGACGACGATCATGCCGATCGTCAAAAGGGCGCCATAGCCGAGGCCGGCGCGGGAAGAGGGCGAAGTCATGGACATGCGTTGGGGGCTCCTTGGTCAGCTTGCCAGGGCAAAATGGAAGATGCCGTACAGGGCGATGAGAACGGCGGCGGCGGCCATGGTGATCTGGCCCAGGCGCCTTTCGATGAAGTGGCGGATGGATTCGCCATAGCGGCGCAGCAGGAAGGCCAGGAAGAAGAAGCGCGCGCCGCGGGCGACGATGGCCGAGACGATGAACAGGCCGAGGTCGATATGGGCGACGCCGGACAGGATCGTCACCACCTTGATCGGCGGCAGGTGCGCCAGGCCCGACGTCACCAGCAGCAGCAGGATCCACTCATAGGTGATGCCGGCGCTCATCTGGTTGAAGGCGTCGAGCTTGCCGTAGAATTCCAGGATCGGCTTGGCGATGGTCTCGAAGGCGTAATAGCCGAGCGCCCAGCCGGCAATGCCGCCGAGCACAGAAGCAACCGTCGCCGTCAGCGCGTAGCGCCAGGCGCGCTCCGGCTTGGCGAGAGACATCGGCAGGAACAGGACATCCGCCGGAACCAGGAAGATGGAGCTTTCGACGAAGGCGATCACGGCCAACCAGATTTCCGCCGATTTGCGGCCGGCAAGCGACATGGTCCAGTCGTACAGTCTACGAAGCATAAGGCCCCCTTCTTGCTGCGTCGCAAACCTTTAGGGGGCAGGATTATGGCTGTAAATGGTCGCCGGCTGACGGAAGCCGCACAAAATCAAAATTTTTCGTGATGGTGCGGGGATTTGGCGCAGTGCCGCCGCAACCGCCGTCGCGTCTTCTCAATAATATTCGACGCGCGTTTCGTTCAGAACGACACGGACGACGCGATAGACATAGAGGAAGCTGGCGAGGCCGAGGGTGACGAGGATCAGGATCGCCCAGACGATGACATGCCCTATCGAGTGACCGATATTGAACGTGCAGTTCAACCGCCCGATCACGCGGCCGGATCCGTGCAGAAGCTCGGTTTTGTTCAGGACTGCGCGGTTGAGGTAATAAGGGAAAACGATCAGGGCGAGACCCAGCGTGATGATCGTCAATATGATCCAGAGAACAACACTGCCGATGGCTTCGACGGTGCTGAACGAGCACCTGAGCCGGCCGATGCGAGTGGGTGCAGTCGTAATGTCAGACACTATATTTTACCTCTTCGGCAATGTGGTGATGAATCTATCTCTTGGTTTTTATAGGATATTTTAAGGTTTCTCGGCTGACGAACCGTTCGGTACAGTTCTTCTGACGATGAGATCCCAATCGTCCGGATTGTCTTCAGTCGATTTCATGCGTGCGACCCCAAACCTGCCCTTGGCCTTGCAGTCGATCGTCGCGACGCGGCCTTTTGCCGTTCTGGTCAACCTGCAGAAGCCAGACGCTTTTAACGGACCTTCAGCGTAAATGCCGGTGACTTTGAAGAGATTTCTATCAATGATCGAGCCCGCGAAGTTGAAGTCGCCATTTGCCGTCTTTGCACCGACCAACATTTGGCGAAGCTGGGGCACTTGCATGGAATAAACCTGCCGACAGGCTTGTCTTGGAGCATCGCCAAGTTTCACGAAGCATGTTCGAGCGACAGACACCTGATGTTGCGGCGCGGAAACGGCCTCGTCAAAGGCAAGGCAGGCAATCACGATAGTGAAGATGATATAGGCTACTTTCATAGCAGGCCCCGGTTTCGAGCACACTATGCCATCAATTGCGCCAAAATCAACTATTGCGTGACTTTATTGTTATATATTAGCGATATGGTTGCATTCGCCGATGCTTGGCGAAGCTGATGGACCACGCGAGAGCCGGCAACGCTTCAAGCCGATCAAGATATCGATGATAGGGTGAGATGGTGCCCCATGCCGGAGTCGAACCAGCACTTCTTTCGAAACTCGATTTTGAGTCGAGCGCGTCTACCAATTCCGCCAATGGGGCAACGGATCATGACGAGGCGGCTGTCTAGCATGTGATCGGCTTGGCGCGCAAGCCGGGGCTGGCAGATATTGCGAGTGTTTCCGCAGGGTTGTGGTTTGGCCCATGGCGTGGGGACGCCATGGGCTTTTTAACGCGTAAAGCTCAGTGCGCCATGGCCGGGCCCTTGGCTGCGGAGCCGGACTTTTGCAGCGTGATCGCCAGTATCGCAGCGAGCAGGCAGAAGGCGCCGGCGACGAAGAAGGCCGGCAGGTAGGTGTTGAGCTCCGTGCGGGTGAGGCCGGCGCCGTAAGCGGCGGTGGCGGCGCCCAGCTGATGGCCGGCAAAGACCCAGCCGAAGACGAGGCCGGCCTTTTCGCGGCCGAAGCGGTCGGCGGCGATCTTGACGGTCGGCGGCACGGTGGCGATCCAGTCCAGCCCGTAGAAGACGGCGAAGATCGACAGGCCGTAGAAGGTGAAGTTGCTGAAGGGCAGGTAGACGAGCGACAGGCCGCGCAGGCCGTAATACCAGAAGAGCAGCCAGCGATTGTCGAAGCGGTCCGAAAGCCAGCCGGAACCGATCGTGCCGAAGAAATCGAAGATGCCCATGACGGCGAGCACGCTGGCGGCCGCCACCGGCACGATGCCGAAATCGCCGCAGAGGGTGACGAAATGCGTCTGTATCAGGCCGTTGGTCGACAGGCCGCAGATGAAGAAGGTGGCGAACAGGATCCAGAAGGTGGAGGTCGTGGAGACTTCCCGCAGGATCGACAGCGGCGAGACGAGCGCGGCCTTGAGGTTCTTCGTGGCCGGCGGCGCAGGCGTGATGTGGATTTCGCCGACCAGCGGCAGATTGACGTCGGAGGGGCGGTCGCGCATCAGAAGCAGCACGATGAAAGCGGCGACGACGATCATGCCGCAAACGAAGAGGACCGTGGTGCGCCAGCCGTAGCGCGTGGTCAGTTCGGCCATCAGCGGCAGGAAGACGAGCTGTCCCGTGGCCGAGCTTGCCGACAACATGCCGACGACGAGGCCGCGATGCTTGGTGAACCAGCGGGTCGAAACCGTTGCCGCCAGCACCATGGCGGTGAGGCCGGTGCCGAAGCCGACGATGACGCCCCAGCAGAGCAGCAGCTGCCAGACCGCAGTCATGAACAGCGAGCCGATGAAGCCGATGCTGATGGTCGCCAGCGCAAAGACGATGACCTTGCGTACGCCGAAATAGTTCATGAAGGCGGCGGCGAAGGGGCCCATCAGGCCGAACAGCACGAGGCGGACGGCGAGCGCCGACGAAATGGAGGAGGTACTCCAGCCGAACTCATCCTCCAGCGGCTTGATGAGCACGCCGGGCGCGCCCATGGCGCCGGCCGTGACGAGCATGGTGAGGAAGGTGGCGCCGACGACGACCCATCCGTAGTGGATGTTGCGCCGGGCGAGCGTCGAAGCGAGGGCAGTGGAAACCATGAGCTGCGTTCCGATAGGGTTGCGTATATTGGCGTCAGGATCGGGAGAGCTGTCAACGTGCTCGATCGCGAACGGCCAGGGGGACCGTCTACGCTTCTAGCGCCATGCCGTTCTCCCGGCTTGAACGTTTGTGTAAAGGCATTTACATGATTGCTATCATATTTGTTGCGTATTGATGATGCTCATCATATAAATTGTCAATACAGATTTATTGAAGCTCTGATGGAGTTTTTGATGAGAGTGAGCCGGGAAAAATTCGCCGAAAACCGCGAGAAGATCCTTGCGGTGGCAGGAGAGCTGTTTCGCGAGAAGGGTTTCGACGGCATCGGCGTCGCCGAAATCATGAAGGCGGCTGGTCTGACGCATGGCGGTTTCTACGGCCATTTCGATTCGAAGGACGAACTCGCCTGCGAGGCGAGCAAGGCGCTGGTGGCGCGCTCGCTGGATCGCTGGAAGCATGTGGCGGCGAGCTCGCCGGATCAGCCGCTGGAAGCGCTGCTGGCCCACTATCTCTCGCACCGCAACGTGGTCGAGCATGCGACCGGCTGCGTCTTTGCGGCGCTGACGCAGGAGGTCAGCCGGCACGGGCCGGAGATGCAGTCCACTTTCACCGGCGGCCTGATGGGACTAGTCGGCGTGCTTGAGGAGATCGTTCCCGGCGAAACGCCGGAGGAGCGCCGGCGCAAGGCCTTTGCCAGCCTCTCGGCGATGGTCGGCGCCGTCATCCTGGCGCGGGCGATGGACAATTCCGAGCTGTCGCAGGAATTCCTGTCGGCCACCCGGCAGGAGCTGACGCCCCGGCCGGGTGAAGAAAAGAGCTGATCCAGATCCGGAAGGGTCTAGTCGCGGAAGGCGAGCAGTCCGCTCGCCTCGACGACCTCCTTGAACTTGCCGTCGGGCGCGGCCGCAAGCAGCTCGGCGCGAAGCGCGGCTTCGAACTCGGCGGCCTTGTCGCCGAGTGCCTGCGGCGACGTAGACGACATCGAGAAGACGCGGCCGACGATGTCCTCGATATCCCTAGTGTATTCGGAGACGATGCCGATGCGTTCCAGGTTGCGGAAGGGTGAGGCGAGCAGCATCGCCTCATGCGGCGCCCATGCCTTGCTCTTGCGCAGCAGCCGGTCCGCATTGCGTTCGGGCGAATAGGTTTGCCCCAGCGGCTCGAGGATGCCGCGCCAATCCGGCTCCGCCAGGATGCTTTTGTCATGAAAGAGGACGACGGCGCCGCCCGGTTCGATCAGCTTGTCCAGCGCTTCAAGCGTTGCCGGCCTGTCCATCCAGTGAAACGAACGCCCCATGACGCAGAGATGCAGACGGCCGATATCGGGCCCGAGATCGTAGGAGGATCCCTGCCGGACGGTGACGTCGACGCCGGCTTTCCCGGCGCCGGCCTCGACTTCGGCGAGCATTTCAGGTTCGGGGTCAATGGCGGTGACGGCCGCGCCCTGCAGCCGCGCGAAGGCAATGCCGAGCTGGCCGGGGCCGCAGCCGAGGTCGAGAACATGGTCGCCGCGCTTCAGGCCGCTGCGCTCGGCGACGCGATCGATCAGTCTGTCCGGATAGGGGATGCGGTAGCGCAGGTAATAGGCGGCGGTCGATTGAAAGCGCCGCGCTTCGAAGGGAACAGTGATCATGAATTATCATCCTCGGGGGCTAGGAACCTTGACCTGTTAAGCCTCAACTGTGACCGACCTGTGAAGTCACTTTTGCGCGAGTTGCCGCCAGCGTGACGGCAAGCCCTGTTGGGCTGTAGAGTGTGCGATTGCCCCTCACCCTAGCCCTCTCCCCGCTCGCGGGGAGAGGGGACGATAGAGCAAGATACTCGCAATCACCGTGTGGACAGGACGTGGATTTGGCGGAAAAAGCCCCCTCTCCCCGCATGGCGGGGAGAGGGTCGGGGTGAGGGGCCAAGCAGGTGGCTGCGGCGTTACCAGCCTTTCCTGACCAGCTCCAATATTCCCGATCACTTGAACCCGGCGACCCCGTGCGGGATGTACGGCGATTCCAGAGCCTCGATTTCTCCCGGCGTCAATTTCACCTCCAGGGAGGCGACGGCGTCCGTGATGTGGCCGGGCTTGGAGGCGCCGATGATCGGGGCGGTGACGGCGCTCTTCTGCAGGATCCACGCGGTCGCGACCTGCGCGCGCGGGACGCCGCGTGCCTTGGCCACGGTGCCGACGGCATCGACGATCCTGCGGTCGGCTTCGAGCGCCTGGGTATAGAGCGTCTTGCCGAATTCGTCGGATTGCGTGCGGGCCGTGGCTTCGTCCCAGTCGCGGGTCAGGCGGCCGCGGGCGAGCGGGCTCCAGGGGATAACGCCGATCTTCTGGTCTTCGCAGAAGGGCAGCATCTCGCGCTCTTCCTCGCGGTAGAGCAGGTTCAGGTGGTCCTGCATGCTGACGAATTCCGTCCAGCCGTTCAGGCGCGAGGTGTAGATCGCCTTGGCGAACTGCCAGGCATACATGGAGGAGGCGCCGATATAGCGGGCCTTGCCGGCCTTGACGATATCATGCAGCGCTTCCAGCGTTTCCTCGATCGGCGTCGTGTAGTCCCAGCGGTGGATCTGGTAGAGATCGACATAGTCGGTGCCGAGGCGGCGCAGGCTGTTGTCGATCTCGTCGAAGATCGCCTTGCGCGACAGGCCGCCGCCGTTCGGTCCTGGCCGCATGCGGTTGAAGACCTTGGTGGCGAGCACGATATCCTCGCGGCGGGCGAAATCCCTGATGGCGCGGCCGACGATCTCTTCCGAGGAACCGTTGGAGTAGGTGTTCGCCGTGTCGAGGAAACTGATGCCGGCCTCGATCGCCTGGCGCAGCAGCGGGCGGCTGTCCTCTTCCTTCAGCGACCAGGCATGCGTGCCCATGTTGGGGTCGCCATAGGTCATGCAACCCAGGCAGATTCGTGAGACTTCAAGGCCTGTTCTGCCAAGCTTTACGTATTCCATCGATATTCTCCGTCCGTTCAAGATATTTGGCGTAAAGAGCCGCCGCCGTCTGGGGGCGGCGGAGTGTGCGTCACCAAGGTCAACAGGCGGGCCAGGTGCGCCGCCGGTCGGTGCGTCGGTTCGTGAAGAGCTTCGAAGTATTCCTCAATAATAAGAGGATTTGCCCGCCGGGGAAGACGGCTGTCTCAAATGTTTCCTTGAACCCCAGGGGCGACAGGTGTTAGCTGCGCCGCACCATTTTCTGGAATTCTGCATGAAATTGCCTCCGCTTGATACTTATGAAGCCCTCTATCGCGACTTTCGTTGGGAGATTCCGGCGAAATTCAACATAGGACATGCTGTCTGCGATGCCTGGGCCGAGCAAGAGCCCGAGCGTGTCTGCCTCCAGCACTTCAATCCGGACGGCAATCACTTTTCCATGACCTATGGCGAGTTGCGCGATCGTTCCGCTTCCTTTGCCAATGCGCTCGTCGCGCTCGGAGTGCGTGCCGGAGATCGGGTGGCGTTGCTGCTGCCGCAGAGTTTCGAAACGGTCGTGGCGCATGTGGCGATCTACAAGATGGGGGCGATCGCGCTGCCGCTGGCATTGCTGTTCGGTGCCGAGGCGCTGGAGTACAGGCTGAAGGCGTCCGGAGCGTCGGCAATCGTCACCAACCGCTTCGGGCTCGAAAGGCTGCGCCCGATCCGGGACCAACTGCCTGAGTTGGCGCAGGTGATCAGCATCGACGGCGCTGACAAAGGCGTCGCCGGCTTTGCCGATCTGGTGGCGGCACATCCGCCTCTCTTCGAAGTCGCCGATACCGGCCCGGACGATCCTGCCTTGATGATCTTTACCTCGGGCACGACCGGACCGCCGAAGGGCGCGCTGCATGGCCATCGCGTCCTGCCGGGGCACATTCCGGGCATGCAGTTCGCCCATGAGGGCTTTCCGCAGACCGGCGACCGGCTGTGGACGCCATCGGACTGGGCCTGGGCCGGCGGCCTTCTGAATGCACTTCTGCCGAGCCTGATGCTCGGCGTCCCCGTCGTTTCCTCGCCAGCGCAGAAGTTCGATCCGCACATGGCCTTCCGTATCATGGCCGAGATGGAGGTGCGCAATGCCTTCATTCCGCCGACGGCGTTGCGGCTGCTCAAGGCCATCGACAATCCGCGGGAGCGTTACGACCTCAGGCTCCGCACCATAGGCTCGGCAGGCGAAGCGCTCGGCCGCGAAACCTTCGAGTGGGCGCGGTCCGCGCTCGGTGTCAGCGTCAACGAATTCTTCGGCCAGACGGAGTGCAACTTCGTCATTTCTTCCAGCGAGGCCTTCGGCGTCAGCCGAGGGGGAGCGACCGGCAAGCCCGCGCCCGGCCACCGCGTCGCCATCGTCGATGCCGATGGTGTCGAAGTTCCGGTCGGGGAGAGCGGGCAGATCGCCATCAAGCGGCCCGATCCGGTGATGTTTCTCGGCTACTGGCAGAACGAGACGGCGACGGAGGCGAAGTTCGCCAATGACTGGCTGCTGACCGGCGATATCGGCCGGCAGGATGCGGATGGCTATATTTCCTTCGTCGGCCGCGACGACGACGTCATCACCTCGTCGGGCTATCGCATCGGGCCGAGCGAGATCGAGGATTGCCTCGGCGGTCATCCCGCCGTGCAGCTTGCAGCCGCGGTGGGCAAGCCGGATGCTGTGCGGACGGAAATCGTCAAGGCCTATGTCGTGCTCGTGCCCGGCCGCGAGCCGAGCGAGGCATTGGCGGAGGAAATCCGCGAATGGGTGAAGACCCGGCTTTCCATGCATGAATATCCGCGCGAGATCGAATTCCTCGATGCTTTGCCGCTGACGACATCGGGCAAGGTGATCCGTCGTCTGCTGCGCGAACGGGCGATCGCCGAGAGCGTTGATTCAAAAGGCTAAAGCATGTCGCGCAGGAGCGCGCGGCGGTTTTGCGTCCGGAACCGCTTTAGCGCTTCGTCAGCGAAAGGATCTTTTCGCGCAGCAGCTTCGCCATGTTGCGGGTGCTGCGATACATGTGCAGCTGGGTGGTTACCTGGCGGACATCGCGGTCGCCGTTCGGCGTCAGGCCGATGATGAGCGTGCCCATGTCCTCGCGCTCATGCCAGAAACGGCTCATGATCGGATGATCCGGCACCGCGCAGGAATCCGTGCGCACGACGTTGGCATCGTCGAGATGCCATTCCGTCAGTTCGCCCATCAGCAGCTTGCCCGGCGAAAAGCGGGCATAGGCTTCGTCATAGGCCGTCTTCCACGTATAGGCCTCGCCGCCCATGATCAGCACGATCATCGAGGCGATGGCCTTGCCGTCGAGATCGATGGAATGGATGCGGACGGCATCGATGGCTGCAAGGTTGGAAATCGCTTCGCGGGCGAAGGCGGCATGGTGGCGATCGGTGACGAGCGCCGAGCGCTTCTTGCCCTTCCAGCCGCTTGCCTCGAGCGCCAGGAATTCCTCCATGCGCGTGTGCACGTCGCGAGGCTGGCGGGCGACGCTGTAGCTGACCTCGCCCTGGTTTTCCAACAGGCGCCACTGCCGGCGCATCTCGCGCAGATGCGCGTTGGAGATCGTGCGCTTGAGATAGGCCAGCGCGTCGTCGCTGCTCTGCAGCATCGGGCGCCGGAAGGGGTTGGCGACGGCGATCGGCAGGTTTCGGCCGATGGCGATGACCTTGGCCATCTGGACGAAGCGGCCGTCGAGGCGCACATCCGGCAGAACGAGCGTGGTCGGCAGGTGCAATTCCTGCCGGGCGAGCGCCTCGAAGAGGTTGTCGAGCGTCTCGCCGGCATCCTCTGCGTCGAGCAGCGGCGTGCCGAGCGGGCCGAAGGAGTTCGACCAGACACGGATGATCGATGGGCCGATCGCAAAGCCGGGCTTGTCGACGGTGAAGGGCATCAGCAGCCGTATGCGGCTGCGCGTGCTGCTGTTGTCGCGCATCAGCGCCAGGCGTACCTGCCGGTCCTCGAGGCGCGGCATGGCGGGCGCCAGGAAGCGGCCGGAGAAGAAGACGTTCGGCTCCATGGCGCGATTGGACAGGAAGTCCAGCTCCTCCTGTAGCTCGTAGCCGAGCTTGCCGGGATAGAGACAGAATTCGCGGCCTTCGCGGCCGACCTCGACCCGGGCTTCGGCTTTCGGCGTTTCGAAGTGCAGCGCTGCGAGCGTGTGCGTCAGGGCGTTCACTTGGCTGTCTGTGCTTTCGGTGTAAGGAGGGCGGGCCATGTTCAGAGTGCCCCCGTTGCCGATGGCGCCGCGGGGCGCCGCATGAGGGCGAAAAGGGTGATGCCGAGCGCTCGGCGGACGGCGATGTGCAGGAGCAAAGCTTCGATCGCCATGGCGGCAGCGCCGGCGATGGCAGCTCCCTCGATGCCGAGATGAGGGATGAGGGCGACGTTCAGGCCGATATTGACGACGAGCGCGGTGGTATAGAGATAGACGCAAAGTATCTGCTTGTCGGCCATGGTCAGCAGGATTTCAGCGGGGCCGACCAGCGCTCTCGCCAAAATACCGGTGAGCAGGATCGCCATCACGATCTGGCCTTCGATGAAGGCGGCGCCGAAGAGCGAGAGCAGGAATTGACCGGCCGCGAGAACCAGAAGCCCGACGGCGAGCGCGGGGAAGAAGGCCCAGCGGGTCGCTTCCGTCGCGAAGGCTGCGAGCTTGCTTCGATCGCCTTCGGCGATGATCGCGGCAAAGCGTGGCCCTATCGCCGCCCTGACGGCAAAAGAGACGAAGAGCACCAGCGCCATCGTCTTGGCTGCGGCGAAATAGATGGCGACCTCATCCGGATCGAGGAAGATACCGACGACGATGACGTCCGAATTGGTGAGAAGATAGCCCACGCCCTCGGCGAGGAAAATCGGAAAGGCGACGGCAAGCCAGGCGCTGAACTCGATGGCCTTCGGCCCGCTCGGATAATGGCGGCGCAAACGGAAGGTCACGGCGAGATATTGCAGCAGGACGCTGGTAAAGGCACCGGCCAGGGCTGCCATCATGGCGGTGACGGCATCACGCGGCGCGCCGGCAAGGACTGCGGCCACCATGAAGAGCAATATCAGCGTCGGGCGGATCAGGAAGGTCGGGCTGAGGGCCATGATCGGCCAGTGCTTGGCGCGGGCCGTGCCGTCCAGAACATCGCCCAGCGCGATCATCGGCACGGCAATCAGGCCGAGAAAGATCGGCATGACGTAATAGTGCTCGACCATTCCTCGGAAAACGTAGAGCAGCAGCGCGCCGATCAGCGCCAGCATGCCGGAGGCTGCGACCACGAAAAGGCGTGCCGTGGCGTTCAGGCCACGAAGGGCGGCATGGTTGCCGCCGGCATCATATTGCGGCAGGAAGCGGATGATGGCGCTCGGGAAGCCAAAACAGGCGAGATTGCCGAAGAGGATCATCAGCACCCAGACGAACACGAAGATGCCGTATTCGAACCTGCCCATCAGGCGGGCAAGGATGATCTGCGACAGAAAGGCGAGGGCAGCGCCCGCGACGCGGATGGTGAAGGCTATCAGCGCCATGCGCTGTGAAACGGCCTTCTCGTCCTGGCCGGTGAGGAGGGCGCCGATCTTGCGCAGATATGGCGATAGCGCTGTCCGCAATGCGGACGGCAACATTCTCTCCGCTGTTTGAAAGACCGCCATGATCGATACGCAATACTTTAAGTATGATCCAAACCTCATGACAGTCTTGGCAGAGGAGAGTTAAGAATCGGTTCTTGCAACACGTAAAAGTGGCTTTGCCGATGGCGGCAGGTTGTCTTTTGTTGTTTCGAAAGCAACCGTGAGGCGCCGTGCGTTTCGGGCGGCACGGGCGCGGGAGCAGGCAGGAAACGGGTGGCGGGCAGGCCGCGGCCATGCACAATCGACCGGCTGTCAGAGGAGGATCCCATGCTCACGCTTTACGACTATTTGCCCTCGCAGAACGGCTGGAAGGCCAGGGTGCTGTTCGGTCTGCTCGATATTCCCTATCAAACTCGCCTGGTGTCGATTTTCGAAGGCGAGGGGCGCACGGAGGCCTTTCTCGACCTCAATCCGGCAGGCGGTATCCCCGTTGTCGAGCTGGAGGACGGCCGCACCATCGCGGAATCGAACGCAATCCTCTGCTATGCCGCCGAGGGCACCCGATTTCTTCCGGCCGACCGCTATCGGCACGCCAAGGTCATGCAATGGCTGTTCTTCGAGCAGTATCACGTCGAACCGGTGATCGGCACGTTGCGATACTGGACGCTGACGGGACGGCTCGAGCTGCAGAAAGCCATGGTGGAGGCGAAACGGGCGGCTGCGCTCCGCGCGCTTGCGGCGCTGGAGCGTGGCCTGAGGAATACGCCGTTTCTGGCAGGGGACGACCTCACGATCGCTGACATCGCCGTCTATGCCTATGGCCATCGAGCGGCGGATTGTGGCTTCGATCTCACCGACTATCCTGCGATGACGGCCTGGTTCGATCGCGTGCGGGAGGCGATCGGGCCTGGCTATCCGATCTATCTTTATAGCGACGATCCGCATTCCGCCGTTTGAGCTCGATGGATTTGCGCGCAACGCTTCTCGGTCGTCACACATAAAAATGCCGCCAGGAGGCGGCATTTTTATTTGCTGTCAGCGGATGACGCTCAGACGACTTCGCTGCTTTCGAAGGCGCCATGGCAGTGCTTGTACTTCTTGCCGGAGCCGCAGGGGCATGCCTCGTTGCGGCCGACGCGGCCCCAGGTTGCCGGGTTCTGCGGGTCGCGGTTTTCCGGCGGTACGAAGTTTTCGCTTACAAGCGAGAGCGGAGCGAATTCGTCCTCGCCGGTCGTCGCGTCGATATGGCGGCCCTGCATCGGCGGCGTTTCCGGCTCGGCAGGCTGCTGCACGAGTTCAACGCGCGAAAGCTGGGCGGTGACGGCCTGGCGCAGGTTGTTCAACAGCGCCTGGAACAGCTCGAAAGCTTCAGCCTTGTATTCCTGCAGCGGGTCGCGCTGGGCGTAGCCGCGGAAGCCGATGACCGAGCGCAGGTGGTCGAGGTTGACGATGTGTTCGCGCCAGAGGTTGTCCAGGGTCTGCAGCACGATGGAGCGCTCGACATAGGTCATGATCTCGGGGCCGAAGCGCTCCGCCTTCTCGCTCGCCGCTTTCTCCGCGGCCTCCGTCAGGCGGGTGCGGATATCGTCTTCCGCGATGCCCTCTTCCTTGACCCAGTCGTGGATCGGCAGGTCGAGGTCGAAGAAGTTGGCGACGGCCGCCTTCAGGCCATCGGCATCCCACTGTTCGGCATAGGCGCGCTCGGGAATATGCTTGGAAACCAGATCCTCGATGACGTCGTGGCGCATGTCGCCGACAGTTTCGGTGAGGTCGGTTGCGTCCATCAGCTCGACGCGTTGTTCGAAGATGACCTTGCGCTGGTCGTTCAGCACGTCGTCGTACTTCAGAACGTTCTTGCGGATATCGAAGTTGCGGGCTTCAACCTTCTTCTGGGCGCGTTCCAGTGCCTTGTTGATCCAGGGATGGACGATGGCTTCGCCTTCCTTGAGACCGAGCTTCTGCAGCATGCCGTCCATGCGGTCGGAGCCGAAGATGCGCATCAGGTCGTCCTGCAGCGACAGGTAGAATTTCGAGCGGCCGGGGTCGCCCTGACGGCCGGAACGGCCGCGCAGCTGGTTGTCGATGCGGCGGCTTTCATGGCGTTCGCTGGCGATGACGTAGAGACCGCCGGCGGCGATCGACCGCTGCTTGAGCTGCTGGATCTCCTCGGCGATCCTGGCGATCGCGGCGTCGCGCTCCGGACCGGGCTCGACATCGTGCAGATCGCGTTCGACGCGCATTTCGAGGTTGCCGCCGAGCTGGATGTCGGTGCCGCGACCGGCCATGTTGGTGGCGATCGTCACGGCGCCGGGAACGCCGGCCTGGGCGACGATATAGGCTTCCTGCTCATGGTAGCGGGCGTTCAGAACCTGGAAGTTGTTGAAGCCCTGCTTGCGCATGAGATCGGCAAGAAGTTCCGACTTTTCGATCGAGGTCGTGCCGACGAGCACGGGCTGATCGCGCTTGTGAGCATCCAGGATCTCGGCGATGATCGCCTTGAACTTCTCTTCATGCGTACGATAGACCTCGTCGTCTTCGTCGATACGCTTGATCGGCAGGTTGGTCGGCACCTCGATCACGTCGAGGCCGTAGATGTTGCCGAATTCTTCGGCTTCCGTCGCCGCCGTGCCGGTCATGCCGGCGAGCTTGTCGTACATGCGGAAATAGTTCTGGAAGGTGATCTGCGCCAGCGTCTGGTTTTCCGGCTGGATCTGCACCCGTTCCTTGGCTTCCAGCGCCTGGTGCTGGCCGTCGGAATAGCGGCGGCCCGGCATCATGCGGCCGGTGAATTCGTCGATGATGACGACTTCGTCGTTGCGGACGATATAGTCCTTGTCGCGCTGGAAGAGCTTGTGGGCCTTGAGCGCGTTGTTGATGTGGTGGACGATCGCGACGTTCTCTACGTCGTAGAGCGATTCACCCTTCAGCAGGCCGGCCTCGGCCAGCATGTTTTCGAGCTTCTCGGTGCCCTCTTCGGAGAAATTGGCCGAGCGCTGCTTTTCGTCGATTTCGTAATCGTCTTTCGTCAGGCCGGGAATGAAGGCATCGATCGTGATGTAGAGATCGGAGCGGTCGTCGAGCGGGCCGGAAATGATCAGCGGCGTGCGCGCTTCGTCGATGAGGATCGAGTCCACTTCGTCGACGATGGCGAAGCTGTGGCCGCGCTGAACCATCTGGGCGCGGTCGTACTTCATGTTGTCGCGCAGATAGTCGAAGCCGAGCTCGTTGTTGGTGCCGTAGGTGATGTCGCAGGCATAGGCGGCGCGTCGCTCGTCGTCGGACAAGCCATGGATGATGACACCCGTGGTCAGGCCGAGGAAGCTGTAGAGGCGGCCCATGGTGCCGCTGTCGCGCTGTGCCAGATAGTCGTTGACCGTAACGACATGGACGCCCTTGCCGGCAAGGGCGTTCAGGTAGACCGGCAGCGTCCCGACCAGTGTCTTGCCTTCGCCCGTTTTCATTTCGGCGATGGCATTGGAATGCAGGATCATGCCGCCGACGAGCTGCACGTCAAAAGGTCGCATGCCGAGGACGCGGCGCGACGCTTCGCGGGCGACCGCGAAGGCGGGCACGAGAAGATCGTCGAGGGTCTTGCCTTCCGCGAGCTGCTGGCGGAACTCCACCGTCTTGGCGGCCAGAGCTTCGTCGGACAGAGCGCGCATCTGCTGCTCGAGCGCATTGATTGCGGCGACTTGCGGCTGGAACGACTTGACCCTGCGGTCGTTGGACGAGCCGAACAACTTGCGGGCAATTCCACCTAGGCTGACCATGTGACTGGTCCTTTCTGAGATTTCATCCGGCCGCTTCCTGCTTAATCCATTCCCGAAAAAAACGGGCGTTTAGCATAAAACGGCCGGAAACTGTTCTGGACGCGAGGTTGCGTGACAGATAAGAGGGGGGTCGATTGATGTCAACGGGATTTGGCCGATACAGAAAGGCCACATTCTCCTGCTGAAGGCTTTTTCATGCCGGATTCACGTCTGTCGAGCCGGTCGAGACCACCGAAGGGTTATTTTATGTTGAAGTACAACAAACTTGCTGCTGCGGTTGCTTTCGCAGCAATCGTTACCTTCCAGGCTCCGGTCTTCGCGGCCGACGCCAAGGACCCCGTTGTCGCCAAGGTCGGCGATGTCGAAATCCATCAGTCCGAGCTCGATCTGGCAATCGCCAATCTCGATCCTCAGCTCGGCCAGCTTCCGGACGACCAGAAGAAGGTTGCCGCGCTTTCTGCTTCGATCGACGTGAAGCTGCTGTCGCAGCAGGCCGCCGCCGAGAAGCTCGACCAGACCCCGGATTTCCAGGCTCACATGGCCTATCTGCGTGATCGCGAGCTGCACAACGCCTTCTTCAAGGCCCATGTCGCCGACAAGATCACGGATGACGAGGTCAAGGCCCGCTACGACAAGGAAGTCGCAGCGCTGCCGAAGCAGGAAGAAGTCCACGCCCGTCACATTCTGGTGAAGACCGAGGACGAAGCCAAGGCGATCATCAAGGAACTCGACGGCGGCAAGGATTTTGCCGAACTGGCCAAGGAAAAGTCGACCGACCCGAACAAGGCCGATGGCGGCGATCTCGGCTATTTCGGCCATGGCCGCATGGTCAAGGAATTCGAAGACGCGGCTTTCGCTCTTCCGGTCGGCACCTACACGAAGACGCCGGTCAAGACCGATTTCGGCTGGCACGTCATCAAGGTCGAAGACAAGCGCAACGCTCCTCCTCCGCCGTTCGACCAGGTCAAGGACCAGGTTCGTCAGCTCGTCATGCGCGACAAGTATCTTGAGCTTCTGAACAAGGCCAAGACGGACACCAAGGTCGTCATCAACGACCCGGCGCTCAGCAAGGCCTATGACGATGCGCAGAAGCAGCAGGATGCGGCTCCGGCCGACGACGCCGTTGCTCCTGCGGATGGTGCGGCAGCGCCCGACGCTCAGCCGCAGCAGTAAGTAGTTGTAAGCAGAATCATCGAGGCCCGGTTTTTCCGGGCCTTTCACTGGAGCCGGATGATTTCAGGTCGATGCGACCTGAAATCATCCGGCTCCGGAATCAAAGAAGCAGAGCATGATGGCATCCGAAAACCGCCTACACTTTTCGGCATCATGCTCGTTGAGGTGGCTCTCATGTCCGGTTCCGTTTCTCCGCTCGCTCCCAAATCCTTCGCGTCCATGCCCGCTCTTCGCGGCGTGCGCATGACCACGGCGTCTGCCGGCATCAAGTACAAGAACCGCACCGACGTCCTGCTGATGGTCTTCGACAAGCCGGCGGCCGTCGCGGGTGTTTTCACCCGCTCGAAGTGCCCTTCGGCTCCTGTCGATTTCTGCCGCGCCAACCTGGCCCATGGCAGCGCGCGCGCCGTCGTCGTCAATTCCGGCAATGCCAATGCCTTCACCGGATTGAAGGGCCGACAGGCGACCGAACTGACTGCAAAATCGGCGGCCGCCGCCGTCGGCTGTGGTGAAAACGAAGTCTATCTTGCCTCGACAGGCGTCATCGGCGAGCCTCTGGACGCCACCAAGTTTGCCGGCGTGCTCGACACGATGGCGAAGGACGCGACAAGCGATTTCTGGTTCGAAGCGGCCAAGGCGATCATGACCACGGATACCTATCCGAAGGTCGCGACCCGCACCGCCGAGATCGGCGGCGTCACGGTGACCATCAACGGCATCGCCAAGGGCGCAGGCATGATCGCGCCCGACATGGCGACGATGCTCTCCTTCGTCGTCACGGATGCCGATATTTCTTCCGCCGCGCTGCAGACGCTGCTTTCCGATGGCGTCGGCCCGAGCTTCAATTCCATGACGGTCGACAGCGATACGTCGACCTCGGACACGCTGATGCTGTTTGCAACCGGCGCTGCCGCGGCTGACGGGCAGGCGCATATCGACCGCGCCGACGATCCGAAGCTTGCCGGCTTCCGTGCAGCCCTCAACGAACTGCTGAAGGATCTCGCCATCCAGGTCGTTCGCGACGGCGAAGGCGCGACGAAGATGCTCGAAATCACCGTGACCGGCGCCGAGAACGATGCCGCCGCCAAGCGGATCGCTCTTTCGATTGCCAATTCGCCGCTGGTCAAGACTGCAGCCGCCGGCGAGGACGCCAATTGGGGCCGTGTCGTCATGGCCGTCGGCAAGGCCGGCGAGATGGCGGATCGCGACAAGCTTGCCATCTGGTTCGGCGATGTCCGCGTCGCCGTCAATGGCGAGCGGGATGGCTCCTATTCCGAGGACGCGGCCTCGAACGTGATGAAACAGCAGGATATTCCGGTGAAGGTCGATCTCGGCCTCGGCAATGGTCGCGCAACGGTATGGACCTGCGACCTGACGAAGGAATATGTTGCCATCAATGGCGACTACCGGAGCTGATATTCTGCTGATGCATGCGCATTCCACGATGAACAAGCTGCCTTTGGTGCGCAGGCTCGAAGCCGTCGGCTTCCGGGCATGGCCTGCTTCGTCCGTGCAGTACGACGGCAGCTGGCAGGTGCGGCTGACGGCCGGGCATCCCTCGAAGCGCCTGAACTCGGTCGTGCCGCTCGACCCCTCGGATCATCGCGATCTCGAAATCCGGCTGGCGAAGGCGCAGCGCAAGTTCGAGGCCTATGGCAGGCCGATGGTGGTGCGCGAGACGCCGCTCGCCTCGTCGCAGCTGATCGACCTCCTGCAGAAGCGTGGCTGGACGCGGTTTGACGAGACGCTCGTCATGATCGCCGATCTGGTCGATCTGGAATTGCCGGATATGCTGGATCACCTGCCGAGCCACGATGTGGGACGGTTCGTCGATGCCAGCCTCGTGGTCGATGAGGCGGACCCCGCTTTAAAGCCGGCGCTGGCGGAGGTGGTGAGCAGCATCAAGCCCCCCTCGGGGCTTTTCGTCATCGAGAACGACGACGCCGGACCCGTGGCGACGACCCTTTGCGTGCAGGACAATGATCTTGCCGGCATTCTGTCGGTTGCGGTTTCGCCGCAGCACAGGCGCAAGGGTCTTGGCGCCGAGATCCTGACATCGGCACTGCGTTGGGCGCGGATGCGCAGCGCCAAGGCTGCGTGGCTTCAGGTCGGCGCCGACAATGTGCCGGCTCTGGCACTTTATGCCAGCTTCGGCTTCCGCGAGGCCTATCGCTATTGCTATTGGCAACCTCCGGGGGACGCATGAGCGAAGCAGGCCGCAAGATCCTTCTCGTCGCCGCCTGCGCGCTTATCGATGCCGATGGCCGCATCCTGCTGGCGCAGCGTCCGGAAGGCAAATCACTCGCCGGCCTCTGGGAATTTCCGGGCGGCAAGGTCGAGGCCGGCGAAACGCCCGAGGAAACGCTTGTGCGCGAGCTTCAGGAAGAACTCGGCATCCAGACCAAGATCGCCTGCCTGGCGCCGCTGACCTTTGCCAGCCACACCTATGAAACCTTTCATCTGCTGATGCCGCTCTATATCTGCCGGCGCTTCGAGGGCATCCCGCGCGGCCAGGAAGGGCAGGCGCTCAAATGGGTTCGGCCGCAGGCCCTGCGCGACTATCCGATGCCACCAGCCGACGAGCCGTTGATCCCGTTCCTGCAGGATCTGCTTTAAGAGTCAGGCCCGGTGCTTCCGCTGCTATTTGCCTTGGTGGAATTGCGCTGGAATAGATTTCCTTGAAGCGGAAGTTCGACTTGGCGAGCTGATCGAGATTGTTCTCCATAGCCTCTCGATGGGAAGGTCCTGTCTTCGGTGTTCTCCGGAGCAACTCCGTCAGCATTTCCGACTGTCTGGTTGAATTCCGTCGGATTGCCTCCAGATGTTCCAACATCAATCCGAAGGTGAAAATCACGGCGCCGCAAAATGCATAGGCAAGCGCGGCGATCAACCCCGCGACAAAGCCGCCAATGCCTCCGATGAAAAGCATCGAGACGGCCAGCACGATCGCGAGGGCGACAACGATGCCGCCGACGGCTTTGAACAATCCTACCATGCATTAGTTCCACTACAACCTATGAGGATATCATGCTTCATAGGTTGCATCGGAAAGATTGAATGTCAATCTCAACTTATTAGTGCATTTACTTGAAGCTATTCTTTTGCGTGTTGTCCTGAGGGGAATTTGTCGCCTGATGATGCGTTGGCTCTCTTTTGAGTTCGCGGCGCACATATTCGGCGCATCCGGAAACGACTCGCAGCAAGTATGGTTAACGAAAATTAGCCATTTCAAATCAGGCTCATAACCCAAATCGGACACTGTCCCGGAATTTTACGTCTCATTAATTTGCATGTGGATATTAAGGGATCGTTTATGACCTTCTGGCATTCAATGCTCTCAATCAAGCAGTTGTTGGGTGCGTTAAAGAAGGCTTGACACAATGGACGACGATTTCTGGAAAGCTGTTCGCGAAAAGGAGCAGTCCTATTCCACGTCGCGCAAGACGGGCGCGTTGAATATCGCTCTGCTGTTCGGTACGGCGGCGGTCGCGCTTTCGCTTATCCTGACGCCAATGCTCTCCGACAAATCGAAGTCGCGCGTGCTTGCGAGTGCACCGGATCTCGACAATATTACAACCGGTTCTATTCCTCAGACCGAGAACGGCAAGCGTTACACGATCCGCCGCAGCGTGCTGCAGCATGAGCCGGGTTCGGTCTGTGTCGTTCAGGGTTACGGCGCCGACAGCGGCTGCTGACAATTGCATGAGCATAGCTTGCCGGATGCCATGACGAGCATCGGATTCACTTGATGTTGATGTCCAATGCTGGGGCTGGGAGCTTTGAGCGCATGCGTTCCGTACGGCGTATTTTCACTGACAAGACCGGCGCGACGGTCATCGAATATGGTCTGATCGCCGCCTTGATGTCGGCAGCGATCATCAGTGGCGTCGGCGCCTTCGGCGGCAGCCTTTCGGAGGTGTTCAACACACTCTCCAACACGGTTCAGAATTCGACAGCTTCCAGTAATTGATTTGCCGCGGGGCCGGCCGCTATTGCTTGAGCTTGTGCTCCTCGACCTTGAGCGCATCGGCGAGCCGCGTCTTGGCGGAGCCCGGTCGCAGCGGCTTCTGCTGGCTTTCGTGCGGCGTCCAGCCTGACAGGTAGATGATCGAGAATGTCGCCCTGATCCGGCCGTCCGGATCGGAATAGCGTTCGGCGTAGAGTTCCGCCGCACGCAGGAAGAAGGCGCGCGTCAATGGCTTGCGGCTGCGGTCGACGAGCGGGTTGGTCATGCCCATGGCGCGCAGGTCGCGCATCAGGGCGAACAGATTATCGTAGCGAACCGTATAGGTCTCGGCGTCGATGACGGGCAGGGTGAAGCCTGCGCGCTGCAAGAGACCGCCGACATCGCGGACGTCGGCAAAGGGGATGACGCGCGGGCTGGCGCCCCCGGTCAGCTCGACCTCGGCCGCGAGCAGCACGTCGCGCAGCTCCTGCAGGGTTCCCGAGCCCGGGATCGCCGCCAGGAAAAGACCATCCGCCTTCAGCGCCCGGCGGATTTGAATGAAGACGCCGGGCGTGTCGTTGGTGACGTGCAGGCTCAGCGGCGAGAGCACGAGATTGACCGCTTCAGCCTCCAGCGGCAATTCTTCCGGCGGCGCCTCGATGACGGTCTCATCGGGGGCAGCAAAGCCCAGCTCGCTTTCGATTCGTCTCAGATGTCCGATCTTGCCGGTCGCCAGAGCCAGGCGAGCAGCAATGCCGGTCGCGCCATGCAGCTCGACCGCCTCGTCGAAATGGCGCTCGGTAACAGCCAGCCGTTCCGCTAGTTCGCCGGCTGCAATGTCAAGCAGGAAAGCAGCCTTCTGGTCGCCTTGTCTCAATGCCCGGCGTTTGCGGGCCGCAAGCAGCGATTGGTCGAACACGATTTCCATGGCGATTTCCTGCGATATCATCAATTGGGCGAGATGGTGGGCATGTGTGTTTTCCCTTCGCAAAGCCTGCGGGAAAAAGCTAGTCTCCATCATATGGGAATGATGGGGCACGAAATCACCTTATCCATGCTGGGTGCCGGGCTGAAGAAGCCCTGGCTGGCGCTCGCCGATCTCGTCTATCCGCCCGCCTGTCCGGGTTGCGGGGTTTCGGTCGGCGCGCATCGCGGTCTCTGCCCGGCTTGCTGGTCCGGTATTCGCTTCATCGAGCGGCCCTATTGCGAGGTTCTGGGCAGCCCCTTTTCACACGATCTCGGCGCAGGCATTCTCAGCGCCGAAGCGATCGCCGATCCGCCCGTCTTCGATCGCCTGCGCTCCGCCGCCGTTCATGACGGTATCGTGCGGGATCTCGTTCTCAGCCTGAAATACCGCGATCGCACCGATCTGGCGCCGATGATGGCCGGATGGATGCTGCGCGCCAGCGATGGCACGGTCGCCGGCTGCGATGCGATCATTCCCGTGCCGCTGCACCGGGCGCGGCTGTTTGCGCGCAAGTATAATCAGGCGGCCGAACTTGCCCGCCATGTCGCCCGCCTGTCGGGCAAGCCTTTGCTGGCTACGGCGCTCCTGCGCGTCAAGCGCACGAGCCGGCAGGTCGGCCTTGGGGCGAAGGCGCGGCAGGACAATGTACGCGGCGCTTTCACCGTCTCCGAGCACCGGGCGGCCGATATATTCGGGCGGCGTATCGTTCTGGTCGATGACGTCTATACCACCGGAGCCACGGTGGCGGCGGCCACGCGTGCCTTGAAGAAGGCAGGTGCGGCCGATGTCTCGGTTTTGACCTTTGCAAGGGTCGTCGGCCATCTTATATGAAATTCAGTATGAGCTTTTCCGGAGTGGATCATGGCATCCGTCGTTATCTATACGCGTGAATTCTGCGGCTATTGCGCCCGCGCGAAATCGCTGCTCGAATCCAAGGGCGTCGACTATGTCGAGCACAACGCAACCTATTCGCCCGAGCTGCGGCAGGAGATGATCGCCAAGGCGAAGGGGGCTTCCACCTTCCCGCAGATCTTCATCAACGGCGAGCATGTCGGCGGCTGCGACGATATCCATGCGCTCGACCGGGCCGGCAAGCTCGATCCGATGCTGGCAGCCTGACCTGTCTTGACGAAGGAGAAACCGATGAGCTTCAAGGCTGCCGCCATCCAGATGTGTTCCGGTGTCGATCCGGTGAAGAACGCGGCTGACATGGCGCGTCTGGTGCGCGATGCCGCGTCGCAGGGCGCCATCTATGTGCAGACGCCGGAAATGACGGGTGCGGTGCAGAAGGATCGCCCGGGCCTGCGTGCCGTCCTGCGCGACGAACCGAACGATATCATCGTCAAGATGGCGTCCGAGCTGGCGAAGGAGCTCGGCATTCATCTTCATATCGGTTCGACCGCCATTGCGCTCGATGACGGCAAGATCGCCAATCGCGGCTTCCTTTTCGGTCCCGACGGCAAGCTCATCAATCGTTACGACAAGATCCACATGTTCGATGTCGATCTCGACAATGGCGAAAGCTGGCGCGAAAGCGCCGTCTATCGGCCGGGATCGGAAGCGCGCATCGCGTCGCTTCCTTTTGCCGAGCTCGGCTTTTCCATCTGCTACGACGTGCGCTTCCCGCAGCTCTTCCGCGCCCAGGCCGTTGCCGGCGCCGAGGTGATGACGGTGCCTGCCGCCTTCACCAGGCAGACGGGCGAGGCGCATTGGGAAATCCTGCTGCGCGCCCGCGCCATCGAAAACGGCATGTTCGTCATTGCCGCCGCGCAGGCCGGCAAGCATGAGGACGGCCGTGAAACCTTCGGTCATTCGATGATTATCGATCCCTGGGGCAAGGTGCTGGCATCGGCCGGCGGCACCGGCGAGGCTGTCGTCATCGCCGAGATCGATGTCGCGGCGGTAAAGTCGGCCCATGACAAAATTCCTAATCTGAAGAATGCGCGCGAATTCTCGCTGGAGAAGATTGCGATGCCGGCGGCTGGAGGCGTCGCTGCTTGATCCGTTACTCCCTCAGCTGCGACAATGCCCACGAGTTCGAGGGCTGGTTTTCCGAAAGTGCCGATTTCGACCGTCAGGTTGAAAGCGGCTTCCTGACGTGCCCGGTCTGCAATTCGGCTGCGATTTCCAAGCTCCTGATGGCGCCTTCGGTTTCGACCGCGCGTAAAAAGGACGAGATGCAGACGCTGGCCATGGATGCCGCCCGCAAGGAAGCGTTGGTCAAGCTCAAGGAGGCGGTCGAGGCCATCAAGTCCAATGCCGAGGATGTCGGCACGAAGTTTCCGGAAGAGGCTCGCAAGATCCACTATGGCGAGGCGGATGCGCGCGGAATCATCGGCAAGGCGACGCCGGACGAGGCGCAAGCGCTTGTCGAGGAAGGCATCGAGATCGCCGCCATCCCCGTGCTGCCCGACGATATCAATTGATGCCGGCTGAGGTGGGGAGCCTGCACCCCCCTCTGTCCCTATCGGGACATCTCCCCCACAAGGGGGGAGATTGTTGGGAGTTTGCCGCTCGTCTCTCAAAAACAATAAGCTATGATTTCTGCAGGCTCGATGTTTGTTTGTTGTGAAGAGGGTGCTCCAGGTCGCCGATCTCCCCCCTTGTGGGGGAGATGTCACGAAGTGACAGAGGGGGGTATCAGAGCTTCAGTAGCCGCAGTGTTGCTGGCATGGCGATATCACGCGGCCCGCTTGGCCACCAACATGTAGTTGACGTCCATATCCTTCGAGAGGTTCCACCGATCCTGCAGCGGCGAATAGAAGACGCCGGTGCGGGTTGCGATGTCGAGGCCGTTTGCGGCAAGCGGCTTTTCGATTTCTTCGGGGCGCACGAGCTTTTCATACTGGTGGGTGCCGCGCGGCAGCCAGCGCAGCACGTTTTCCGCCGCGAAAATGGCAAGGGCTGCCGCCTTCATGGTGCGGTTGATGGTCGCAACGAACATCAGGCCGCCGGGCCGCACCATTTTCGCGCAGGTGGACAGGAAGAACTCGACGTCGGCAACGTGCTCGACCACTTCCATGTTCAGCACGATATCGAAGGTCTCGCCGGCCTCGGCCAGCTGCTCGGCGGTGACGGCGCGATAGTCGACGGAAACGCCGGACGCCTTCGCGTGCGTCGAGGCAATGCCTATGTTCTTCTCGGAGGGGTCGGCGCCGACGACCGAGGCGCCCATGCGCGCCATCGGCTCGGACAGCAGGCCGCCGCCGCAGCCGATATCGAGCACGCGCAGGCCTTCCAGCGGCCTGCTGCTCTTCGGATCCCGCTCGAAATTCTCGCAGGCGCGGTCACGAATATAGGCCAGGCGCACGGGGTTGAACTTGTGCAAGGGCTTGAACTTGCCGGTCGGGCTCCACCACTCGGCCGCCATGGCGGAAAAACGGTCCACTTCGCTCTGGTCGATCGTGCTCTTTGCCGTTTCGCTCATGGCTTACTCCGTGATTGGCATCGTTCCGCGGCTCGGACGACCGCAGGCAATAATTCTGATCCGAGATGTGAAGTCGGACGATCGACACGCGATGTCAAGGGCTGCGACTTTCGATCACCTGTGGGGTATCCCGCTCGGGAGGCGCGAATTGCGATACCGAGGTTGACATGGAGGTATCGTATGGCCGATCAATCGCCCGGGCTGTCAAACGGACTTTCAGAACCGGGATCGATTCCGATCAACCGGCGTGCAGAGGAGTTCCTCATGAGACCATTCCGTCTCGCGACTGCTGTCGCCATCGGCTGCCTCGCGGCTGGCCATGCACATGCCGGAGACGGCAAAGGGTTTCGCCTGGCGATCGATGGCGTGGAGGTGGGCATCAATCCCGGCGATGCGCTTGACGTCACCCTGAAGGATGGCCGCAAGGTTTCGGTGGAGCTGCAGCGCAGCGAATCCGTGACGTTCACCGGTGGCAAATTTTCCTTCGATCATGACGGCAAGTTTACCGTCGCAAAGACCGATCTTGGCGGTGGCGTGCAGCAATATGCGCTGATGACGCCGATCGGCACCGGCATCATCGTGCAGGAATACAAGGGCCTCAATCCGACCGGAATTACGGATTTCGTGCTGCAGCAGATGGTGCAGGAAAGCATCAGCGGCGGTGCCAAGATGACCAAGGAGACGACGCAGCGCACGCTTCCGGGCGGCAGTGTGCTCAAGGGCGTGAAGGCCGAGACGACCACGGACAACGACGTCATGGATTACGAGATCGTCGCGACCGGCCGGCCGGAGGGCGGCGTGCTCGTTGCGACCTTCCTCAACAAGGAAAACATCCCGAAGGAAGGCGCCATCCTGAGCAAGCTTTGGTCGAGCCTAAAAGTGGAGTATTAAAGAATAGTTTTAGGCGTATCGGGCGGTTGATGCTATTGCGCCCGCCTGACAAACTCGCTAAGAGACGGCCCCATTGAGATCCCGCTTTTCCGGCTACCGAACTGGAAGGGCGATTTTGCATGTCGGGCTTTCTGCATTCAGCCGCCCGGCGCAGGGTACTGGTAGAGGCACATGGCACGCATCGTGATGAAATTCGGCGGAACCTCCGTCGCGGATCTGGACCGTATCAGGAATGTGGCACGCCATGTGAAACGCGAGGTCGATGCCGGCCATGAGGTGGCAGTCGTCGTTTCCGCGATGTCCGGCAAGACCAACGAGCTGGTCGGCTGGGTCCAGAACATGCCGAAAGTCGCGGGTGCAAATCATTCGATCTACGACGCGCGCGAGTATGACGCGATCGTCGCCTCGGGCGAGCAGGTGACTTCAGGCCTGCTGGCGATCGCGCTGCAGGCCATGGGCATCAATGCCCGCTCCTGGCAGGGTTGGCAGATCCCGATCCGGACCGACAACGCACACGGCGCGGCGCGCATTCTCGAAATCGACGGCGGCGAGATGATCCGCCGCATGGGAGAGGGCCAGGTGGCCGTCGTCGCCGGCTTCCAGGGGCTCGGTCCCGACAATCGCATCTCGACGCTCGGACGCGGCGGTTCCGATACCTCGGCGGTGGCGATCGCAGCCGCCGTGAAGGCCGATCGCTGCGATATCTATACCGATGTCGACGGCGTCTACACCACCGATCCGCGCATCGAGCCGAAGGCACGCCGCCTGAAGAAGATCGCCTTCGAGGAAATGCTCGAAATGGCGTCTCTTGGCGCCAAGGTATTGCAGGTGCGCTCGGTCGAGCTGGCCATGGTGTTCAAGGTTCGCACCTTCGTGCGCTCTTCTTTCGAGGATCCCGATGCTCCGGGCATGGGCGATCTGCTCAACCCGCCCGGAACGCTGATTTGTGACGAGGATGAAATCGTGGAACAGGAAGTAGTCACCGGCATTGCCTATGCCAAGGATGAGGCCCAGATCTCGCTGCGCCGTCTTGCCGACCGGCCGGGTGTTTCCGCCGCGATCTTCGGGCCGCTGGCCGAAAGCCACATCAATGTAGACATGATCGTCCAGAACATCTCCGAGGACGGTTCCAAGACCGACATGACCTTCACGGTTCCTTCCGGCGATGCGGAGAAGGCGCTGCGCGTTCTCGGCGAGAACAAGGAAAAGATCGGCTACGATGTCGTCCAGAGCGAATCAGGCCTGGTCAAGGTGTCGGTCATCGGCGTCGGCATGCGTTCGCATGCGGGCGTGGCCGCGACCGCTTTCCGGGCACTTGCCGAAAAAGGCATCAACATCAAGGCTATTACGACGTCAGAAATCAAGATTTCCATCCTGATTGACGGTCCTTATGCAGAACTCGCAGTCAGGACTTTGCATTCCTGCTACGGTCTGGATAAGAGTTGATTCAGGACTGCTGACGACGGACCGTTACGGAGGCGAGTTTCGGCCGGCCCTGACGTGGGCAAGACAGGCATGACATCTTGATTCGGGAGCTAGTGGCGCAATGAGAGACCTATCCGGCGGTCCACGCGTTCTGCTCAAGCGGCTACGCGAGTTGATGGCGGAGCCGCTGGAGCCGCAGGAGCGTCTTGACCGGATCGTCCGCCAGATTGCCAGCAACATGGTTGCCGAGGTATGCTCGGTCTATGTGCTGCGTGCGGACGGCGTTCTCGAACTTTACGCCACCGAAGGCCTCAACAAGGAAGCCGTCCACCTTTCGCAATTGAAGATGGGGCAGGGCCTCGTCGGCACGATTGCCGCCTCCGCCCAGCCGCTCAACCTTTCGGACGCGCAATCGCATCCCGCCTTCCGCTACCTGCCGGAAACCGGCGAAGAGATTTACCACTCCTTCCTCGGCGTGCCGATCCTGCGCACGGGCCGGTCGCTCGGCGTCCTCGTCGTTCAGAACAAGGCGAGCCGCACCTACCGCGAGGAAGAGCTGGAAGCGCTCGAAACGACGGCCATGGTGCTGGCCGAGATGATCGCCACCGGCGAGCTGAAGAAGATCACCAAGCCCGGCCTGGAGCTCGATCTCACCCGCTCGGTCACCATCGACGGCGATACCTATAACGAAGGCATCGGCCTCGGCTATGTCGTGCTGCACGAGCCGCGCATCGTCGTCACCAACCTGCTGAACGAAGATGCCGACAAGGAAATCGGCCGCCTGGCCGAGGCGCTCGGCTCGCTGCGCATCTCGATCGACGACATGCTGTCGCGCCGCGACGTCTCCATGGAAGGCGAGCATCGCGAGGTGCTTGAAACCTACCGCATGTTCGCGCACGATCAGGGCTGGGTGCGCAAGCTCGAGGAAGCCGTCCGCAACGGTCTGACCGCGGAAGCGGCGGTCGAAAAGGTGCAGAGCGATACGAAGGCGCGCATGATGCGCCTGACCGATCCGTATCTTCGCGAGCGCATGCACGATTTCGAGGATCTGGCGAACCGGCTGCTTCGGCAGCTCATCGGACATTCGGGCCGCACCAGTGCCGAAGGGTTCCCGAACGACGCGATCATCTTCGCGCGCGCCATGGGCGCGGCGGAGCTGCTCGATTATCCGCGCGCCAACATTCGCGGCCTGGTGCTGGAAGAAGGCGCGGTTACCAGCCACGTCGTCATCGTCGCCCGTGCCATGGGCATTCCCGTCGTCGGGCAGGCGACAGGCATCGTCGCGCTCGCGGAAAACGGCGATCCGGTCATCATCGATGGCGATGGCGGCCATGTGCATCTGCGGCCGATGGCCGATCATCAGCGCTCCTATGAAGAAAAGGTGCGGTTCCGCGCCCGCCGGCAGGAACAGTTCCGCGCCTTGCGTTCGGTCGAGCCGGTCACCAAGGACGGGCAGCGCATTTCGCTCCTGATGAATGCCGGCCTGCTGGTCGATCTGCCGCAGCTTGCCGAATCCGGCGCCGAGGGCATCGGCCTGTTCCGGACCGAGCTGCAGTTCATGATTGCCTCGACCATGCCGAAGGCGGAAGAGCAGGAAGTATTCTATCGCAATGTCCTGAAGCAGGCAGGCGGGCGCGTCGTCACCTTCCGGACGCTCGACATCGGCGGCGACAAAGTCGTTCCCTATTTCCGCGCGCATGAGGAAGAAAACCCGGCGCTCGGCTGGCGGGCTATCCGTCTCTCGCTCGATCGTCCGGGACTGTTGCGCACGCAGCTCAGGGCCATGCTGAAGGCGGCGGCCGACAGCGAATTGAAGATGATGGTGCCGATGGTCACGGAGGTCTCCGAGATCAAGGCGGTGCGCGAACTCGTGCAGAAGGAAGTGCAGCACCTCTCGCGCTTCGGGCATGGCCTGCCGCGCAAGCTGCAGTTCGGCGCCATGCTGGAGGTGCCGGCGCTGCTGTGGCAGCTGGACGAGCTGATGGCGGAAGTCGATTTCGTCTCGGTCGGCTCCAACGACCTGTTCCAGTTCTCGATGGCGGTGGATCGCGGCAATGCCCGCGTGTCGGATCGGTTCGATCCGCTCGAACGGCCGTTCCTGCGCATCCTGCGCGATATCGTGCGCGCCGGCGAGCGCAACAAGACGCCGGTGACGCTGTGCGGCGAGCTGGCCGGCAAGACGATTTCGGCGATGGCCTTGTTGGGTATCGGCTTCCGTTCGGTCTCGATGTCGCCGGCGTCGATCGGCCCGGTCAAGGCCATGCTGCTCGGGCTTGACCTCAAGGCCCTGTCGGATGTCATGGAGACCGCGCTGGATGACAAGCAGCCGACGACTTCCATGCGGGAGATCCTTGTGCGCTTCGCCGAGAGCCACAATATTCCGCTTTAGCGCGTGATCCTGAAAAACACGAAGCGGTTTCGGGCAAGATCATGCGCATCACATCAAAGCTGACATAATAAGAAGAATTGGAGTCCAGGGTGGCGAAGCTCCCCGTTGAAAAAATGCGCGAGTTGGAACGCCGTTTCGGCGAGATCGAGGCGCGCATGTCCGCCGGCCCTGCCGCCGATGTCTATGTGAAGCTTGCTTCCGAATATTCCGAACTGCAGCCGGTCGTCACCAAGATCCGCGACTATGAGCGCGCTATCGCCGAAGCTGCCGATCTTGAAACCATGCTCTCCGACAAGTCCGTCGACCGCGAAATGCGCGATCTCGCCGAAATGGAGCTGCCCGAGGTCAAGGAGCGCATCGAAACGCTGGAAAAGGATATCCAGATCGAGTTGCTGCCGAAGGACGCAGCCGACGAGAAGAGCGCCATCCTCGAAATCCGCGCCGGCACGGGCGGCTCGGAAGCCGCGCTGTTCGCTGGCGATCTTTTCCGCATGTACGAGCGGTTCGCGGCCAGCAACGGCTGGAAGGTGGAAGTGCTTTCCTCCAGCGACGGCGAAGCGGGCGGCTTCAAGGAAATCATCGCCACGATCAGCGGCAAGGGGGTATTCTCCCGGCTGAAGTTCGAATCCGGTGTCCATCGCGTGCAGCGCGTGCCGGAAACCGAAGCCGGCGGGCGCATCCATACCTCGGCGGCAACCGTTGCCGTGCTGCCGGAAGCCGAGGAAATCGATATCGAGATCCGGCCCGAGGATATCCGCATCGATACCATGCGTTCATCGGGCGCCGGCGGCCAGCACGTCAACACCACGGACTCGGCCGTGCGCATCACGCATCTTCCCTCCGGCATCGTCGTCACGAGCTCGGAAAAGTCGCAGCATCAGAACCGCGCCAAGGCCATGCAGGTGCTGCGTTCGCGCCTGTTCGACATGGAGCGCCAGCGCGCCGACAGCGCGCGTTCCGCCGACCGCAAGAGCCAGGTCGGCTCAGGCGACCGGTCCGAGCGCATCCGCACCTACAATTTCCCGCAGGGGCGCGTCACCGACCATCGCATCAACCTGACGCTCTACAAGCTCGACCGGATGATGATCGGCGAGATCGACGAGGTGGTCGATGCGTTGCTGGCGGACTATCAGGCAAGCCAGCTCGCCCAGCTCGGCGAACAGGCATGAGCGGCGGGCAGGGGCCGACCGTATCCGGGCTCCTGCAGGAGGTGCGCGCCCGCTTTGCCGAGGCCGATCTCGACGATCCCGCCACGGAGGCGCGCATTCTTGTCGGCGGGCTTCTCCGCCTGCCCGCCACCGGGCTCGTGACGCGAGGCTCCGAGGCCGTGTCAGCGGAAGATGCGGCGAGGGTGCTGACCGCTATTGCCCGCAGGCTCAACCATGAGCCGGTTCATCGAATTCTTGGGGAGCGGGAATTCTACGGCCTCTCCCTGCGGCTCTCGGCGGCAACGCTCGAACCGCGGCCTGATACCGAAATTCTCGTCGATACGATGCTGCCGCATATGCGGCGCCTTGAATCCAGGCTCGGCAATCTCCATATCCTGGATCTGGGAACGGGAACCGGGGCCATTTGTCTGGCCCTGCTCCATGAGAGTGCGAAAGCAACGGGCGTGGGTTCCGATGTATCCAGCGAAGCGCTGGAAACCGCTCGCGGGAACGCTGAGCGAAATGGCCTGGCGGCGCGGTTTCGTACCGCGCATGGAAGCTGGTTTGACGCCATCCACGAACGTTTTCATGTGATTGTCTCAAATCCGCCCTATATTGCGTCTAGTGTCATTTCCACTCTCGCTCCAGAAGTAAAGGATTTCGATCCTCCCGCGGCCCTTGACGGGGGCCTTGATGGGCTGGATGCATATAGAGCGATCGCAAAGGATGCGGCGCGGTTTCTGCACCCGGATGGAATGATAGGGGTGGAGATCGGTTACGATCAGCGTGAAACGGTGACTTCGGTTTTTGAAGGAGCAGGGTTCTCCCTCGTCGAGGCGGTTCGTGACTACGGCCAGAACGACAGGGTGCTTGTGTTTGAATTTCAACATTAGCGAGACATTCTGCGGCAGATCTGTGGAACCGCTGTTGTTATCGCAAAGAAAAAGCTTGGATTTCCTGAGGAAGCAATATAGGTTGCGCTCACGCGTTGGGCGGCTGGGAATGAACGAGACGATTCGTTTATCTTGGACAGCCTCGGGGATCTGCTCTTTGGTAAGAGTGTCAAAGGTTGAAGATAACCCAATGCGTGATCAGTTTAATCTGACGTAGTCGAGCGGCAGACCGGCGCTAAAGCGCAGTTTGCTTGCGGCACGCAGGCCCTGGTTCGGGAGTGTCCGGACCACGGCGGCAGGTGTCGTGTATGATTTTATCCCAACGAAGAGAATTCAGGTGAAGGATCTATGAGGCCAGGACAGCAGAACAAGCGCGGTCGGGGGCGTGGTAACAACAACGGCGGCGGCGGCGGAAATAACAACAACAACAACAATTTCAACCGCAAGGGCTCGAACCCGCTGACCAGGACTTACGACAGCTCCGGTCCCGATGTGAAGATCCGCGGAACCGCACAGCATATCGCCGAGAAATACGCGGCTTTGGCGCGCGATGCTCAAAGCTCCGGCGACCGCGTTATGGCTGAAAACTACCTGCAGCATGCCGAACACTACAATCGGATCATTGCCAGCGCCCAGGCGCAGATGCAGGAGCGCTACCAGCGCGAAGATCAACACAATTACAACGACCGCGATGCTGCAGACCGCGATATCGACGATATCGATGCACACGAGATCGACGATCAGCCGCAGATGGCTCAGCCCGTGGCTCGTCCGCAGCCTGCGCCTGCTGCCGCCGCTCCGGCTCCCGAGCCCGAAGTCATCAACGGCACCGGCCCCCAGCCGGTAATCGAAGGCATTCCGGCTGAAGTCGCGATCGAGGAGGAAACTCCGGCGGTCGCCGCTACCGAGCGTCAGCCACGTCGTCGCAGCACCGGCAGCCGTCCGCGCCGTCAGCCGCGCCGCGGCGCTGCGGCAGGCGATGGAGAAGGCCAGGGCGAAGAAGCTTCGGGTGAAGCCCCTGCTCTGGTGGAAGCTACCTCCGAATAAATTGCTCGCTTCCGTCGAGGCGATCTGGACTATCGAAGCGAAGAAATCGGGAATGGCGGCAAAAGGCCGCCATTCCTTTTTTTATGCGAGCCAACGGCTTTTCGGGCCATTCCGGGTGGCTTTAATCGAGGATGCTCGTGGAACGGCACGCATCGGTTTTTCCACTCGGCTGCCCTTTAAACTCTTCAAATACCCTCCCATATTCTCCTCAGTTGCTCTGCCGCAAATCTCAATGGCGGAAGAGCGGGGCCTGCCTCTTGAGGGGGCTCAATCTCAATCATCGGTCTGCGCCGGTCAGGGCAGGACGATCCATGGAGGTCTAGATATGAATATTGAAAAATACTCCGAGCGGGTGCGTGGTTTTCTGCAATCCGCCCAGACGAATGCGCTTGCGCAGGGCAATCAGCAATTTGCTCCCGAGCATGTGTTGAAGGTGCTGCTTGACGACGATCAGGGCATGGCGTCCTCGTTGATCGAGCGCGCCGGAGGCGATGCAAAGGCCGCCCGCCTTGCCAATGACGCAGCGCTTGCCAAGCTGCCGAAGGTTTCCGGCGGTGATGGCCAGATCTACCTTTCTCAGCCGCTCGCCAAGGTTTTTGCCGCCGCCGAGGAAGCCTCGAAGAAAGCCGGTGACAGCTTCGTCACCGTCGAACGTCTCCTGCAGGCGCTAGCGATCGAGCCGACGGCTTCGACGTCCGCGACGCTGAAGAAGGCCGGCATCACGCCCGTTGCCCTCAATCAGGTCATCAACGATATCCGCAAGGGCCGCACGGCCGACTCCGCCAACGCGGAGCAGGGTTTCGATTCCTTGAAGAAATATGCCCGCGACCTCACCGCCGAGGCCCGCGAAGGCAAGCTCGACCCGGTGATCGGCCGCGACGACGAAATCCGCCGCACGATCCAGGTTCTATCGCGCCGTACCAAGAACAACCCCGTGCTCATCGGCGAGCCCGGCGTCGGCAAGACGGCAATCGTCGAAGGCCTGGCGCTGCGCATCGTCAATGGCGATGTGCCGGAATCGCTGAAGGACAAGAAGCTGATGGCGCTCGACATGGGCGCCCTGATTGCCGGCGCGAAGTTCCGTGGCGAGTTCGAGGAGCGGCTGAAGGCCGTGCTCAACGAAGTGCAGGCGGAAAACGGCGAGATCATCCTGTTCATCGACGAAATGCACACGCTGGTCGGTGCCGGCAAGGCCGATGGCGCCATGGATGCGTCCAACCTGCTGAAGCCCGCTCTTGCCCGTGGCGAACTTCATTGCGTCGGTGCGACCACGCTTGACGAATACCGCAAGCATGTCGAGAAGGATCCGGCGCTTGCCCGCCGCTTCCAGCCCGTCATGGTCGAAGAGCCGACCGTCGAGGATACGATTTCGATCCTGCGCGGCCTGAAGGAAAAATACGAGCAGCACCACAAGGTCCGCATCGCCGATGCCGCCCTGGTGGCCGCGGCGACCTTGTCGAACCGCTACATCACCGACCGCTTCCTGCCAGACAAGGCCATCGACCTGATGGACGAAGCGGCGGCGCGTCTGCGCATGCAGGTGGATTCGAAGCCGGAAGAGCTCGACGAACTCGATCGTCGCATCATCCAGCTGAAGATCGAGCGCGAAGCATTGAAGAAGGAAACCGACCAGGCCTCGGCCGATCGGCTGAAGCGGCTGGAGACCGAGCTCACCTCGCTGGAAGAGGAAGCCGATGCGCTGACCGCGCGCTGGCAGGCCGAAAAGCAGAAGCTGGGCCTTGCCGCCGATCTGAAGAAGCAGCTCGACGACGCCCGCAACGAGCTGGCGACGGCCCAGCGCAAGGGTGAATTCCAGCGGGCGGGCGAGCTTGCCTATGGGGTGATCCCCAATCTGGAGAAAGAGCTCCACGCCGCGGAAGAGCAGGATAGTGCCCGCGATTCCATGGTGCAGGAAGTGGTGACCGCCGACAACATCGCCCAGGTCGTGTCCCGCTGGACCGGGATTCCCGTGGACAAGATGCTGGAAGGCGAGCGCGACAAGCTGCTCCGGATGGAAGACGAGCTGGCAAAGTGGGTGGTCGGCCAGGGCGACGCCGTTCAGGCGGTCTCGCGCGCCGTTCGCCGTTCGCGCGCCGGCCTGCAGGATCCGAACCGGCCGATCGGCTCGTTCATCTTCCTCGGCCCGACCGGTGTCGGCAAGACGGAGCTGACCAAGGCGCTTGCCCGCTTCCTCTTCGACGACGATACGGCAATGGTGCGTATCGACATGTCGGAATACATGGAGAAGCACTCCGTGGCCCGGCTGATCGGCGCTCCTCCCGGCTATGTCGGCTATGAGGAAGGCGGCGCGCTGACCGAAGCCGTCCGCCGCCGGCCCTACCAGGTCGTGCTGTTCGACGAGATCGAGAAGGCGCATCCCGATGTCTTCAACATCCTGCTCCAGGTTCTGGACGACGGACGCTTGACGGACGGGCAGGGCCGCACGGTCGACTTCCGCAACACGATGATCATCATGACCTCCAACCTGGGCGCCGAATATCTGACCCAGTTGAAGGACGGCGATGACAGCGATCAGGTGCGTGAGCAGGTGATGGAAGTGGTCCGGTCGCATTTCCGGCCGGAATTCCTCAACCGTGTCGATGAGATCATTCTGTTCCATCGCCTGAAGCGCGATGAGATGGGCGCGATCGTCGATATCCAGCTGGAGCGGCTGTTGAAGCTGCTGTCGGAACGCAAGATCACGCTCGAGCTCGACGAGGATGCCCGCAACTGGCTGGCCAACAAGGGCTATGATCCGGTCTATGGTGCAAGGCCTCTGAAGCGGGTGATCCAGAAGTATGTCCAAGACCCGCTCGCCGAGCAGATCCTTTCCGGGCAGATTCCGGATGGCTCCGTCGTCAAGGTCACCAGCGGATCGGACCGGTTGTTGTTCCGCTCGCGCCAGGCCGTGAACGAAGCGGCCTAAGTGGCAATGAACGAATAGCTAGGGATGGCGGCCTTCGGGCCGCCATTTTGCTGTCGGCTGCGGAGGCTACTTGCTGGCGATCTGCTTCGTCTTGTCGTCGCTGAGCAGCGTATCGATACGCTTGCGCTCCTCCTGGAACTTGGCGAGCGCGTCGCCGTCGAGCGACTTGCCGCCGGGGAGGCGAATCCGCAGCGGATCGACCTTCGTGCCGTTGACGATGAGCTCGTAGTGCAGGTGGGGGCCGGTTGCGAGGCCGGTCGAGCCGATAAAGCCGATCACCTGCCCCTGCACTACTTTCGCGCCAGGAACGATGCCCTTGGCGATGGCGCTCTGGTGGTTGTAGGAGGAGACGTAGCCATTGGCATGGCGGATGAGCGTCTGGTTGCCAAAGCCGCCCGAATCCCAGCCCGCCTTCTCGACGATGCCGCTGCCGGCCGCGATGATCGGGGTGCCGCGTGGCGCTGCCCAGTCGACGCCGGTATGCATGCGCGCGAAGCCGAGGATCGGGTGGCGGCGCATGCCGAAGCCGGATTTGAAGATGCCTGTGGGAACGGGATTGCGCAGCAGGAATTGCCGGATGCTCTTGCCGTTTTCGTCGAAATAATCGATCGAGTGGTCGGCTGGATCCTCGAAGCGGTAGAAGCGCGTCACGTTATCGCCGAATCTGGCATTGACGTAGAGCAGCTCGGAATCGGCCGTCGCCTGTCCCTTGTCGTCGGCGACCGAGAAGAAGGCTTCCAGAGAATCCGTGGGTTTCAGCTGTGCCTGGAAATCGACGTTGCTTGCGAGCAGCTTGACGACCTGCGCCACCATCTCCTTGCTCATGCCGTAGGAAAGGGCGGCGCGATAGATGCCGTCGTAGACGCTCGGCAGATCGCGGCCGGCGGCAGAGGCGGGCGCGTCGTTGTCGAATGCCGTGGCGATGGCGTCGAGCATCGGCGGCGCGCTGCCGGCGACGAAGTCGCCATGGTCGTTCTGGGCGATGGTGAGCAGATGGTTCGTGCCGCGATAGATGCTGGCGCGAATGATCTTGGCCTGCTCGCCCTTCTGGAGGATGCCGATGCGCAGCACATCGCCGGTGGAAACATTGGCCGAGCCGAAGAGCGGCTGTATTTTCGCGGCGACGTCATCCGCGTCCGCCTTCAGGTAGCCGGCCCCCGTCAGCGCCGTGGCGATCGGCATGCTTTCGCGAACCGGTATGATGTCGTCGGCGAATTCCTCCGTCTGCGCGGTCACGGCTTCCGGAGCGGCGACCGACATGTTCTCCTCGACGATGCGGGCGGCAAGGCCGGCGGTCAGGTCGACATCGGAATCGTCGTTGGCGAACCGGCGTGGATCGACATAGTAGAGCGCCGAAAGCTGCGTATTGCCGTCGGCGAGCACCGAGCCGTTGGAGCGGACGTTCTCCTCGACTTCCTCAAGCGACATCGAGCCGGCGAGCTGGAAAGGAATATCCTTGGCGGGGAAGGGCACCGTCTTCAGGCTGACTTCGGATTCCACGTCCGATCCGTAGATCGCCCCGGTCTTGTTGGCTGGCGGCGGGATGTTTTCGTCGGCGGAAAAGATCGCCAGCGGATCGAAGGGCGGATAGCTCTCGTTGGCGATGCGGTTGGTGGCGAGCGCGATCTTCACATGAGCGAAGGGCTGGCGCCGCACCACTTCCTTGTCCCCGTCGCGCACGACCGTCGAAACCTCGAGGATATTGCGATCGGAGGGTTTCGAGGCGATTGCGGTGGAAATCAGCCGACCGCCGCGGGTGACCTGATCGTCCGAGGCGTCGTGGCTGTCGGCTGTCGCATATGCCTCGGCCGGGATGGCCAATTGCTGGCGTCCGTCGAGTGCGGCAAACAGGGCGACGCCCATGAGGATGCTGGACGTGACGCCCGTCAGGAAGGTGCCGGAAAGCCACCGGAGCGAAACCTCGCGCCGATCCGGCGCCCGCCTGCCATCGGCCAGGATTGGCGGCTCGTTGCCGAGCGATCGGAGCATCATCTTGTCCGTCATCATGCCGATCGTGATCCGCTTCCTTTCCGCGAGCCCCAGGCTGGGGGCGAAGATGTGCATATTTATGACAGGGGTGTCAAATCAGACGCCCGTTTTTCACGTCGAGCGACGTTCTATTTCCCGTAAAATGCTAGGGGTACCTGAGCAGGCAAGGCGAGCAAAGGCGCCGGTTCGCGGCATGGTTCGCTATTACACCACTGTATGGGGCGCTTTCCGGCGGGATATCTGTGGGTATTTTGCCGTCCGTTTTTGATGATGACGGGGTGTTCATAAAACTCTCATAAGAATCAATCAGTTATTTGTTTTTTGATTTTTTCCAAAAACGGCTGTTGACTATATCGGGTTGGGGGGTCTATAAGCCCGATCACTGACGAGGGCGGCGGCGCTGCTGGCGACGAAGTCCTTCGCTCTGGTGTTTCCTGGATT
>NZ_JBNWDS010000026.1:0-44843 GCF_053521765.1 Rhizobium sp. A37_96 | reverse complement strand
CAAGGACGAGGAAGCCCCGATCTTCCAGATCGCCGACTACGGCCTCGTCGCAGACCTCTTCGAAGCACTGCCCGAACTGCAAAAGGCGCTCTGAGCGCCACGATTAAGTTTCTCGCAGTTGCGAGAGACTGGAAAATCGTCTCTTATAGGTCTATCAATCTTTGCCGGGCTAGAAATGGCCCGGCAAATTTGAATTAAGAGCATAGCGCATCGCCAGGAGCGCGCCGGGGAGTTGGCAATGAGTTCGCTTAAGACGATCGGTATTATCGGCGCGGGCCAGATGGGCTGCGGGATAGCCCATGTATCCGCGATGGCCGGTTACAAGGTTCATATCTACGATCTCGCGCAGGACCGCATCGAAAGCGGTCTTGCCACCATCAACGGCAATCTTGCCCGCCAGGTCGCCTCCGGCAAGATGACGGATGAGGAGCGCAAGGCCGCCCTTGGCCGCATCACCGGCTCGAATGATCTCAACGATCTCGCGCAGGTCGATCTCGCCATCGAGGCCGCGACGGAAGACGAAAGCGTCAAGCGCAAGATCTATGCGCAGGTGTGTCCGGTCTTGAAGCCGGAGGCCATTCTCGCCACCAACACGTCGTCGCTGTCGATCACCCGCCTCGCCTCCGCCACCGACCGCCCGGAACGCTTCATGGGCATCCACTTCATGAATCCGGTCCCGGTCATGAAGCTGGTGGAGCTGGTCCGTGGCATCGCCACCGAGGAATCGACCTTCAGCGCCGCCAAGGCCTATGTCACCTCGCTGGAAAAGACGATCACCGTCGCCGAGGACTTCCCCGCCTTCATCGTCAACCGCATCCTGCTGCCGATGATCAACGAGGCGATCTATACGCTTTATGAAGGCGTCGGCACCGTCGATGCCATCGACACCGCCATGAAGCTCGGCGCCAACCACCCGATGGGACCGCTGCAGCTTGCCGATTTCATCGGCCTCGATACCTGCCTGTCGATCATGCAGGTGCTGCACGACGGGCTTGCCGATTCGAAGTACCGTCCCTGCCCGCTGCTGGTGAAATATGTCGAAGCCGGCTGGCTCGGCCGCAAATCCGGCCGCGGCTTCTACGACTACCGCGGCGAAGTACCGGTTCCGACCCGGTAATTTTTGCGGCGACCTCCGGGCCGATCCTCATGGTTCGAGCCCTGCCGCCGCCGCTACGCTCCTAAGCTCTGGCGCCGGCGCACCTCACCATGGGGGCGGGACAAAGCCACCCGCCAACCGAACGGATGGTGTTGAGAATGGCGGAAGTTTCATCAAGCGTAATAGGTTAGCCCTCACCCTGAGGTGGGAGCGCAGCGACCCTCGAAGGGCGAGGGCGGATGATCGAGCAAAGAGACCGCTCAGATCCCCACGGCCGCCTTGATCAGGTTCTTCGCATCGTCGCTATCCCATGCGGCAGGCCCGTTCATGGCCGACAGCAGGCAACCCTTGCCGTCGATGAGAAGCGTGACGGGCAGGCCGAAGGCCAGCCCCTGCTTCTTCAACACATTGAACACGCCCATGGTGTTGTCGCGATAATAGCCGAGCTTGTCGATCGCATATTCCGTGCGGAAGGCCTTGGGCTTCTCTTCGTCGCCGGTGTCGATATTGATGGCGACCACCTCGAACTTGTCGTTGCCGGTGCTCTTCTCGAGCGCGTTCAGCGCCGGCATTTCCTCGCGGCACGGCACGCACCACGTCGCCCACACGTTCAGCAGCACGGTCTTGCCGGCGAAATTGCCGATCGACAGCGGCTGCCCCTCGGCTCCCTTGAAGGAAACATCCTTGAGCGAGATCGGCGCCGGCGGCAGGCTCATGGCGGCAACCTGCCCCTTGGTGAAGGGCGTCAACGCCGCGGCGCGATCCTTTGCGGCTCCGCATTGATCGGCCGAGGCGGTTTCACCAACGCCATTGCCATACCCCGCCTCCTTCACGTATACCGCTGCCGCGCCGGCAATTACCCCTGCGACGGCGGCAAGCAGAACGAGTTTCATGGACGGCAGACCGAACGGCTTCTTTGCTGTCATTACATTCTCCAGGTGGGCATCTCATGACTGACGGCACGGACACCAAATCCTCCAACCAGATGTGGGGCGGGCGTTTCGCTTCCGGCCCCGCGGCAATCATGGAGGAGATAAATGCATCGATCGGTTTCGACAAGAAGCTGTTTGCACAGGATATCCGCGGCTCAATCGCGCATGCAAGCATGCTTGCCCATCAAGGCATCATTTCAACCGAGGATAAAGACAAGATCGTTCACGGGCTGAACACGATCCTGTCAGAGATCGAGAGCGGCAATTTCGAGTTCTCCCGCCGCCTCGAAGACATCCACATGAACATCGAGGCGCGGCTTGCGACCCTGATCGGCCCGGCGGCCGGACGCCTGCACACCGCCCGCTCGCGCAACGACCAGGTGGCACTCGACTTCCGCCTCTGGGTGAAGGAAGAGCTGCAGAAGTGCGAGCAGGCGCTGACCGAGCTGATCGCAGCCTTCCTGGACCGCGCCGAGGAACACGCCGAAACCGTCATGCCGGGCTTCACGCATCTGCAGACGGCGCAACCCGTTACCTTCGGCCATCATTGCATGGCCTATGTCGAGATGTTCGGCCGCGACCGTTCGCGCGTGCGCCACGCCATCGAGCACATGGACGAATCACCGATCGGCGCCGCCGCCCTTGCCGGCACCGGCTTCCCGATCGACCGTCACATGACGGCGAAGGCGCTCGGCTTCCGCGAGCCGACCCGCAACTCGATCGACACCGTCTCCGACCGCGACTTCGCTCTCGAATTCCTGTCGATCGCCGCCATATCAGGCATGCACCTATCGCGGCTGGCCGAAGAAATCGTCATCTGGTCGACGCCGCAATTCGGCTTCGTGCGCCTGTCCGACTCCTTCTCCACCGGCTCCTCCATCATGCCGCAGAAGAAGAACCCGGATGCCGCCGAACTCGTGCGCGCCAAGACCGGCCGCATCAACGGCTCGCTGGTGGCGCTGCTGACCATCATGAAGGGCCTGCCGCTCGCCTATTCCAAGGACATGCAGGAAGACAAGGAACAGGTCTTCGACGCAGCCGAAAGCCTGGAACTGGCGATTGCCGCCATGACCGGCATGATGCGCGACATGACGATCAACACCGCCCGCATGAAGGCTGCCGCCGGCTCCGGCTACTCCACCGCCACCGATCTTGCCGACTGGCTGGTGCGTGAAGCCGGCCTGCCGTTCCGCGATGCCCATCACGTCACGGGACGCGCCGTGGCGCTTGCCGAAAGCAAGTCCTGCGAGCTGGCGGAACTGTCGCTGGAAGACCTGCAGGGGATCCATCCTTCCATTACCGAAAAGATCTTCGACGTGCTGACGGTCGAGGCCTCGGTTGCCAGCCGCAAGAGCTTTGGCGGCACGGCGCCTTCGGAAGTGCGCAAGCAGATCGCCTTCTGGCGCGGCCGCAACTGAGACGACGACGAAACCGCACTCAAACAATCGGGGTGCACAAGCGCGGGAAACTTCGCTAAGAAGAGTGACTTTCGCGCGTGAGCTGGACGATTTTCGGTCGCTTCGACCGAAAATCGTCCAGCTCTACAATCAAAGACGTAGAGCATGATGTTATCCGAAAACCGCTCACACTTTTCGGCATCATGCTCAAATCGCCCAAGAGGATTTCGATGCAGATCAACATGCCGCATATCATCCGCCTGACCGTCGTGCTTTCGGTCGTCGGCCTTGCCGTTGTCGGATGTGGCCGCAAAGGCGATCTCGATCCGCCGAGCGCATCGGCGACCAAGGGCGGCGACGTCAGCAAGCCGACCAAGCAGCCAGGCACCGAAGACAAGAAGTTCTTCCTCGATCCTATTCTTTGATTAGGCGGCGACCGTGAATCATTTTCAGTATCGCGACGGCATCCTCTATGCCGAGGACGTTCCGGTTCCCGAGATCGCCAAGGCGGTCGGCACGCCCTTCTACGTCTATTCGACGGCAACGCTGGAGCGCCACTATCGCGTCTTCGCGGAAGCCTTCGGCGATGTCGATGCCATGGTCTGCTATGCGATGAAGGCCAACTCCAATCAGGCGGTGCTGAAGACGCTCGGCCGGCTCGGCGCCGGCGTCGATGTCGTCTCCGTGGGCGAATTGCGCCGCGCGCTGGCCGCGGGAATCCCCGCAAGCCGCATCATGTTCTCCGGCGTCGGCAAGACGGCGCAGGAAATGGACGTGGCGCTCGAAGCCGGCATCTACTGCTTTAATGTCGAATCCGAGCCGGAACTGGAAGTGCTGAACCAGCGCGCGGTGCGCGCCGGCAAGGTGGCGCCCGTTTCCTTCCGCATCAATCCGGACGTCGATGCCCGCACCCATGCAAAGATTTCGACCGGCAAGAAGGAAAACAAGTTCGGCATTTCCTGGGAGCGCGCCCGCACCGTCTACAACCGTGCCGCCAGCCTGCCGGGCATCAAGGTCACCGGCATCGACATGCATATCGGCAGCCAGATCACCGAGCTGCAGCCCTTCGACGACGCCTTCAAGCTGCTGCGCGACCTCGTGGACACGCTGCGCGGCGATGGCCACGACATTCATCACGTCGATATCGGCGGCGGCCTCGGCATTCCCTATCGCGACGACAACAATCCGCCGCCGCTGCCGGACGCCTATGCGCAGATCGTCAAGAACCAGCTGCGCGGCCTCAACTGCAAGATCGTCACCGAACCGGGCCGCCTGATCGTCGGCAATGCCGGCATCCTCGTGACCGAGGTCATCTATGTGAAGGATGGCGGCAACAAGACCTTCGTCATCGTCGACGGCGCCATGAACGACCTGATCCGCCCGACGCTCTACGAGGCCTATCACGAGATCCGGCCGGTTGCGATCGGCGATGCCCACGCCCAGCGCATCAAGGCCGATGTCGTCGGCCCGGTCTGCGAGACGGGCGACTACCTGGCGCTCGATCGCGAAATGGCGATGCCGCAGCCGGGCGACCTTCTCGCCGTCAGCTCGGGTGGCGCTTATGGTGCCGTGCAGGCCGGCACCTACAACAGCCGGCTTCTGGTTCCGGAAGTGCTGGTCAAGGGCAACGAGTTCCATGTCATCCGCCCGCGCGGTAGCTATGAGGAGCTGATTGCACTGGATTCTCTTCCGGCATGGCTTGAGGGATGATGGGTTTCCATCCATGAACTTCAGACGGGACGGGCAGAAAATCCGCCCTGTCCGAGCGATCACGTTTCGGCGAACTCCGATGAAAAAACAGCCTTTCGCGCCGCTTGCCCTCGTCTTCGCCACAAAGAATGTTATCTTTGATCGGCAGGCGTCTCGCCGGGCGCTGCGTGCGTGGGCGTGTGGGACGCTCCCGCCATCCCCAACGGGCCGCTAGAGCCGGATGATTTCAGATCAAACCGATCTAAAATCTGAATCCGCTCTGGAATCAAAGAAGTAGGGCATGATGTCGTCCGAAAACCGCTTACATTTTTCGGCATCATACTCCAGCCATCAACGTCAGATCGGGAGAAGACCGGACCGATGACCAGCCCCAGCAACCCTAAGAAGGGCGCTTTTGCCACCCGTCCGGCGCTGGCGCGCATGGTTGCGGTCAAGCGGCTCTTTGCCCGGTTCGTGCTGGTTTCCGAACAGCTTCTGCCGCGTCTGCTGCTGCCGGCGTCCATTTTGGCCCTGTTCCTGTCTGCTGCCTGGTTTGGCATCTTCCGCATCGCGCCGGATATCCTGCGCTTTTTGCTGCTCGCCGTCTTCCTCGCCGGCCTCGCGGTGACCCTCTATCCGTTGCGCCGCCTGCGCTGGCCGAGCGTTGCCGAGGCCGATCGGCTGCTGGAGGAGCGTAACGGCCTCGCGCACCAGCCCGTGACGGTGCAGGAGGATGAGCCGGCGCTCGACACGCCTTTTGCCCGTGCGCTCTGGCGCGAGCACCAGACGCGCATGGCGGAGCGCATCGCCGCCCTGGATGCGGGCCTTCCACGGCCGGATATCGCGCGTTACGACCGCTTTGCCCTGCGCGCCATTCCGGCGTTGCTTCTGGTGACGGCCTTCAGCTTTTCGATGTCCAACAGCGGCGGCTCGCTGAGCGATGCCTTCACGGCTCCCGCTTCCACGTCGAGCAACCCGGATGTCCGTGTGGATGCCTGGGTCACCCCGCCCTATTACACCGGCGAGGCGCCGGTCTATCTGACCGGCAATGCTCCCAATCCCGGCAACGGCCTCAACGTACCGCAATTCTCCGAACTTACGGTACGGGTCTCGGGTGCCGCGACGGATGAGAAAGTGCTGTTCAAGCCAAACGGTGCCGACACGGGCGTCGAAGTCCCCGCACAAACAGCCAATATCGACAAGCAGGGCCAGGATGGTGCAAACCCCGCAGCCATTCCCGTTGCGGCGCCCGTGGTAAACGGCAGCGCCAATACGCCCGCCGCGGATGGAATGATCGCCCGCACCCACGTCCTCAAGCTCGACAAGGGCGGCGAACTGACCGTCAATGGCCGGTCCTGGTCCTTCAACGTCGTCGTCGACAAGCCGCCCGAGATCACCTTTGACGGCATTCCGCACGCCGCAACCAGCGGTGCGCTCGAACTCGGTTTCCGGGTCAAGGACGACTACGGCGTCGAGGAAGCCCATGCCGAGATCGTGCCGGTCGAATCCGATCCCGCCGCAACGCCGCTCTACGGCCTGCCGGAATACAAGCTGGAGATTCCGCGTCGCGACCGCCGCAACGGCAAGGGGCTGGCGAGCCACGATCTGACACAGGATCCGCTGACCGGCAAGCGCGTCCGCATCACTCTGGTCGCCAAGGACGGCGCCGGCCAGACCGGGCGTAGCGCGCCCTACGAGATGGTGCTTCCGTCACGCAACTTCACCCAGCCGCTCGCCGCCGCCGTGGCGGAAGAGCGCCAGGTCTTCGCGCTCGATACCCGCAAGATGCCGGAGGCAATCGAGCTCAACAAGTCGCTCACCATCCGGCCGGAAGAAGCCATTCCCGATCTCGGCAATTTTCTCGCGATCAAATCGGCTTTGACGCGGATGAAGCTTGCGAGCAGCGAAGCCTCGCTGAAGGATACGGCCGACTACCTCTGGCAGATCGCGCTCGGCATGGAAGACGCACAGCTGACCGATGCGGAAAAGGCCCTGCGCGATGCCCAGCAGAAGCTTTCCGACGCCTTGCAGCGCAACGCTTCCGACGATGAGATCAAGAAGCTGACCGATGAGCTTCGCAAGGCGATGAACGCCTATATGAAGGAGTTGGCCGAGCGCATGCGCAACATGCCGGCCCAGCCCAACCAGCGCTCCGCCAACATCCTGCGCCAGCAGGACCTGCAGCGCATGATGGACCAGATCGAAAACCTCGCCCGCTCCGGCAACCGCGAAGCCGCGCAGCAGATGCTGTCCGAGTTGCAGCAGTTGATGAACAGCCTGCAGGCCGGCAAGCCGCAACCTGGGCAGCAGCAGCAGAACCAGGCGAATGACAAGATGCGCGAGCAGATGGACAAGCTCGGGCGCATCATGCGCGATCAGCAGAAACTGATGGATCAGACCTTCAAGCTCGATCAGGCCATGCGCGACCGCATGCAGCGCGGCGATCCCAACGAGGATGGCGACGGCCTGATGGATCAGCCGCTGCCCGGCCTCAACGACCAGATGCGCCCGGATATGGGGCAGCGCAATCAAGGCCAGCAGGATCAGGGCCAGCAGGATCAGCAGCAGGGCCAGAACCAACAGGGTCAGAAGGGCAACGACCCAACCGACGGGATGACGGCCGATCAGCTGCGCGATGCCCTCAAGCAGCTGCGCCAGCAGCAGGAGGACCTCGGCAAGCAGCTTGGCGAACTCCAGAAAAACCTGGGCTCGCTGGGCATGAAGCCGAACCAGAATTACGGCAAGGCACAGCAGGAGATGAAGGGCGCCTCAGGCCAGCTCGCCGAAGGCAACGGCGAAGGCGCCGTGCAGGGACAGGGGCGCGCGCTGGACGCCCTGCGCAAGGGCACCCGCGAGATGATGAACCAGCTCATGGCCCAGATGCAGCAGGGTCAAGGCCAGGGTCAGGGGCAAATGCCGGGACAGATGGGCCAGGGAGGCCCGAACGGGCGCGATCCGCTCGGCCGTTCGCGCAATGAAGGCGGCTTCTCGGACAACCCCAACAACAATATGGTTCCGGACATCATCAAAGCAGAGCGCGCGCGCCAAATTCTCGACGCCATTCGCGAGCGGCTGAGCAACAATCCTACATTTACCGAGGAACGACGCTATCTGGAGCGCCTGCTCAATCTGGCCCAGTGAGGCCGCTTCCGGCCTATCCGCACATGACCAGGATGGAGTCAGCACGGCAACAACCGTGCTGAGCAAGGATAAATCTCAGGCGGCCAGCGCGCGGGCGACGGCCTTGCGGATATCGGGCAGTGCGAAAGGCTTGGCGACGACGTCGACGATCTTTTCCATAAGGTCGTCTGCACGCTCGCGCTGCTCGGCATAGCCGGTCATCAGCAGGATCTTCATGCCCGGGCATGTCGAATGCGCCTGATGGGCAAGCTCGATGCCGTCCATAACAGGCATGCGAATGTCAGACAGCAGCAGGTCGTAGCCGCCTTGCTTCAGCTTCTCCAGGCCTTCCGCGCCGTCGGCCGCCTCCTCGGTCTCGTGACCGTCCAGGCGCAACGCGCGCGCGACGAAGATGCGAAGCGAATCTTCGTCTTCCGTGATCAGAATTTTTGCCATGGTCCTTGCTCCGTGGTCCGTCATGTTCCGCGACCGAAATCACCAGAATTCCGTTTGCGATAGGTAAACGGCGGACAGGTGATTAGGCTCCGTGGTTAACGAGTCGTCATCGCTGGAGCAGAATGGGACAGGCGGCGCGCCGCCTGTGTTAACCCGGATTTAAGACTTGGCGTCCCCGGTGACGACCCCGACGAAGGGCAGCTCGCGGAAGGCGTAAGCCACATCCATGCCGTAGCCGACAACGAAATAATCGGGGCATTCGAAGCCAACATAGTCGGCCTCCAGTTCTTCCTGACGCTTGACGCTCTTGTCGAGCAGGACAGCCAGCGTAACGTTGCGGGCGCCGCGCTCATAGAGCAGCTCCTTGGCGAAACGCAGCGTGCGGCCCGATTCCAGGATATCGTCGACCAGAAGGACGTCGCGGCCCCTGACGTCGCTGTCGATGTCCTTGACGATGCGAACGCCCTGGGAAACCGTGCCGGCGCCGTAGCTGGAAAGAGTGATGAATTCGACCTCGGGCGCGAGCCCGGTCTCATGCAGCGCGCGCAACAGGTCCGCCGCGAAAATAAACGAGCCCTTGAGAACTGCGATGACGAGGAGATCTTTCGTCGGCCCGCTGGCAATTTCCTTCGCCAGGGCGTGATTGCGCTCGGCAATCTGCTCGGCAGTGAAAAGCGGCTCGATGTTCTTCCCGCGTACGACAGGCATTGATTGGCATGCTCCATGGCTTCGCGGCCCGTGGCCGCCGATCAAGCCTTAGCCCGTAGCACAATCAGCAAGCCCGACACACCCCCTAAGGCATGAAGGAAAGCCGAACATCCGGCGTTTTTCCACCGGGATGCTGCAATCGCGTCGAGAATCCGCGGCTTTGGTGCGGCCCGAGACGATCGATCGGCGTGTCCACGACGACGCTTCTGACCAGCTGGTCGCCGGCAAAGAGGTCGGCACGCACCTGCGGAATGGAAAGCGTGGCGCCGCTGACATTCTCGATGATGCCGTTCAGCTTCAGCACGCGCAGACCGTTCTCGTCGCGCGGCGTCAGCGTCACATGCGAGAATTGCAGCGGTTCGCCCGTCGCCTCGGCCGGTGCGCCGGACAGGGTGGAGAATCCGCCGGAGAGACCGAAGATCAATATTGCGAGGGAAACGATCAGCGCTACGAAACTGCGCCGCGATGCCTGCTGCAAAATCCCCTCGACGCCGCGCAGGACCGAGAGGAGGCGCGACGCGGCTGTCTTGCGCGGCGTTGGCTGCGGTCTTGGTTGCTGATGACCGCCATAGCGCATGCTGACGCCCGATGCGGGTCTCCCGCGCGCGCCGGAGACGGTCACGAATTCGGCATCGACGATATCAGGCTTCGGCATGAAGCGATGCGGCTGGCTCGCGCCTGATCCCCGCTCGGGCGGAATGAGGTCGTAAACCAGTCCCGCCTGCTGCTGGCGGTGGCGAAAAGCGCCCATGATGACCTCCCGTTTCGGTGATCCACATGGTTTCGACGCCCATTACCAAACTGGGCATTGAAACGAATCCTGCCCAGTCGTAAATTTTAATGGTTAATGCTTCGCAAAGATCGCCATGAATGGGGCGCCTTTCCAGAAAAATTTACCGGCTGTTAACGCCATTGGTTAACAAGTCGCCTGATTGAACACTGCGGAAGACTGGACTGCCCGTTGATTCACTTTGAGAACGTCGGTTTGCGCTACGGCATGGGTCCGGAAATCCTCCGTGACCTGAGCTTCGACATACCGAAAAAATCGTTCCAGTTCCTGACCGGGCCCTCCGGCGCCGGCAAGACGACCCTGCTGCGGCTGCTCTTCATGTCGCTGCAGCCGACGCGCGGACTGATTCGCATGTTCGACCGGGAAATCTCCTCGATCCCCCGCAACGAGCTGCCGCTGCTGCGCCGCCGCGTCGGCATCGTTTTTCAGGATTTCCGGCTGCTCGAGCATCTCACGACCTACGAAAACGTCGCCTTGCCCCTGCGCGTGCGCGGCAAGGACGAAAGCTCCTATCGCACCGACGTCTTGGAGCTGCTGAAATGGGTCGGCCTCGGGGAGCGCATCAACGTGCTGCCACCCGTGCTTTCGGGCGGCGAGAAGCAGCGCGCGGCAATCGCGCGCGCCCTCATCGATCGCCCGGAAATCCTGCTTGCCGACGAGCCCACGGGCAACGTCGACCCGCCGATGGCGCGCCGCCTGCTCAACCTGTTTCTGGAGCTCAATCGCCTCGGCACCGCCGTCGTCATCGCCACCCACGACCTTGCCCTGATGGACCAGATCGAAGCCAGGCGCATGATTCTATCGGGGGGGCATCTCGATATCTATGACTGAGCCCGGCCCCCGCAGGAACACCCAGAACGCCAAGGCGCCGCAGGCACGACAAGCGCCCGCACCCCCCGCGGAGCGCAAGCGCCCGGAAATGCGCGTGCGCCCGACCGGGCCAATCGTGCCCTCCTCCAACATTCAGGGCAATGCGCTGATCGTCGTCATTGCCATCATGGCCTTTCTCGCCTGCCTGACGCTCGGCGCGGTCAGCATGGTGCGCTCGACGGCGGCAAGCTGGGAGAGCCAGATTTCCCGCGAGATCACCATCCAGATCAAGCCGGACGACAATCTCGACATGGAAAAGACGCTGGCGAGCGCCCGCGATATCGCGCTGAGCTTCGTCGGCACCAAGTCCGGCCAGATCGTCGACGAGGCGGCCACGGCCCGCCTGCTGGAGCCCTGGCTCGGCGCCGGTCTCGACATCAAGGAACTGCCCGTCCCGCGCCTCGTCATCATCACCATCGACGAGACGCATCCTCCGGATTTCGAGGCGATGCGCAGCCTGCTCAAGGCGCAGATCCCGCAGGCGACGCTGGACGACCACCGCACATGGGTCGACCGGCTCGTCTCCATGGCGCATACGACCGTTCTCATCGGCACCGGCGTCCTGCTGCTGGTCTTCACCGCCATGGTCCTGACGGTGGTCTTCGCCACGCGCGGCGCGCTCTCGGGCAACCGCCACATCGTCGAAGTGCTGCATTTCGTCGGAGCCGAAAGCACCTTCGTCGCCAATGAATTCCAGAAGCATTTCCTGAAGATCAGCCTGAAAGGGTCAGCCGCCGGCAGCGCGCTCGCCGCGCTATTCTTCGCCACCGCCGGCGTCCTCCAGAGCCGCACGATCGCCACGCCGCAGACCGATCAGGCAACCGCGCTTTTCGGCACCTTCTCCGTCGGCGCCCTCGGCTATGTCGGCATCCTCGCGACCATGATCATCATTGCGCTGCTGACGACGCTCACCGCACGCTTCACGGTCATGCGCACGATCTACGAAATCGATCTGATCCGCTCCGATCCCGGGCGGACGGATACCGTACAGAATTGACGCGTCGGTGATATTTTTTTACCGTTCGACAGCCCGTTCCTTGCCGCAATTGTCGTATAATAGCGAATCATGAGCATGGATCTGACGACTCGCAAGACCGTGAGTTCGCATGCGCTGCGGGCGCGAACCCGCGGCGACGGACCCGTGCGCCGCAGTCTTTTCCGGCGTTTCCTGCGCTGGGGCGGCTTCGGTTTCATCATCTTCGTCGCCATCGTTTTCGGCGGCTTTCTGCATTTCGCCGATTCGATCACCACTTTGAAGCCGCCTCTCGACCCGAAGGCCGATGCCATCGTCGTGCTGACCGGCGGCTATCAGCGCATCGACCAGGCCGTCGAGCTGCTGCGCACCGGCGCCGGCAACCGCCTGCTGATATCGGGCGTGCATCCGACCACGACGCCATCGCAGATCCGCAAGCTCACGCAGAGCCCCGCCAATCTGTTCAACTGCTGCGTCGACGTCGGCTATGACGCGCTCGATACCATCGGCAATGCCCGCGAAGCCGCGAAATGGATTCATGCCCGGGGCTACAAGAGCGTTCTGGTGGTGACGAACAACTACCACATGCCCCGAAGCCTGGCGGAACTGAAATACGTCGATCCCGCGACCGATTTCATTCCCTACCCGGTCGTCAACTCCGACTTGAAGACAAAGAACTGGTTCACGGATCCGAATGCGCTGCGCACGATGATCTATGAATACGCCAAGGTGCTTCTCGCCGGAGCCCGCAACATTACGGGCCTTGGACGCCCGACCGGCCTGCGCTCGCGCCAACCGCTCGATGACGACGAGTAAGACGCGAAACCACGCACGCGCCGACTTTTTATTGACGCTGTAATCGTGTAGGCAAACCTTCGGATGCCGGCGCAAGCCGGTGCACTGGGAAAGCCTCGATGATTATCCTGCGTTCGATCCTGTTCAATACAGCCTTCTATGCCAATCTGATCATTCGCATGATCGTGTTGACGCCGATCTATTTCCTGATGCCGCGCAAGGCGGCCTACGCGATCCCCAAGGCATGGGCGAAATCCAGCACCTGGCTGATGGCAAAGATCGTCGGCACCACCTTCGAGGTTGAAGGCCTGGAGAATATCCCCAAGGGCAGCTTCATCTTCGCCCCCAAGCATCAGTCCTTCTGGGATACGTTCGCGCTGCTGCCCTATCTCGACGATCCGGTCTACATCCTGAAGCGCGAGCTGCTGTGGATCCCGCTGTTCGGCTGGTATGCGAAGAAGCAGCGTATGATTCCAGTGGATCGCAGCGCCCGCGGCAAGGTCATGTTCGACGTCCTGAAGCGTACGCGCGAAGAACTCTCCACGGGCCGCCAGCTCATCATCTACCCCGAGGGCACGCGCCGTCCGCCGGGAGCGGAGCCCGTCTACAAATACGGCATCGCGCGCATGTATCGCGATCTCGGGATTCCCGTCGTCTCGGTCGCCATGCATCCCGGCCTCTTCTGGCCGCGCCGCACCTTCCGCAAATATCCCGGCCATATCAAGGTGCGCATCCTGCCGCCGATCGAGCCCGGCATGGATCCCGACGCCTTCTTCGCGCGCCTGATCGAGCAGACGGAAAAGGCCAGCGACGAACTGCTGGTCGAGACGATCGCCGACAACCCGAACCTGCCCATTCCTCCGACGGCGGCACACCGCTTGGCCGAAATCAGCAAGGCGAAGCCGGTCACCGCCGCGGTCTGAGACGGCGCATCCGCCTCCAAACATGCGAACGGGACTCAGGACGCCTTGCGCATCCGCTCCACTTCACCGGCGACCTGCTCCAGCCAGTGGTCGCGGATGCCCATGTCGCGCAGATGCGTCAGCGTATTGAAGAGATAGGCATCGTTCGGGCCGGACCGCCCGCTGGCGGCTTCCACCACATGGGCTGCCTCGATCGCATCCAGCGCGCCGGCATATTGCCTGTGGGCGCGGTCGACGACATAGGCGACGGCGGTGACGCGCCGTCCGTCGGCAAGCCGGATCGGCAGCGTCTTTTCCAGGTAGACGTTGGTGACGAGTTCGCGCTCGCGCAGATAGGTCAGCACCTCGTCCCAGGTGGACACCGGCACGCGAAATGCGATGCCGCGGCAGGAGCCGCCGCGATCGAGACCGAGCACCAGACCGGGACTCTCCTCTGTGCCGCGATGGACCCAGGAACGGACGCAGAGCGAGCGGCGATACCCGAAAATGTGGGCCTCGGCCCGTTCCTCATAACCAAAGCCCGGATTCCACATAAGCGATCCGTAGCCAAACACCCAAAATTCGTCCATATCCAACGCCAAATCACTGTGAAGCTTCAGTCCAACCATTGGAGAACATCATGGCAGCGTCAAGCCAGAGCGTAACGACCGGTCGAGGCAAGCGTCTGTGGCTCATCCTGCTGGGGCTGGTGGTGGTCCTGGCCGGTCTTTACACCGGTGGATGGTATTACGCGACCGGTTTCGTCAGGGCCAATGTCTTGAAGGCGCTCGGCCAGCAGAACAGCGCCGGCGTTGCCGGCAAGTGCGAGAACATGGCCTTCAACGGCTTTCCCTTCTCCATCGGCCTGACCTGCGACACGGTGACGGTCGACAATCAGACACAGGGCGTCTCCGCCAATTTCGACATGCTCAGCGCCTCGGCGCCGGTCTTCCAGCCCAACCACGTCAGCTGGAGCCTGAAATCTCCGGCCGAATTGCGGACGGCCGCGGGCCTGTCGGTGTCGGCGGAGTGGACCGATCTGCAATCGAACCTCGTCGCCAAGGGCCGCGGCGTCGCGCAGAGCGAGACCGCCATCGACGGGCTGAAAGCGGGCATCGTCTCCTCCTTCACCGGCCAGAGCATGAATGTGACGGCCGCCCATACCGAAATGCATGCCAGCCAGAACGGCAGCGATCTGGATTTCGCCATCGGCATCGAAAATGCCAATGCCGTGATCAAGGATTTTCCCCAGACCCTGCCGACGGCATCGAGCAGTGCCAGCGTGACTCTATCAGGCAAGGCCGGCCTGCTCGATGGCAGCGATCGCGAAGGGCTTCGCGGCGCCGCGGGCGTGCTGCACCAGGCCGTCATCGATATCGGCGATGGCCGCATCATGACGCTTTCCGGTCCGTTCAATTTCGACGATGAGGGTTTTCTGTCCGGCCAGTTCAAACTGGAGATCAATCAGATCGGCCCCTGGGGCGATAGCCTGACCGCCACGCTTCCCGCCGCCAAGAGCATCATCAAGACAGCCACGAAAATGCTGAAGGCGCTTGCCGGCGGCGCGGACAAGGTCTCCGTCGACCTGACCGCCGATCGCGGCCGCCTCTCGCTCAGCGGCTTCATTCCGCTCGGCAAGATTCCGCCGATCTGAGAGCCTATCCTTTGCGCGCGCCGGAGATGTCCTTCAGGAAGAATATCTCCGGGCTCGGCTGGACAATGCGAAAATCGATGCTGCCGGCGGCCTGGAAGCCGTTGCGGCGATGCCAGGCCTGAGGCTCGGCTTCCGCCCATTCGCTTGATGTCATCAAGTGCTGCGCACCCTCTTCGATCATGGCGCTCTCCCAGGCTCGAAAAAGGGTCGTTCCCACGCCGGCGCGCTGATGGGAAGGCAGCACGCGGATCATGTCCATATAGGGTATCTTGCCCCAGAAGCGGCTGAACCGCAGGAAGCCGACGCATTCGCCATCCCGCTCGGCGACGAAATATTCGCCGTGCTGGATGCAGCGTGCGATCCAGCCCTCGCCTGCGTCATCGTGCTCAACGAGCCACGGCAAGTCCTCGAAGCGCCCGCGTCTGACGGTCATCGGCGCCCCTCCGTCGCACAGGAATGCCTATTCCTTCGTATCCAGGGCATGGCGGCCGAAATCCGGCGCATCGACGTCCTGGCCGGCCTCGACGATCGAGCGGCGGATGGCGCGGGTACGGGTGAACAGTTCGAAGATCTTGTCGCCTTCGCCCCAGCGGATGGCACGCTGCAGCGATGCAAGGTCTTCCGAGAAACGCGCCAGCATCTCCAGTATGGCATCGCGATTGTGCAGGCACACGTCGCGCCACATGGTCGGATCGGAGGCGGCCAGGCGAGTGAAATCGCGGAAACCGGACGCGGAATATTTGATGACTTCCGACTCGGTCACCGTCTCCAGGTCGTCGGCGGTGCCGACGATGTTGTAGGCGATGAGATGCGGCAGGTGCGAGACGATCGCCAGCACCTTGTCGTGGTGCTCGGGGTCCATCTCGTCGACGCGGGAGCCCAGGGTTTCCCAGAAAGCGCGCAGCGTCTTGATCGCGGCCTGGTCGGTGCCGGGAACCGGCGTGAAGATGCACCAGCGTCCCTTGAACAGCCCCGGAAAGCCGGCATCCGGGCCGGACTTTTCCGTACCCGCCAGCGGGTGGCCTGGAATGAAATGCACGTTGGACGGCATATGCGGCTGCATCTGCGCAATGACCGAGGCTTTCGTCGATCCGACGTCGGTGACGATGACGCCCGGTTTCAGATGAGCGGCGATTTCCCTGGCGACGCTCTCCGAGGCACCCACAGGTACAGAGACGATGACAAGATCGGCGTCCTTGACCGCTTCGGCCGACGATGGCGTATAGCGGTCGCCGAGCTGCAGCTCTTCGGCCCGCTTCAGCGTCTCGGCGCTGCGCGTCGAGATCACCACGTCCTTGGCAAGGCCCAACCGCTTGATGTCGTGGGCAATGGAGGAGCCGATGAGGCCGATGCCGATCAGTGCGATACGGTCGAACTGGATGGTGCTCATGCCTTGCGCCCCATAAATTCCGTCAGGGCGTCGATGAAGCCGAGATTGGCCTCTTCGGTGCCGATGCTCATGCGCAGCGAATTCGCGAAGCCATAGGCCCGCACGGCCCGGACGATGTAGCCCCGGCTCGTGAGGAAATCATCGGCCTCGGCCGCGCGCTTGCCGTCGCTATCGGGGAAATGGATCAGAACGAAGTTCGCGACCGATGGCGTCACCGTGAGGCCGATGGCTTCGAGCGCAGCCGTCATCCTGTCGATCCAGAGCGTGTTGTAGGCAACGGCCTTTTCCGTGAAGGCCTGGTCGCGAATGGCGGCCGCTCCGGCAACGATGGCCGCCGAGTTCATGTTGAACGGGCCACGGATGCGGTTGATCGCATCGATGATGTCGACCGGGCCATACATCCAGCCGATGCGAAGGGCAGCAAGACCATAGACCTTCGAGAAGGTGCGGGTCATGACGACGTTCTGGTTGGCGGAAACAAGCTCCAGGCCGGCCTCGTAGTCGTTACGGCGGACATATTCGGCATAGGCGGCGTCGAGCACGAGGATGACGTGCTTCGGCAGGCTCGCATGCAGGCGGCGGATCTCGCTGACCGGCACATAGGTCCCCGTCGGATTGCCGGGATTGGCAATGAAGACCATCCTGGTCTTCTCGGTGACGGCGGCGAGGATGGCGTCGATATCGACGGTGCAATCCTTTTCCTTGACCGTCACCGGCGTCGCGCCGGCGGCCATGATCTGGATCTTGTAGACCAGGAAGCCGTGCTCGGTGATGATGCCTTCGTCACCGGCGCCGAGATAGGTGTGGCAAAGAAGGCCCAGCAGCTCGTCCGAGCCGTTGCCGCACAGGATGTTGGCGACGTTCAGCCCATGCACGTCGGCGATCGCCTGGCGCAGCTCCTTGGCCTGCCCGTCCGGATAGCGCTCGAGCTGTCCGGCGGCATTGCGGAAGGCTTCGATGGCCTTGGGGCTGGCGCCGAGCGGCGTCTCGTTCGAGGAGAGCTTGAACACGCGCGCAACGCCCGGCGCATGCTCCTTGCCCGGCACATAGGCAGCGATATCGAGAATGCCGGGACGCGGGACGGGCTTGCTCATTTCCATGCTCATGGGATCGACCTTGCGAAGGGCCGGAAAATTCCGGCTTGAAACACCCCGTCGCATTAATGCGGATTGACAAATTTGTCGAGTGTCAGGGCCTTGCCGATCGTATCAGGCCCCATCGCGCGTCGTCGGTATGCCGCGCGGCGCAAGCACCGGCACGAAGACGCGGCGCGAGGCGCGAACGGCAACGGGCAGCCCCTGATAGAGCCGCTTCTGCGCCTCGACGATGATGACGCCCGAGAAGGCCGGCCACAGGGTGCGGCCGACCCGCTCGAAGGCGCGGCGCAAGCGCAGCACCGTGCGCAGCTTCGAGGGCGGAAAGAACAGCGCCTCGGCCGTTGCGCCCGGCGTGAAATTGGTCTCCCGCAGCAGCGAGGTCAGCTGGCCGCGCGAATAGGGCCGGCCGGAACCGAACGGCGTATGCTCCATGCGCGCCCAGACGCCGCGTCGGTTCGGCACGGCGATGACGAGCCGCCCGCCCGGCGCCAGCACGCGCCAAAGCTCCTTCAGCGTCTCGCGCGGGCTTTCGGCGAATTCCAGCGAATGCACCATCAGCACACGGTCGATCGAACTGTCGGGCAAAGGCAGCTCCTCGTCGAAGATCAGGGCCGTCGACGATGCCGAGCCCAGCGGCCAGTTCACCGCGCCCTGCCCCGCCGGCATGAAGGCGAAGGTGCGTTCGGTATCGGCGCGGAAGCGATCGAGATAGGGAACGGCATAGCCGAGGCCGACAAGACGCTCCTCCGGCATGCGCGCCCAAATGGAGGAAAGCGCCATGGCAATCGACTGCTCCGCCAAGCGACCGAGCTCGGAATGATAGAACTGACGGAGATCGACAATATCGGCGTGCATCGAAACAAATGTTATCAGCCGAGCGTTGGACTTCAAGGCCGAACGGCTTACATTCTGTACCAACCCAAAAGACGAGGACGATTTCGATCATGAAACCATTGGAATTAGAGATATTTATCTGCCGTTCCGACAACTACGGCGTCTTGGTCCATGATCCCGAGACCGGGTTGACGGCATCGATCGACGCACCGGATGCGGATGCGATCCTGAAGGCGGCAGATCGTCGCGGCTGGACGCTCAGCCACATCCTGACGACCCATCATCACACCGATCACGTCGAGGGCAATCTGGCGCTGAAGGAACAGTTCGGCTGCGAGATCATCGGCCCCATCAACGAGGCCGTCGCCATTCCCGGCCTCGATCGCGCCGTCGGCGACGGCGATACCTTCGAATTCGCCGGCCATACGGTCAACGTCATCGAGACGCCCGGCCACACGGCCGGCCATGTCTGCTACCACTTCGTCGACGACAAGCTGCTCTTCGCCGCCGACACCCTGTTTGCGCTCGGCTGCGGCCGCCTGTTCGAGCGCACGCCGGCGGATATGTGGGCCTCGCTGCAGAAGCTTGCCGTCCTGCCGGACGAAACGGCTGTCTACTTCGGCCACGAATATACGCTCTCCAACGCCCGCTTCGCGCTGACCATCGATCCCGACAATGAGCGGCTGAAGGTACGCGCCGCCGATATCGAGGCGCTGAGGGCGGCAGGCAAGTTCACCATCCCGACGACGCTGGCGCTTGAGAAGGAGACGAACCCGTTCCTGCGCGCCGCCGATCCCGCCATCCGCCGCCACCTGCTGATGGAAAGCCGCGGCAATGACGAGGTCTTCGCCGAGATCCGCAAGCGCAAGGACAATTTCTGATGCAGGCGAAAGAGATTATCGAAACGCTTTCCATGCAGCGGCATCCGGAAGGCGGCTGGTACGTGCAGACCTTTCGCGATGAGAGTGGCGGAGCACGCGGCAATTCCACCGCGATCTACTATCTGCTTGAGGCCGGCGAGCGCTCGCATTGGCACCGGGTACACGACGCAGCCGAGGTCTGGCATTACTATGCCGGCGCGCCCCTCGCCTTGCATCGCTCGGCCGATGGCACGGCCAGCGAAAGGCTCGTTCTCGGCACGGATCTGGCAAGGGGCGAGCGCCCGCAGGCCGTCATTCCGGCCAACTGGTGGCAATCGGCCGAAAGCCTCGGCGAGTTCACACTCGTCGGCTGCACGGTCGCGCCCGGCTTCGAATTTTCGAGCTTCGAAATGGCCCCGCCGGACTGGAAGCCTGCTTCCGGCTGAGCCTCCTTGCCTTTCATTGACATCACGCAGGATGCGGCCAGACGGCGCGGAACGGCAGCCTTGAAAAAGCTCTGCGCTGTCTCAGCTTTACACGGGGAGAGAGAGAATTGATTCAACTGGAGGAGGTTTCTTCGTGCGCGTGTTGTTTCCTTTGCTCGTCGCGGCAGGCTGTGTCATGAGCGCCCCTGTCCTCGCCCTTGACGCACCGGCCTCGCCGCCGGCAGACCGGCCCTTGAAAAACTTCGTAACGTCGGTCGAAAAGGACGGGTCGATCACGTTCCGCCTTTATGCGCCGACGGCAAAGGCGGTCTCCGTCGCTCTCGGCTCGCGTGATCCCATGGCCATGCAAAAGGGTGACGATGGCACCTGGAGCGTCAGGACAGAGGTGTTGAAACCCGATCTCTACGAGTATTACTTCAACGTCGACGGCTTCCGCAGCATCGACACCGGCACCAACGCACCCAAACCGCAGCGGCAGGTCAACACCAGTCTCGTCCTCGTGCCCGGCGGCATTCTCGATATCCGCAATGTGCCGCATGGCGACCTGCGGCTGGTGACCCTGCATTCCAAGGCGCTTGCTTCGGAACGGCAGATGTATGTCTACACCCCGCCCGGCTACACCGATTCCTCCAAGCCGCTGCCCGTGCTCTATCTCTACCACGGCTTCGGCGATACGGTCGGTTCCTGGGTCGGGCAGGGCCGCGCGCCGCAGATCCTCGACAATCTCCTTGCCGAGAAGAAGATCGAGCCGATGATCGTCGTCATCCCCGATACGGAGACCGATGTGCCGGACGCGATCGCCGAGAATTTCCCCGCCGCCGATCGCCGCGCGAATTTCTATCCCGCGAATGCCGAAGCGGCCGATCGCGAGCTGACCGATGATCTCATCCCGTATATGAAGAAGCATTACCGAGTGCGGAACGACGCCGAGGGCCGGGCCGTCGCCGGCCTGTCACAGGGCGGGTATCAGGCCCTCGTCTCCGGTCTTTCGCATCTGGACACCTTCGGCTGGGTCGCAACCTTCAGCGGCGTCAGCACGACGACCGTACCCAACAAGACCGTGGACGCCGTGCTGAACGAGCCAGCCAAGATCAACAAGGCACTCCACAACTTCACGGTAACGGTCGGGAGCAACGACCAGGTGGTCGGCAAGGATGTGGCAGGCCTCAAGGCGACGCTGGAAGAGAAGAAAATCAAGCACGAATATCACGAATATCCGGATCTCCAGCACGAGATGGACGTCTGGAGGCCATCGCTCGCGGCCTTCCTGGAAAAGGTCTTCAAGAAATAACGTCGGGAATGGCTGGCATCGATGGCGGCGGAGCTATTCCGCCGCTTCGGCCTGCGCCTGTTCGGTATCGCCCCGGCGCAGGATCATGCGGTGCGCGGCCAGCACGGCGCCGCCGGTGACGAGCAGGCAGGCAAGCGCGATGCCCCAGCTCGGCTCGGCAAAGCCGAACAGCGTCAGGATCAATGTCGACAACAGCGGTGCGGCATAGCTCGCCGCGCCGAGAATCTGAATGTCGCCGTTCTTGACGCCGTAATCCCACGCATAGAAGGCGGCGCCAACGGGGAAAAGGCCGAGACCGAGTACGGCGATCCATTGCGTCAGGCTCTCCGGCCAGATCGTTTCTTCCAGCCCAAGGTGGCAGAAGAGGGAGAGAATGGCCGTGACGAGGCAGAATATGGTGACGACGTCGGTGGAAACGGCCTCGAAGCGGCGCGTGATCAGCGAGTAGCCGGACCAGGTGAAGGCGCAGAGGAAAGCCGCGCCGTAACCGACGGCATAGGCGCCCTCGAAATGGAAGCCGTTGCGGCCGACGATCAGAACCGTACCCGCCAGCCCCATCAAGGCGCCGAGGATATGATACCAGCGAAGCCGCTCGCCGGGCAGGAGCGCGGAGCCGACGACGATCAGCAACGGCCAGAGATAGGCGATCAGCCCCGCTTCCACCGCCGGCGCATGCCGCAGCGCCGTGAAATAGAGGAAGTGATAGCCGAACAGGCCGACAATGCCTGTTATCCAGACCTTTGCGGGCTGGCGCAGCAGCTGTAAGCGCTCCGGCCTCAGCAGGAGCACGACGATGCCGGGAATGCTGCCGATGGCGAAGCAGATGGCAAGCAGCTGAAACGGCTGCATCCTGCCGGACGCCACCGTCAGAAGCGCCAGAAACGACCACATCACGATGGCCGAGAAGCCCGTCAATGTCGCGCGAAATTTCACCCCTGCCCCCAGCGTATCGCTGCGGACGCCCTCCATCCGCTAGCTGCCGTATTTTACGGCCGTGATCGTCACCGTCCCGTATTGCGTGGGAATGCGAACGTAGACCGGAGCATATACATTCATGGCATCGGCCTTGGCAAACCAGATCTCCATGTTGTCGCTCTTGGCGAGATAGAGATAATCCTTGCGCGTGCCCTTGTAGCCGCTCTTCGGCGTGAAGCGCACCGCGCAGGCAATGGTCTTGCCCTTGAAGCCATCGGTCGAGAACGGGTGCGATCCCTTCGGCGACAATTTCAGATCCATGCGCATCTCACCATCGAAGACGGCCAGCGTCTGGTTGCAGAGGTTGAGGTTGGGCGTGATCGGAAAGATCATGCCCGAAATCGGATCGAGCACCGACTTCAGGTCCCCTTCGGAAAGCGGGATCCAGCTGTCCGGCCGCTTCGGCTCCGGCGTGATCGTATTCGACGTCACATTGCCGTTGGTATAGGCGACATCGTAGGTGCGTTCTTTCTTGCCGCTCTTGTAGAACAGCGAGTAGTGAGTCGCCTGCAGCCTGTTTTCATCGACGACGCCGGTCACGTCAGTCCTGGCATCGATGGAGGTGACAAGATCGGCAAGACCCGCGGAGGTGATATCGCCTCGGATGGTGAATTGCTTGCCGGTGACCTCTGTCTTGAAATCCGCTCTGGCGATCGGCAGGCCAGCCAGCGAAACGCGATAGCGCGTTTCATGCCGCAGCACGTCGGCCAATGCCACCGACGGCATCGACGCAACGATCGCTGAAATAACAAGCCACTTGCGAATTTGAACCATGATCAAGGCCTTCAACGAGGATCAGGCAAGATATATAGTGCTTTACTCGCCCGCTGCGAGCGCCAGAGAACAGCAGCTTTTTGACGGAATTGCGGGAAAACACAAGGTTTGGCTTGACGTGGCCGGCCGCTCTGACTATAGAACCGCAACTTTCCAATTATGGCCTGTTGGATTGCACGCCGGGTTTTGCTCGGGATGCTTATTCAGTGGCCGAGAAAAACAAAAGTAGGTGTACCATGTCCCGCATGTGCGAATTGACCGGCAAGGCCGTCCTCGTGGGCAACAACGTTAGCCACGCCAACAACAAGACCAAGCGTCGGTTCCTGCCGAACCTCTGCCAGGTCACGCTGATCTCCGACGTTCTCGGCCAGCGCTATCGTCTGCGCGTTTCCGCTGCAGCGCTTCGCTCGGTCGAACATCGCGGCGGTCTCGACGCCTTCCTCATCAAGGCAAGCGAAAACGAACTCAGCATGCGCGCTCGCCTGCTGCGTCGTCAGATCGTCAAGAAGTCTGCTGAAGCTGCCGTCGTCGCTGCTTAAGCGATAGCACTTAGCGACGTCATACGGGCTTAAGAGGCTTGCACGGATCGTATCCGGACAAGCCTTTTTCCATGTCCGGTTTCTTCAACTGGTGGCATCTCCCAGGATAAAAAAATGCTGACAGCACGTCATACCCTTATCTACGTCTTGCTGATGACGCTGGTCGTCGTCGCCTCCAATATCCTCGTGCAGTATCCGCTGCAGGCGACGATCGCCGGCATCAATCTCGCGGATATCCTCACCTGGGGCGCCTTCACCTACCCGGTCGCCTTCCTCATCACCGATCTGACAAACCGCCAGTTCGGCCCGAAGGCCGCGCGCAAGGTCGTGTTTGCCGGCTTCGTCGTCGGCGTCGCGCTGTCCTTCTATACGGCACAGCCGCGCATCGCGATCGCCTCCGGTTCCGCCTATCTCGCCGGCCAGCTCCTCGATATCTCGGTCTTCAACCGCCTGCGCCGCATGGCCTGGTGGCGCGCGCCGCTGTTCGGCTCGCTGATCGGCTCGATGCTGGACACGCTGATCTTCTTCTCCTTCGCCTTCGCCCCCCTCTTCGTCTTCTTCGGGCCGAACGATCCCTTCGCGATCGAATGGGCTCCGATCCTCGGTGTGTTCTCGACGACGGCACCGCGCTGGATTTCCTGGGCAATCGGCGATTTCTCGGTCAAGGTGACCGTCGGCCTCGTCATGCTGCTGCCCTATGGCGCGTTGATGAACATGCTGAAGCCGATGTCGCAGGCACCCACGGCCTGAGAAGCCGATAGTCCGCAGCGCCGCCTACGGCGGAAGAGCATTCCTGAATACGAGAGAACGGCGGCAGGCGGAATCGACCCCTGCCGCTTCTAATTCTGGCTCACGACGCTCTCATCATGCAGCTTGAATTCCAGCATCAGGCTGCGCTGCAGGATCGAGTGATTGTCATCCGAGACCAGGACGAGGTGAAGGGAGCCGTCGCCGGCCCGGAAGACATCTATGCCTTCCATATTGTCGATCTGGTCCCTGGAGCTGGCCTCGAAGATCACCTTGCCGTCCACGACCGCGTCCGGCTTGATATCCGCGCCGGCTATTCGGCGGATACGCACGCCAAGGCCGTGCATCAGCCCGAAACGGCGCTCCAGCAGCAGCAGGTCCCCGTCCGGCAGAAAAACGCCGTCGCTGACATCGAAACCGCCATAGTGCCGAACGGTGAAGCGACCCTGTAGCGGCCCATCCAGAACAGCGGCGAGCATATTGCCGTCATCGTCCAGGCTATCTTCCGCGACGATGACGGCACCCCCCGCGAGCGGGCTCGATTGCGGCGCGATCATCAGCGCCTCGAGGCTGCGGTTGGCGCGCAGCTGCCATCTCGGGATCGGCAGGGGCATGGTGCCGTCCGGCGGTGAAATCTCGAAGCCGGGATCGGGATAGACATCGACGCGATGATATTGCTCGTAGCTGACAAGGACATGATCGCCGCGCAGCGCCAGCCCCTCCGCATCCATCGATCCCTTGCCGGCATCGGTGCTGCCGTCGCGGTCGATCATCGGCATGATTCGCGCATCGCTGATGCCCTTCAGCCGGCCATTGTCGTCACGTTCGATCGCGCCTGTCAGCCAGTGGCCGGTATCCAGCACGGAGATGAAATGCCGCTGGTCAGGGCGAAACCGGACCGCGGAGATGGCGCCAAGAAGCGAATTGTCCGAACTGAGCTCCAGGCCGCCGAGAAACTCCAGCGCACCGAAGCGCGTCTGATCGGAGCCCGGTCTGAAAGTGGAAATGATCCTGGCCTGGATAGCTGCCGGACCGCCCGCATCCACGTCATTTCCGAAGTTGCAGCCGGTCAGCAGGCCGGCGAACACGGCCAGCAGGCACGCATAGTTCCCGGCAATCGGCAGGGTCCGACGACCCGGGCCTCCAGGCGAAGAAGGCACCGGCCGCGGGACCGATGCCGAAAAGAGCCGCGGCGGGCTCAGCTCGCGCGGCGCATGCGCGAGCGCGGCATGCTCGTCTGATCCTCGAAAAGCGAGGCGAGCTGCTCCGTCATCGCTCCGGCCAATTCGTCGGCATCGACGATGGTGACGGCGCGGCGATAGTAGCGCGTCACGTCATGGCCGATACCGATGGCCAGCAGTTCGACGGGCGAGCGGGTCTCGATCTGATCGATCACGGCGCGCAGGTGCCGCTCCAGATAGTTGCCCGGATTGACCGACAGCGTGGAGTCATCGACCGGAGCACCGTCCGAGATCATCATCAGGATACGGCGTTGCTCGCGGCGTCCAAGGAGACGGTTATGCGCCCAGATGAGCGCCTCGCCGTCGATATTCTCCTTGAGCAGGCCTTCGCGCATCATCAGTCCGAGGTTGCTGCGAGACCGTCTGTAGGGCTCGTCTGCCGACTTGTAGATGATGTGGCGCAGGTCGTTCAGCCGGCCCGGCGTTTGCGGCTTGCCGCTGGCAAGCCACTTCTCGCGCGCCTGCCCGCCCTTCCAGGCCTTGGTGGTGAAGCCGAGGATTTCGACCTTCACGCCGCAACGCTCCAGCGTACGCGCCAGGATATCGGCGCAGGAAGCGGCAACCGTAATCGGCCGTCCGCGCATCGAGCCGGAATTGTCGATCAGCAGCGTCACGACCGTATCGCGGAACTGCGTATCGCGCTCCATCTTGAAGGACAACGCCTGCGTCGGGTCGATGATCAGGCGCGGCAGGCGTGCCGGATCGAGATAGCCCTCTTCCAGGTCGAAGTCCCAGGAGCGGTTCTGCTGCGCCATCAGGCGGCGTTGCAAACGGTTGGCAAGTCGTCCCACCGCACCCTGCAGATGCGCGAGCTGCTTGTCGAGGAAGGCGCGCAGGCGTTCGAGCTCAGCCACGTCGCACAGTTCCTGCGCCGTCGTGGTCTCGTCGAACTCCTCCGTATAGACGTGATAATCGACCTTCTCGTTGAAATCGGCGAAAGGCGTATTCGGACGGCGGGTCTCGCCCGGCGTTTCCGAGTCCTCCTCGCCTTCCTCGCTCATGTCCTCGTCGGAGATCTCACCGCCGTCTTCGGTCGCGCCATCCTCCATCTGCTCGTCCGAGGCTTCGCTGTCTTCGGCAGGAGCGGCATCGGAGCCTTCGTCCTGGTTGGCCTCGTCGTTATCCTGATCTTCGCCGTTCGGCTTGTCCTCTTCGCTCGGCTGTTCCTCGCTGTCGGGCTCGGATTGCTCGTCGCCATATTCCTCGGCCATTTCCATGGCCGTCAGCATATTGCGGACGACGCGGGCAAAGCTCTGCTGGTCGTTGATGGTCGAAAGCAGGTTGTCGAGGTCGCCGCCAGCCTTTTCCTCGATGAAGGGACGCCACAGGTCCAGCACCTTGCCGGCGCTTTCCGGCGGCTTCTGGCCGGTCAGCTTCTCGCGCACGATCATGGCCATGGCTTCACCGATCGGCGCGTCTTCACGCCGTTCGATGCCGGAAAAATTTGCCTTGGCATATTTTTCCGTATTCATCGAGCTGATGTTGGCGGCAACGCCGCTCATGCGCAGCGAACCGATCGATTCGACGCGCGCCTGCTCGACGGCATCGAAGATGCTGCGGGCATCGGCGCCCTGAGGCGCCATGACGGCATGGACACGGGCGTCGTGACAGGCCAGCCGCAGCGCCATCGAATCGCCGAGGCCGCGCGTCACCGCCAGCTCATGCATCGTCGGCCGCTTCGAAAGCTCCGGCAAGCGGATGCGCTCGCCGGTCATCCCCGGGCGTTCATTGGCGAAGGCCACCTCGACCTCGGCGTCGCCGGCGATCGAGCGGACACAGCCGGTGATCGCCCGGCGCAACGGCTCCATGTCCACCGGGGCACCCGGCTTCGCTCTGGAATTATCTCCGCGACCTGACATGATGTGTCGGCTCTTCCTTAGGCTTCGAGCACGATGTTGGCGGCACTTTCCTTCAGCTCGACACCGAAGGCGCGCTGATAGTGCTCGGCGACCAGCGGCCGCTCCAGCTCGTCACACTTGTTGAGGAAGGTGACGCGGAAAGCAAAGGCGACATCGCCGAAGATCTCCGCATTCTCGGCCCAGGTGATGACGGTACGCGGGCTCATGACGGTCGACAGATCGCCGTTCATGAAGGCCGCGCGCGTCAGGTCGGCAACGCGCACCATCTTCGAGACCGTGTCGCGGCCCTTGTCGGTGCGGAAGGACTTCACCTTCGCCAGAACGATATCGACTTCGTTGTTGTGCGGCAGGTAGTTCAGCGTCGTCACGATCGACCAGCGGTCCATCTGGGCCTGGTTGATCTGCTGCGTGCCGTGGTAGAGGCCCGTGGTATCGCCGAGACCGATGGTGTTGGCGGTCGCGAACAGGCGGAAAGCCGGGTGAGGACGGATGACGCGGCTCTGGTCGAGCAGGGTCAGGCGGCCCGAGGATTCCAGCACGCGCTGGATGACGAACATCACGTCCGGGCGGCCGGCGTCGTATTCGTCGAAGACGAGCGCGACATTGTGCTGGTAGGCCCAGGGCAGGATGCCGTCCTTGAACTCGGTGACCTGCAGGCCATCCTTGACGACGATCGCGTCCTTGCCGACGAGATCGATACGGCTGACATGGCTGTCGAGGTTGATACGAACGCAGGGCCAGTTGAGGCGTGCGGCCACCTGCTCGATGTGAGAGGATTTGCCGGTGCCGTGATAGCCCGAGATCATCACGCGGCGGTTGTGCGCAAAGCCGGCGAGGATGGCGAGCGTGGTCTCGCGGTCGAAGAGATAGTCCGTATCCAGGTCTGGTACGTAAGCGCCGCCCTGGCTGTAGGCGGGAACGCGAATGTCGGAATCAATGCCGAAAACGTCACGGACCGAAACGGTGGTGTCGGGAACTTCGGAAATATCAAGGTCAATCTTGCTCATCATGTCTCCAGGGCGGGTGCTCTCACCCAGCCATATCAATCTCAGCCGTGTTATCCGAAACGCCGCAGCTTTGTTGCCCGCATCCGTTCGGTCGGAACAGCGGCGATACTTCTCCGGGACTAAAGCAAAATCTCGGCGCGATGAAATGATCGCTTGCGAGCATCCTTGAACAGAGTCCCGGACAAGAAACGCCGCGTCCGGAAAGTTGGCCGAGGTGCAGCCAGCCAAATGCGCACCCTGCCGCGGTTGCCCGCGGCTTCAGCCGATTTGGACCATACCTGATTGAAGGCGGAGAGCAAGGACAGGAATTAACAAAAACCGTTCTGTTTCAATAATTGATAGGCCTGGATGACCGCGCGGAAGCGCTCCTCGGAGCCGCGATCGCCGCCATTGGCGTCAGGATGGTGCATTTTGACCAATTCCTTGTACCGGCGCTTGATTTCGGGCGCCGTGGCGGCAGCGCCAAGCCCCATGGTGTCGAACGCTTTCGCTTCGAGCGTTTTCAGCTTGCGCTGCTGCGGGAAACGCGGTCCCCGACCCTGTCCCTCCCCTTCCTTGACGAAGCCGAAAGGATCGCGGACGCGGGAATAGGCGCCGGAGCGGACGTCGGAATGGAGCGGGCTGTTCTTGGCGGCCTTGTTGACACCGACCGTCCAGGTCGGACGATGGCCGGTGATGGCTTCCTTCTGGTAGCGCGCAATCTCTCCATCCGAGAGGCCGGAGAAATAGTTGTAGCCCTTGTTGTATTCCTTGACGTGCTCGAAGCAGAACAAAAAGAACTGCCCTTCCGCATTGCGCCCGACAGGAGCGCGATGCGTACCGTGCTTGTCGCAGCCGTCCCATTGGCACGTCGGCGGCCCCTGCTCGGGCTCCTGCGGGCGTTTGCGGCGGGTACGGATGCGATCGAAATATTTTGAATCAAGTCCCATGATGGCCTAATTATGGGGCCTCGATTGGCCCACAACAAGAATTGACAAATGGGAATGTTGCAGGCTTTGTGAGAACCTTTTTTTCGCAACGGAGATCGACGCGGGAACATGGAAACGACACTTAAATCCCGCATCGAGACGAAGCTCAACCAGGCTTTCGCGCCCGAGCGCCTCGCCGTCATCAATGAAAGCCACCTGCATGCCGGCCATCAGCCCGACATGACCGGAACCGGCGAGACCCATATAAGAATTCGCATCGTTTCCGCCAAATTTACCGGCATGCCGCGCCTTGCGCGCCACCGGGCAATCAACGAGTTGCTGAAGCCGGAGCTGGATGCCGGCCTGCATGCGCTTGCCGTGGAGCCTGCGGCGCCGGGCGAAGCGGTGCGCTGGTGACCCTGCAGAAGACGGAACTTATTCGGGCTTGATCTCTTCCGCCTCGGCGGGGCGAATGCGCAGCTTGGTGATGCGGTTCTTTTCCCGCTTCATGACGATGAAGCGTTTCCCATAGAAGGTGAATGCCTGACGCTCTTCCGGGATGGTCATCGATTCGTGGATGACAAGACCGGCAATCGTCGTCGCCTCCTCGTCGGGCAGATCCCAGTCGAGCGCGCGGTTGAGGTCGCGAATCGGTACGACGCCGTCGACGACGATCGAACCATCGGCCTCCTGCCGAACGCCCTGGATATCGAGATCGTGTTCGTCGGCGATGTCTCCGACGATCTCCTCCAGAATGTCTTCCAGCGTGACGATACCCTGCACTTCGCCATATTCGTCGACGACGACGGCAAAGTGCTGCTTGCGGCGCAGGAAGGCATTGAGCTGGTCTTCCAGATTGGTGCTGTCGGGCACGAACCATGGTTTCTGCGCGATCTTGACGATATCGAGATTTTCCGGCTCGACATCGGGCTCCGCCAGCGCTCTCAGCAGATCCTTGGCATGGACGACGCCGATGATGTTGTCGATCGAGCCGCGCCAGAGCGGCATGCGCGTATAGGGGCTGTCGAGGATGGCGCGCACCACCACCTCCGGCGGATCGTCGGCATTGATGGCGCGCATCGCCGTGCGATGAACCATGATGTCGGACAGCTCCAGCTCGCCGAGGTCGAGCACGCCGCCCAGACGGTCGCGGTCGGCCTTGACCACCGATCCCTCGCGGTGAAGCAGGTCCACGGCGCCGCGAAGCTCCTCGTGCGCCGACAGCATCGACACCTCCTTGGAGAGGTTGATGCCGAACAGGCCGAGGATCCAGCGGACGATGGCGTTGACGAAACTCGATACCGGCCCGACGATGGCGACAAACAGCCGCACCGGCGCAGCCACGTTGAGCGCAAAGCGATCCGGCGTCGAAATCGCCCAGCTTTTCGGCAGCACTTCGGCGAAGATGACGAGGATGACCGTCATCGCAGCCGTCGCCACTACCACGCCGGAATTGCCGAACAGGCCGAGGAACACGCTGGTCGCAAGCGAAGAGGCAAGGATGTTCGCGAGGTTGTTGCCGATGAGCAAGGTGCCGATCAGCCGGTCCCGGCGCTCGATCAGCCGGCGCACGACCCCGGCATTTTCGTCGCCATTGGCCTCAAGCGTGTGAATTCGGGTTCGGGAAACGGCGGTCAGCGCCGTTTCCGAACCGGAGAAGAATGCCGACAGCAGCACGAGCACGACGATCGAGGCGATCTCGGGCCAATATTCGAACAATACAGCCAGCGTGCCCTCGACCGTCATCAGGGATGCTTTTCCTTCAGGAAGCTCAAGACTTCGGAAGACGGCACATCGTCGGCGACGAAGGACTGGCCGATACCGTGCGTGAGGATGAAGGTGAGCTTGCCGCTCTTGACCTTCTTGTCCTGGGCAATGGCGTCCATCAGCGTTTCGGCCGGCGGCAGATCGCCGGGGATGTCGCCCATTCGCGTCGGCAGGCCCACGGCCTGCAGATGCGCCTCGACGCGCTTCGCATCATCCGGGCTTGCGAGATTGAGGCGCGCGGAGAATTCATGCGCCAGCACCATGCCGATAGCCACGCCTTCGCCATGCACCAGCCTGCGGCTGTCGTAAGCGGTGGCCGCTTCCAGCGCGTGGCCGAAGGTGTGGCCGAGATTGAGGAGCGCCCGCGGCCCGTTCTCACGCTCATCGGCAACGACCACATCGGATTTTGCCTGGCAGCTTGCCGCGATCGCCTCGATGCGCGCCGCGCCGCCGGCAAAGACTTGCCTCCAGTTGGCCTCGAGCCAGGCGAAAAAATCCGGCTTGTCGATCAGGCCGTATTTGGCGACTTCGGCGTAACCGGCGCGGAACTCCCGCTCGCTGAGCGTATTCAGCACATCGATATCGGCGAGCACGAGATCCGGCTGATGGAAGACGCCGACCAGGTTCTTGCCGTGATGGGTGTTGATGCCGGTCTTGCCGCCGACCGACGAATCCACCTGCGCCAGCAGCGATGTCGGAACCTGGACGAAACGAACGCCGCGGCGCACGATCCCGGCGGCAAAGCCGGCGAGATCGCCGATGACGCCGCCGCCGAGCGCGATCACCGCGTCGTTGCGCTCCACGCGCGCGGTCAGCACCGCATCGCAGACGGTCATGAGATGCTCGAAGCTCTTGGTCTTCTCGCCGGCCGGCAACACGAGGCTGGATGCCTGGATACCCTCGGCTTCAAGGCTCGCGACCAGGGAGTCGAGATAAAGCGGGCCGACGTTTTCATCCGTGATGACGGCAGCCCTTCGCCCCTTCAGCCGCGCGGCGATCTCGCGCCCTGCGCGGGCGATCAGGCCGGGGCCGATCAGGATGTCGTAGGCGCGCTCGCCGAGAGGCACGCGCACGAGACGTTCCGCGGTGGCCGGTGTGATCGCATTCATGGTGCTTTGCTTTCTGCTGTATTTCCCTCGGCGATGGCGGCAAGGACTTCCTTGACCATGACCTCCTTGCCCACATCGCGGGAGAGAACCGTGAGATCGGCTTCCGCATAGGTCGGATAGCGCGCATTCATCAGGTTCTCGAGGGTCTGCTTCGGATTCTCGGTCTTGAGCAGCGGACGCGTGTCACGCTTGTTGACCCGGTCCCAGAGCACGTCGAGATCGGCCTTGAGCCAGACGGAGAGGCTGCCGCGCTTGACATGCATGCGCGTGCTGTCGTTGATGAAGGCGCCGCCGCCCGTCGAGACCACGCGCGGGCCGCCGCGCAGCAGCCGCTTGATAACGCGCGTTTCCAGCGCCCGGAACTCCTGCTCGCCATAGGCGGCGAACAATTCGGTGATCGTCATGCGCGAGACGCGCTCGATCTCGACATCCGTATCGACGAAGGGAATGCCGAGCTGCTGAGCGAGAAGCCGGCCGATCGAAGATTTTCCCGCACCCATCAGCCCGACCAGAACGAGATTGCGCTGACCCAGCGCGTCACGCGCCCGGTCTTTCAGGCTTTCGGCAAGAGTCAGAACGTGTTCACTCATCGGCCCATTCACAATTTCTTTGGAAACGGTATCGTCAAATGCGCCGGTAGCGTCAAGACGCCGCGGCGTAAACATGTCTGCAATATCCTTCAGCTAACCCTTGAAGGACATAATTGTAGCGCATCGCCGGGCCAACGGACGAGAGAAGGAGAGTTTTCGAATGCCGACACTGTTTCGCTTCCTTGTCATCTGCGCGGTCATCGCCGGATCGATATATGGAGCGATGTGGGCGCTCGTCCTCTTCGTCGATCCGCAGCCGCGCGACGTGACGATCCGCATTCCGCCCGAACGCATCAATCCGCCAACAACCGGCTCGCTGAAACCATGAGCGCACAAGCCACGACCGTAAAAGCCGGCGCGAGGGATCTGAGCCGAGCGCATCTGGAAGCCTTTCTGGAGATGATGAGCGCCGAGCGCGGCGCGGCGGTCAACACGCTGCAATCCTACGAGCGCGATCTCGACGATCTCCATTCCTTTCTGTCCGGGCGCGGCGTCCGCCTGACCGAAGCGGGACCGAACGATCTTGGCGCCTATCTTTCCAGCCTGTCGAGCCAGGGCTTTAAGCCATCGTCCCAGGCGCGGCGGCTTTCCGCCATGCGGCAGTTCTACAAATTCCTCTATGCCGAAGGCCTGCGCACGGACGATCCCACCGGAATCCTCGACGCGCCCAAGAAAGGCCGTGCCCTTCCAAAGACCATGGGCGTCGAGGAAGTGACGAGGCTCCTCACCCAGGCCGAGCAGGAGGCCGCGCCCGAAGGGCCGGATCGATTGCAGCGCCAGCGCATGCTGGTGCTTCTGGAAATGCTCTACGCCACGGGCATGCGTGTCAGCGAGCTCGTTTCGTTGCCGGCAAAGGTGCTGGATCAGGAAGGGCGTTTCCTGATTATCCGCGGCAAGGGAAACAAGGAACGGCTGGTGCCGCTATCGCAATCGGCCATTTCAGCCCTGAAAGCCTACGGACGGCTGCAGGCCGAGGTTGCGGCAAGCGCCAGGCATCCCGCCCCCGAAAGCCCATGGCTTTTCCCCGCCGCGTCCAAACAGGGCTACCTGCCGCGCCAGGTCTTCGCGCGCGACCTCAAGGATCTTGCGATCCGGGCCGGCCTGACGCCTTCGATGATCTCGCCGCATGTGATGCGCCATGCCTTCGCCAGCCATCTTCTCGCCAACGGGGCGGACTTGCGCGTGGTGCAGGAACTTCTCGGCCATTCGGACATTTCGACCACGCAAATCTACACACATGTACTGGAAGAACGCCTTCATCAGCTGGTCCAGACGCATCACCCCCTTGCCAAACAGGCAAAAAAACAGGATTAGGACCGGCATACAGGCTAAAGCCGCCGTCTCTCGTCACGGGCAAAAGGATCGGAAACGCACCTCATGCACAATTATCTGGACTTCGAAAAACCCATCTCGGATCTCGAAGGCAAGATTCACGAGCTCAAGAAACTGGCGAGCGAAGACGAAAGCATCGACACATCGGACGAAGTCAGCCGGCTTGAAGTCCGCGTGCGCGAGGCGACCGTCGATATCTATTCCAAGCTCAATGCCTGGCAGAAGACGCAGGTCGCGCGCCATCCGCAGCGCCCGCATTTCGTCGACTATGCCAGTACGCTGTTCACCGAATTCACGCCGCTCGCCGGCGACCGCACATTTTCCGAGGATGCCGCCATCCAGGCCGGTTTTGCCCGCTTCCGCGGCCAGCCCGTCGCCCTCATCGGCCAGGAAAAGGGCAACGACACCAAGAGCCGCCTGAAGCACAACTTCGGCAGCGCCCGGCCGGAAGGATATCGCAAGGCGATCCGCATCCTCGAAATGGCCGATCGCTTCCAGCTGCCGGTCATCACGCTGGTCGACACGGCCGGCGCCTATCCGGGCGTGGGTGCGGAAGAGCGCGGTCAGGCGGAGGCGATCGCTCGCTCCACCGAAATGTGTCTCGGCGTGAAAGTGCCGATCGTCTCCATCGTCATCGGTGAAGGCGGTTCCGGCGGCGCCATCGCGATTGCCGTCGGCAACCGCGTCTACATGCTCGAACATTCGATCTACAGCGTGATTTCGCCCGAAGGTGCGGCCTCGATCCTGTGGCGCGATTCCACCCGCGCCAAGGAAGCCGCGACCAACATGAAGATAACGGCCGAAGACCTGAAGGGCCTCGGCATCATCGACGGCATCATCCCCGAGCCCCTGGGCGGCGCGCATCGCGATCCCGCGACGGTCATCGCTTCGGCCGGCGACACGATTGCCAACGCGCTCGGCGAGCTTTCCAGCCGTTCGGGCGAACAGCTGCGCAACGACCGGCGCCAGAAATTCCTTTCCATGGGTCGCAATCTCTAGGTTATCCGTCGGCCCCGGCAGGCCGCCTCGCACCTTGCGACTGCGGTCAAAGGTGAGCCGATACGGCCGCAGTCCGGCTTCGGCCGGATAGCTGCTCCTCAGAGGCGCATTCAGAAAATGTGATCGCGAAAAACGGGAATGAGGCCAAACCTTGGCCACATTTCCGTTATCGAAGCTTTTATGGGAAAGAAAAGCTTGCCGACGCGCCGCGGGCACGTCATAGGCTGGTAAGGAATTTTCAAGTATAAACCGTCTATGATTCCGTTTCATGCTTCGAGGGGAGTGGCGAAACAGATCGAGCTGCCACTCTTCGCATTTATGGGCCAAGTCAGAATGCGCATCCGTCACCTTGCCTACGTCTCTTTGATGGCGCTGACCCTCGCCGGCTGCAACGACGCGCTGGATACAGCGTCGGTCGACCTGTCGACGGTCAAAAACAAGGTCGAGCAGCCGCTTCCGAGCCATATCCTGGCGGACATGGCCCAGAAAGGCATGGACCGCAATTCGCCGATCATGATCCGCATCTTCAAGGAAGAAGGTGCGATGGAGATCCTGAAGGCGAACCAGAGCAACCGCTTCGAAGTCATCGCGGACTACAAGATCTGCGCCTGGTCCGGCCGTCTCGGCCCGAAGGTCAAGGAAGGCGACCGGCAGGCACCGGAAGGCTTCTACATGCTGACGCCGGCCAACCTGAACCCGAATTCGAAATATTATCTCGCCATCAACACCGGTTTCCCGAACCGCTACGACGCCGCCAACGGCCGCTCCGGCGCCAATCTGATGATCCATGGCGCCTGCTCCTCGTCCGGCTGCTATTCGATGACCGACCAGCAGGTGCTGGAAATCTACGCCTTCGCCCGCGACGCCTTCAAGGGCGGCCAGAAGGCCATCCAGCTCGAGGCTTTTCCCTTCCGCATGACTGCGGAAAACATGTGGAAGCACCGCCTCAGCCCCAACATCGACTTCTGGAAGATGCTGAAGGTCGGCTACGACAATTTCGAAGTCACCAAGCGACCGCCTGAGGTCGAGGTCTGCGAGAAGAAATACGTCTTCAACCAGCAGGCCAGCGGCCCGTTCAACGCCGGCGGAAAATGCCCGGTGATGACCACGCCGCCCGCCCTGCAGGTGGCGCTTTCGACCTATGACAAGCAATACCAGGCCGATTATGCCGTCGCCATGAAGAAGTACGACGACATGGCGTGGTACGACCCGACCGAAGCCGAGCGCAAGGCGGTGGTCGCCAAGCAGCGCAAGGGCCACGATCTCGCCTATGCACCGACCGGCACCGCTCTTGCCGCCGGCAAGATGATGAAGGTCGCCGATCTCGAGGCGATGATGTCCAACCAGTCGGCACAGCAGGTCGCGCGCGGCGGTACGGTGCTCAGCCCGAGCACCAATCCGTCGACGGCAAGCATTCGCCTGGCAACGGCGACCCCTGCGGCTGCCAATCCGGCAGCGGCAACTCCGGCAATGGCTGGACAGCAGCCCGCCGGCCCTGTCGTCGCCGCCAACATTCCGGCAAATGTGCCGATCCCGATGGCAAATCCGATGAATCCGGGCCTCAATCCGCTCGCCTATGCGCCGAGCCCGGCTGTCGAGACAGCACAGACCGAAGCCAAGAAGCCGCCTTTCTGGAAGTTCTGGGCCAAGAGTGAATAACGCGGATACCGAGATCTACGATCTGCGCGGGCTGAAGTGCCCCTATCCGGCGATCAAGACCGAAAAGCGCCTGCGCGGCATGACGAGCGGCGCGACCTTGACGGTCGAGACGACCGACCCGCTTGCCGTCATCGACATCCCGCATCTCTGCAATGAAAAAGGCCATACGCTTCTCGCCAGCGAGAAGACGGAAAGCGGCCATCGCTTCGTGATCCGCAAGGGATAAGAAAGCCCGCATTCCGCCTTCTCCCCTTGGGGAGAAGGTGCCCGAAGGGCGGATGAGGGGGAGGCACGGCAAATTGAAATTCTTTGAAGGGCAAAATAGTCCGCGCTCGGCGTGAGCCCCCTCACCATGCCCTCTCCCCAAGGAGAGAGGATAATCCATGCCCGCCGGCCAGCTTCACGAAAAGCCGCCGATCATTCGTTTCTTCAAAACGGACAAGGCGGCCTACGGCGAATTGAAAGACCATGAGAAAATGACAGCATTTCTCCGGCAACGCTCATCGCCCGATGGCGAGGCATCCCCAAGCCCCTAAAACCTCATCCCCGGCACGGCGAGCGGATTGTCCTGCAGCGCCGCACGATCCGGCGTATCGACGCGCGGCTTGCTGAGGAAGGCGTCGAACAGGCCCTTTACGAAATCCTCCGTCAGATCCTTGGTGATGATCACCATGCGCGTGCGCCGGTCCTCGGGATCGGGCCAGGCCGGCAGCCGCACCGGCGGATGGAAGATGTTCTGCACGCCATGCAGCACGACGGGGCGCTCGGGCCGGTCGGACACGGCAACGATCGCCTTCATGCGCAGCAGCTTTTCGCCATGGGCCGAACGCAGCAGATCGATGAACATCTCCAGCGCCATCGGATCGATCGGCTGGGTTTCCACGATCGAGAACGACCGGATCGATCCGTCATGACGGTTCACGTCATGGGCGTGCTGGTGCCGGTGGCCGTGGTGGTGTCCGTGATGATGATGGTGCCCGTGATCGCCATGATGGTGATCGTGATGTTGATGATCGTGGTCGTCATGGTGATGGTGGTGATCGTCGGCCTCCAGCTCATCCTGCAGCCAGCGGCCGACATCGGCGATCTTCGACGCCGGATCATAGAGACCGTTGATGAGAATGGCGGCCCGGCCGGCCTCGTCACTGTCGGCATTCAAGATCTGCGCGCGCGGATTGAGCGCCCTCAGCCGGCTTTCGAGCAGGCCCTCGGGCGCGGCGCCAGCAATCCCAGTCTTGGACACGATCAGCCTGTCGGCAACCGCCACCTGCTTGCGCGCCTCTTCATGGTTGTCGAGCGTCTGCAGGCCGTTGACCGCGTCGACCACCGTGACGACGCCGTCCAGGTCGAAATTGGCGGCGATGATCGGATTGCCCATGATCGACTGCATGACGGGCGCGGGATCGGCAAGGCCGGTCGTTTCGATGACGACGCGCTTCAGCGGCCGGATACGGCCGGTCTGCATGGCGTCCATCAGGTTCGCCAGCGTATCCACCAGTTCGCCGCGCACCGTGCAGCACAGGCAGCCATCGGAAAGCTCGATGATGGAATCGCCGGAGCTTTCCACCAGCAGATGGTCTATGCCGACATCGCCGAACTCGTTGATGATGACGGCCGCCTCGCGCATGGCCTCGTCCTTGAGGATGCGGTTGAGCAGGGTCGATTTTCCCGCCCCGAGAAAGCCGGTCAGGATGGCAACCGGAACTCTTTGCTGCGAAACGCTCATGGGTAAGATCCGATATCAGAAAGTGGGACGCGGCATCGGGATCGGCACATTGGAGGCGCTGCCGGACACGGCGATCTTGTCGCCCTTGATCGCCTTGTCGCCCTTGGCCGCGGCATCGTCCTTGTCGCCCTTGGCGGCAGTCGCGATATCCTGGCCGCCGATCAGGCCGGCATAGACGAAATTCGGTTCGTGATCCATTTCATGAATATAGGGCGACTGCACCTTGGTGCGGCCGAACGGATCGCGGGTCTCGCTGCGCGCCTGCGCGCCCTTGGCGCTGCAGATGTCGGCGGTGACATCGGCGACATCGCTCGTGATCGGCGCATCGGGGCGAAGGGTCGCCAGCGTGTCGCGGCCGGAAAGCTGGTTCTGGAAGCCCTTTTCCAGGAAATTGGCGGAATCGTCGGCGCGCGCCGCGAGGCTGTCCGTCCCGAGGACGACCGAGATCAGCGTGCGGCCGTTGCGGGTTGCCGAGGCGATCTGGTTGAAGCCGGCCGCGCAGATGAAGCCGGTCTTCATGCCGTCGGCGCCGTCGAAGCGGCCGATGAGCATGTTGATGTTCGGCACCTGCTTCACGCCGTTCGTGAAGCCTTCCAGCGAGAAGTAGCCGGCATATTGCGGAAATTCGCGGCGGAGCGCCACGCTCAGAATGGCGAGATCGCGCGCGGTCGTATACTGCCCCTTGCCGGGCAAGCCGTTCGGATTGATGAAATGCGAATCGCGCATGCCGAGACGGGCGGCTTCCGCATTCATCCGCGCCACGAAGCTCTGTTGCGAACCGCCGACGGTTTCGCCGACGGCCATGGCGAGATCGTTTGCCGATTTGACCAGCATCATCTTGAGCGCGTTGTCCAGCGTCATCTTCTGGCCCGGCTTGAAGTACATCTTCGCCGGCGGCTGGGCCGATGCAAGCTTCGACATCACGACGGGCGTGTCGAGCGTGATCTGGCCGGACTGGATGGCCCGGAACGTCACATAGGTCGTCATCAGCTTGGTCAGCGAGGCGGGATACCAGCGGCGAAACGCCTCCTGCTGGTCGAGCACGCGCCCGGTGCTGACATCGACGAGAATATGCGGATTGGCTCCGGCCGTCTGCGCGGTCGACAGGAAAAGCATGGATGCTGCTGCGGCCATAGGAACGAGCCGCAGGGCGGCATACAAACGATTCTGCTTCGTCGGCACGATCTATCCTTCAGAAGTCCGGAATTTTCTCGAAAGCTTCGTCTATTTAACCTATATGGCTAGGAGAAGGCAAAGGCGATTGACGACTTTATTTCCCGACGGCACGCCGCAAAGGCCTCATTGAGCTGGCCGAAGCCGTGCGACGGATCCGTGAGTTGAACCAGAACCGATATTGAGCAGCAGGAACATCAGCATGCCGATCTTGAACAGAGCCGCAGAACTCCAGGGCGAAGTGACCGAGTGGCGCCGCCATATCCATGCGCATCCCGAACTTCTCTATGCGGTTGAGAATACCGCCGCCTTCGTGGCCGAGAAATTGCGCTCCTTCGGCGTCGACGAGGTGGTGACCGGCATCGGCCGCACCGGCGTCGTCGGCCTGATCCGCGGCAAGGGCGAAGGTCGCACGGTCGGCCTGCGCGCCGACATGGACGCCCTGCCGCTGACCGAGATTACCGGCAAGCCCTATGCTTCCGAAACGCCCGGCAAGATGCATGCCTGCGGCCATGACGGCCACACCGCCATGCTTTTGGGCGCCGCGAAATATCTCGCCGAGAACCGTAACTTCAACGGCAACATCGCCGTCATCTTCCAGCCGGCCGAAGAGGGCGGCGCCGGCGGCGACGCCATGGTCAAGGACGGCATGATGGAGCGCTTCCAGATCGCCGAGGTCTATGGCATGCACAATATGCCCGGCCTGCCCGTCGGCCATTTCGCCATCCGCAAGGGCCCGATCATGGCGGCGACGGACGAATTCACCGTCTCCATCAAGGGGCTCGGCGGCCATGCCGCCATGCCGCACAAGACGATCGACCCGATCGCCATCGGCGCGCAGATCATCTCCAACCTGCAGCTCGTCGCCTCGCGCAGCGCCAATCCGCTGAAATCGGTCGTCGTCTCCGTCACCAAGTTCAATGCCGGCAACGCGCACAACGTCATCCCCAACGATGCGAGCTTCGCCGGTACGGTGCGCACGCTCGATCCCGAAATGCGCGATCTCGCCGAACAGCGCTTCAAGCAGATCGTATCCGGCATCGCCGCCAGCCACGGCGCGGAAGCCGAGATCGAATTCCAGCGCAACTACCCGGTCACCTTCAACCATGCCGACGAGACCGATCACGCGATCGCCGTCGCCGAGGAAATCGCCGGCGCTGGCAACGTCATTCCGGATATCGACCCGATGATGGGCGGCGAGGACTTCTCCTACATGCTGCTCGCCCGCCCCGGCGCCTTCATCTTCGTCGGCAACGGCGACACGGCAGGCCTGCACAACCCGGCCTACGACTTCAACGACGAAGCCATCGCCCACGGCATTTCCTATTGGGTACGGCTTGCCGAACAGCGCCTCAACGCCTGAGGCCTCCGTGCCTCATTTCCCGCGCACCTTGCCGGAGCGCGGGAAACGATGAAACCAGATTGTCACTGCAACGCAAAAGGGCTTGGCTTCCTGCCCGCGCTTTTGTATGGATCAACGCAAGTGGTCTCGTAGCTCAGCAGGATAGAGCACCAGATTCCTAATCTGGGGGTCACGCGTTCGAATCGCGTCGAGATCACCATCCCTCACCTTCAAATTGGCCTTCCGCCGGACATCTTATTTATAATCGAACGCATCCGGATGGTTCTCCAGGCTGCCCGTCAGCGCCGCGTAGAGAATGGTCCTGCCGTCGATCGATTCCTTGCCGCCGCCGATGTTCAGCCAGGTCAGCTTTTCCGTTCTGCTTTTCTGATCGGCAACCAGCAGCAGGCCATACATGATCTTCCCGTCGGGGTCGTAGAGCACAGCGATCTGTTCCGAGCCGCAGTCATGCTGCTTGCAGGCGCTCAGCACATAGACCTTCCGTCCGTCGAACATGATCTCATGGCTTGGGGATTCGACGGTCTTGCCGTGGGTCCAGTCCGGCAACCGATGACCCTCGGTCATCGCTCTGAAAGCCGAAGCGGCGGCCGGATCGGTGGCAATTTCTCGAAATGTGGCGGGATGGTTTTGTGCGGATGCGTCCGCTGCAGCCGAAAGAATGCCCATCAGGGCGACGGCCATCATGAGCTTTTTCATGCGCTTGCCTCTAAAATGCGATGCACCGGCAATGCGTATCGCCTGCAGCATGAACATGGGCTGAAAACCGATAGATCACCCCACCGCAATCCTGTTCCTGACCAGCCTGACACCACGGATCGACTCGGCAACGGCAGTTGCCCGGCTCACCTCCTGCTGGGTCGCCACCGAGCCATCCAGGCGGATTTCCTGGCCGGCGGCGGTGACCTTGACGTCGGACGCATCGATTCCGCCGGCAACGGCAAGCGCATTGGCAACGGCGGATTCGAGCGCCGAGCGCCTGGTCTGCTCGCTTTCCAGATAAAGTTCCGCGCCGTGGAACGTCGCCGCCTTGAAAACCATCCGTCGCCCTCCGCATTCGAGTGGTCAGAAAACGCGGCACGGCGCATTTGGTTCAATAAAGACCGAAAATATCGTCAAATCAGTGAGTTCGCCTTTGGCGCGCAACGGCGGTGGAATGAGGTTGCACCAGCGGCGGACTTGCCGCTCCACGCAATCCCCTGTAGAGCCTTGGGGGAAAGCAGCAGCAAATGCGGATACCTGAATGAACACCGGCAGCACGGCGCGTCGTCGCCTGACGATATTGGGTTCGACCGGCTCCATCGGCCAGAATACGCTCGACGTCATTGCCCAACTGGGCGGACGTGACGCCTTCGATATCGCCGCGATCACCGGGCATGACAATATCCAGCTGTTGGCCGAGCAGGCCAGGGCCTGCGGTGCAACTTTGGCCGTCACCGCCAACGAAGAGCGCTATCAGGATCTGAAGGATACCTTGGCCGGGTCGGGCATCGCGGTCGGCGCGGGCAAGAATGCCCTGATCGAAGCCGCCTCCCTGCCCTCGGAGTGGGTGATGGCGGCGATCGTCGGCACGGCCGGCCTTGCGCCGACGCTGGCGGCCGCCCGCCGCGGCGCCGATATCGCCCTTGCCAACAAGGAATGCCTCGTTTCCGCGGGTGATCTCTTCGTGCGCGCCGTTGCCGAAGGCGGCGGCCGGCTGATCCCGGTCGACAGCGAACACAGCGCCATCTTCCAGGCGCTGGAAGACGACCAGCAGCATGCGGTTGAGCGCATCATCCTCACCGCCTCCGGCGGCCCCTTCCGCACCTGGACGCGCGAGCAGATGGCCAATGTCACGCCCGCCACCGCGCGCGCCCACCCCAACTGGTCGATGGGCTTCAAGATCTCCATTGGCAGCGCCTCGATGTTCAACAAGGCGCTTGAGATGATCGAGGCCAAGCACCTTTTCAACGTGCGGCCGGATCAGATCGAAGTCGTCGTCCACCCGCAATCCGTCATTCACTCCATGGTCGGCTATACGGACGGCTCGGTGCTGGCGCAGCTCGGCTGTCCCGACATGCGCACGGCGATCGGCTATGCGCTCACCTACCCCGCCCGCACCAGGCTCAGCGTCGACCGGCTGGATTTCGCCAAGCTCGCGCGGCTCGATTTCGAGGCGCCGGACGAGATCCGCTTCCCGGCATTGCGCCTTGCCCGCACCGCACTGGAGCGTGGCGGCCTGCAGGGCGCGATCATGAATGCCGCCGAAGAGATCGCCTTCCATGCCTTCGTGGATGGCCGCATCGGCTTCCTCGAAATGGCCGATATCGCCGAAGCCGTCATGGACGAGATGATCGCGACCGGCAGTGCCGAAAGCATGGATGCCGTCTTCGCCACGGATGCCGAAGCGCGCAGCCGCGCGGCCGTCCTCATCGCCCAGCGCGACAAGGCAGCGTAAGCAATGACCGACATAAAGCGATCACCGATCGGCACGTCCGGCTCGCCCCGCGAATAGCCGGTTGCCATTTCCGGCGATCGTGATAGGGAGGAATTCCGGCCTCACTTTCAAGGGAATCACTATGCCGGACTTCTCCACCCTCATTCTTTTCGCCGCTGCGGCGCTGGTGCTCACCGCCACGCCCGGCCCCGACATGCTTCTCATCGCCTCGCGCAGCGTCAGCCAGGGCCGGTCCGCCGGTTTCCTCACCTATGCCGGCATTGCGCTCGGAACCTATTGCCATGCCATGGCCGCGGCACTCGGGTTGTCGCGGCTGTTCCTGACCGTTCCTGTTGCCTATGAAATCGTGCGTTGGGCCGGTTGCGCCTATCTGCTCTATCTGGCGATCAAAACCCTGCGTTCGCAGGGCTCCGCCTTCGCGCCCTCGGCCGGGCTCAAGCGGCTTTCGGGCCGGCACATCTTCAGCGAGGGCCTTGCGACCAACCTGCTGAATCCGAAGATGGCCTTGTTCGTGCTCGCCCTCTTCCCGCAATTCGTCGATCCCGGCGGATCGATGATCCTGCAGATGGCGCTGCTCGCCACTATCCTGAACGGCATCGGCTTTTTTGTGAACGGTTCCGTCATCCTGCTCGGCAGCCACATCCGGGGCCGGCTTTCGGCGATCAAGCGTATTCCGAAGCTGCCGCAATATCTGCTGGCGACGGTCTTTGCCGGCCTCGCATGCCGCCTGGCCCTGGGAAGCCGCGGCTGACGGCATCGTCGTAAAAATCATTGCGGAAGCTGGCTTAACACCAACGCTTCCGCAATGAATTGCATGTCGATTTTCGGGCGGAAGCCGTGCCCGTCGAATCCGGCACGGCAGACCTTGGAAAGCCGTCTCTTACGCGACGGCCCTAGCGAGCGCACAACGCGACCAGAGGGCGTGCAGCGCACCGACGAGCTGCTCGATATCGCCATCCGAATGCAGCGGTGTCGGCGTGATGCGCAGCCGCTCGGTCTTCTTCGGCACGGTCGGATAGTTGATCGGCTGCACATAGACGCCGGCATCCAGCAGCAGGTCCGATATCCACTTGCACTTGGCCGCGTCGCCGACCATGACTGGCACGACATGGCTCGGGTTCGGCATGTGCGGAATGCCGTTGGCATCGAGCTGCGCCCGCAGCCGGCGCACCCGATCCTGATGGCGGGCACGCTCGAACTGGCTGACCTTCAGATGCTGGATCGAGGCGACAGCGCCCGCCACCAGCGCCGGCGGCAGCGACGTGGTGAAGATGAAGCCGGAGGCGAACGAGCGGATGAAATCGCAAAGCGCCGTCGACGCGGCGATATAGCCGCCCATGA
>NZ_JBNWDS010000025.1:0-46341 GCF_053521765.1 Rhizobium sp. A37_96 | reverse complement strand
GTCCGGCATCAGGCCCTGGCCCTGGGTCGAGCGGATCGCCGTGCACAGGTTGGTCTTGCGCGACAGGCACGACGGGCATTCGCGGCATTCGGGCGTATAGAGCGGAATGACGTGGTCGCCCTTTTTGACCGAGGTGACTCCCGGTCCGACATCGACGACGATGCCGGCGCCCTCATGGCCGAGGATGGCGGGGAAGAGACCTTCCGGATCGGCGCCCGACAGCGTGAAATCGTCGGTGTGGCAGATACCCGTCGCCTTCACCTCGATCAGCACTTCGCCGGCCTTCGGCCCCTCAAGCTGAACCGTCATCACCTCAAGCGGCTTGCCGGCAGCGACCGCAACGGCTGCTCTTACGTCCATGGTTTCATCCCTTCCTGCTATGATTTGGTCCGCGCGACATTGGCATGGGCACGCATCGCGGCTCAAGCCAAAATCAGACACTTAAAGCGGCAATTATTCAGTTTAAACCGGACAGTCGTTCTGCGCCATCGTTTCAAGAAACTCCGGAGGGAAAACCGCTATGCGCCTTTCCCGAAATTGCTCCGATGCCGTATTTCGATCAGGCAAACTCCATGATCACCGCATCGACGGCGAGGCTCTCGCCGGGTTTGGCGTTGATCTTGCCGACCACGAGGTCGCGTTCGGCGCGCAGGACATTTTCCATCTTCATCGCCTCGACGATGGCCAGCGTCTCGCCCGCCTTGACCTCCTGGCCCTCGGTGACGGCGATCGACACGACTAGGCCCGGCATGGGGCAAAGCAGCAGCTTCGACGTATCCGGCGGCAATTTAACCGGCATGAGCTTGTCGAGCTCCGCCTGGCGCGGCGTAAATACCCGGGCCCTGACCGAGATGCCCTGCCAATCGATGCGCAGGCCGTTCAACACGGTGCGGATCTGCACCGTCAACTTGCGATCGCCCACGGCGCCGACCCAGACGGCATCGCCGGGGCGCCAGTCGGTCGCAACCGTTGCGGTCTTGCCGCCCACCTGCATATCCATCTCGAAAGGAATGGTCACCACGCCTTCGAGCAGCGTAACGGGCAGGTAGTCCGCGCCGAGCTTGACGATCCAGCTTTCCCGCAACGGTCCAGCCGCGGGACGCAACCGGTCGGCATAACGCTCCCGGCGGTTGGATTCGATGAGGCTGCAGGACAGGGCGACTGCGGCAAGCAGGGCGGTCTGGGCCTCATCCGGCGCTGCGGGCGCGAAACCTTCCGGATACTCCTCGGCAATGAAGCCGGTGGAGAGACGGCCTTCGCGCCAGCGCGGATGTTTCATCAGCGCGGAGAGGAACGGCATATTGTGCTCGATGCCATCGACGACGAAGCCATCCAAAGCTTCGCCCATCGCTTCGATCGCCTCCAGCCTGGAAGGAGCCCAGGTGCAGAGCTTGGCGATCATCGGATCGTAATACATGGAGATCTCGGCACCTTCGAAGACGCCGGTATCGTTGCGGACGACCGACTTTTCCGTCTTGCCCTCGCGCGGCGGGCGATAGCGCGTCAGACGGCCGATCGAAGGCAGGAAATTGCGATACGGATCTTCCGCATAGAGCCGGCTTTCGACCGCCCAGCCGTTGAGCGTGATATCGGCCTGCTTGAACGGTAGCTTTTCGCCGGCGGCGACGCGGATCATCTGTTCGACGAGATCGATGCCGGTCACGAGTTCCGTTACGGGATGCTCGACCTGCAGGCGGGTGTTCATTTCGAGGAAGTAGAAGTTCCGGTCGCGATCGACGATGAATTCGACCGTACCGGCGCTTTGGTAGTCCACGGCCTTGGCAAGCGCCACGGACTGCTCGCCCATGGCCTTGCGCGTCGCTTCGTCGAGGAACGGCGAGGGCGCTTCTTCCACGACCTTCTGGTTTCGGCGCTGGATGGAGCACTCGCGCTCGCCGAGATAGACGACATTGCCATGACCGTCTGCCAGCACCTGGATCTCGATGTGCCTGGGGTCGACGACGAATTTCTCGATGAAGACCCGATCGTCGCCGAAGGAGCTTTTCGCTTCCGAACGGGCGCGCTCGAAACCGTCACGCACCTCGTCCTTGCTCCAGGCGATGCGCATACCCTTGCCGCCACCGCCGGCGGACGCCTTGATCATGACGGGATAGCCGATCTCGGCGGCGATCCTCTCGGCGTGATCGGCATTGTCGATGATGCCGAGATGGCCCGGAACGGTCGATACCTTGGCGGCGTTGGCGAATTTCTTCGATTCGATCTTGTCGCCCATGGCTTCGATCGCCTTCGGCTTGGGGCCGATGAAGACGATGCCTTCTTTCTCCAGCGCCGCGCAGAAGGCGGCGCGCTCGGACAGGAAACCGTAACCCGGATGAACCGCCTCGGCGCCGGTCTCTTTGCAGGCGGCGATGATCTTGTCGGCGACGAGATAGCTTTCGGCCGCGGGAGCCGCGCCGATATGGACGGATTCATCGGCCATTTCGACATGCAGAGCATCCCGGTCGGCATCGGAGTAGACGGCAACCGTCAGGATGCCCATCCGGCGCGCGGTCTTGATCACGCGGCAAGCGATCTCGCCGCGATTGGCGATCAGGATTTTCTTGAACATGCAATCTCCGCCCAAATACTCTATTCAGTCAGTGTTTTAGCCACAAATCGCACTGTCGGTCCATGCGCAAGATGCCTGCGCTCATGCCGTTTTTTCCAATCTCGACTGTATGCGCTCCCGCCAGATAATGAAGAGACCCGAGCCGACGATGATGGCGATGCCGATCCATTTGGAAAGATTGGGAAAATCTCCAAAGATCGCATAGCCGAGAACGGTGGCGGAAATGATCTCGAAATATTGGAACGGAGCGAGCAGCGAGAGGGGCGCCAGCCGGAAAGCCCGGACCACGAGCATGTGGGCATAGCCTGAAATCGACCCCAGAATCAGCAAAAGCACGAGACCAAGCGCGGAGACGGGCAGGGACGGCTGGAAATCGGCGATGCCGGCCGAATTGCCGGCGAACAGCGCAAACGCCATGAACAGAGTGCCGCCGGCACCCGCCATGATCTGCATGGTCAGCGGCGAATCCGCTTCTCCGACAGCGCGATTCATGAAGAGATAGAGCGCATAGAGAAAGGCGCAGGCAACCGGCAGCAATGCCTTCAGGCCGAAGATTGCGAAACTGGGCTGAATGACGATCATCGCCCCGCCGAACCCGATGACGATCGCCAGCCAGCGCCTCCAGCCGACCTTATCTCCGAGAAACAGGGCGGACAGGGCCGTCAGCATGAACGGCTCCACGAAATAGATCGCGAAGACGTCGGCGAGCGGCATATATTTCACGGCCGCGAAGAACAGAAGACTGGCGGCGCCATGCAGGGCACCGCGCAACAGGTTCATCCAGGGACGCTTTGCCGAGAAGGCGGACCTCCCGGTCGCGGTCGCTAGCAGCGGCAGCATGCATACAAGCTGAAAGAAGAAGCGGTAGAACGTCACCTGGCCGGGCGACATGCCCTCGAAACTCGCCATGTATTTGGCGATCGCATCCATCGTCGGGAGCAGGATCATGGCGCTGGCCATAATCGTCATGCCTCTGAGCGGATTCTGCTGCGTGGAGACGGTGGAGGAGACGGACATGGGCAGACATCAAACACAGGAAAGGCATGCAATCAAGGCGCGATCGGGGATGGGTCGCGAGACGCGGAGACTGTCATCGGAAAATGTCACACTTTTCCAATTGGGACACATCACGGTGGCGGGATGACGCCCTTAGACCTATCTGAAGCTTTGGAAACGGCTAAAACATAGATGCGCCGCACAAGATCGCCGGCGCAGCCAGGAAAAGGATCGCACCGATGTTCAAGCCAGAACAAGAGACGACCGTTTTTTCGGACGAGGGCGACGACACCCTGGGCGGACGCTTATCCATGGCCCGCGACGCGGCCGGCATCAGCCTCGAGACATTGGCAAGCCAGCTCGGCGTCAGCGAAGAGACCATGCTCGCCTGGGAATCCGATCGCGCCGAACCCAACCCGTCCGCCTTGGTCAAGATGTCGGCTCTCTTCGACGTTTCTCCGGTATGGCTGATGACCGGGGCAGGCGACGGGCCTGGAGAGGACAGCGACGAGCGCGCATTGGACGCCGTTCGAAACGAGCTTTCGCGACTGAGGACAGCCTATCAGGAGATCGGCCGGCTGATAGAGACCACGACCCGTCAGCTCGAGCGACTCGACCATCAGATACGGCTGCGCAATCTCAGCAAGGATGTCGCGCACTGATGACCGCACCGGATTTGCAAGCGGTCGAGATCGGAAGGAGAAAGCCCGCATGAGCGGGCTTTTCTGGTTACTTGCGATCCTGATACGAAGACTTATTGATAGCTTTCCGTCGTGCCGTCGGAAAATACGGCTTTCTTCACATCAAGAGATGCTTTCGCCACACCGGTAGAAACCGGCCCGACAAGCTTGTCGTAGATTTCGCCTGAAATAAATGGGTTGTCTTCCCAGTAGAATATCGAATCGCTTTCCACGGTCTTGCCCGGCGCTATCTTGATGTCCAAACGGGCGAGCTGGTCGACCACCTTGTCTCCAAAAGCGTCGCTGATCGCTATGTTGAATTCTATTGCCACCACGGTCTTCTTGGAGCCGTTCTTGAGCGTGGGAACCAGAATGACCTGATCATTGAGTATCTCCCGACGGAAGTCGCGCCGTCGAACTTCAAGCTTCAATTTTGCCGGCGTGATTGAAGAGCCGGACCTCACGTCAGCGGGTTTCGGTACTTCCGCGGATATCGTGTTGTCCGCCGGCGTGTTCTCACCATCGATTTTTATGGCGTCGTAGCAGGTCAAGCGCTTCAATGAATCGGTTTCATCCCGGCAGCTTTTCATGTCGGCGCCGGCATCCGCCATGGCCGATGTCGCAAGAAGCATCAGAATTCCCAAAAGGTAAAATTGTTTCACGGTCGTCCCCACTCGCGCATTTGGCGCAAACTGACATGACGCCAAGCTGTGTCAAGCCGCCCATCGGATGTCCGTTGGCCGGGCAGAACCGGCGTCGCTTGCTTTTGCTGCTGCGGTGATTTTTGCGGAGGCCATACCCGCAGGCACTGATTTCAATGGATGGAGCGATCATCAGCGTGCGGAATGCTTACAGTGGCCTCCGGCATGCTTCACGGGGAAGAACATGCTGCGGGAGTAAAGCATTGACCTGAAAACAAAAAACCCGGCCTAAGCCGGGTTCTTGGTGCGGTCGAGAAGACTCGAACTTCCACGGGTTGCCCCACAGCGACCTCAACGCTGCGCGTCTACCAATTCCGCCACGACCGCATCGTGGTAGGCCGAATTGCTCCGGCGCGGCTGCATGTAGCAAAAGCATTCGGGGGGCACAAGAGCGATGTGTCAGTTTTTTTAAATTCCTTCACAGCTCCTCCGATCGCATCGGTCCAAATGCGGTGGAAACGCCGTAGATGTTTGAATTTCCGCCTGAATAGCGCCATATGTGGACAACCCGTCGGCACGCAGGATTTCCACAAGTGCGGCCTGCGGCGCGCAAAGGACTGCCAATATGCTTCGCACCGAACTTTCTCACCAGATGTTTCCCGTTGACGGTACGCCGCCCGTTCGCTGGCGGATCAGCGATACGCTGGTGCCTTATGATGAAGCCGTCGCCACGATGGAGGCGGAAGTCGCCGCGATCGCCGAAGGCCGGGCATCGGAACTCGTCTGGCTGGTCGAGCATCCGCCACTTTATACGGCAGGCACGAGCGCCAATGCCGCCGATCTCATCGAGCCGGATCGTTTCCCCGTATTCGCGACCGGACGGGGCGGCGAATATACGTATCACGGGCCGGGCCAGCGCGTGGCCTATGTCATGCTGGACCTCAAGTGTCGGCGGCAGGATATCCGCGCCTTCGTGGGCGCCCTCGAAGAGGTCATCATTCGCACGCTCGAATCGATGAACGTACGCGGCGAGCGGCGCGAGGATAGGGTCGGTGTCTGGGTCAGACGTCCGGAAAGGCCGGCGCTGCCGGATGGCGCGGTCGCCGAAGACAAGATCGCGGCCCTCGGCATCCGTGTTCGCAAGTGGGTGACGTTTCATGGCCTGTCGCTGAACGTCGATCCCGATCTTGGCCATTTCACCGGCATCGTTCCGTGCGGAATCTCCGCCTATGGCGTCACCAGCCTTGTCGATCTCGGCTTGCCGGTGATGATGGCGGATGTCGACATCCGCCTGCGGGATGCTTTCGAGCAGGTATTCGGGCTGACCGTCAACGACGGCTAAGCATGTTTCCCTGATTGGAAGCCAAGCATTAGAAACCGATCAAAGACATTTGCTCCGCCATATACCGGCGGAGCTCAGATCGTATTTCTTCGATGAAAAACGGCTGTCACGATATGAAGTGTTTTCACAGGAGCGATTCTTCTGCGTCTTCATCGGCAGGAGGTTCGATCTCCGCCGGAATACCGGGCTTCGATTCCACCAGACGTTCCATCTCGTCTTCGGCCTTGAGAAGATCGTGCAGTTTCTGATCGCTGAGAATATTGTCATGACTATCATGCGAGGTCATGCGGGTAACTCCTAGACCTCTGCAGGCGAGAGTGCGTTGTCTCTCTCAGCCGCTGGCGCCTACGGATTCGATCAGCCAACGGTGGATGGAGCCTACGCCCATCGAGGCGCTATGGCGACTCATTTCGCGTAGCCGGCAATCAACCTCTAAGAGTATCACGCTGCAAATGCCGGGTGTCGGGTCTGTCACCCGCCAAAGAAAATGCCCTGGACGGGAGAGCATCCAGGGCACAGAGAGGGGAACTGCCCTAAAGAGATTAGGGCGGCGCCTTCATACTTCAAGGCTTGGGAACGATGCGGAAACGCCGCCTGTCTGCGCCATCCGCCTGATCGCGAAACAGTGATTGCCGGTTGCCCGCCATCTGGCTTTTGGGGCCGACGCGGTGGTGATATCGTTTTGCGTGCAGGATCCGTGAGGGTTCTCACCGCAATGTCTCCGCCGGCCGGACAACCGCAAGCCACCGGGCGGAAACGTTTCGAAACGGACGGAGACACGGACGAAACACCGCGAATGTAGCGGTTGTTTCGATGCAAGTTCTGTTGAAGGGAATTGGAAGATGAAGATTGCTATGAACGCGTCCCGATATCGAAGGATGGGTGGGAAGGCGTTGTTGATTGTTGCGTTGGCCGGGCTGCCGATCGCGAGCCACGCCGCGGACCCCAAGCCGGATACTAAAAACTCGGCTTCCAGCTTCAGCTATCGGCGGGCTGATCTTGGCAGCGGCTATTCCACCTCGAGCATCCTGAAGATGCCGAACAATTCATCCTATTTCGTGACGTGCAATTGCGACGACCGCACGTTGCAGGACATGACATGCCCGACTCAGGCCTATGCCTGCACTTGCGTTCCGCATGCCTATCTGATGTGTCAGTAAAAGGCGCGAGATCACATGAGCAAATCAACGATAAAGCGGCTGTTCGTCATTTGCGCCGTCGCGTCCATGCCGTTTGCTGCCCTGGCGCAGCAGAGCGATCCCCCGACACAGACGACCGGCCCGAACTATTCTTTCAGCGTGGGGTCTCGTCCAGCCGACATCGGTACCGGCTTCTCCATCTATAGCGCGACCTCGGCCACGGCGGATCAGCAGTTTCACGTCCAATGCAATTGCAACGATTTCAGCCTGGCTGTCGCGACTTGTCCGGCTCCGCGTTATGAGTGCTATTGCAGCCCGAGTGCGTCGCTCGTCTGCGAATAGAATGGCTTCGATATCTGCTGTGCCATATCGGCAACCGGACCGATTGGACTGATGGCGAATCACGTAGCGCCGCGAACTGCCATCGCAGATTGTCCTTCAGGCCAAGTCACTCTTTTTGATGGCTATTTTCGTACAGTCTCCGTTCATGTTCGTCCGCATATGGTGTCTTCCGTCGCCCCCGGATCGCGCGTCGATTGACAATCGACAGGGACGATACGATTAATAGTTTCGACATTCGTCATAGAGCGGAGGAAATGCCAATGACAAGTCGTGCCATTCTGTTGATGTCTTTTGCGTCTCTCACAGTTGTAGGCTCGATGGGCCTCGCTTCTTCGGCTTCTGCGCTCACCATGAAAGAGTGCAGCGCCAAATATCAGGCCGCTAAAACCGCTGGCACCTTGAACGGCCAGAAGTGGAACGACTTCCGCGCCACGCAGTGCAGCGCCGATGCGAGCGCTACCACGACGACCACTCCGGCGGCGACCGCTCCCGCTGCTGCGGCACCGTCCAAGACGACGAAGGCGGCAGCCAAGGTCGATGCAAGCGAACCGGATGCCACCAAGCCGCCGGCAACCGAACCTGCAAAGCCGACGACGGCTGCACCGGCTGGCGTGAGCTTCCCGGCGAAAGTTGACGCCAAGTATGCCAGCGAGACTCCCGGCAAGGGCCGTTTCCACACCTGCGTCGATGCCTACAATGCCAACAAGGCCAAGAATTCGCTCGGCGGCCTGAAGTGGATCCAGAAGGGCGGCGGCTACTACAGCCTCTGCAACACCAAGCTCAAGGGCTGAGTGCAAACCTGATCGATCGATCGTACAGCGGGCGCCTCTACGGCGCCCGTTTTCGTCTGGATATCCTAATCCCGCGTCTTATCCCATTTCTTCACAAGACGGTCGCGCTTGAGCCTGGAAAGCCGCTGAAGCCAGAAGATGCCGTCCAGCTGATCGATCTCGTGCTGAATGCAGATGGCCAGAAAGTCACTCGCCTCCGCTTCATGTACTTCACCAGCAACGTCCTGATAGCGAAAGCGAATGGATTTCGGCCTGACGATCTCTTCGGTCACGCCCGGCATGGAAACGCTGCCTTCCGTATGGCGCATGCTCTCGTGGGACGACCACACGATCTGCGGATTGACATAGGTACGCACGCCGTCCTCGCGGCTGAGTTCAATCACGACAACCCGCTTGAGGACACCGATATGCGCGGCCGTAATGCCGACGCCGGGGGCGGCACGCATCGTATCGAGGAGATCGCCTGCAAGCACGCGCAGGTCGTCATCGAAGACGGTGACGGCAGCGCAAGGGGTGCGAAGCAGCGGATCTGGGAAGCGGACAATGGGGCGGGCGGTCAAGGTACTCTCTATCGAACGAAGGGACATCTGTAGACTTGCCAGGATAGGGACAAGGCGAGGACAATACCACCGTCTCGATAACTGAATTCTCTATAGCAGCATTTTCCTCTATCTCTTTGCTTATGAGCTGTTTTTCGATTTATGGCGTTGTTGATATTTACCGAGCGCGTACGTCTTCGATTCGGAGCCGGTCCGTTCCCGCTTCGCCCGGTTCAGTGACGGCCGACCGCAATCATGCTGGAGGTTATTTCATGTTCGCCGCGCTAGCGACCTTTTGGTTTGCGCGTCGCCAGCGAGAAGGCCACGCCCTATAAACCCATGAAAATTGACTATTACGTAAAAGTCAATATTATGGCTGTCAGCAGAAGGGGCCGGATTCTTGGTTGACGGATATTATAGCATAACGGAGCTCACTCGGGAATTCGGCGTTTCGACCCGAACCTTGAGGTTCTATGAAGACGAGGGTCTCATTCAGCCCGAGCGCCGGGGTCGTACGCGTCTGTTCCGGCCCGCCGACCGACGTCTCATTCAAGAAATTCTCCGCGGCCGCCGCATCGGCTTTACCATTGCCGAAATACGCGAGATCATTCAGGTCTATCGGGAGCCTCCCGGCGAAATCGGCCAGTTGAAGCTGCTGATGAAGCGTGTCGATGAGAAGCGCGATGAACTGCGCCAGAAGCGCAAGGATATCGACGATACACTCAGCGAACTCGACAATGTCGAGGAGGCCTGCCTCGGACGTCTCGCCGAAATCGGCGTGGGCACCTGATCGCCTGCACCACGAATAAGCACGCAATAGCGCGGCCATAGTTCCGGCAAGAATGCTTTCTAAAAACTGAGCGTTCTTAAGGAGTTATTGGCGTGGCAACAAGAATTTCATCTGCCCTCGTCATGCTCGCGGCCGCTATTTTCGCGAGTGCCGATGGCAGCCGCGCGGCTGATATCACCCAATCGGATATTCAGGTCGCCTACGGCCTTTTGCTTGACGGCAAGGATGCGATCTATGGCCAGCAGGTCTGTCACATTCATGCCCGCTGCCAGCTTGTCGACGACCGGAAGACCCAAGTTGAAGTGAGCGTGACCATCGACTCCATACTAGGTCTGTCGGGAGAGGTCAGCGTTCGGTGCAGCAGACCCGACTGCTCCTTCCTGAACGAGGCAAGATCCGCCAGGCTGGAAGGTGCCGTCGGCGGAGACAGGTCCCGTCAATTCGAGCTCTACGCCGGCGCAGATGCCCCAGTCAGGAACGATCTGGTTTATCGCACGCGAACGAGAATCGGCCGGATATTCCTTCTATTTGGAAACCAGTAGGCAGCGCCTGAACGATCCCCCGAGCGATCCTTCGGTCCCATTGACTCAAAGCCAGCGGCGTGTGCGCTTGCAGTAAAATTCGAATTCGCAGCCGAAGCGCGAGAGGAGATGCATTTCCTCGCAGCGGATGACGAGCAGTGTCGTCAATGCGGCTGCTGCTGCCGCCATCGCCACGAACCAGAGATTGCCGATCAGCAATCCGAGGCCCGCCGTTAGCAAGGTATAGCCGAGATAGGTCGGGTTGCGGGTGAAACGAAACGGGCCTGACGTCACCAGATGCGCGGTGCAGCGTTGGGTCAGCACGGTGGTGCGTCTTTCCAGCAGCGTCTTGACGGCCCAGACATTCAGCGTCACCGCAAAGGCCGTCAGCAAGGCTCCGACGATCCATGAAGCGAGAGCCCAGGCAAACGGCAAGGGCAGCGGATACCACCGCTGGAGGTACAGCGCCACAATGACGGCCAGGCTATAAAGCAGCGGCGGCCACGGAAAGCTTAGCGACTTCGAACGATAGGCATTCATGGAATAACCCTGTCATTGCGCTTGTTCCGTGCATTGTATCGCGATTCGGCTTATGCGTTCATCGCTATCTGCTTTGATCGCCCCGGATTCCAGGGGTTTGAAGAGATCCTGCGCCTGCAACTTGTCGAGCGTGCATTGGCAGAAGCTTCGGCACATGGTTTCGCCTCCCGACCGCGTGCAGGAGGCGACGCATTGTCTGATGTAGCCGACCGTCGGATCCTGCTGCGGCGCCGGTGCCACCACTGAGAGAAGATAGACAAGGCCGAACAGGACCGGTTGGTGAAGCAGATAGAAGATCAGGCTGTGGCGGCCGGTGCGGGCGATCGGATTGCGGCCCGGGCCGAATTTCGCCAGACGTTCGAGCCAGCCGAGCGATAGTGCCAGCTGTGCCATGCCGAGGCCGAAGAGGAACGGCGTCAGCCATGGGAAGAGGGGCACATAATCGTTCGAACGCTGGATGTTTTCCGACAGTCCGACCCACCATAGCCACGGCGCATCGAAAAACGTCGAATGCAGCGACAGCGGCGCAATGACATTGTCGATGACGATGCCGACTGCGAGCAACGCAGCGATCAGAAGCGTGGCAAATGCCGGCATGCGCAGGAACAGCAGCCCGATGAGGCTCGCCGCCGCGATGCTGTGCAGGATACCGAAGAATATCCATTCGTCGCGCATGCCGATGAAGGTGACGAGCGAGATCGCCAACGCCGCGGCCACGATCATGCCCAGCCGCCGCCAATAGGAGCGCCAGCGGATTTCAGGCGTATTGGCGAGCATGAGGCTGAAGCCGGCCAGGAACAGGAAGGTGCTGGCGATGGCGCGTGCGTATAGCTTCAGCCAGCCGGTTTCGGCGGTGCCTGAATCGAGATAACCGAAGAATTCGAAATCCCAGGTGCAGTGATAGCTCGCCATCGCCAGCAGGGCGATGCCGCGCGCCGTGTCCAGAATGCCGATGCGAGGCGTCTTCGGGGGTGCATCGGCGCTCTCGGCGATGGCGGCCATTGCGGATTCCTTCCGGGCATGAATTCAGATCTTACGCGCCGGCGCGGGCCGGCGCGGCCTTGTCATTGCATATCGCCGTCCATGATGGCCAGACGAGCATCCGAAAAAAACTGTCGGCGAATCAGCACGACGATGATGAAGAGCGTCGTTGCCATGAAGACATAAGGGCTGAGGAACCAGCCGAGATAGCCGATGGACAGGAAGATTGCCCTCAACCCGGCATTGAAGCTGCGCGCTGCGATAATGTTCATGCGCACCACACGCTCCGCTGCCCGTTCTGCGCCCAGCGGATCGAGAATGGCTTCCTCGCGCATCGGCAGTGAGCCGAAGAGAATGGTGCAATAGTTGAACAGGCGATAGGCCCAGCCGAATTTGAAGAAGGCATAGCCGAACAGACAGGCAAGCCCCGCCACCTTGATTTCAAATGCGGTCCGGCCGCTGTTGAAGACGAAGGGCAGGTCGGAGAAGAAGGCGTTGACCTTGTCGGTCGCGCCCAGCAACGCGAAGCAGCTGCCGATGGCGAAGATCGAGGTGGATGCGAAGAAGCCGGTGCCGTTCTGAAGGCCGGAGAGAATCTGCGTGTCGATCATCTTCAGGTCGCGACGCAGCGAATTGTAGATCCATTCGCGCCGGCGCTCATTCATCGCCAGCGTCAGGCTGATGCGGTTGAAGAATGTTGCGCTGCTGGTGATCCAGTTCAGCGCGACCCAGAGAAAGATGAAGAGGGCGAGGGCGACATAGTCGGCTGTCGTCATATAGGCAGATTCTCCAGATCGATCCGACGGGGACTGTATCCGAGCACGAGCGGGGCGCAATGGCCTTCTGTTTGCCTCCCCTCATGCCTATATGTAATGTCGCTACCATGAAATCCGATGTCGGCCAATCGCCGTGCAAGCTTGCCCCGATAGCGTAGCCTTGCCAGAAATCGATTTGCCTGGGAGGCACTCAAAGTCCATGTTTCTTTCAGTTTTCGATGTATTCAAGATCGGTGTGGGACCATCCAGCTCGCACACGATGGGGCCGATGTCGGCCGCGAATCGCTTCCTTGACTTGCTGCTGTCGAACGAATGGCCGCGCCCGTCGTCGAACGTGCATGTCGACTCGATCAAGGTTACCCTTCATGGCTCGCTGGCCCATACGGGCATCGGCCACGGCACGGGCAGGGCTGTCATTCTCGGCCTGATGGGCGAGAGACCCGATAGCGTCGATCCCGACCATATGGACGGCATTATCGATGAGGTCGAGCGCCAGGGGCGCATCATGCCGCCGGGTCATCCGGGCTATCGGTTCCAGCCGAGGACAGATTTGATCTTCGACAAGAAGGTGCCGCTGCCCGGCCATGCCAACGGCATGAGTTTCTCCGCCTTCGACAAAGACGACCGCCTCCTGGTCAAGCGCATCTATTATTCCGTCGGCGGCGGCTTTGTCGTGACCGATACGGAGCTCGAGCAGGTGCGGGCCGACAAGAAGAAACCGGCTGGGGCAGGCGCTCGCATTCCCTTCCCCTTCGCCAGCGCCAAGCAGATGCTCGACATGGCCGAGCGGTCCGGTCTTTCCATCGCGCAGATGAAGCGCGCCAATGAAGAATCGCACATGAGCGCCGAAGAGCTGGATGCCGGCCTCGACCGCATCTGGGCTGCCATGAGCAGCTGCATCGATCGCGGCCTCAAGGTCGATGGCATCATGCCCGGCGGCCTGAAGGTGCGCCGGCGCGCGCGCGCGATCCATGACAAGCTTCAAGAAGAATGGCGCAGCAACCGCATCAATCCGCTGCTCGCCAATGACTGGCTCAGCGTCTACGCCATGGCCGTCAACGAAGAGAATGCGGCCGGCGGACGCGTGGTGACGGCGCCGACCAATGGTGCCGCCGGCGTCATCCCAGCGACGATCCGCTACTATCAGCATTTTCACGAGGACTGGGATCAGGACGGCATTCGCAACTATCTTCTGACGGCCGCCGCCGTCGGCGGCATCATCAAGCACAATGCCTCGATTTCCGGCGCCGAAGTCGGCTGTCAGGGCGAGGTGGGGTCGGCGGCCGCCATGGCGGCTGCTGGGCTCGCTGCGGTCATGGGGGCAACGCCGGAGCAGATCGAGAATGCAGCGGAAATTGCGCTGGAGCACCATCTCGGCATGACCTGCGATCCCATCGCCGGCCTGGTGCAGGTGCCGTGCATCGAGCGTAACGCCCTCGGTGCGGTCAAGGCGGTCACGGCTGCCTCGCTCGCGATCAAGGGCGACGGCCAGCATTTCGTGCCGCTCGACGCCTGTATCGAGACCATGCGCCAGACCGGCTACGACATGAGCGAGAAGTACAAGGAAACCTCGACTGGCGGTCTTGCCGTGAATGTCGTGGAATGCTGAGTGGACACCTGATCTAAAAGCTTGACGCTGTCGGCCAAAAGGATTTCAACGGCGGTATGGCTTTGCATCTCATCAAATTGTGCGTCGGCGCGGATTCGTTGGAGGATCTGCGCGAATGGGTTTCCGAGCGGGCGATGAACGCCATCGCCGCCGGGCTGGAGCCGCATACGACCCATACGACGCGCATGGTGCCGAAACGGATTGAGGAGCTGCTGGACGGCGGCTCGCTCTACTGGGTCATCAAGGGGCAAGTGCAGGCCCGGCAGAGGCTGCTCGGGATCGAGACGTTCACCGATGCCGAGGGCATTCAGCGCTGCCGGCTGATCCTCGACCCAAGCGTCATCGAGACGACCGGTCAGCCTCGTCGGCCGTTTCAGGGGTGGCGCTATCTGCCGCAGGATGACGTACCGCGCGACCTCGATAGTCTTGGTGCCGCGGCCGAGTTACCCGCCGATCTGCGGCGGGAACTGTCCGAACTCGGACTGCTGTAGCTCGGCCCTTAAAGTGCTTTAGCTTCCCGCTCTATCTCATTGTTTTTACGCAACTCCGAGCGGGAAACCGTTCTACGTTTTTTCCGGCGTCTCTCTAGCGCAGCCGCATCATGATCGGTGCCCGGCCGGTCGGGGCCGTGATGTGCAGATGAATATGGGCTTCAGGCTGCGAGTAGCGCCACGCGCGCGCGCCGTGGCAAAGCAGGATGCCGATTAGATCTTTCGTCTTGTTACGCGAACGCGATCGGCTGAGGCCCAGGTCCGCCAGCCGCATCGCCGCCTCATGCAGCGGATGAAGAGCAAAGCTCTTCGGTTTCATCTTGCCCCCGCCGTCGAGCGAGAAACCCGGAAAGTTCTCGTTCATTGCCATCTCAAAACCCCGTACACGTTACAAACTCAGGGCCGGCCCGTTTGACATTCGAAGCCGGAAAGCCGGGCTTTTCAAGAAGGCCCGACCAATTCTCAAATCATGCGGCGATGAAAGCCATGGCCGCATTTTTATTCCATACTCGCCCAGCACTTTACGCCGGCTCGCTTGAGCGCCTTGCAGGCATTGAGTGCCTCGCCCTGATCTCCGAAACCACCGAAGCGGGCGCGGTAACCGCCGTCGAAGGCGACCGCGTAGGGCTTGGCCGACCGCAAAGCCTTGCCGCCCTTGTTCTTTGCCGTATCCAGCAAATCGGTCGCTCCGTCCTTGCTGGAGGAGACGCCGATCTGAACGACCCAGCCGGTGGGGCCGCGTTCGGCCTTACCTGCCTTCGCGACCTTTTCAGTTTTCTCGGATTTCTCGGCACGCTGCAGCTTGACGAGCTTCGTGTCGCTCTTGGAGGTCGATGCGGTCGTTACGGTATCGACTTCATCCTCATCGCCTTCATCCGACGGGGCGACGGACGCGGTCTCGTCGTAGGCGGGGCGCTGGACCGGCTCAGGCTTTGCCGAGAGCAACGGATTTGAGGATTGAGGCGTTACCGCCGCGAAAGCTGCCGCGCTCGATGGGCGAGCGTCAGCGACCTCGACCGTTTGGTCATTCTTGATCTTGGCGCGGCTGATATCGGCCATGCGCGCGCTCGCAGCCTGGATATTGGGCGTGGTAGCCGACGTCTGCGCGATGACATTCGTCGCAATATGCTTCGTCGATGCGACAGGCAGATAGGCGGCAATCAGCTTGCGCATCTGGTTGTCGCGAGCCGGCGTGGAAGCGCCGCCCAGGACGACGCCAACGATGGAGCGTCCATCTACCTTTACGGAGGTCGCGAGATTGTAGCCCGCGGCGCGGGTATAGCCGGTCTTGATGCCATCGACCCCGCGAACCGAACCGATCAGATGGTTGTGGCCCGGTATGACGCGATTGCCGAGCCGGAAGCTCGTTTCGGAGAAGAAGCCGTAATATTGCGGAAAATGCTCGCGCAGGGCGATGCCGAGACGGGCCTGATCGCGCGCCGTCGTCATCTGCGCGGTATTCGGCAGGCCGTTCGGGTTGCGGTAGGTCGTGCGCGTCATGCCGAGGGCGCGCGCCTTGTCGTTCATCATGCGGGCGAAGTTTTCTTCCGAGCCGCCTAGCATCTCGCCAAGTCCCATCGCCGCATCATTGGCTGATTTGGTGACGATGCCGAGGATCGCCTCGCGAACGGTTACGGAGTGACCGGCACCGATACCGAGTTTTGTCGGCGCCTGCGCGGCGGCATTCCTGGAGAAGACGACGGGGGTATCGAGAGTGATGCGGCCTGCCTCCAGCGCCTCGAAGGTCAGATAGACCGTCATCATCTTGGTCAGCGAGGCGGGATAGTGGAGCGTATCGGCGTTTTCACTGTAGAGGACGTTGCCGGTATTGGCGTCAATGACGATGCCGGCATATTTCGAACCGGCGGCGCTGGCATCAACGACGGTTACGGTGACCGTTGCCGTCGCAATCGAAAAACCAAGAAGCGCTCTCGCCAGAATCTTACCGGTTTGAGACGACGAAACGGGAAGAATTGATCTGGACACTAAATCACTCTCTGCTTGCATTAACATTCTCGATTATCCGGTCGCCGCCTCCATGAACGCCCGTTGCGTTCGACAATAGAGGCTTAGCGTTACCAATCGGTTTATGATGAACAGTTGGTTTCAGGTTTCTGTGCCATTTTAGCGGCCGCCGGCAGCAGTCGCCGCCAAAGCGGGGTTATCCACAAGGCGCGTCCTGACGAAGTTCTGGACGGCGGCGTCCATGGCGCGCCAATCCCCAAGCTGATTGCTGGAAAATCGGTAAAGAACGCTCAAATCCTTGCCGATCTTGACGTCTCTCTGGCAATCGCCGCTCGTCGCAAGTGCCGGCGAGGAGGGAAGCAGGCAGCGAACGGCATAGTCAGGCTCGCCCGGTCGTGGCGCCGTCAGAAGCACTTCACCGTTATAGCCGGCATCCGCACGCAGGCGATGTGCCGTGAGGTCGAAGGGGCCGGCATAGGCGGCGCCATCCATCAATTGCGAATAAATGGGCTCAAGCCGGCCGGACATGTCGCGGGACATCGTGCTCTGGCTCATTTGCAGAAAGATCAGAGAGGACGACTGGGAGATATCGTCGAAGCGCATCCGGTCGGCTTCGCTATAGCCCTGCATCTGCGGCCAGGTCAGATAGAGATCGACGCGTTCGGCAGTGCCGTCCACACGCTCGCTCGGGAAGCGTATCGTGTTCGCCGCCAGGCGTATGGTGTCGTCGCCGATCGTAACGGATATGGGCCTGGTATCGATCGTATGGCCGGCCAGTGAAATTTTCTCGCCAAGCCAATGGCCGCCAATGGTTATCGCGACGGTAAGGGCCGCCAGAACGGCAACGCCTGCGGTGAGCCGATAGACAAAGCCGCTCGACACCAGCGGCCTTTCTTCGATCATTGAGGCGGACGACAGAAGAGGAGCCATACTCTTGCCTTCAGTTCCCTCCGCTCCGATCGCCATCATTAATGGCAAAACCGAGCGGCTTTCGACCTTTATTGAGTCTCGTTGGGAATGATGATTGGCGCCATGATGGTTAACCGTCGGTTAAATATAGATCGCAAGCCATGCTAATGGCGCACTTATATTCCCGGGACGTTTCCGGCCTCCGCTCCGAGGCCAGTCTCACAACGAAAAAGAGCCGTTCCCCGGGACAGTGGGAACGGCTCAGAGGCACCGGCCTGGACAGAAATCAGGGGACTAGACCGGGCCTCTGACTTTGATCATCGGCGCTAGGCCGCCAACGATCGTGTAGGAGCGGAACTTATTTCAAGCTGCCGACTGCGACGGCGCGGCCATCCTGGATCTTGACCCAGCGGGCCGGATCGTTGGCGGACTGGCGCTTGAGGAAGGTATATTCGGTCTCGGACCAGAGCTTCACCTTGTTGCGCATGTTGTCGAGGATGAAGTCGCCGCGATCCGTACGGACGGTCAGGACGGCATGGCCTTCGCCGTTCGGCTGCAGCACGACGGTCATGAGCAGGTCGGAAGGCGAGAAACCGGCATCGATGAGTTCCTTGCGCTTCAGAAGCGCGAAATCCTCGCAATCGCCGGCAGTGGTCGGGATCGCCCATTTTTCCTCGACGCCGTAGAGCTCCATGTCGGTCATCGGCTTGATCGTCGTGTTGACCGTGTAGTTGATCTGCAGGATCGTCTTCCAGCTATCCTGGGTGAGGATGACCGGACCGGCGTCGCCGCCGGCATAGGCGCACTCCCGCGGGTTTTCCTTGCAGAACTCGTAATGGCCGATCGGAGGAGCGGCGTCGCCGGTGATCGTCATGCTGGCGGGCGCGGCCTGAGCCGGACCGAAGAAGCCGAGAGTGAAAAGTGCCAGAGCGGCGCAGCCGCGAAGTACGGATTGAAAGTTCATGTCCCTGTCCCTGTTTTTATTGGGATCAGAATGACACGCATGATTTTATCCGACGCAAAATTGCACAGTCAAATTAAGGACTTAGTTGATTCAAATCTGGATCAAACTTTCATAAAACACGCAGAAAACTTGAATCAAGTTCGCGTCAAATTCGATTAAAATTCGAGTGATTTCGGTATTGGATTGCGGGAGGGGGAAATCGCGTATCGAGCTGTTTTAGAATGGTTTCCCGCAGGCAGAATTCTTAACATGCCGGTGCCAATTCGGATGAAAATCGTGCCATCATGAAACAGGTTGCATACGCCAGTGCTCAATCGGGGCGGCGAAAATGGCCATGTCTGCGCAAGACTGTCCCATTTTGGGAAAGACGGCTCAAAAAATTATTTTTGATGTCTATCGGGAATTCCGCCGACGAAGCCCGTCGGTCATACCGATGATCGCGGCGGCCATCTCCTCGACCGCCGGCGAATGGGCTGCGTTCGAAACGATAGTCAGTTTCGCCTCCGGCCAGGCCTGGGATAGTTCCCAGGTGGTAACGAGCGGCGCCTCGAGATCCAGACGACCCTGGATGATCGTGCAGGGGATGCCGGCGAGGCGATGGATGTCGCGCAATATCTGGCGTTCCTCCAGCCAGGCCAGATGATGAAAATAGTGGGTGATGATCCTGGCGCGCGCCGCCAGGTAGAGAGGGTCCGACCAGCGCGCTGACAGGGTCGCGCGGGGATCGATCAGGATCGAGGCCGCCTCCCATGCGTGCCAATCCCTGGCGGCCTTCACATGGATTGCCGGATCCGGATCACGCAGAAGGCGATAATAGGCGGCGACAAGATCGCCGTCGCGATCCTCTTCCGGCACGGCTGCCCGAAAACGCGCCCATTCATCCGGAAAGAAGCGGCCAAGCCCGCGATAGAGCCAGTCAATTTCCGATTGCCTCGTCATGGTGACGCCGACGAGGAGCAAGCCTTCGATCCGTTGCGGATGGGTTTCGGCGTAGACAAGCGCAAGCGTGCAGCCCCAGGAGTTGCCGAACACCATCCAGCGCTCCAAGCCGAGTTGCAATCGCAGTTGCTCGATATCGGCAACGGTATGCCAAGTGGTGTTGCTCGCGAGATCGATCGCCGGTTCCGACGCATGCGGGAGGCTGCCACCGCAGCCGCGCTGGTCGAACTGAATGATCCGGTAATGTTGCGGATCGAAATAACGTCGCGTTCCAGCGGAGCTGCCGGACCCCGGACCGCCATGAAGGATGAGAACCGGAGTGCCGTCCGGAGTGCCGGATTGCATCCAATGGATCCGCTGGCCGTCGCCGACATCCAGCAGGCCTTCATCAAAAGGAGTTATGTCCGGATAGAGCATCTTGCCGTCACGCTTGAAAGAAAAGACAGGCGTCGCTGTTTCGCGATGCCGCGTGACGGGAAGATGACGATACTAGAGAAATTCGCGCAAGGTCTCGCGCGACTGCAGCGACAGGAACTCGATCGCCACGCCTTCCATGAAATGGCGTACGACGCGGCCGCGCATGTTGCCGAGGCGCACCGGTGTTCCGATCACGGGGCGGACTTCGACATCGACAGCGGCGCCCGAGAGCGAAAGGTCCATGATGCGGCAGACATATTGCGTGCCGTCTTCAAGCGTGAGCTCGCTGCGGGTATCGCGCGGCATCAGACGATCGTGGCGGCGATCTTCCGGCAGGCCCAGCTCATGTTTGTTGGCAAGCCATGTCAGCTGCGCGGCAAGCTTTTCGCGCTTCCGCTCGGTCGCGTTGATCGACATGCTGAAGCCGCGGCCATCGACCGCAACGACATTGCCCTCGACGCGGCCGAGATGGTCGATATAGGCAATGACGCGCTCTTCTGCGCGCGGACGTCCCGCACAAGTGACATAGAGATCACCCGGCGACATCTCCGTCACCAGGCACTCGAACTCGTCATAGTTGGCCAGCATCAGGCGGCCCTGCATATTGATCGGAACCCGCTGAAAGGTCCGCTGATCGTTGCGGATGGCATTGCCTGCCATGTGATTGGGCCGCGTCGCATGGGCCGGCTGGAATGAGTGCATGGAAGCGTCTTAAACCCTATTGCGTCTCTTCCAACTATTAGCGGCAACTCCTTAAAGTAAGGTTGTCTTTCCTGAGGCTTAACTTAGAGACGACGGCCGATTTTGTCCCGTACTGGATCAATCCCGGCACGGTCGCGTCCGTTCTTTGCTTGAATCAACTTCTGGCGCATCCATTCGCCCAGGCTGACGCCGCCTTGAAGCGGCAGCATATCGGAAGGATCGGGATGGTGTTGTGCGTCGACAAGCCGGGCGGGGCGCTCGTGAAGCAGGCGGCTGCGGTCGAGCGCCAGAAACTCCAGGCGTTCGTTGCCCAGCCATGTCGAATGAACCGCGGGCGTAAGACAGCCCAGCAATCTGTCGCAGGTGTCGCCCGATGTGCGAAGCGGCATCAAGACCATCTCGAAAGCCATGCTGCGGCCGCTGATGCAATAACCCGTCGCGTTGATCGACGCGGGAACGACGTGCGTCATCACGCCGGCAGCGATGCGGACGGGATCGTCCTGCTGGCTGCTGGCCCAGAGCGCCGCGAAATTCTCGCCGCGAATCTCGCGTCCCATGAGGTTGCAGATTGCCGTGCCCGCCAGGCGGAAGCGCGGGCTGTCATCCGCCGTATTTTCCAGAATGAACAGCTCCGGGAGAATATGGCTCACGGCAGATGGCTGTATCAGATTGCGCAAGGGTGCATCCGCGTTGCCGCGTATCTGCTCCCAATAGGTAAATATCTCTATGCTCGTCTTCTGGCGCATAATGCGTCCGTGTCCCATTTCAGTTCAATTGCAAAGGCATTCATTGCCTCCAGCTTACGCGTTGCGAAATCCATGCCAGAACCGGGCCGTTAGGGTTAATAAAAGGTTGCGATTGCCTTTCGCGGCGGCAAATGAAAGAAATCGTTCATCACTTCACGAAGTGATATTCAGCACGAATTTCCCGGGTGCCGGGCAGGCCTTCAAGGCTAAGTCCGGAGAGAAGCACCCGATACGCCGTCCGTCACCGCCGGGCGGCTTTTTTTTTGACGTGCGCTGCGCTATGGGTCGGTAACTTCCAGAGAAAGCCGAGCAAGACATGGACGATGAACAGCTGCCGCGCCCCGAGCCGGAAAATCCGCGGCCGCAGCAGCGCGCTCCAGTCTTCAATCTACCCCCCATCATTGTCGCCAGCCTCGCCGTCCTGATCGTGGTTTTCGCGGTCATGAACCTGCCGTGGTGGTCGGACGATACGCTGAACTGGATCTATTTCACCTTCAGCTTCATTCCGGCGCGCTATGCCTTCCCTTTGTCGCAGCAAGGACTGGAGTGGCTTTGGACACCCGTCACCTATTCGCTGCTGCATGGCGGGATCGAGCATATCGTCTTCAACGGCCTCTGGCTGATGGTCTTTGCGGCGCCCGTGGCGCGGCGCATCGGCGCCCTACGCTACGTGATTTTCTGGATTCTCTCGTCCGCGGCCTCCGCCTTCATGCATGCCGCACTCTATTGGGGCGACCAGACGCTTCTGATCGGCGCCTCCGGGGTGGTCTCGGCGCTCATGGGCGCAGCTTGCCGCTTTGCATTTCCTGTCACGGACGGTCGCCGGGTCTCGATGCGGCAGGCGCACCTCAACCCGCGCCTCGGCATTCTCGGCTCGCTTCGCAGCCGTACCGTCGTCGCCTATATAGTCATGTGGATCGCGGGCAATGCGCTCGTGGCCTTCGGGATCACGCTTGCCGGCGACAGTTCGCAGCCGGTGGCGTGGGACGCCCATATCGGCGGTTTCCTGTTCGGATTTCTGCTCTTTGCGCTGTTCGACCGTCAGCCGCCCCGGGAGGCCCGGGAAGCTTTACCACTCGATGAATGAACTGTTGCTTTCTCACTGACACAGGCGCACGATTATTGTCCGTCGGTCGCGAGATGAGGAGATCGACTCGACCGACGGGCAAGGCGCCGGTTTGAGCTCCGGGGGTAATTTCGGAACATATCGGACGCTTCAGGTGTTCAGCATGCTTTCGAGATGGGAGGATCGAATGTCAGTTTCCGTAAAGGCCATACTTGAGGCCAAGGGCCGCGATGTCGTTACGACTGGCGGCAACACGTCGGTTGCCGAGGCCGCGAAGATTCTCAATGAGAATCGTATCGGCGCGATCGTCGTCGTGGGGCCGGGCGGCAAGATTTCCGGCATATTCACCGAGCGGGATGTCGTCAACGCAGTTGCCAAGCATGGCCAGGAATGCCTCGAAAAGCCGATCGCTTCGCTGATGACGGCCAAGGTGTATCGCTGCAAGGAAGACACCACGACCGACGAGCTGATGGAGCTGATGACCATGCGTCGCTTCCGTCACGTCCCCGTCGAAGAAAAGGGCAAGCTTTCCGGCATCATCTCCATCGGCGACGTCGTCAAATGGCGTATCCGCGAGATCGAACTCGAGGCCGAACAGATCAAGGCCTATATCGCCGGGTGAACGGACCCGGAATCGGATGAGATCAGGCGATCGGCCAAGGGCCGGTCGCAGCCCTGCGCTACAGACGTGCGTAGGTTTCCTGCATGCGCCGGATTTCCGGCAATCTCGTCAAAGCCTCTTCATAGCCGCGCTCGATGGCCTCGCCAGCGCGATGGAACTCCGAAAGACCGATATCGCTGAGACGCGGATGCAGCGCGAGATCCGGCGGATCGCCGGCCAGACGGGCGCGCGCGATCCTGTCCTGTATGATGTTGAAGGCCTGCACCATGACGCCGGTCATGCCGAGCTTCATGGGTGCCGTATCGTCACGACGCAACAAATCGCCGTTCGGCTGGCCGACGCTATGCTTGACCACGGCCGACCGGCCGAAAAGGTCATAGTGCAGATTGACCGCCGCCACGAGCGGCTGCTCGTAGGACCGGCATACGGAAACCGGCACGGGATTGACGAGTGCGCCATCGACCAGGGTGCGGCCGTTGCTCCGAACCGGTTCGAAAATGCCGGGCAGGGCATAAGACGCCCTGAGCGCCGTAATCAGCGAACCGTTGGCGATCCAGACCTCATGGCCGGTATTCAGCTCCGATGCGACGGCCACGAAAGGACGGTCAAGATCCTCGATCGAAAGTCCTTCCAGGTGCTCCTGCATGCGCTTGGTCAGCCGCATGCCGCCGAACAGGCCGCTGCCGCCGATGGTGAGATCGAGAAGGCTGGCGATGCGGCGCATCGTGAGCGAGCGGGCAAAAGCCTCCAGCTCGTCGAGCTTGCCGGCAAGATAGCAACCGCCAACCAAGGCGCCGATCGATGTGCCCGCGATCATGCCGACGGCGATGCCTGCCTCATCGAGAGCACGCAGAACGCCGATATGCGCCCAGCCGCGCGCAGCGCCGCCACCAAGCGCCAGCGCAATCTTGACCTTCTTGGGCGGAGCGGGAGGGATAAGCGGGCTGGACGTATCCTGCGAAGGGCCTGAACCGGTCGAGTTCTGTCCGCCAGTATGACGATTCAACCCCCAATTCAGCATTTAAGGCCTCCTCCGAGGCCTAGTATGCCTCAGCTAAAATACTGTCCCTTTTTCGTTTCCAAATCGTATACTGGTTGTAGCTTCTTCGAGCACTTCGCCGATAAGTCTACTGTTTGTAAACTTCTTCCGGATCGAAATGCAGGTGATCGTCGACCACGCTCAGCATCGGCTTGCCGTCTTCGAGCTCGACCGTACGGTAGAAACAGGAACGACGACCAGTATGGCACGTCGCATCATGTCCGGCGACCTCGACTTTCAGCCAGATGGCATCCTGATCGCAATCGGTACGGATTTCCTTCACCGCCTGCAGATTTCCGGAGGTTTCGCCTTTCTTCCAGAGTTTTCCGCGGGAACGGCTGAAATAATGCGCCGTGCCTGTCTTGATCGTCAGCGCAAGAGCTTCGGCATTCATATGCGCGACCATCAGCAGCTCGCCGTCATGCGCGTCGGTCACGATCGCGGTAATCAGGCCGCGATCGTCGAAGCGGGGCGTGAAATCGCCCGCATCTTCCAGCTCGGATTTGTCCTCGGAAGGCGCGTTGAAAATCAAATTCATCTCCGGCTCTTTCGTTGAAGCCCGGTCAGCGGCCCCGGACCAAAGACATGAAACGGGCCTGCTCGGCCGGATCGGCCTTGAAGGCACCCGTGAACGTCATCGTCAGCGTCGAGGAGCCCTGCTTCTGCACGCCGCGCATGGCCATGCACATATGCTCGGCTTCGATCATGACGGCGACGCCACGCGGACGCAGCGTATCGTCGATCGCATTGGCAATCTGCGCCGTCATCGCTTCCTGCGTCTGCAGGCGGCGACCGAAAATATCGACGACACGGGCGATCTTGGAGAGCCCGAGCACGCGGCCGTTCGGCAGGTAGGCGACGTGCGCCTTGCCGATGATCGGCACCATGTGGTGTTCGCAATGCGAGAAAAACGGAATATCTTGCACGAGGACGATGTCATCATAGCCGGAGACCTCTTCGAAGGTGCGGCCGAGTACGTCCTCGGGGTTCAAATCGTAACCGGAGAAGAGCTCGCGGTAGGCCTTGGCAACGCGCGCCGGCGTATCCAGCAGGCCTTCGCGCTGCGGATCGTCGCCCGCCCAGCGGAGCAGAACGCGAACTGCGTCCTCGGCTTCCTTCTGTGAGGGGCGTTCGGAATCAACGACTTGCGGAAAGTTCTTTACAATGGCGTCCATTACCTGTGGATCTCCTGACCCGCTAAGCGGATATCATCTGTCGGACTCGCCACTGGCATTCTCCGAAGCGCGGAGATTTCGTACCTTTGGCGGGCTCCGGGGCGTTCTGGCTGGCGGACAAGCCTGCCGTCCTGCACGGTTTCCCATCAAACTTACAGAAGACCATTGCATTTCGATGGTCTTCGAACGACATACATATAGTATGGCATTGTCCCTGTGAAAGTGTCCTAAACGGACACGCTGTGTTTTTTGTTACGAAACGCAAAACGGGGGCATCGGAGTAAAATCTGTGATGGACGACATATACAACAGCAAAATCCTGGAGTTTGCCGGCAATATCGAACGTATCGGCAGTCTTTCCGACGCCGATGCCAGTGCCCAGGCCCATTCCAGACTGTGCGGTTCTCGCGTAAAAATCTGGCTGAAAATGGACGGCGACGTGGTGACCGATTTTGCCCATGACGTCAAGGCCTGCGCGCTGGGTCAGGCCTCGTCCTCGATCATGGCCCGCCATGTGGTGGGCGCTTCGGCGGACGAAGTGCGAAAGGCTCGGGAAGATATGCTGGCCATGCTCAAGGCCGACGGCGAAGGGCCGGACGGGCGCTTCGAGGACATGCGCTACCTGAAGCCCGTTCGGGATTACAAGGCGCGCCATGCGTCGACCATGCTGACATTCGATGCCGTCGTCGATGCGATCGGGCAGATCGAAGCCACGCGGACGGGCGGCAACGCCAAGACCGCTGAAGCTGTCTGACCGGGGCTTCGGGCGATGTGCCAATTCTGTCTCATGCAGGATGATGATGAAGACGAGGGCGGTGCTGCTCCTTCCAAGCGAGCGCGGCGCGACACGTCACCGGCCGGAGGCAGGGCGATCAGATCGCGTAATTATACCGGCCCTTTCCGCAAGACACCGGACCGGCTTTTCGGCATGGGTCTCATTCGCCTGTATCAGCTCACGCTTTCCGGCTTCATCGGCAATTCCTGCCGCCATATCCCGACCTGCTCGGAATACGGCTATGAGGCCGTCGCCCGCCACGGGCTTTGGGCCGGCGGCTGGATGACGCTGTTTCGTGTCGCGCGCTGCGGACCGGGAGGCACCAGCGGGCTCGATCCGGTGCCCGGTGAACTGGAGCGCCGATACCATTGGTGGACGCCCTGGCGCTACTTCCGTCTCGGCCGGAAGGCAGCCTGATCCGCATGGCTCTCTACGTGGCGCTGCTCCACAGCATTGTGCTTGGCGCCGGACGCAGGGTTGTGATGAGTGATCTCAAGGCGATGGCGGAAGGGCTTGGCTTTCGCAATGCCCGCACGCTTGTCGCGACCGGCAATCTGATTTTCGAGAGCGAGAAGCGGTCGATTGCTTCTATCGAAGCGCAACTCGAAGCTGGTTTTGTCAAAGCGTTCGGCAAGCATGTCGACATCGTCGTGCGGGACGCCGAGACATGGCTGAAACTTGCCGAAGGCAATCCCTTTGTCGATGGCATTGGCAGCGAGGTCGCCATTCGCGTCATGCGTCAGCCGCTGGAGCCCCGGATTCTCGAAGTACTTGCGAAATATCGTCAGGGCGAGCGCATGGCTATTGTCGGCGGCGATCTCTGGATCGATTTCGGTCTCAAGGCCAGCGAGACGAAGTTGTTGCCGGCCCTGACGACGAAGCGGCTTGGCATCGGAACGATGCGAAACTGGAACACGGTGCGCGGAATCGATGAAATAATCGGTCGAGCGAAAACAACTGATCTTTGATATCATATTGATCGAGCAATGATCTCGGTCGCAGTCATGGCGATGAGCGTGGGGGAGTGCATTGAGCCAGGATATCTCAAAAGACCCTAAACAGGAGCTGCAAGCAAAAATAGCAGCGGCCAACAGACGCGGTGAATTCCTCTTAATCGTATTGGGTGCCGCGTTCCTTATCACGATCCTGGCTTGGGTTTTGTTCCATTACGAAATAAAGACCGCCTGTTACTTCCGCGACAATCCATTTCTACGTGATCTGTGGCCGCCGAATGCCACGGCTTTGTCGCAAATGCAGAGTTTACCGTATTCCGAGCGGGACCAGTGTACTTTCTTCGGTGTCAGATCGATAGCGAGCCTAACCTTGCTCTTAGGTTTCACCACTCTTATTGCCTTCACCTTCAAGGCATTAAGGGGATTCAGAGTCAAGAAAATACCCCTGATCTTTCCGGTTTTGTTGATAGGTTTCGGTATACTTTTCATGTGGCTGGATAAGTTCGACAATTACCACGGCCCGCACACTTGGCTTGGCTTTCACCCGAGTGATTCCATCAACGCCGCAATCATCAAAAGTCTCCTCAGAATCTATCTCTATTACTGGTTGCTTTTCGTCTGGGTTATCAGCCTTATTGCATATTTTTTCTGGAAACGAGTTCCCGCGATCTCCTGATTTTACCGCCAAAACCCCACTCGATTTCTGCAGCCCTGAGACCCACTTTCCTTTACTAAATCACGAAAAGTCTTTATCAGGCTGCGGTCGATTGTCCGCAACATTTGGATAATTGACCGCTTCCATAGAAACCACCCGCATTCGTTGGCGGGACTGGACAAGGAGAATATCGATGTCCCAATCTGTTTCCCTGACATTTCCCGATGGTTCCGTGCGCAGCTTCGCTGCCGGCACGACCGGTCGCGATGTCGCCGAATCCATTTCAAAGTCGCTGGCCAAGAAGTCCGTCGCCATTGCTATCGACGGCACGGTGCGCGACCTGTCCGATCCGGTATCGGACGGCAAGATCGAGATCATCACCCGGGCAGACGATCGCGCGCTGGAACTGATCCGCCACGACACTGCCCACGTTCTCGCCGAAGCCGTGCAGGAGCTATGGCCGGGAACGCAAGTGACCATCGGTCCGGTCATCGAAAACGGCTTCTACTACGACTTTGCCAAGAACGAGCCCTTTACGCCCGACGACCTGCCGGTCATCGAGAAGCGGATGCGCGAGATCATTCAGCGCAACAAGCCTTTCACCAAGGAAGTCTGGTCGCGCGAGAAGGCCAAGGAAGTGTTCGCCGCCAAGGGCGAAAACTACAAGGTTGAACTGGTCGATGCCATCCCCGAAGGCCAGGATCTGAAGATCTATTACCAGGGCGACTGGTTCGACCTCTGCCGCGGCCCGCATATGGCCTCCACCGGCCAGATCGGCAATGCCTTCAAGCTGATGAAGGTTGCCGGTGCCTATTGGCGCGGCGACAGCAACAATCCGATGCTGACCCGCATCTACGGCACGGCATTCGCCGAGCAGGCGGATCTCGACAACTATCTGCACATCCTTGCCGAAGCCGAAAAGCGCGACCATCGCCGTCTCGGCCGCGAAATGGACCTGTTCCATTTCCAGGAAGAGGGCCCCGGCGTCGTCTTCTGGCATGGCAAGGGCTGGCGCATATTCCAGACGCTGGTGTCCTACATGCGCCGCCGGCTGGAGGGCGACTATCAGGAAGTCAACGCGCCGCAGGTGCTCGACAAGTCGCTTTGGGAGACCTCGGGTCACTGGGGCTGGTATCGTGACAACATGTTCAAGGTCACCGTCGCCGGCGACGATACGGACGACGACCGCGTCTTCGCGCTGAAGCCGATGAACTGCCCTGGCCATATCCAGATCTTCAAGCATGGCTTGAAGTCTTACCGCGAACTGCCGATCCGCCTTGCGGAATTCGGTGCGGTTCATCGCTACGAGCCGTCGGGCGCGTTGCATGGCCTGATGCGTGTGCGCGGCTTCACGCAGGATGACGCGCATATCTTCTGCACCGACGAGCAGATGGCCGCCGAGTGCCTGAAGATCAACGATCTGATCCTGTCCGTTTATCAGGACTTCGGCTTCAAGGAGATCGTCGTCAAGCTGTCCACCCGCCCGGAAAAGCGCGTCGGCTCCGACGAACTCTGGGATCGCGCCGAAAGCGTGATGACGGATGTGCTGAAAACCATCGAGGCGCAGTCCGAGGGACGCATCAAGACCGGCATCCTGCCGGGCGAGGGCGCGTTCTACGGACCGAAGTTCGAATATACGCTCAAGGATGCCATCGGCCGCGAATGGCAGTGCGGCACGACGCAGGTCGACTTCAACCTGCCGGAGCGTTTCGGCGCGTTCTACATCGACCAGCATTCTGAAAAGACGCAGCCCGTCATGATCCATCGCGCCATCTGCGGTTCGATGGAACGCTTCCTCGGCATCCTGATCGAGAACTTCGCCGGCCACATGCCGCTGTGGGTCTCGCCGCTGCAGGTCGTCGTGGCCACCATTACCTCCGAAGCCGATGCCTATGGCGAAGAGGTTGCCGAAGCACTGCGCGATGCCGGTCTCACCGTGGAGACCGACTTCCGCAACGAGAAGATCAACTACAAGATCCGCGAGCATTCGGTGACGAAGGTTCCGGTGATCATCGTCTGCGGCAAGAAGGAAGCCGAGGAGCGTTCGGTCAATATCCGTCGCCTCGGCAGCCAGTCGCAGACGTCCATGTCGCTCGACGAGGCCATCGCATCGCTTTCTCTGGAGGCGACGGCACCGGACATCCTGCGCAAGCGCGCAGCGCGGCGCGCCAAGGCCGCTTGACGGCAACCCATATCTGACGGCACCTTCAGGGTGCCGTCAGAGAACTGACATAAAGCTTTCATATAGTTGATGAATCAACGCGTTGCTGTGGTTGCGGCATGGGACGCAACTGAACCATAGGAGCGGGGCAGCCCCGTCGCGCACTTGGAATTCAAAGAATTATCCTACGCCAATGAACGGGACCCGCGTATCAAGCGCTGGTTCATCCGCTCCATCGAGGGCCTTTCCGGCCGAGATCGGTACGCCCGGCTCTACGATATCTGGCGCACCGATATCGTCGGCAAGAGCGAACGGGTCTTCGGCAAGATGCTCGATCTCATCGACGTGCGCCTGCTGATCAAGGGCGAGTGGCCGCCGAGCCAGATCCCCGAAGCGCCGATCGTCATCGTCGCCAATCATCCCTATGGCATCGGCGACGGGATCGCGGTGATGGCGCTTGCCGAGCAGCTCGGCCGTCCCTTCAAGGTCCTCATCAACAACGAATTGTTGAAGGTGCCGGAAATGCTCGACTATTCGCTTCCGGTTTCTTTCGAGGAAACCAAGGACGCGATGGCCATCAATATGAAGACCAGGCATGAGGCCGTCCGCCTTCTCAAGGAAGGCACGACCATCATCGTCTTTCCCGCCGGCGGCGTCGCAACGGCAAAGAAGGGTTTTGGCCGGGCGGAAGATCTGCCTTGGAAAATGTTTCCCGCCAAGCTCATTCAGGCCGCGCGCGCCAGTGTCATTCCCATCTATTTCGAAGGGCAGAACGGTCGGCTGTTCCATCTGGCGAGCCGGATCTCGATGACCCTGCGCATTTCGCTGCTGATCCGGGAATTCCGGCGTCTTTCCGGCAGCACCATCACAGCCCATATCGGCGCATTGAGAAGCTGGGAAGCGCTCAGCGAAGGCAGCGATCGCAAGGATCTGCTGTCGAAACTATATGGTGCGGTCTTCTCGATGGCGCCGCCGAGACGGATGCTGCGCCGCAAGGCCGGATGAGCGGGAAGAGTGTAGAGTTCGCTTTCGACGAGCGGTGACTGCTTCGCCGGCTTGAGTTGGCGGTCGCAAGCGCGCCATCGTCAATCCATGCTTTCGCCTTCGTCGCCGCCTGAGGGCGCCAATTGCTCATAGGTCGGCAGCGGCTGCTGATTGATGGTCGCGGGCGGCGTCTGGCTCTGGCGCATCGGCGGCATCTGGATCGGAAGCTGGCGGGCCGGCTGTTCGTCGTCGGCATCCTGCGGCTGCTGTTCCTTCATCAGCACTTCCACGTCCGTATTCACGCCTGCGGCAACTGTGAAGTCGCGCTGATAGATCTTGTCCTTGTTGCGGGCGACGGCGGTGTAGCGGCCTTCGGCAAGCACCATGGTTGGAAAGGCGCTGACGCTTTCCCCGACGATATCTCCCGCGGACGTCAGGATCGACCAGGCGGTATCGGCGATCGCCTCGCCGCCGGCGTCGGACACCAGCTTGAGGGTGATCTTTGCCGCCCTGTGCTGGATGGTCGCCTGCGTCACCTTGCCGGCCTCCACCTGAATATCGGCGCGGATAACGGCATTGACGTCTCCATACTCGGAAACGATGTGATAGGTGCCGGCACTGAGACCGACCAGCGTGTTCGGCTTGACGTCGTCCATGACGAGACCGCGTTCGCCGTCTTCCTTCGCCTCGCTCGAATAGATCGAGAAGCTCAGCTCGTTCGGCGGGATTCGGACGTCGGATCCGGAAACGGCATTCAAAACCATTCCGCCCGCATCGAGGACCATCGTCTGCTTTTGCGTATCGCCGGTTTCCGGCACGCTCAGCCTCTTGGTAACGCCGGCGCGGCCGAAGGAAACGTTGACAAAGTAATCGCCGGGCTGAAGGTGGAAGGAGGCCGAGCCACCCCGCGAACTGGCAACCAGCGGCAGCTTGCCATCGGCGCCGGCAATCGGGCTGAAGACATACCAGGAAAGGCCCTGCTGCTGCGGGCTGCTCTGGGGCGTCATCTTGGCCTCGAGGAAAACGTCGCGCAGGGTTCGGGCCGGGGAATTCTCACCGTCGGGCGCGACGAAGGCGTTGAGCTTCGGCATCTTCACGCTGCCGTCCAGCTGCTTGAATTCCTTAAAGGCTTCCTGCGCGGAGGCGGTCGTACCCAAGCTCGCGAGCATCGCAAAAACTGCGCTCAATCGGAGAGCGGATGAAATGCCTGACATGGATACCCAACCGATTGACTTCCGATAAAACACACGCCACTTCAAAACCAATGCAGTGGCAAATTCAAGACCTACATCCTCCCATAAGCCAAAATGAAGGCAGTCCATCAATGAAAACCGATATCAAGCTGGTCGACTATCTCGCTGTGCGCCGATCGATCCCCGCGTTCCAAATGTCGGAGCCAGGGCCGGAAAAGGCTGAAATCGAGGAGATTCTCCGGCTGGCTTCGCGCGTACCGGATCACGGCAAGCTCGCGCCATGGCGCTTCATCGTCTATCGCGGCGAGGAGCGTGCGCGCATCGGCGAGGAGCTGCTGAAGCTTGCGCTGGAAGTGAGGCCTGATCTTTCCGAGGAAATGATTCAGGTCGAGCGGACTCGCTTCACCCGCGCGCCTGTCGTCGTTGCGGTTGTCAGCACCGCCGCGCCGCATTTCAAGATTCCGGAATGGGAACAGCTGATGTCGGCCGGCGCGCTTTGCCTGAATTTGCTGATCGCCGCCAACGCCCATGGCTGGGTCTCCAATTGGCTGACCGAGTGGTTTGCCTTTGACGAGCGCGCCTATCCGCTGCTTGGCGTCCAGCCGGGCGAGAAGGTGGCCGGTTTCATCCATATCGGTTCGACGACCTTCCCGCCCGTCGAGCGTCCGCGGCCGGAACTCTCCGAAACCGTGACCTGGGTCGGCGGCGAGGACGCGTGATGTTCTACACGACGGATAGCAATCGCCACGGGCTGGCGCACGATCCTTTCAAGGCCATTATCGCGCCGAGGCCGATCGGCTGGATCGGCAGCAAGGGCAGGGACGGCTCCCTGAATCTCTCTCCCTATTCCTTTTTCAACGCCGTGAGCGATCGGCCGAAGCTGGTGATGTTCTCGTCGGCCGGCCGAAAGGACAGCGTTCGCAATGTCGAGGAGACGGGCGTTTTCACGGCCAATCTCGTCAGTCGCCATATCGTGGAAAAGATGAACCATTCCTCGATTGCCGTTCCCTATGGCGTCAACGAATTCGAACTGGCCGGACTGACGGCCGTGCCCGGCCGGTTGGTCGATGCGCCCTACGTTGGCGAGGCCTTTGCAGCCCTCGAATGCCGGGTGACGGAAGTGCTGGAGCCGAAAGGGCTCGATGGCGCACCCTCCGACAACATCATGGTCATTGGCCAGGTCGTCGGTATCCATATCGACGAAACGATCATTCGTGACGGCAGGCTCGATATGGCGCTGGCACGGCCTGTCGCCCGCATGGGCTACATGGATTACAGCGAGGGCAGCGACGTCTTCGAGATGATGCGGCCAAAGGCTCCCTGAAGGGGGCCTTTGGCGTCGATATGCGAAAGGTTAATAAGCAAGGTAAACGTCCCGTAAACCTTTCCCCGATAGCGTAGTGAATATGAGTTTGCGGGGCTGGAATCGCCTCGTCGATATCGGGGCGTTACGTGATCATAGAAGCATTCCTTCGCTGGGCTGAGACCGCCAAGGCAGAAAGCAGAGCCAGGGCGGCCAACGCGCTCGGCAGAGCCTATCTGCAATCGGAGATGCCGGCGGAAGAACGCGCGGCTGCGGAGATGGCGATGACCTATCTGCTCGATGACCCGTCCCCGCGCGTCCGGCTGGCTCTTGCAGAAGCGGTCGCCCGCTCGGCCAGCACGCCGCGCAACGTCATTCTCTCCCTTGCCGAGGATCAGCCCGAGATTGCCGGGCAGATCATCCTGTTATCGCCCGTATTCACCGATGCCGACCTTGTCGATCTGGCGCTGCATGGCAGCGATGTGACGCGGGTGCTGGTCGCCTCCCGCGGGGAGGTGCCGCGCGCCGTCTGTGCGGCACTTGCCGAGATCGGCGGAGAGATCGAAATCCTGTGCCTGCTTGAGAACGATGGGGCACTCCTTTCCCAGGCCTCGCTGAAACGCATCGCAGAGCGTCTGGGCGATTGCGCCGATATACGCGGACTGCTTCTTTCGCGGGATGCGCTCTCTTCGGACGTCAGGCACCTGCTGATGCGCCGGGTCAGCGAAGCGCTGTCGGGCTCCGCGCTTGTGCAGACCGTCATCGGCAGCGGCCGGCTTCAGCAGGTGACGCGCGAGGCGACCGAATCGGCGACGGTTGCCATTGCAGGAACGGCGCAGCACGAACAACTCCCCGATCTGGTCGAGCATCTCAGGCAAAGCGGCTGGCTGACGCCGGCTTTCCTGATGCATGCGCTATGCTCGGGCAAGGTCGATTTCTTCGCCTGTGCGATCACCAATCTTTCCGGCTGCGATGAGCGGCGCGTGCGCTCGATCATTTCCAGGGGCCGCGTCTATGCCATCCGCGCGCTCTATGAAGACGCCGGACTGTCGAGAGATGTCAGCACGATCTTCGTCGAGGCGACGATGATCTGGCGTGAAGCCACCCGCAAGAACGGCACTGCCTTGCTCGAAAACGTTTCTTCACAGCTGATGCGGAAATTCCGCCTTGCGGAGCAACCGCCTGCCGCTGCGATGCAGCTGCTCGACATGGTGGAGAAGCTTGCGAATGCCGAACGGCGGCAGGCCGCACGCAGCTTCGCGGCACTCGCGACGCTCGCCGCCGCGTGATATCCAGCCGGCGTCCTGTTTTCCGAGGTTCATCGTGTCACTGACGATATCAATCGAATCCCCGCGCCAGGAAGGCGTCATCCGTCTTCTGGACATGTCGAGCGCCTATGCGGAATCGCTCTATCCGCCTGAAAGCAACCATATCCTCGACCTGGCCTCGCTGGAGAAGCCGGACGTGACCTTCTGGGTCGCCAGGCTGGAAGGAGCGATCGTCGGGTGCTGCGCCCTCGTGGACGCGGGTGACGGCACTGCGGAGATCAAGCGGATGTTCGTCGACCCCGCCGCCAGGGGACGCAACGTCGCGCGCAAACTGATGGAAACGCTCGAAGCAGCGGCGCTCGAAAGAAACCTTGCGGCCATACGGCTGGAAACCGGCATATACCAACCGGAGGCAATCGGCCTCTACCGGAAATTCGGCTACGCCGAAATCCCGGCCTTCGGTAGCTATCAGCCGGACCCGCTCAGCCTCTTCATGGAAAAACGGCTGGGATAGGGGGATCAGCGCTCGGCGGCGTCCCGAACATGCAATTGCAGCTCCGGTTCCTGCGCCTGAAGCTCTTCGGTCAATTCCGCCTCGCGAATCCATTCGCGCCAGATGGCGACGATGATCGCCATCAGCACCGGACCGATGAACAGGCCGAGGAAACCCATGGTCTTCACGCCGCCGACCAGACCGAAGAAAGTCGGCAGGAAGGGCAGCTTGATCGGGCCGCCGACAAGCTTCGGGCGAAGCGTCTTGTCGACGATGAAAAGCTCGATGGTGCCCCAGAGGAAGAGGGCGATGCCTGCCCAGAGCGAACCGCTGGCGATGAGATAGATCGAGACGAGTGACATGGACAGCGGGGCGCCGCCCGGCACCAGGGCCATGACGCCCGTGAGAACGCCAAGCGTGATCGCGGATGGCGCGCCGGCGATCCAATAGGCGACGCCGAGAACGATGCCTTCGCCGATGGCAATCAGCGTCATGCCCATGACGGTCGAGCTGATCGTCGCCGGCACGACGCGCGAAATCCGCTCCCAGCGATTGGGAAGGATGCGCTCGCCGAGCAGATCGACCTGCCGAACGAATGTCGAGCCATCGCGATAGATGAAAAACAGAGCGATCAGCATGAACAGCAAGGTCAGGACGACATGGAACGCCCCGCCGCCGGCTGCGAGCACCGCCCGGTAGATATTGCCGATATGGGCGCCGCTCACGAGCTGCGCCAGCTCGCCGAGCGAACCGGGGCTGCCGACATATTGCGTCCACTGGTCACCGAGCCACGAGCCGATGACGGGCAAAGCCAGAATCCACTGCGGCGGCGGCGCGCCTTCACGATTCACATGCACCGCCCAGCCGAACCATTCACGTACCTCACCGGCCATGTAGATGGCGGAAAGAACGATCGGCAAGACGAGAAACGTGACGATGAACGCAATGGCGATAGTGGCGGCAAGCGTCGTGTTTCCGCCGGTGCGGCGCACGATATCGTTGTAGAGCGGCCAAGTGGCGAAGCCGATTACGGCAGCGGCCAGAACGGGAACGAGAAAGCCGTAGAAGAAATAGATGCCTGCAATGGCAATCAGGATCAGCAGCCAACGCGCAGCTGAAATGGATGGTATCAGCGGCAGGCGCGCATGCGCGCTGGACCCGAGCCACCGATGCTCCTTCGGCTTTTGACGTTCAAATACACCCACCGGACTTACTTCACCCCTCTTTTATAGATCAACCGGTTATGGGGTATGATCTTGGCCGTTTCAAGAGCGACGGTCCAAAGCTTCTTATTCAGGTCCCGTGACAATAACACGACTGCGATACCGGCGGGAGCAAGGTTTGTCAGAGTGGTCGACGGATAATCTTGAAGGCAAAAAACTGGGTTTTCTGTGTGGGATTGAAATTATTGTCAGCCACCATGACCAATAGATCCGTGCCATCCTTCGCCTTGCCGAAGGTAATACCTTCGATGTTGTCGGGGGCAAGCCCCAGCGCACGCAGATCCATTATCTGTGTCTTGCGCACCGGAACGATACGCTGGTCGGCCTTCGCAAGCGACGGGATATCCGCGACATCGGTGGCGCCATCGAGGTCGAACATGCTGATTACCGCGGAATTGCCGACGCCTTGTGCGTAGCCGCGCTCGATCGACAGCAGGTGACGGTCATCGAGCGCCAGGATTTCCGACAGGCCGAAGTCGTTCCAGCCGATGGCCGTGGATGGCGCCTGCGGGATCGGCGAGATCGGATAGACATATTGCGCCTTCTGATTGCCGGTCACTGCGTCATAACGGATGAGGCGCGCGAGCGCACCGCCCGTCAGCGTCGTGATGGGTCCATCTTGATAGAGCGCCGATTCCGTGCCAACCAGCACGTCGCCGCCAGACAGGAACGTCAGGCCTTCGAACGCCAGATTGTCGCGAATGCCTGTGCTCTTGTCTGCCGTCGGAGCAAAACCCGCAGGCAAGGAAAACTCGCGAACGAAACTGCCATCGCGATTGGCGACACGCACGAAGGGAGGCAGCAGCGCCTTGCCGTCACCTTCGCTGGTCCAATAGATACCATCCTTGCCGAGGCGAATGGCTTCGCCATCCACCGTCTTGATCGCGAAGGGCTGGCCGTTCCTGTCCTTCAGCGTGATGTGATCGACAATCGTGACACCCTTCAGTCCGCTGGCATCGATATCGATTTCGAGATCGTAGAAGCGGGCAGGCGCCTTTTCGGAACGATCGTCGCTGATCGCGATATAACGGCCGGTGGAGGGGTCGAAGTCGATGCCCGAGAGGCCGCCGACCTCCACTCCATTCTCCATAAAGCCGGTGGGAATATCGTAACTGCCGAGATAGGAGAGGCTGATGCCCGCCTTGCAGTCGCCAAAGGGGCAGGGCACGTCGATGGTCGCCCCGATATCCAGCGCATAGGCAGCCTGGCCGAACAGGAGAACGGCGGCAGTCGTCAGAAATGGCTTCAACATGGCGAAATCGTCAACCCGGATTGTGAAAAGGCGGCATTCAAAACAATGCCGCCATCTACACATCCATCCATGACGCCTTCGTAACGGATGCCGGACAATCCGGCAAAATATCGCGAAGACCGCCGGCTGCGGCAATCTTCGGTTGCTAAGCCGTCAGATATCCAGATCCTCGGCGAAGGCTGCCCGTTCCTGAATGAAGCGGAAGCGGGCGTCGGCCTTGGTGCCCATCAGATTGTCGACGGCATCGCGCGTGCCTTCGAAATCCACCTCGTCGATCTCGACGCGCAGCAGGGTGCGCTTGGACGGATCCATCGTCGTTTCCTTGAGCTGGGCAGGCAGCATTTCGCCGAGACCTTTGAAGCGGCTGATCTCGACCTTGCCCTTGCCCTTGAACTCCGTCGCCATCAGCTCTTGGCGATGGGCATCGTCGCGAGCATAGATGGATTTCGATCCCTGTGTGATCTTGTAAAGCGGCGGCACCGCCAGAAACAGGTGGCCCTGCCGCACCAACTCGGGCATCTCCTGATAGAAGAAAGTGATGAGGAGCGAAGCAATGTGGGCGCCGTCGACGTCGGCATCGGTCATCACGACGATGCGTTGATAGCGAAGATCTTCCTCGCGATATTTCGTGCGCGTGCCGCAACCGAGCGCCTGGACGAGGTCGGTAATCTGCTGGTTGGCGGAAAGCTTTTCGCGGCCCGCGCTTGCGACGTTGAGGATCTTGCCGCGCAGCGGCAGGATTGCCTGGTTCGTGCGGTTTCGCGCCTGCTTGGCCGATCCACCTGCCGAATCGCCCTCGACGAGGAACAGTTCTGCACCTTCGGCAACGTTCTGCGAACAATCCGCCAGCTTGCCGGGGAGGCGCAGCTTGCGCACGGCCGTCTTGCGGTTGACTTCCTTTTCCTTGCGGCGGCGCATGCGCTCCTCCGAGCGCTCGATCACCCATTCCAGCAGCTTTTCAGCTTCGGCCGGATTGTCCGTGAGGTAGTGATCGAAAGGATCGCGCAGAGCGTTTTCAACGATGCGCTGTGCTTCGACCGTCGCAAGTCTGTCCTTTGTCTGACCGACGAATTCAGGCTCGCGGATGAAGATCGACAACATGCCGACGCCGGAAATCATCACGTCGTCCGTCGTGATGTTGGCCGCGCGCTTGTTTTGCGTAAGGTCGGCGTAGTTCTTCAGGCCCTTGGTCAGGGCAATGCGGAAACCGGCCTCGTGCGTTCCGCCTTCGGGAGTCGGAATCGTGTTGCAATAGGAGTGAATCTGCGGGTCGCCGCCATACCAGGTGATCGCCCATTCCAGCGAGCCGTGACCGCTTTCCTTCTCCGACTTTCCGGCAAAAATCTCGCGGGTGACGGTGAACTCGTTGCCCATCGTCGCCTTGAGGTAGTCCTTCAGGCCGCCCGGGAAATGGAAGACCGCTTTTTCGGGAACATCGGCGCCTTCGGGCGCCAACTCCGGATCGCAGCTCCAGCGGATCTCGACGCCGCCGAACAGATAGGCCTTGGAGCGGGCCATGCGGAAGACGCGGGCCGGATCGAAGCGGGCGTGATCGCCGAAGATCTGCGGATCGGGATGGAAGCGGACGCGCGTGCCGCGACGGTTATGCACATCGCCCAGCTCTTCGATGCCGCCGACCGGCAGGCCGCGCGAAAATCGCTGGCGATAAAGCTTGCGGTTACGGGCCACCTCGACTTCCAGATCATCCGACAGCGCGTTGACGACCGATACGCCGACGCCGTGCAGGCCGCCCGACGTCTCATAGGCCTTGCCGTCGAATTTGCCGCCGGCATGCAGCTTCGTCATGATGACTTCGAGCGTGGACTTACCCGGCACCTGCGGGTGGTTTTCCACAGGAATGCCGCGACCGTTGTCCGTGACGGTCAGATATCCCTGCTGATCGAGATAAACCTCGATGAAATTGGCGTGACCCGCCACCGCCTCGTCCATGGCGTTATCGATGACTTCGGCGAAAAGGTGATGCAGCGCCTTCTCGTCCGTGCCGCCGATATACATGCCCGGACGCATGCGAACCGGCTCGAGCCCCTCGAGAACGCGAATGGAGCTCGCGCCATATTCCTCGGCCGAAGACGTCGTCGGAACCGCGCGCACCGGTGCGGCCGCGGGCTTTTCAGCCTTCACGGCAGGCTTTTCCGCTGCTTCCGGTTTCGGCGAGCGGGGTAGTTCGGAGAAGAGATCTTTGCTGTTATCCATAGAACTTCAAACTGCCAGATTTGTCCTGGAGGGGCCAAACCCCGTTATTGTCGCATTTATCGCGGCTATTCGCGAATCACCGTGATTCTGCCAGAAACGGCGCACAAGAGCGATGGCGCCCGAGAACGGCGAATTGATGAAGAGATTTGCGTTGCCGGGTGACGAATGGCAAGCCCGATGGCCGATCAGAGGAACTATCCGCATGCGAATGTCCACAGCTCATTTGCCTATCCTGTCCGCGATATCGGGCATTCTGCTGCTGGCGACCATTCAGGACGCTGCCGCCGATATGCTCAAACCCTTCAAGGACGAGCTGTTTTCCAACCAGACGGTCATCGAAAGTCACGACAACGGCGCATTCCAGACCATCGACTACCAGGAAATGCGGGATATCAACGGCCGCGACCAGATTCCGGAGAAGCGCGTCAAACCGGCCTATGTCGACACAGGCGTACGCTGGAAGGCGCAGGAAGACGAGACGCTTCAGCTTGGCGACCGCAAGGTCGATGTCACCCGCATCGGTCCCGCATCGAAGCAGGCCTTTACCGTCATCTTCATCCACGGTCGGGGCGGCGACCGGCGGCTCGGCTCCAACGACTATACGTTCGGCGGCAATTTCAACCGGCTGAAGAACCTCGCCTATGGAAATGGCGGCACCTATTATGCGCCGAGCGTCAAGGGCTTCGACAGCAACGGCGTCGCTGATATCGCCGCGCTGATCCGCTATTCCTCCGAACAGTCCGGCGGCAAGCCCGTCATCCTGACATGCGCGTCCATGGGCAGCTTCATCTGCTGGGGCATCACCCGCGACGCCGAAAGCGTCAAGCGCCTGAAGGGCATGGCGATCCTGAGCGGCGTCACCGATCCGGATTTCACGAAGAGCGCCTTCTACAAGGCGAAGCTGCCGCTCTGGTTCACGCATGGCAGCAAGGATCCAGTCTATGCGGCGGCCGACCAGGAAGCCTTGTTCGAGAAACTCTACAAGGCGCACTATCCGACGCGCTTCACGCTTTTCGAAACCGGCAACCACGGAACGCCGGTGCGCATGACCGATTGGCGCAAGGTGCTCAACTGGATCGTCGATCCGCAAGCGTCGTGAAAGCTGCGAGAAGATCGGATTTATTTTCCGGATAAGCATTTTTCAAACGATTTGAACCGGCTTCGGCTTCATTCGATAACTTTCCTTTCCTCCTCCTTTTTGTTAGTCCGACTGATGGAATAGGGGGAGACAACCGGAATGACGAAGACCATGCGGCCGCTTCTGGCCGGAAACTGGAAGATGAACGGTACGCGTGCGAGCCTCGATCAGATCAAGGCGATCGCGGATGGCGTCAAGACGCCGTTGTCCGAGAAAATCGATACGCTGCTCTGCCCCCCGGCCACCTTGCTCTATGTCGCCACCGCGCTTTGCGACGACAGCCCGCTCGCGATCGGCGCGCAGGATTGCCATCAGCAGGTCAGCGGCGCCCATACGGGTGATATTTCGGCGGAAATGATCGCGGACTGCTTCGGCACCCACGTCATCGTCGGCCATTCCGAGCGGCGCAGGAACCACGCGGAAAGCGATATGCTGGTGCGTGCCAAGGCGCAGGCTGCGCTCGATGCCGGGCTCATCGCCATCATCTGCATCGGCGAAACGGCCTATGAGCGCAACAGCGGCCAGACGCTCGACGTGCTGAAGCGGGAGCTCGTCGGCTCCATTCCCGATGGCGCAACGGCGGAGACGACCGTGGTCGCCTACGAGCCGGTCTGGGCGATCGGCACGGGCGTCGTTCCGACCCGAGAGAATGTGGAGGAGGCACATGCCTTCATCCGCGCGGAACTCATCGAGCGCTTCGGCAAGGAGGGCGCAAACATGCGAATCCTCTATGGCGGATCGGTCAGCGGCGCCAATGCACGCGACCTTCTGGAGGTTCCGCACGTCAATGGTGTTCTTGTGGGCGGCCAGAGCTTGAAAGCCGCCGACTTCCTCGCCATTTATGCCGCATTCGAACCGCAGTTCGCCTGAAGCAGCACCTTGCCCGGAATTCCATCCTTAAAAGGGCTTGGAATAGGCGAGAGCCTCATGTAAAGAGCCGCAAGCTTTTGTTTTTGATGCCCGCCCGCGGGCAGGACTGGACCTATGCAAACCGTACTGCTTGTCATCTATCTCATGGTTGTCGTCGCCCTTATCGGCGTGGTGCTGATTCAGCGCTCCGAAGGCGGCGGCCTCGGCATAGGCGGGGGATCGGGCTTCATGTCCGCGCGTGGTACGGCCAACGCGCTGACCCGCACCACGGCCATCCTGGCTGCGCTGTTCTTCATACTCGCGCTCGGCATGAATGTGCTGTCGCGTTTCGAAGCTCGCCCGACCGATATTCTCAACCGCATTCCGAGCACGGCCGGCCAGGGCAACGGCATTCTCGATTCGCTCGGCGGCCAGAACGGCGCCGCACCGGCGAACGGTCAGCCGAAGCCGGCCGACAACAGCGGCGTTCCGAACAGCGGAGCCGTCGCTCCGCAGTCGCAGGCAACGCCGCCCGCCACGACGAATCAGCCAGCTGCCGCCGCACCTGCGCAGCAGGCTCCGGCTGCGGCCGGTCAGCAGACCGCGCCGGCAGCCACCACGACTGCTCCCGCCCAGAGCGGCGGCGACGTTCCGACCGGCAAGTAAGCCTGGTCGTAAAGATCATCCCCGGCAGGTCCTCGGATCTGCCGGTTTTGTTTTGTCTATATTCCGCCTTGTGCGTCCAAAATTCCGGAAACGAATTTTAGGGCTAGCGGAATCATTTGTTAAAAGGTATCCGGTGACTCCCATGGCGCGATATGTATTCATCACAGGCGGCGTGGTTTCTTCCCTCGGAAAAGGAATTGCGGCTGCGGCTCTCGGAGCGTTGTTGCAGGCTCGTGGTTATCGAGTCCGCCTGCGCAAACTCGACCCCTATCTGAACGTGGACCCGGGCACCATGAGCCCGACCCAGCACGGCGAGGTCTTCGTCACCGACGACGGTGCGGAAACCGACCTCGATCTCGGCCACTACGAGCGCTTCACCGGCCGCTCGGCCACCAAGACCGACAACATCACCACCGGTCGCATCTACAAGAACATCATCGACAAGGAACGCCGTGGCGACTATCTGGGCGCCACCGTCCAGGTCATTCCGCACGTCACCAACGAGATCAAGGATTTCGTCATCGAAGGCAATGACGACTATGATTTCGTCATCTGCGAGATCGGCGGCACCGTCGGCGACATCGAAGCCATGCCTTTCATGGAAGCGATCCGCCAGCTCGGTAACGATCTGCCGCGCGGTACGGCGATCTACGTTCACCTGACGCTGATGCCCTATATTCCGGCTGCCGGCGAGCTGAAGACCAAGCCGACACAGCATTCCGTCAAGGAACTGCAGGCTCTCGGCATTCATCCCGACATCCTGCTCGTGCGCGCGGATCGCGAGATCCCCGAAGCGGAGCGCCGCAAGCTTTCGCTGTTCTGCAACGTCCGTCCTTCGGCCGTCATCCAGGCGCTCGACGTCGCCAACATCTACGACGTGCCGATGGCCTATCACAAGGAAGGCCTCGACAACGAAGTGCTGGCCGCTTTCGGCATCGAGCCGGCTCCGAAGCCGCGCCTGGAAGACTGGGAAGAGGTCTGCAACCGCATCCGCACGCCGGAAGGCGAAGTGACGATCGCCATCGTCGGCAAGTATACCGGCCTCAAGGATGCCTATAAGTCGCTGATCGAGGCGCTGCATCACGGCGGCATCGCCAATCGCGTCAAGGTCAATCTCGAGTGGATCGAATCCGAGGTCTTCGAAAAGGAAGATCCGGCACCTTATCTCGAGAAGGTTCACGGCATCCTGGTGCCGGGCGGCTTCGGCGAGCGCGGTTCCGAAGGCAAGATCCTGGCCGCCCGTTTCGCACGCGAGCGCAAGGTGCCGTATTTCGGCATCTGCTTCGGCATGCAGATGGCCGTCATAGAAGCGGCCCGCAATCTGGCCGGCGTCGAGAATGCCTCTTCGACCGAATTCGGACCGACGCCGGAACCGGTCGTCGGCCTGATGACCGAATGGCTGAAGGGCAACGAGCTGCAGAAGCGCACGTCATCCGGCGACCTCGGCGGCACCATGCGTCTCGGCGCGTACAAGGCAGCCCTGAAGAAGGGCACGAAGATTTCGGAGATCTATGGCACCACCGATATTTCGGAGCGCCATCGTCATCGCTACGAGGTCAACATCGATTACAAGGATAAGCTGGAAGATTGCGGCTTGACCTTCTCAGGCATGTCGCCGGACGGCGTCCTGCCGGAAACGATCGAATATGCCGATCATCCGTGGTTCATCGGCGTCCAGTACCATCCGGAGCTGAAATCCCGGCCGCTGGAGCCGCACCCGCTGTTCTCCAGCTTCATCGAAGCCGCGACGGAACAGAGCCGGCTGGTCTAAGGACCGTAAATCGCTTGCGGTAGTCGCTCGGGCTGACCGCAAGCCTTTCCCGAAAATGATGGCGCATGGTGGCGAGCGATCCAAATCCGCTCGCCACAGCCACATCGTCCAACGAAATGGCGGCCTGTTTTTCGAGTAGATCGCGCGCGCGGCGCAGCCGCTCGCTCAACAGCCATTCGCCCGGCGACATGCCGGTGGTGGCCTCGAAGCGGCGCTGAAAAGTCCGGATGCTCATGCCGGCGCGGGCTGCCAGTGCGGCGATTGGCTGTTCTTCCTGCAGGCGCTCGCGCATCCACTCAAGCAAAGGCCCCAGGCGGGCTCCCTCGCGCTGCCTCAGAACCGGCGTCTCGATATATTGCGCCTGGCCGCCTTCACGGTGAGGCGGCACCACCAGCCGACGCGCGACGCTGTTGGCGATGTCGGGTCCGAAATCCCGGCGCACGACATGCAGGCAGAGATCGATGGCTGCTGCACTGCCGGCCGCCGTCAGCACGCTGTCTTCATCGACATAGAGAACATCGGCATCGACGGTGATATCCGGATAGCGCGCCGCGATCGAATCGACGTAGCGCCAATGCGTCGTCGCCTTTCGGCCGGCGAGCAACCCCGCGGCGGCAAGGACCGCGACGCCCGAGCATAGTGACATGATGCGCACGCCGCGGCGGCTGGCTGCTTGCAACTCGGCAATCAACGGAGCGGGGACAGGCGTGCCGATGCCGCGCCAACCGGGCACGACGATCAGATCGGCATCGGCCATGACTTCAAGTCCGTGATCGGCCTGAACCGTGAGGCCGCCGGCGGCGCGGAGCGGACCATCTTCGATCGCGCAGGCGGAAAAGCGATACCAGTCGTTCCCCATCTCCGGGCGCGACAGGCCGAAAATTTCATAGGCGACGCCGAATTCGAACGTACACAGCCCGTCATAGACAAGCGTGACGACATGCGGGCCGAGAAGATTGGGGCTATCAGCGTTTGGCATGATGTTGACGCTATATGGCATTACGGCCAATTTCAACAGCAAGATCGATCAGGCATGAATGCACAGAACCAACCAAGGAGTGCTCCATGTCCCTCGTCAGTGAAATCCCCGCCGCCGCCCCGGACCTCGTCGCCGAACACTATGCCCGGAAGCTTGCCTTCGAGACCGATTGCTCCGATGTGCATCAGGCCACGCTATCGGGCAATGTCGATTTCGTTCTGATCGATGTTCGCGGCCCAGCCCTGTTCCAGGAGCAGCATATTCCCGGCGCGATCAATCTTCCGCATGGCAAGATGACCGCACGCAAGATGGCGGAATGGCCGGACGATACGCTGTTTGTCGTCTATTGCGCCGGCCCGCATTGCAACGGCACCGACAAGGCGGCCTTGCGGCTGGGCACGCTCGGCAAGCGCGTGAAGGTGATGATCGGCGGCATGACCGGCTGGGCGGATGAGGGCTACCCCTTCGAAATAACCTAGCAGACCGACAGGACAAACCCGGCCTCATGCCGGGTTTGCTCATTTTTGTGACAGTGCGGCGAAGTTTGGCGCCTACGTCATTTGACTGTCGCGCCGCCTTCGTTTCCGTGGCACTCTTCGAGTAAGCATAACGGGAACAAAAGTATGATCCTCAATCCATTTGACGATGGCGTCGAGCGGCCGAAAGCCAAGATCGCCTTTACCTTTGCGCTTTTGATCGTCTTCAACATTGCCGCATGGATCTGGGCGTGGGCGGCCTTTGCCGACAGGCCATCGCTTCTGGGCATCGCGCTGCTTGCCTACATGTTCGGGCTTCGCCACGCCTTCGATGCCGACCATATCGCCGCCATCGATAACGTCGTGCGCAAGCTGATGCAGGAAAAGAAGCAGCCCTATGCGGTCGGCTTCTTCTTCTCTCTCGGGCACTCCTCGATCGTCGTGATCGCCTCGATCCTGATTGCCGCGACGGCCGCCGCCATGCAGAACCGGCTCGATTCCTTCCACGATATCGGCGGCGTCATCGGCACCACGGTTTCGGCGGCCTTTCTCCTTCTGATCGGCATCGCCAATCTCTTCGTGCTCAAGGGCGTGTGGTCCGCCTTCCGGCGGGCGCAGAAAGGCGAGAGGATCGCGGACGAGGATCTGGATACGCTGCTTGCCGGAGGCGGCATTCTCGCGCGCATCTTCCGCCCGA
>NZ_JBNWDS010000024.1:0-50783 GCF_053521765.1 Rhizobium sp. A37_96 | reverse complement strand
ATTCGATGAAACGCCCCACCGTCCAGTAGCGATAGCCAAAATCCCCGCCAACCCCAACAACAGCAACCAACGCCGCAATGAGGAGGCTCCGCTTGAGGAGCTTCCGGCCGGCCCTGGGAGCGGGGGCGGCGGGAACGGATGCCTCGACCGCCGGTCCCTTGGGGGCTTCGGCGGCGGGGGACTTTGCTACTTCGCCGGCCGGAGCGGCATCGGCTTGGCTTGCGTTTCTGAACGCATCGTTGCGGGGCAGTTCGACCATGGTCCGTTTCCTTCGGTATCGCCACCCCTTTGCACGGGGCCAATTTTGATGCGATGAAGATGCGTCGGAACGGTCCTTCTGATAATCTCCTCAAATCTGGAAGGATCATCAACTCACAGTGGATAATCCGAGGACGAAATGGATCGGCTGACCAGCCTCACAGTCTTTGGCCGGGTGGTGGAATGCGGCGGCTTTTCCGCCGCCGCTCGCCGGCTCAACATGTCCGTCACCATGGTGGGCAACCATGTGCAGTCTCTGGAAGATCGCCTCGGCGTCCGGCTTCTGAACCGCACGACGCGCCGCGTCAGCCTGACGGAAACCGGCAAGTATTACTACGAGCGCTCCTCCCAGATTCTTGCCGACCTGGAAGAGGCGGATCGGGCGGCGGGCGCGCTCAGCACCATGCCGCGCGGCACGCTGAAGATCTATACCAGCGGCGCCATCGTCCGCTTCCTGTTGCCCGTCATCAATGAGTTCATGACGCAATATCCCGCGATCTCGCTCGATTTCAATGTCGGCGAACGGTCGATCGACATGATCGAAGAGCGCTATGACCTGATGATCCGCACGCTGCCCGCGCCGGATTCGACGCTCGTCGCGCGCAAGCTTGCGCCCTGGCGTCACATGCTCGTGTGCTCACCCGAATATCGCGACCTGCATCCCATGCCGAAGGTTCCGGCCGACCTCGCGGCGCATAATTGCCTGCAATATGCCTATTATCCCTATGGCGATGAATGGCGTTTCGAAGATGCCGACGGCAATCAGAAAGGCGTCAAGATCTCCGGCAATGTCGTCTCCAACAGCGCCGAGACGCTGCGGTTTCTGCTGGCGAGCGGGCAGGGCATCTTCCTTGCCCCGAGCTTCATCGTCTTCGACGATGTCGCCGCCGGCCGCCTTGTGCGCGCCATGCCCGACTATCGGGCGGTGGAGTTCACGATCAGCGCGATCTACCCGAACCGCAGCCATCTGCCGACGAAAGTGCGATTGTTCATCGACCTGCTGGCGGAGCGTTTCGCCGAACATCGCAAATGGATGACCTGATCGGCTGAGGCAATCCGACTTGTGCTCCAGATCAGTCGCCCCCGCTGCCCCGGCAGTCTTGCCGGGGCCGATTTCGCCTGGAATGGTCTTGGCGACCGTCAGCCTATTTCAGCGACACGACGCCGGCCGCGACATCCGGTATGGCCGGGATGATGCCGCTCTTGGCATACCATTCGGCGACTTTGCCGATCTGCGCGGCATCCGCCGCGGAAACCGCCGTCGTCGGGACGGCATTGTTCTCGCCGATCTTCTGGGCGAGGTCGGCCGGCACGTTCATTTCCTTGACCCAGATGGCTCCGGCTTCGGCCTTGTTGGCGATAGACCAGGCATTTTCCGATTTGATCACATCGAAGACGAGCTGAAGCTGGTCGGGTTTCGATTGGGCGAAGTCCTTGCTGGCGACCAGGACGACGGCATTGTCCGAGCGGATGGCGCCGCCGTCGGCAACGACCTTGCCGTCATAGGCTTTCTCGGCGATCGTCAGAAACGGATCCCAGGTGGCCCAGGCATCGACATGGCCCTGGGTGAAGCTTGGGCCGCTGTCGCTGGGGCTCAAATAGACGCGCTCCACGCTCTTCGGATCGACGCCGTTGGTCTCGAGACCCTGCATGAGCAGGTATTCGCCCGTGCCGCCGCGATTGACGGCGACCTTCTTGCCGGCGAGATCCTTGATGGAGCCGATCGTGGAATCCTTCTTGACGACGATCCCTTCCGAACCCGGCGCCATCTTCTGGTAAGCGAAAATGACCAGCGGGACATTGGCCGCGAGTGCGGTGATGGCGGACGTCGAGCTGCCGGCGGTAATGTCGATGCTGCCGGCGTTCAGGGCTTCAAAGGCGGGAGCTGCCGCCGGGAAGGGCCCTGCCCATTCCACCTTTATGCCCTTGTCGGCAAGCGCCTTTTCGAGGGTGCCGCGCGACTTGGCGAGCGTGATGTCGTTCGGCCCCCGCAGCCAGCCGATACGCACCACCTGGTCCGCCGCCTGGGCGGCGGGGGCGAGCGTTGCGATGGCGGCTGTCGCGGCCATGGCGACGAAGAATTGACGCTTTGTGATCATTTTGCTGTTCCGATCTGCCGAAATGGCGTGCGTGGGAGCGATAGATATCAGGCATGGGAGGGTTCGACGCCGAGCTCGGCCAGGAGCTCGGCTTCGATACGGGCTGCCTCGGGAGCGCTGCGCCGACGAGGATGGTCGAGAGCGACGCGGATCTCCTTGGTAAAGCAGCCGTTTTCGAGGACGAGGATGCGGTCGGCGAGCGTGATGGCCTCTCCTATGTCATGGGTGACCAGCAGGACCGCAGGTCGGTGTTTCTGCCAGAGATCGAACACCAGCCCATGCATGCGCAGGCGCGTCAGGGCGTCGAGGGCCGCAAAAGGCTCGTCCAGCAACAATAGCTCGGGCTCGCGCATAAGCGCGCGGGCAAGTGCTGCGCGTTGCGCTTCGCCACCTGAAAGGGTCAGCGGCCAGGCGTTCAACCGATGCGAAAGCCCGACGTCCTCAAGCGTTTGAACGGCGATGGAGCGCGCGTCGTTGCGCCTGACGCCGAGAGTGACATTGTCGACGACCGTCTTCCACGGCATCAGCCTCGGTTCCTGAAAGACGACCGAGCGACGCCGCGGGAGCTGCAATTGCCGCGCCGGCGCATCGTCAAGCCCGGCAAGCACGCGCAGCAAGGTGGATTTGCCGGACCCGCTGCGACCGAGGAGGGCAACGAATTCGCCGGCCGCGATCGTCAGATCGATGCCGTCAAGGATTGCCGGGCCGCCGAAGGTGCGTGTGAGGCCGCGAATATCGACCGGCGCCGTCATGCCAGCACCTGCGGGCGCCAGCGCAGCGCATAGGCTTCGATCAGCCGCACCAGCCCATCGGTCAGCAGCCCCATGATGGCATAAACCATGAGGCAGACCACGATGACATCCGTCTGCAGGAAATCGCGGGCATAGGTGATGATATAGCCGATGCCGCTGGAGGCATTGATCTGTTCGCCGACCACGAGACTGAGCCACGCGACGCTGAGGCCATATCGAACACCGATGAGAAGAGAAGGCAGCGCGCCCGGAATGATGACGTGGCGGATGATGCCGAACGTATCGAGCCCCAGCGTGCGGCCGGCTTCGACGAGCTTTCCGTCGATACCGCGAATTCCCCCATGCAGGGTCAGATAGATCGGGAAAACGGCGCCGAACGCGACGAGACCGATCTTCGGCCCTTCGCCGATGCCGAACCAGAGGATGAAGAGGGGCAGAAGCCCGAGAAATGGCATGGCCTTCAGCATTTGAAGCGGCGGATCGATGGCCGATTCACCGAGCCTCGACAGGCCGGCGGCAAGCGCGAGCGCGACGCCGACGGCAAGGGCGATGGAAAAGCCGGCCAACACACGCAGGAAGGAAATCGCAAGACCTGTCACCAGCTCGCCCGAGATGACCAATCGATCGGCGGCACGGAGGATTTCGCTGGGTGCTGCGAGCGTGTGTGGCGAAAGAACCCCCGTCATGCTAGCGATCTGCCAGAGAGCGATGATTGCGACCGGTGAGACGAGGCGTGTCGCAAATCGCGCGCGCCGCCCGCCAGCCGGCCGAGGCGGCGGAGAGCTGTCGGCCTGACGGGAAAGGTCTTGGTCGATGGTGGATATTTCAGCCATTCGAGGGTTTTCCGCCGAGGTCTCGATCGAACAATGTCGACCAGGTGAAGTGCTTGCGCTCCGGTGCCGTGCGCTCGACGGGAAGTCGTAGCAGAACAAGTTCGCCGAAACGATAGGCCTCCTCCAGAAGCGGCATGCCGGAGAGGATGAACGTGTCGACGCCGACTTTCCGATAGGCTTCCAACGTCCGGATTACCGTATCCGGCGAGCCGACGATGGCGGTGCCCGGACCCGGCCGGACGAGGCCGATGCCCGCCCACAGATTGGGGGAGATCTCCAGATCGCGCAGATTGGCGGGCTTGATGCCGCCGTGCATGGCGCTCATTCTCTGCTGACCGATGGAATCCGTGTTGGAGACGAACCGCTGGTTGGCTGCGATCGCCGCATCGTCCATCTGCTCGTAGAGGTCCGCTGCCGCTTCCCAGGCCTTCTCGTCGGTCTGGCGAACGATGACATAGAGGCGTATGCCGTAGTTGAGGTCGCGACCGTGGACTTCCGCGCGGGCCTTCACCTTCTCGACTTTCCGGCCCATCTGCTCCGGAGTTTCGCCCCATGAAAGGTAGGTCTCCACATGCTTGGCGGCGACCTCTATGGCGCTGTCGGACGAGCCGCCGAACCAGAGCGGCGGCGGCTTGATGGCCGATCCGGCCGGCAGCGCGAGTTTCGCCCCTTCCGTCTGGAAATACTTGCCCGTGTGAGTGACGCTTTCACCGGCCATCAGCCGATGCCAGATGGTCAGGTATTCGTCCGCCATCAGATAACGTTCGTCATGCGGCATCATCATGCCGTAGGCGCCGAGCATCTTGGCGTCTCCGGAGACGACATTCAGCATCAGCCGGCCGTTCGAGAACTCCTGGAAGGTGGCCGCCATCTTTGCCAGAAGCGTCGGAGCGATGAGCCCCGGATGGAAGGCGATGAGGAACTTCATCCGCTCCGTGTAGGGAAGCAGTGCGCCGGCAAGCGGCCAGACGTCGTGCGCGCCGGTTGCAAACAGCGCGCCGGTGAAACCGAGATGGTCATAGGCTTGAGCAAGCTGCTTGTAATAGCCGTAGTCGATGGTGCGCGACCCTTCGGGCTTCCAAGGATAGGCGCCATCCGGCGCGCACATGTACCAGAGTACGTTCATTTCAAATCTCTTTGTCGCTTGTCGTCACTATCGTCAGTCTGGCCGGCAGATCACCGTGGTCGAAGAGCGTGTCGGCCTCCGCCTGCTGTTCGCGCAGAAGCGCGGCATCCGCGGCTGTCGCCTGCCAATTCCGGCCTGAGACGACGCGCGTCCAGGCCCGCCTCTCCGTCTCGTCTCCGCCGGAGGCAAGAAGGGCGGCCGCCTTTTCGGGGTCGGCGGCAATTTCCGCCCCGAGGCGTTGCAGCTCTCCGGCAAAATCGCTCATCGCGTCCCTGGACAGGTCTCGATCCCGGATGGTCCAGAACAGCGAACGGTTTGGAATGAGGTCGCCGCAATGGGCGAGCACACGGAACTCTCCGCTGACGAGCGATTGCTCCAAATGCGGAGCCATGGCGACCCAGGCCTTGACTGTTCCGCTCCTCAGCGCCTCGCGCGAGGGTGCCGGCACCATGTCGCGGCGATGGATGTCGGCCAGCTTCAGGTTTGCTTCCCCGAGCTGCTTGGCAAGGAAGTAGGTGAGAAAGGAGCCGTCGACCAGGGCGACCGCTTCCCCTTTGAGATCGGCGATGTCCTCGATATCGGAGGTTTTCGATACCAGGATTGCGCCGTTGGCCGGGCGGGGCGCTGACGCTGCGACATAGGAAACCGAAAGCCCGGACACCGCCGCAAGGATCGGCGGCGTGGATCCCGTTCCGCCAATATCGAATTCGCCCCGAACGAGCTTGTCCGCCGTGTCACGCCCTTCGTGATAGCCGATGAATTCCGGATTCATGCCGGCAAATGCTCCGGGCCACAGCGATGCCAGGCGAAGGTGCAGATTGTTGGGATGATGGCCAATCCTGAAAGCCAAGACATTTACCTCGTTGCTTATTGTTATATAAATTTATATAATGACTAGAGAATTCTTGGCGAGAAATTCAACGCTGAAAATTTGAAGAGAAAGAGAAAAAAATTCCGAACAAGCGCAGGATCAGAAGCGGATGACGAACAGCTCCAAGATCGAGAAAAGCCGGACGCGCCAACCCCATGAACCCAAGGTGAAATGTCGTGCCATCGGGGCCGCCTCCGATTTCCTGAAGGCCATGTCAAATCCGGTTCGGCTGGCAATCCTGTGCGTTCTCATGGAAGGCGCGAGAACCGTGGGGGAGCTGGAGGAGATTCTCGACGTGCACCAGCCGACGCTATCCCAGCAGATCGGTGAATTGCGCGATGCCGGCATCATTGCCGGCAGGCGTGTGGCGAAGGCCGTCGTCTATCGCCTCGCGGACCCGCGCGCGGGCCAGATCATCGGCCATCTGCGCTTGCTCTTTCCCGATTCCACGGCGTCCGCCGTATGGCGCGGAACGCAGTTCGAGCCAGCCAATGCTGTGGAGATGGGCTAGATTTCCGATCTGGAACAGCACGGAAATCCAGTGCTGTCGGAAGCCATATCGATGCATGCCCGCATGAGGCGGCGGACGAATTTCCCGGTGAGCCGTCGGTTTAGATATCATCCTGCCGTCGCCCCGGCCGATCAGACACCAAGTTGCGGATAATGACGGACTTTGCGGATGTCGTTTCAATAGTCTCGCGAAAAATAGAAGACTAATTCCATAGACGATATTGGAATGCTGTGGCCGCTTCGATACCCTTCCGGAACATTCGGTATCCGAGGGATTTCAATGACGATAGCAGCAAATTTCAAGGCATTTATTCTGACGGCCGGCCTCGTGTCGTTGCTGTCGTCAGCCGCATTTTCGGCTGACGACAGCAAGCCCGTTCAGGGCGGCACGCTCATCTATCTGGAGCAGCAGTCACACACGAACCTCTATCCGCCCGCGGGCGGCTTTTATCCGAATGGCGGCGTGCTGAACCAGATCACCGACAAGCTGACCTATCAGAATCCCCAGACCTTGCAGATAGAGCCTTGGATCGCGGAATCGTGGACTGTCAACGACACTGCCACGGAATACACCTTCAAGCTTCGCAAGGGCGTGACCTTCTCCGACGGATCGCCGCTTGACGCCAATGCCGTCGCCAAGAACTACGATACGTTCGGCCTTGGCAACAAGGAGCTGAAGCAGCCGGTTTCGGAGGTCATCAACAACTACGACCACAGCGAAGTTGTCGATCCCGATACCGTGAAGTTCTATTTCAAGAAGCCGTCGCCCGGCTTCCTGCAGGGTACCTCGGTGATCGGATCCGGCCTCGTCTCGCTGAAGACGCTTGCGCTGCCCTTCGACCAGCTCGGCGATGCGACGAAGATCATCGGTTCCGGCCCCTTCGTCGTCGCGAGCGAGACGCTCGGCAAGCAACTCGAACTGAAGGCCCGGCCGGATTACAATTGGGGTCCGGCTAAACTCGAGCATCAGGGCCGCCCCTATCTCGACGGTATCAAATACATCATCACCGGCGAAGACAGCGTGCGCATCGGCGCATTGCTTTCCGGCCAGGCCGATTTCATTCGTCAGCTTCAGGCCTATGACGAAAAGCAGGTGGTCGATCAGAGCTTCGCGATCTATGCGGCGCCGACCCGTGGCGTGAACGACAGCGTCGCCTTCCGCCCGGACAACCCGCTCGTCGCCGATATCAAGGTTCGCCAGGCGCTCCTGCATGCCACGAACAACAAGGAAATCGTCGATACGCTGTTTTCGACGAATTATCCGCAGGCAAAGTCGATCATTTCGTCGGCCGCCGCCGGATATGCGGATCTTTCCTCGAAGCTGACCTACGATCCGGCCGCCGCAGAGAAGCTGCTGGACGAGGCGGGCTGGAAGAAGGGAGCGGACGGCGTTCGCCAGAAGGACGGCAAGCCGCTTTCGCTCGCTGTCTATGAATCGATACCGCAGCCGCAGAACAAGGCCGTCTTGCAGCTCGTCGCTCAGCAATGGGCCAAGATCGGCGTGAAATTGCAGGTTCTGGCCGGCACATCCGGAAATCTGGTAACCGACAATGTCGATCCGGCCAAGACGCCGCTGGTGGTCGCTGAAGTCGGCCGCGCCGATCCCGACGTCATCAAGAGCCAGTTCTATGCGAAAAACCGCGATGCCCTGCTGCAGAAGGGTGGCCTCAACCCCAAGGCGACGTTCTCGGACGACAAGCTGAACGGCATTCTCGAGACCGTTGCTTCCGAAACCGACAGCGGCAAGCGATTGGCCGCAGCCAAGGCCGCGCAGGAATATCTGCTGGATCAGGCCTATGTCATCCCGTTCTTCGAGGAACCGCAGGTCTTCGCGGGCGCGCCTTACGTGAAGGGGATTGCATTCGAGGCGGTCGGCCGACCCTCCTTCTACAGCACATGGCTTGCTGCGCATTGATGAAAAGCTGCGAGCCCGGCGTAGCGCCGGGCTCGTCGAATGTGAAGGCGTAAGATCGGCATGGCGAAATACATATTATCCAGAATCGGGCAGGCCCTGTTCGTGCTGTGGGCTGCATTCACGGTGTCCTTCGTGTTGCTGCAGTCGCTGCCGGGTGATGCGGTACTGATCAAGTTTCAAAATCCCGACTATGGGCTGAGCCCCGAGCAGCTTGCCGATATCAGGGCCGCCTACGGCGCCAACGGATCGTTCCTGCAGCAATATTTCCATTCCGTCGGGAATTTCCTGACGGGCGATTTCGGCTATTCCCTGCAGGCGGGGGTTCCGGTGAACTCCCTGCTTGCCACCAACGTGCCGCCGACCCTGCTGCTTGCGGGGCTGGGTTTCGTGGTGGCAGTCATTCTTGCCGTTCTGATCGCGATCGCCTCCAATCTTTCCGGCTTCGCATGGCTGCGCGGCCTGATACAGGCCATCCCCGCGCTCTTCATTTCGGTGCCGACCTTCTGGCTCGGCATCATGTTTATCCAGATTTTCTCCTTCCGCTTCCGCCTCGTGCCGGTCATCAATCCGGGCCCTTGGGAAGGCCTCTTCCTGCCCATTCTGACGGTTGCAGTCCCGATCTCGGCTCCGCTCGCGCAAATATTGCTGAAGAATATCGATGAAGTGCTGACCAGGCCCTTCGTGCCGGTCGCCCGCGCCAAGGGGCTTTCCCATGCAAGGGTCTTGTGGGCGCATGTCGCCAAGAACACGCTGCTGCCGGTCCTGACCGTTGCCGGGCTGTTGTTCGGTGAGCTGGTGGCCGGGGCCGTCATCACGGAAACGGTCTTCGGGCTCAACGGCATCGGCGGCCTGACCAAGCAGGCGGTCGACAGTCAGGATGTTGCCGTTCTCCAGGCGATCGTCATCATTGCCGCATGCGCCTTCGTCGTCATCAATCTCGTCGTCGATCTGCTCTATCCGGTGCTCGATCCGCGTCTGAAGACCAAGCTGGGAGCCGCATGATGGCAAGTATCGAAACCGCTCGCCATCATCCGGGGATCGATGCGTCCGAGCCGGAAGGCAGCACCTCGCCGGCGACGCTCCAGACCCAGCTTCGCGGAAGCATTCCGTCCGGGCGACGGTGGCCAGTCATCCAGCCCGGCCTCGTCCTTGCGTGCCTTGTGCTCGCGCTGGTCGTGCTTTGGGCCATCTTTCCCGGCATTTTCACGGTCTATGATCCGGTTCAGGGTTTGCCGGGCCAGCATCTTCGTCCGCCGAGTGCGGCACATCTGCTGGGGACTGACTCGCTCGGTCGCGACCTTTATGCCCGCATCGTCTATGGGGCCGTGCATTCGCTGTCCGGCGCGCTCGCCGCCGTGGGCATCGCCCTTCTGGTCGGTACGACGCTCGGCGTATTGGCCGGCTCGCTGGGAGGCCGGTTCGAGACCGTCATCATGAGGCTGGTGGACGTCATGCTGTCCATTCCGGACTTGCTGCTGTCGCTCAGCATCATCGTTCTCCTCGGCTTCGGCACGGTCAATGCGGCAATCGCGGTCGGCTGCACGCTGATCGCCAAGTTTGCCCGGTTGGTCCGTTCGGAAGTCGTCACGGTGCGGCGAAGCGAATATGTTGAAGCCGCCTTCGGCAGCGGCGGCACCTTCTTCAAGGTGCTGTGGCGTCATATTCTTCCCAATTCGCTGACTTCGGTGATCGCCTTTGCCGCGCTTCAGGCGGGATGGGCCATCCTGCAGCTGTCGACCCTCGGCTTCCTCGGCTATGGCGCCCCGCCGCCGACACCGGAATGGGGTCTGCTGATCGCCGAGGGACGCAACTACATCGCAACCGCCTGGTGGCTGACGGCCGCGCCCGGTCTCGTCGTGGTCCTTGTCGTCATTTCCATCAATCGCATCAGCCGGGCTATCGGAAGGATCGGGAAATGACGGTTCCAGTGATTGGCGCGCTCGAGAGCAACACCGCCCCCATCCTCGACGTGGCAGGCCTGCGGATCGGCTATCGCGACAAAAGCGGTCTGCGCACGGTCGTTCACGATATCGATTTCCAGGTTTGTGCCGGCGAAGTCGTTGCCCTGGTCGGCGAGTCTGGCTCCGGCAAGAGTTCGACGGCGCAGGCGGTGATCGGTCTCTTGCCCGAAGGCGGTCTTCTGCAGCAAGGCACCATCCGCCTGAATGGCGAGGAGATCGGCGGCTGGCCGCAAAGACGGCTGGACAGCATTCGTGGATCAGTTATCAGCCTGGTGCCGCAGGACCCCGGCAATTCCCTCAACCCGGTCAGGACGATCGGCGATCAGGTGGCCGAGATCCTCGTCGTCCATGGCAGGGCTTCGGGGGCCGCCGCCCGCGTCCAGGCAATCGACCTTCTGGAGCGCGTCGGTCTCAGCCAGCCCCAGCTGCGCGCGAAGCAATATCCGCATGAGCTTTCCGGCGGCATGCGCCAGCGCGTGCTGATCGCCATCGCCATGGCCTTGAAGCCTTCGCTCATCATTGCCGACGAACCGACGAGCGCGCTCGACGTCACGGTACAGAGGCACATCCTCGACCTCATCGACGATCTCAGGCGTGAATACGGCACGGCGGTCCTGCTGGTCACGCATGACCTCGGCATTGCCGTCGACCGATCGGACCGGCTCATCGTCCTGCAGCATGGCCGCATTCAGGAGCAGGGGCGCACCGCCGACGTCGTGAGGCATCCGCAGAGCGCCTATACACGGCGTTTGCTTGCCGACGCGCCGTCGTTGAACATGGGGCCGCAACGCATTCCCGCTCGGCCGATCGCGTCCGCGCCGCAGCCGGCCGACGACATCATCGTCGTCGACGGGCTGGTTCAGGATTTTGGCCATGACGGAGATGCGGATAGGTTCAGAGCCGTCGATGATGTCTCGTTTCGCGTCCGCCGCGGCAGCACGCATGCGATCGTCGGCGAGTCCGGCTCCGGCAAGACGACGACGATACGGATCGTCTCGGCTTTCCAGCGGCCGACCTCCGGGAAGGTTGTGATCGACGGGCTGGACCTGTCTTCGCTGCGTGGCGAAACGCTCAGGCTTTTTCGCAAGAAAATTCAGCTCGTCTATCAAAATCCCTATGGATCGCTTGATCCACGCCAGACGATAACGACCATCGTGGAAGAGCCGTTGCTGAATTTCGAGCGGCTGCCACGCCGGGAGCGATTGGCAAAGGTGGCCGCGACCCTCGACAGGGTCAAGCTGCCGGCCGAGGTATTTCAGCGGCGGCCGCACGCGCTCTCGGGAGGGCAGCGCCAACGTGTCGCGATTGCCCGGGCGCTGGTGCTGGACCCGCAGATCTTGGTGCTGGACGAGGCGGTCTCCGCCCTGGACGTGACCGTGCAGGCCCAGATCCTCGATCTTCTGGACGAGCTGCAGCGCGAGCTGGGGCTGACCTACCTGTTCGTCTCCCACGATCTTGCCGTGGTGCGGCAGATCGCAGACACGGTCTCGGTTCTGAACGGGGGGCGGCTCGTCGAAACGGGCACGATCGACGATGTCTTCAGCAATCCGCAGAGCCCCTATACGCGCGAACTGATCGATGCCGTGCCCGGCAAGAAGTTTCCGCGATTAATCGATTCCACCATCAGTGCAGGATAATTCCATGAGTACGCCATTGTCACCGAAAAGACTGGGCTTCTTCAGCCGCGTTCTCGATCAGGCGGACGCCGCGACCCGCTACCGGCTTGTCGCCGAACAGATCGTTCACGCGGAGGAGCATGGCTTCGACAGCGCCTGGGTAGCGCAGCACCATTTCAACGGCGAGGAGGGCGGGCTGCCCGCGCCTCTGGTATTCCTTGCTACGCTGGCGCCGCAGACCTCTCGCATCCGCCTCGGCACGGGCGTCATCACCCTGCCGATGGAAAATGCCGTGCGGGTAGCCGAAGATACCGCCGTGCTCGATCATCTGCTCGATGGGCGGCTGGAAGTCGGCTTCGGCACCGGGGGAACTCCGCAAGCCTTCCTGCCTTTCGGCCTGGAGAGCGGCGAGCGCGGACAGGTCTATGGCAAGCACCTCGCCCTGGTGCGCGAGGCCTGGGCCGGAGGCGAGCTTGCGGGCGGCAATCGTCTCTATCCCGTCGCGCCGCACCTGCGCGATCGTGTCTGGCAGGCGACTTTCTCCGTCGGCGGCGGCATCCGCGCCGGTGGCGATGGGGATGGGCTGATGTTGTCGCGCACGCAGCCGCGACCGCCGGAGACGCCGGACGCCGAGCTCTGGGACCTGCAGAATCCGATCATCGATGCCTATCTCTCGGCCCTGCCCGTCGGGCGTTCGCCGCGAATTCTGGGCTCGCGCAGCCTGTTCGTCTCCGAGAACAGGAAGGAAGCCCTGCACTTTGCCGAGATCGGCCTGAGGCGCAACGTCGAGCGCTTCAAGGCGAGCGGCTTTACGTTTTCGGGCGAAACGACAGCCGATTTGATCCGGGCTTTCGACGTTCACGTCGGTACGCCGGATGATGTCATTGCGTCGCTCCGGGCCGATACCGCTTTGTCACGGGTTACGGATCTGGTGTTCCAGGTCCACTCCGTCGATCCGCCGCACGAATATATTCTGCGCTCGCTGGAGCTCATCGCGAAGCATGTCGCGCCTGCGCTCGGCTGGGTGCGGCAAGGTCCCGTCGCGAACGAACCCCGCTTGGCGGCGCGGGTCTGAATACCGGCATTTAAGGAAGGGCATTAGCCATGACGTCACAGACCACCGATACCATCGATCTCCTTGCGGGAATTCACGCCGGATCCTTGCTGGATCGCCTGCGTGCGCAAAGGCCGGAGACGCGCCTCAATGCGCAGAAAAGCTATCAGGCGCTGTTTGAGCCCGCGCATCAGGGCGATGTGACCCCGCAGGAGCGCTTTGCCGTTGCCGTCTTCGTTGCCGGGCTTCACGGCGCCGCCGAGGCCGGCGGCTTCTACGCCTCCAGGCTGAAGGAACAGGCCGGCGGGGCGGCGCTCGCCGTCTCCGTCGATGGGGAAGTCGAGCGCGGCCGCACGAACGGCCCCTATGGGCACTATCCCGCCGGTCCGCTTTCCGGCGAGGATCGGCCCGGGCTCGTCTACGAGGTTTCGAACGAGAGCAGGGACGCGCTCGGGCCGAAGCTGGCGGCAGCGCTCGAGCACAGCCATCTTCTGGTTTTCCGTCCGAGAGAGGCAAGTGCTGCGGCGTTGCAAAAGCTGCTCGATGCCGGCTGGACGACCACCGGCATCGTCACGCTCTCGCAGATCGTCGCATTTCTGGCGTTCCAGATCCGCGTTGTCGCCGGCCTCAGGGCATTGGCAGAAAACGCGGCGAATGCCGGGCAGGCGGCTTCGGCCTAGTCGAATCAAGAGGAATTCCCATATGACCGAAACTGTCATTCATCCCGCAATCGAGAACCGGCCGAATGCTTTCACCCAGGCCGAAATCGGCTGGACCCCGTGGCTGCAGCCACTTGACGAGGCGGATCTGACCGAGCGTCACTGGGCCGGTCTCGTGGATGCGTCCCGCGCGAAATCGCCCTACTTCATGTTGCTGGCGCGCGACCCCGACATTCTCCAGGCTCGTACCAAGACGGACAAGGATATCTTCTACAACGTCTCGGCGGGCCTTCCCCGGGCCGAGCGCGAGCTTGCCGCCACGGCCGCCTCGCGCGCAAACGGCTGCATCTTCTGTGCATCGGTTCATTCGCGTTTCGCCTCGCATCATTCCAAGCGGACGGATGACGTGCAGCGTCTGCTGGACGACGGTCTTAAAGCCGATCTCGGCAGCCGGTGGAATGCCGTTGTCGAAGCGTCGGCGGCCCTGACGGCAACGCCATTGCAATTCGGCGCGGACGAGATCGCCAGGCTGCGCGAGGAAGGATTGGACGATCTGGAGATTGCCGATGTCATCCATGGCGCAGCCTTCTTCAACTGGGCAAACCGGCTGATGTTGTCGCTGGGAGAGCCGACGCCGGCGGGCTGAGGCTTTCGGGGATACCGAGTACAAGGTTCGCAATAAGAGCCGCGTTGCCGCAAACAGGCATCGCGGCTTTCGCTTTGGCCAAATCGATCCGGGACCGCCACTACGATTGCGTCTGGCTTGCCGGCTGTCGCGTTTCCGCTTGGCGCGCTGCCGATACCAGGCGCCGCTGCGCGCGGATGGCGCTCCATTGCTGATCGATCAACACGCCGAGCAGGATCACGCCGCCCATGACCGCGAAGTTGAGCGAGGAGGGGATGCCGAGAAGGTTCACGAGATTCTGAAGCTCCTGCAAGAGGATGGTGCCGAGCACCACACCGATCAGGGACCCTTCGCCGCCGCGCAGAGAAAAGCCGCCGAGGACCGCCGCGGCGATGGCGTAAAGCTCGTAGAACTGCCCATGGCTCGCCGGCGAGATGGAGCGCGTGTACATGGCGAAATAGATTGCGGAAAGCGCCGTCAGCACGCCGCAGATGGTGTAGGAGACCGTCACCATCTTTCTCGTGCGGATGCCGGAATATTTCGCGGCCTCCTCGTTCTTGCCGATGGCGTAAAGATAGCGGCCATAAACGGAGCGGTGCAGGACGATCCACATGATGGCTGCAATGATCACCAGCGCGATGAAGGTGTTCGGCACGCCGTAGAAACGGCCGGCGGTCAGGAACTCCAGCGTCGGAAAATTCTGGCCGAAAGCAAAGCCGGCCGTGCCGTCCGCCGTGTAGAAGCGCGCCGCGCCGCGATAGATCAGCAAGCCGCAGAGCGTGACGACGAAAGGCTGAAGATTGAGCTTGGTGATGAGCCAGCCATGGATCGCCCCAAGGACGCCGCCGAGGAGCAGGATGAGAGGAAGCGCAACCGCCCAAGGCATGTTCTGGACGGCAATGAAATCGATGAACAACACGCCGAGCAGGGCGACCAGCGAGCCGACGGAGAGTTCGATGCCGCCGGTGATGATGACGAAGGCCTGGCCGATCGACAAAATCCCGAAAAGGCCGATAAGGTTCGACGTATTGGCGAGGTTGATCGGCAGAAGGAAGCGCGGATTGATGATCGCGACGACGATGCCGACGACGATGATCAACAGGAGCAGGCCCAGATCTTTCTTACTCATCGATTTCCATTCCCATTGGCCGCAGCCGTTAGAGCAATTCCAGGAAAAGTGCGCAGCGGTTTTCCGTCCGGAATTGCTTAAAACAAGGAGATAGAGCGGTTCAGAGATCCCATGGATAGCCGAACCGCCCTAGTGTAGCGTCTTGCCGACGGCCAGCAAAAGCACGTTTTCCTGACTGAACTGATCCTTATCCAGAATGCCGGAGATCTGGCCCTCGTGCATGACCGCGATGCGGTCGGAGACGCCGATGACCTCCTCCATGTCGCTCGAGATCATCAGGATCGCCACGCCGGCATCGGCGAGCTTGCGCATCAGGCCGTAGATTTCGCTCTTCGCGCCGATATCGATGCCGCGGGTGGGTTCGTCGAAGATCAGCACCTTCGGATGCATCGCCAGCCATTTGGCGAGCACGACCTTCTGCTGGTTGCCGCCTGAAAGCGTGCCGGTGCGGGTCGAGATCGATGGCGCCTTGATGCCGAGCTGCCGGCGCTGGCTTTCGGCCGCTGTATTTTCGCGTTCCGAAGAAACCATGGAGCGGTGCGCATAGGCCGGAAGATTGGGCAGGGATATGTTCTGCGAGATCGGCATATCGAGCAGGATGCCATTGAGCTTGCGGTCTTCGGGCACGAGGAAAATGCCGTTGGCGACGGCGTCCCGGGCGGATCTCAGCTTCAGATCCTGCCCGCCAAGCGCGATGTTGCCGCCGTAGCTCTGGTCGATGCCGAAGAGGACGCGGGCAAGCTCGGTGCGACCCGAGCCGACGAGGCCGGCGAGACCCAGGATTTCGCCATAACGGATATCCAGATGGACCGGCTGCATCGGATAGGCGGCGGTCTGGACTGCGGAAATCTTGAGCGCGACCTCACCCGGCGGCCGGGCGGCTTCTATCGAGCGTGCGGCCAATGCGCGGCCGATCATCAGCTTTACCATGTGGTCGTGATCGATCGACTCCTTGGGCAATGTGCCGACCAGGGTTCCGTCCCGCAGCACGACGACACGATCGGCGACGCGTTCGACTTCATGCAGTCGATGCGAAATGAAGATCACGCTGATGCCATCCGCCTTCAGCGACGATATGACGGCCAGGAGTTTCTCCGTCTCGGCCAGCGGCAGGCTCGACGTCGGCTCGTCGAGAATGACGAGGCGGGCATTGATGGAGAGCGCCTTGGCGATTTCGACCATCTGCTGCTGGGCGAGCGACAGTGAAGCCACCGGCGTATCCGGCGAAAAATTGGCGCCGACGCGCTTCAACAGAGGGGCGACCATGTCGCGCAGGCGGCTTCGGTCGACCAGCTTCAGAAAGCCGCCCCTTAGCGGCTCGCGGCCGAGAAAAATATTCGCAGCGACATCGAGATTTTCAAACAGGTTGAGTTCCTGATGGACGAAGGCTATGCCCGAGGCGATGCTGCTTTCGACCGTGAAGGCGCCCTGCTCGGCTCCATCGAGGCGAATGGTCCCGCGGTCCGGCTTGACGACGCCACCGAGGATTTTCATCAGCGTCGATTTGCCCGCGCCGTTTTCGCCGACAAGGCCGATCACCTCGCCGGGAGCGACATCCATCGAGAAATTATCGAGCGCCACCACGCCAGGATAGGTCTTGCCAATTCCCGAGAGGCTGAGAAAAGGCACCGTGGCTTCCGGCGCTGCCAGTGTATCCGATCGTTCAATCATGACGAGTATCGTGCCTGTGCGGTGTGGCTTCGGAAGCCGTCGCGTCGTGAGCATTTCATAAATCCAGCAGCGCCGGTCGCCGCAACCGGCGCTGCTGGAGGATGGCTTTAATTGCCAGCCATCGCCTTCAGATTTGCAGCATAGGCATCGACGTCATCCTTGCCGATGATCTTCGTCGGGATGATGATCAGCTTGCTGTCCGGAATGCCCGACTTGTCGCCCTTCAGATAGGCGGCCATCAGCTTCATGCCCTGGTAGGCCCAGAGATAGGGCTGCTGTACGACGGTGCCGGCAATCGTGCCTTCCTTGACCCCGCCGAGCGTGATCGGATCGTCATCGAAGCCGACGACGGTGATCTGGCCGAGCTTGCCGGCTTCACGCAGCGCCTCGTAGATGCGCGGTGTGTTGTAGGAGTAGAAGCCGACCATGCAGGTCACGTCCGGGCTTGCAACCAGTGCGTCTTCGACGTTCTTCTTTGCTCTCGTCTGGTCGATGTCGTCGCCGCGCACGTCAACCAGTTCGATCTTCGTGCCGGCTATGCCGTCCTTCATGCCCTGGATGCGCTCCTTTGCATTGTCGGCGCCGAGAAGGCCGACGAAGCCGATGCACTTGCCGCCGTTCGGCAGGGCCTTCTTGGCGATTTCGGCCGCCTGCTTGCCGGCGTCGACGTTCGAGGAGCCGATATAGGCGACGCGGTTTGTGTCGGGCGCGTCGCTGTCGGTGGTAAACAGCGCGGTTTCCGAACCGATCTTGTTCAATCCGTCGGTCGAGGTCTTGGGATCGACTGCGGAAACCATGATCCCCTTGACGCCGGCGGCAACGAGGTCTTCCATCAGTCGCTGCTGGATGGCGACCGAGGATTGCTCGGGATACTTCAGTTCCATATCGAAGTCAGGCAGTTCGGCCTGGGCTTTCTTGACGCCGGCTTCGGCGGCTTTCCAGAAGTCGGATGCGCCGTTGACCACAAATGCGAGCGTCGGCTTGTCGGCGGCGTAGGTTGCCGATGCATAGCTTAGCATCAGCCCTGCCGCAAAGGCGGCAGCACCTCGTCTTAGATACTTCATGATCATCCTCCCATAGACCCGCTGGCGGGATCTAGTTGCAAATCGCGGCGGATCGTCCTGCACCCCCTCCAAGGGTTTCTCGCCAAGCGAGATGCGGCACGTCCAACCACAATGCAACGGTATACGACTAATTTCGATTAGTAAATAGAATTAGTAATACAAATCGGCGTTGGACGCGCGCCATAGCGGGGAAAATGTCGTTTCCCGTGTTATTCCAGTGGCATGTCGCCGCAAATTTGTGGGTGATCTCCCAATTTATCATCGCACCAGTTGCCGAACTCGTTGCATTGGTGATAATAAATATTAGCGAAGCCGGTGGTGGGATCCGTTGGCCGGCCTCGTTTCACGGGAGATGAGACGCAATTATGAAGAAGATATCGGCCGCAAACGGCGATCAAACGGCCGACGACAGCCGGGGCTCGAAGCGAAACGGCCGCCGCCCCGGCGCCAGGGTCACGATGACCGATATCGCCAAGGCCGCCGGTTGCTCGCAGACCGCGGTATCCTTCGTCCTGAACAATACGCCGGGCATGCGCCTGTCGCAGCAGACCCGCGACAGGGTGATCGAGGCCGCCCGCCAGCTCGGCTACGTTGCGCCGGTGCTTTCCACTCCGCCTGCGCTTCTGTCTCCCTCGCAGCTGGACGGGGTGATCGGCTTTGCCGTCGATCAGCTCGCCACCAGCCCGGAGGCGGTCGTTGCGATCGAGGGCGCGCGCCAGGCGTCCTGGAATGCCGGGAACGTGCTGCTCGTCGCGCAAACCATGAGCGATCCGATCATGGAGCCGAGAGCGCTTCAGGCCTTGAGCAACAGCGGGATTTCCGCGCTCATCTACATGACGATCTTCACCCGCGAAGTCGAGGTTCCGGACTATCTCTACGACCTCAACATTCCGATCGTCCTTCTGAATTGCTATACGTCCGACTACGCCTTTCCGGCTGTCGTTCCAAGCGAGATAGCCGGCGGCCAGACGGCGACCCGGCATCTGATCTCGCACGGCCACCATCGCATCGCCACGATCACGGGCGAGCCATGGATGCAGGCGGCGCAGGATCGTCTCACCGGTTATCGCCGGGCTCTGGCGACGGCGGACATTCCCTTCGATCCGGAGCTGGTCATCGAGGGCGACTGGTCGGCCAGCGCCGGCTATTCCGGAACGATGAAGCTATTGTCGCTGGCCGAGCGCCCGACCGCGATCTTTTGCCAGAACGACCGCACCGCCATCGGATGCTATGAAGCGCTCAAGGAAGCCGGGCTTCGCATTCCCGAGGACATGTCGGTCATGGGCTATGACGATGAAGACATCTGCCGCCATCTCGTGCCGCCGCTGACGACGTCCGTGCTTCCCCACATGGCCATGGGCCAATGGGCGATCGAACATCTCGAAACCGCTGTCTTGCCGCGCGAGCGCCGCTACCAGATCACCAAGCTCGAATGCTCCCTTGTCAAGCGCGCATCCGTTGCCGCTCCGGCCGGCCTCACGGCTGGGCGCAAGAGCCGGAAAGTCTGACGGAAGCAACGATGCCGGTCTCGGGACCTGCTTCTAAGCGCGGGCGGCCTGTCTGCTCGCCTGCTGCCGGATATCGGCCGCCCCGCCACATTTCCGTCGTCGTGCAGACCGCTCAGACAAAATGGGCCCAATGGTAAGTGCGCAATCGACGTTCGTGCCCGTCGAACCGATGGAAGCCCATGAATTCAATCTGAAAGCGGATGCCATCGTGCGAATGGATGAATTGAAAAGCGGCCGCATTCGGGCGCCTTATGTATCGGGGCGAGACGTAGAAGGGCGGTTTCTTTCGTTAGGCCCCGATAACACAAGCGGGCGAGTTGCTGATCCATGCGTCTCATACTTGTCAACGATGTTTCGACCGTTCGCGGTGGCGCGACCAAGGTGGCGCTGCAATGTCTTGAGGCGAGCCGCGACGCAGGCCTGACCTGCGCCATGCTGGTCGGCGACGATGGCGAAGGCCTGAAGCCCCGCTTTGCCGAAATCCGCACCGTTGCGCTTGGCGAGCGGCCTCTTCGGGAGGGCCCGACAGTCGCCGATGTCTTTGCGAAGAGCTACAACAGACGCGCCTATGAGGCGATGGACGAGTTGCTTCGGGAATCGAACGAGGAGACCGTCGTCCATGTGCACGGCTGGTCACAGATCCTGTCCCCCTCGATCTTCTACGCGCTGGCCAGGCACAAGGCCAAAGTCATCGTTACGGCGCATGATTTCTTCCTGAATTGTCCAAACGGAGGGCTTATCAATTTCCGCAGCGGCCATGTCTGCACGGTCAAGCCGCTATCCGCCGCATGCCTGACGACCAATTGCGACAAGCGCAGCTATTTCCACAAGCTCTGGCGTTTCCGCCGGGCCTTGACCCAGCAGGGCGTGGGCGAGGAGTTCTGGAGCCGCGTCGGCATCGTGCTGGCGCATGAAAACATGGAAGCGCATCTGCGCTCCGGCCCGCTGCAGCATTTCACGACCTTGCGCACACCGACGGAGCCGTTGACGCAGGGACCGGTGGCGGCGTGGCGCAACCGCCATACCGTCTTTCTCGGCCGCATGTGCTGGGAAAAGGGAGTGCGGACACTGGCGGACGCGCTCAACAAAACGGGGCGAACGGCAAGGCTCATCGGGCGCGGACCGTTGCTTGCGGAGATGCAGCAGGCGCTGCCGCATTGCTTCGTGCCTGGCTGGCTGAGCGATGAAGAGGTGACAAGGCTTGCCGGGGAGGCGCGCGTTTTCGTCATGCCCTCGCGCATGCCCGAGCCCTACGGCCTGGTTGCGGCCGAAGCATTGATGTCCGGCATCCCGGTCATCGTCAGCAGCAACGCACTGATAGCGGCGGAAGTCGCGAGCAACGGGGCCGGCCTGGTTTTCGATAGCGGCGATGCGGATTCGCTGGCCGAGAAATTGGCCGAGACCGATGACGACCATCTCATGCGAAGACTGAGTGAAGGAGCATTTGCACTTGGCAAACGCATCGCGCCGAGCAGAGCGGAATGGGCGCGTCGCATGGTGGACATCTATATGGGGCGCAGCGGTTTTCTGGCGCATTAGTGGGGGTGGATGATGGCACATGTTTTGGTGACGGGCGGCTGCGGGTTCGTGGGGCGGCATCTTGTCCGCCGGCTTCTTGCTGAAGGGCTCGACGTCGTCTGCGTCGATTCACTGGTGGCCGGGACAGGGGCGCTTCATCCCGATCTGTGGCAGGGTTTCGGGCGCTCTCGCTTCGTCTTTCTCCAGGAAGACTGCCGCGCATTCTTTGCCCGTCCGGCCGAGCATTTTGACTATGTCTTCCATCTGGCAGCGCTGGTCGGCGGCCGCGTGACGCTGGAGACGCAGGCGCTCGATGTCGCAGAGGATCTGGCGGTCGATGCGGCGCTATGGCAGTGGGCGTCGCGCGCCAATCCCGGTTCGGTGGTTTTCTTCAGCTCCAGCGCGGCCTATCCGGTATCGCTGCAGACAGCCGAGAATCATCGGCTGCTGTCGGAGGACATGATCAACTTCGACGCTGCCGTCGGCGTGCCCGATCTCAGCTATGGCTGGGCAAAGCTGACCGGCGAGTACCTGATGAAGCTCTATGTCGAGCGCTACGGCCGGAGGGCCATCGCCTACAGGCCGTTCAGCGGCTATGGCGAGGATCAGGATCTTGCCTATCCTTTCCCGGCGATCTGCCGCCGTCTGCTGGCGGAAAGAGGGGCGGCGGAAGTCTTCGTCTGGGGCTCGGGCCGGCAGTGCCGCGACTTCATCCACATTTCCGATTGTATCGAATTCATCTGGCGGACGAAGGAACTGCTTCCCGACGGCGCCAGCCTCAATCTTTCGACCGGAATTGCCACCTCCTTCATGGAGCTGGCCGAGACCGCCTGCCGGCAGATCGGCTGGCAGCCAGCCGTCGTCGGCCGGTCGAGCCGTCCCGAAGGCGTTTTTTACCGCTGCGGTGATACGGCCCTTCAACGATCTTACGGACTGACGCCGTCGATCAGCCTGGAAACGGGGATCATGCAGATGCTGGAGTATCTGCAATCCGAGTCGGCGCCATATGCGCTCGCCATCTGAACCGTGATCGGCCGGTTCCTGCGGAAGTCCTCGCTTGTCAATGGGGCGGGCGCGGATATAACCTTCATCCATAGGAGAGGCCGCGCCCGTGGAGGAGAAGGCGCGACCGCAGATGTCATGTTCGCTGGGCACAATCCGTTTCTCGTGGCGCTTTCGATAGCGGTCGCGATCATGGGTGGCTATACCGGCTTCGGCTTGGCCGCCCGCATCCGCAGTTCGCCTTCGGTCAACCGCAGGCTGATGCTTGCCGGCGCCGCGGCGTTTCTGGCGTTCGGCATCTGGACGATGCATTTCATCGGCATGCTGGCTGCGCCGATGCCGGCCGATGCCGTCTATCTCGTGCTTCCGACCGTGGTGTCCTTCCTGATCTGCGCGCTGGTCGTCGGCGTCTCCCTCTATTTCGTCAGCATCGGCGAGCCCTCGCGATTGCGGATCCTTGCGTCGGCGCTCCTGCTCGGGCTCGGCATTGCCTCCATGCATTATGTCGGCATTCACGGCCTTGCCGGCCACTTCGGCATCGAGCACGACTACGGGATGGTCGCGCTTTCCGTCGTCATCGCCATCGTTGCCGCCTATGGCGGCTTGCGGATCTATCTCGCGCGCCATGGCGGCTTCAGGCTTGCCTTCAGCGCGGTAGCCTTCGGCATCGCCGTTTCGGGCATGCATTACACCGCCATGTACGGCATGCATTTCCGGCCCGCCGGCGGCATGGATCATGCCATGGCGATGGATGGGTTGACGGCCTCGCCGCAGGTGCTGGCGCTGATCGTCGCGCTGCTGTGCTTCCTGATCACCGTCGGCTTTCTGCTGTTTCTCGTGCCGGAAGCCCGCCAGCGGCCCGCTGCGGTCCCCGCCGATCAAGAGATCGTGTCCGGTGAGGACGGGAGCGGGCCCGAGGAGCAGCATCCGCCGGTCGTTCGGCCGCGGACGATCGTCGCCCCGCTTGCGGGCCTCGGCCAGCCGCCGCAGCGTTCGACGGCGACGCGGGTGCCGATCGAGGCGGCGAACGGGACGCAATTCATCGACGCCGTCGAGATCCGCAGCATCCGCGCCGACGCCCATTACACGCTCGTCCATGACGGCCAGCGCGAACGCATGTGTCCATGGCCGATTTCCGAGGCGGAGGCGCAACTCTGTCCCGATATCTTCATGCGCGTCCATCGCAGCCATATCGTGGCGGTGCCGCATATCACCTTCATCCGCAGGGAAGGGGATGGGGCGATGGTGGAACTGGATGGCGCCGTTCCTCACCTGGTTCCGGTCAGTCGCGCCAAGATAGCGGAGCTGAAGTCCCGCCTCGGTCTTGCCAGGGGCGAGACGACGAAAGCTTCGAGATAGGCCAGCCGGCCTGACGCAATTCGTGCGCCGAATCCCGCCGTTCGTGCGAAACTCAACCCTTGGTGATTGATTTTCCCTCCTCTCCTTGCCTGCGCCGGCGGCAAGGGAAATGCTCGATTTGCGTCGTGCTCCGATCGAACGGGAGGAAGATCATGATACCGGGCGCATTCGATTTCCATCGGCCGGAAAGCGTGGCCGATGCGATCAGGCTTCTTTCCGAACTTGGCGACGAGGCACGGCCGCTTGCGGGCGGGCATAGCCTTATCCCGATGATGAAACTGCGGCTTGCCGCGCCCGAGCATCTCATCGATCTGCACGGCATTGCGGCCCTCAGGGGCATCCGGCGCGAGGGCGATCTTGTCGTCATCGGCGCGATGACGACGCAGCACGACCTTGTGGTCTCTCCGGAGATTGCGAGCTTGCTGCCGATCCTCAAGGAGACGGCGCTGCTGATTGCCGACCCGCAGGTGCGGTATCGCGGCACGATCGGCGGCAATGTCGCAAACGGCGACCCCGGCAACGACATGCCGGCGCTGATGCTCACCCTCGATGCGCGTTATCGTCTCGACGGGCCGGGCGGGCGGCGTGAAATCGCCGCCGCCGACTTCTATCAAGGTGCCTATTTCACGGCATTGGAGCCCGGAGAACTGCTGACGGAGATCGTCATCCCGCAACCGGCTGATGGACACGGCTACGCCTACGAGAAGCTCAAGCGCAAGATCGGAGATTATGCGACTGCGGCCGCTGCCGTTGTGCTCACCCTCTCCGGCGGCAAGGTCGCAAGCTGTCGTATCGGCCTTACCAACCTTTCAGAGACCGCGCTGCTTGCCGAAGATGCTGCCGCGGCGGTTGTCGGAACGAGTCTCGACGAGGCGAGCCTGCAGAAGGCGGCCCAGCTTGCCCAGGCGATCATGCAGCCGGCCGCCGATGGACGCGGGCCTGCCGAATATCGAAGACATGTTGGCGGCATCATGGTCGTGCGCGCGCTGAAACGCGCCGCCGCCCGGGCCGCGTGAGGAGACGACGATGGCAAAGACGCATGTGACGATGAAGGTAAACGGCGCCGAGGTCGAGGGTCTCGTCGAACCGAGAACGCTGCTCGTCCATTTCATCCGCGAGACCCTGGCCCTGACGGGAACCCATATCGGCTGCGAGACGACGCATTGCGGCGCCTGCACCATCGATCTCGACGGCATGTCGGTCAAGAGCTGCACCGTCTTTGCGGTCCAGGCACAGGGAGCCGAGATCACCACCATCGAAGGCATGGCCAATCCCGACGGCACGCTTTCGGCCTTGCAGGAGGGCTTTCGCCAGATGCACGGTCTGCAGTGCGGCTTCTGCACGCCCGGCATGATCGTGCGCGCCCACCGGCTGCTTCAGGAAAACCCGAATCCCAGCGAGGAGGAGATCCGCTTCGGCATCGCCGGCAATCTCTGTCGCTGCACGGGCTACCAGAACATCGTCAAGGCCATCCAATACGCCGCCGCCAAGATCAACGGCACGGAATTCAAGGAGGCCGCAGAATGAACGAGATCATCGTTACACGCGAGCAGCGCGAGGCCAAGCTCGAGGGCATGGGCTGCAAGCGCAAGCGGGTCGAGGATATCCGCTTCACGCAAGGCAAGGGCAACTATGTCGACGACGTCAAGTTGCCCGGCATGCTGCACGGAGATTTCGTCCGCTCGCCTTATCCGCATGCGCGCATCAAGTCGATCGACAAGGACAAGGCCCTGAAGGTGCCGGGCGTTCTTGCGGTGCTGACGGCCGAAGACCTCAAGGGCGTCAATCTCGCCTGGATGCCGACGCTTGCCGGCGACGTCCAGATGGTGCTCGCCGATGGCAAGGTGCTGTTCCAGAGCCAGGAAGTCGCCTTCGTCGTTGCGACGGACCGCTACGCCGCCGACGACGGCATCAATGCGGTCGAGGTCGAATACGAGGCCCTGCCGGTTCTGGTCGATCCCTTCCATTCGATGGACGCGGACGCGCCGATCCTGCGCGAGGATATCAAGGACAAGAAGGACGGCGCGCACGGGCCGCGCAAACATCCCAATCACATCTTCGAATGGACCGTCGGCGACAAGGACCTGACCGATGCGGCCTTCGCCAAGGCCGAGGTGACGATCAAGGAGCTGATCTCCTATCACCGCACGCACCCTTCACCGCTGGAAACCTGCCAGTGCGTCTGCTCCTTCGACAAGGTCAAGGGCGAGCTGACGATCTGGGGCACGTTCCAGGCGCCGCATGTCATCCGAACGGTCGTCGCGCTGATCGCCAAGATCCCCGAGCACAAGATCCATGTGATCGCTCCCGATATCGGCGGCGGTTTCGGCAACAAGGTGGGTGCCTATCCCGGCTATATCTGCGCTGCCGTCGCCTCCATCGTCACCGGAAAACCGGTGAAATGGGTCGAGGACCGGATCGAGAACCTGACCTCCACCTCTTTTGCCCGCGACTATCACATGACGACCGAGATCGCCGCCACCAAGGAGGGCAAGGTCACCGGGCTGCGCGTGCATGTGCTGGCCGATCACGGCGCCTTCGATGCCTGCGCCGATCCATCGAAATGGCCGGCCGGCTTCTTCAACATCGTCACCGGCTCCTATGATTTTCCGACGGCCCATCTGGCGGTCGACGGCGTCTATACCAACAAGGCGCCCGGCGGCGTTGCCTATCGCTGCTCGTTCCGGGTCACGGAAGCTGCCTATTGCATCGAGCGGGGCATGGATATCCTTGCCCAGAAACTGGGCATGGACCCTGCCGAGCTGCGATTGAAGAATTTCATCAAGGCGGAGCAGTTTCCCTATCATTCGGCTCTCGGCTGGGAATACGATTCCGGCGACTATCATACGGCCATGCGGAAGATGATGGAGACGGTCGACTATGCCGGTCTCCGCCGTGAACAGGCCGAAAGACGCGCCGCGTTCAAGCGTGGCGAAACGCGGGAGATCATGGGCCTGGGCGTCTCGTTCTTTACCGAGATCGTCGGCGCGGGGCCGTCGAAGAATTGCGATATCCTCGGCATCGCCATGTTCGACAGCTGCGAGATCCGGCTGCACCCGACGGGCGCCGGCATTGCCCGCATGGGCACGAAAAGCCAGGGGCAGGGCCACGAGACGACCTGGGCGCAGATCATCGCCACGGAGCTCGGCATTCCGGCCGACGACATCATGGTCGAGGAGGGCAACACCGACACCGCCCCCTACGGTCTCGGCACCTACGGCTCGCGCTCGACGCCTGTCGCAGGGGCGGCGATCGCCATGGCGGCGCGCAAGGTGAAGGCCAAGGCGCAGATGATCGCCGCGTATCTGCTCGAAGTGCACGAGGACGACCTCGAATGGGATATCGACGGATTTCGCGTCAAGGGCCTGCCGGAGCGGTTCAAGTCGATGAAGGACATCTGCTGGGCGGCCTACAATTCGCCGCCCCCCGGCCTGGAGCCGGGGCTGGAGGCCGTCAGCTACTACGATCCGCCGAACATGACCTATCCCTTCGGCGCCTATCTCTGCGTCATGGACATCGACGTCGATACCGGCGTCTACAAGGTTCGCCGCTTCTACGCTCTGGACGATTGCGGCACCCGCATCAATCCGATGATTATCGAAGGCCAGGTGCATGGCGGGCTGACCGAGGCCTTTGCAATCGCCATGGGCCAGGAGATCCGCTACGACAATGACGGCAACGTCGTGACGGGCTCGTTCATGGACTTCTTCATCCCGACGGCGGTCGAAACGCCGCATTGGGAAACGGATTTCACCGTGACGCCTTCGCCGCATCACCCGATCGGCGCAAAGGGGGTCGGGGAAAGCCCGAATGTCGGCGGCGTTCCGGCTTTCTCCAATGCGGTCAACGACGCCTTCTCCTTCCTGGGCTCGACGCACATCCAGATGCCGCACGATTTCTGGCGCAACTGGCAGGCGGCCAAGCGCCTTGGAGCGATCGCCTGATCGGAAGTGTCCACGATGTCTGCGCAATCCACCTCCCAGGACGCAAAAGGTCCCCTCTCCGCAAAAGGAGAGGGGACGACCAAGGCGGACGTCATGCCGCGCAGTCTGATCGTCGAGCGGCTCGCTGCTGCTGGCTACATTGCCGACCGTGATCTTGCCACCGCCATAGGCCTGATGCAGATGCTCGGCCGTCCCTTGCTGCTGGAAGGAGAAGCCGGCGTCGGCAAGACCGAGGTGGCCAAGGCGCTCGCAAGCGTCCATGAAACGGAACTCATCCGCCTGCAATGCTACGAAGGGCTCGACCAGTCGGCAGCGCTCTACGAGTGGAACTACCAGCGGCAATTGCTGGCGATCCAGGCAAGGCAGGGCACGGATGCCGCCGAGATCGAGCGAGGGATCTTTTCCGAGGACTATCTTCTCGAAAGGCCGCTGCTGGCGGCGATCCGCCGGGCGCGGCCGCCCGTGCTGCTGATCGACGAGATCGATCGGGCGGATGAGGAGTTCGAAGCCTTTCTGCTGGAGCTGCTGTCCGATTTCCAGATATCCATACCTGAACTCGGCACCGTGCGGGCGACATCGATCCCGCATGTCGTCCTGACGTCGAACGGAACGCGCGAGCTTTCCGATGCGCTGCGGCGGCGCTGCCTCTATCACTATGTCGACTATCCCGACGTGGACCGCGAGGCGCGCATCATCATGGCGAAGACATCCGGCGCCGGCGCATCGCTGGCGCTTCAGATCGCGCGCATGGTCGAAAAAATCCGCAAGGAAGATCTGAGGAAAGTGCCTGGAGTGGCCGAAACCCTGGATTGGGCCGCCGTCCTCGTCGGCCTCGACATCGCCGATCTGCATGGCGAGCCGGAAGCCGTCCACGAAACGCTGATGTGCCTGCTGAAAACCCGCGAGGATCGGATGCGGGTCAGCCGCGAGGTGACGGAACGCCTGCTCGGGAGGGTCGCATGAGCTGCTGTGACATGCTTCTGACGTCGGAGGATATGAACGAGTTTTCCCGCCTGGTGGCGGCAAGGCTCGGCGCCTTCCTCAGAACCCTGCGCGACAATGCGTTCGCCGTCGGATTGAAGGAGGGGCAGGACGCCGCGCGTCTCATGCAGACGGATATGGTCGAAAAGCCCGATCTGCTGCGCTCGGCCTTCAAGCATCTCTTCTGCGCCCGCAAAGCCGATTGGGATCGGTTCGAGGGCGTGTTCGATGCCTTCTGGCTCGGCAGGCAAGTCCGCTCGCGAACGACGGTTTCGGGTGGAGGGGCCGGGCTTTCGCGAGAGCCGCGGGCCTCGGAGGGTGTGGATGCCCGGAACGGCTCCACGTTCGCCGATCAGGTGCCGGCTCCGGATACGGCCGAAGACCGCAGGACGGGCGGGCAGAGCCGGATGGAGGGCGCGTCGCGCGTGGAGGCCCTCGAAAGCATCGATTTCCGCAAACTCGCCGATCCGGGCGATGTCGAAAGGGCGCATGCCATTGCCGCCCGGCTGGCCGCCGCCATGCGCGTCCGCCTGACGCGCCGGCATCAGGCCCGGCGCAAGGGCTTCCGCCTCGATCTGCGGCGCACCATCCATCGCAACGTCAGCCACGGCGGCGTGCCGATCATCCCCATTCGGCGCCGGCGCAAGGACAAGCCGCTGCGGCTCGTCATGCTGCTCGACGCCTCCGGCTCGATGAGCGCCTATACGGCGATATTCCTGCGCTTCATGCATGGCGTCCTCGACGAGTTCCGCGAGGCGGAAGCCTTTCTTTTCCACACGCGGCTTGCCCATGTTTCCGACGCCATGAAGGAACGGGATGCCGCCCGCGCGCTCGACCGCCTGTCGATGATGGCGCAGGGCGCCGGCGGCGGCACGCGTATCGGCGAATGCCTCCAGACCTTCAACCACGCCTATGCCCGGCAGGCGATCCATTCGCGGACCTGCGTGATGATCGTCTCGGATGGCTACGAGACCGGCGACGCCGCGCTCCTGGGGCAGGAAATGGCAGCCCTTGCACGTCGCTGCCGCAGGATCGTCTGGCTCAATCCGATGATGGGCTGGGACGGTTACGCGCCGGAAGCGGCGGGTATCAAGGCGGCATTGCCCTACGTCGATCTGCATGCGCCCGCCCATTCCTTGCAGAGCCTCGCCGCTCTCGAACCCTATCTTGCCAGGCTCTGAGGGAGGCAAACCATGACCGCCCATGTCGATGTGATGGAGTTGGTATCGAGGATGCGGTCCGCCGAGGAGGCCTTCGTGCTGGCCACGGTCGTCCGCACCGTCGCGGCAACCGCCGCCAAAGCCGGCGCCAAGGCCGTGATCCGTGCCGATGGAACGATCGCCGCCGGATGGATCGGCGGCGGCTGCGCACGCGGCGCGGTCTTGAACGCCGCGCGGGATGCCCTGATCGATGGCCAGTCGCGCCTCGTTTCGGTGCAGCCCGAAAATCTTCTGGCCGAACTCGGCGTTCAGCCGGGCGAAAGCCGTGACGGCGTCCGTTTCGCCAAGAATGCCTGCCCGAGCAAGGGAACGATGGATATCTTCATCGAGCCGATGCTGCCGCGCCCGTCCCTCGTCATCCTGGGAGCGAGCCCGGTTGCAATCGCATTGTCGGAACTGGCGCGGCGCTTCGGGTTTCATGTGACGGCTGCCGCTCCCGCCGCCGATTTCGCCGAGGCGCCGGATGCCGATGTCGTGTTCGATGGCTTCGACATTCCGGCGGGCACGGCGACGGACCATTTCATCGTCGTTTCGACCCAGAGCAAGGGCGACGAAAAGGCGCTGAGGGCCGCCCTTGGGGCAAACGCCGCCTATCGCGGCTTCGTCGGCAGCCGCAAGAAGATTGGGTCGCTGAAGACGAAGCTCGCCGCGGAGGGCATGGACCCCGCGGCGCTGGACGCAGTCAAGGCGCCGGCCGGCCTCGATCTGGGGGCAATCACGCCCGATGAGATCGCCCTGTCGATCCTTGCGGAGATCATAGAGTTACGCAGGCATGGCAAGCGCGACACGAGCGCTCGTCCCTCATCATGAAAAGGGGAATATCGACATGGACATGAGTGGCAGCGAAAGGATCGAGGCGCCTCTGGACGCCGTATGGCAGGCGCTCAACGATCCGGAGATCCTGCGGCAATGCATTCCGGGCTGCGAAAGGCTGGAGAAGACCTCCGATACGGACATGACCGCAACCGTTTCCCTCAAGATCGGCCCCATCAAGGCGCGCTTCGAAGGCGCGGTACAATTGTCGAACCTCGATCCGCCCCATTCCTATCGGATCGCGGGTGAGGGCAAAGGCGGCGTCGTCGGCTTCGCCAAGGGAGGTGCCGATGTGTCGCTCCAGGCCGAAGCCCCCGATGTCACCAACCTCAGCTACGTGGTCAAGGCCGATGTCGGCGGAAAGATCGCCCAGCTTGGCGCTCGGCTGATCGATTCCACCGCCAAGAAGCTCGCAACCGAGTTCTTTGGCACTTTCCGGGAAATCGTCGGTAAGTCACAGGACCGGCTGGCAAGCTGACGCTGATATTCTTCGCGCATCCAGGAGCAGACGAAGGCGGCCGCGCGTTTGCAAACCCCGACCGCCCCTGTTGTCGGGTCGGCAGACGGGAGGCGGATGCTCCGACGGTAACTATCGATGACATCGCCCCGATCGGCATTGCGACCATCAGGGCGATGATCGCGCCGGCCGGCTTTCGTTTCAGCAACGCGACCAAAGGGAAGGGTGTGAAGTCCATCCCTCGTTTCAGCGTCCAGATCCGCCGTCGATAAACCTGAGCGGAACGGGTCTCCGCCAAACAAGCCAACACGGCCCTCCACTCCCGAATTGAAATTGCTTCCACCGGTTCGGCGCAGACAGTGTCCTTCCGGCCGAGCGGCCGTCGACGGAAAATCCGGAGCGCGGGCGATCGTATCCCGCGCCGGCCATGGGCCGACATCCTGTACCGATGATGTATTTACCATCCGCGGGCGCCCTCCTTATGCTTCATGTCATGGAAACTGTCCCGATCGAGGCAGGGGAGCCAGGATAGTCCTTAGGAGGAAACAGGGAATGACGCAGCTTCTCAGCGCGGATTTTGCTGCATCGAAAAATCGAGGCGGTGCATAGTGGACATTGTTGCAAACGCCGTTCTCAACGCGTTGACCATCATCGGCGTGCTGGCTCTGATCGGCCTCGGCCTGACCATCAGTTTCGGCCTGATGAACATCACCAATCTCGCCCACGGCGAATTCGTCACGGTCGGCGCGTTCACGGTCTATTTCGTGCAAAGCCTCGGCGGTTCGTTTTGGCTTGGTCTCGCGTTTGCACCCTTGACGGCCGCCGTCGCCGGTATCCTGCTCGAATGGCTGGTGCTGCGCCATCTCTACGAGCGACCGGCAGCGGTCATTCTCGCGACGCTCGGCGCCAGCCTGATCATCCAGCAGGGGTTGGAATTCCTGTTTGGTCATGGCGCCAAACCGGTTTCCGCACCCTTCGCCGGTACGGTCGATCTCGGTTTCACCGCCTATCCTGCCCATCGCATTCTCGTCATTGCCGTCTCGCTCGTCGCGCTGGCCGGCGTGCATCTCGTCATGCGCCGCACCGGCTTCGGCCTCGATATGCGCACCGTCATCCAGAATAGAGACATGGCCGAGGCGGTCGGCATCAACACGCGGCGCACATTCGCCGTGGCCTTCGCCTTCGGCGCGGCTCTGGCCGGCCTCGCAGGCGCCCTGATCGCGCCGATGACCTCGGTCCTGCCGCAGATGGGGGTCGGCTACCTCGCCAACGCCTTCTTCGTCGTCATCGTCGGCGGGGCCGGCTCGGTCGGCGGGGTTCTGGCCGGCAGCTCGTTCATCGGCGGCTTGACGACCTTCTTCAATTATCAACTCGATCCGTCGCTGTCGCAGGCCCTCGTGCTTCTCGCCGCCATCGTCATGGTGCGGCTGCGGCCCTACGGCATCGTCGCCATCCGGGGGCGCCAGTCATGAAACAATATCGCTGGATAACGGTATACGTCGTCGGTATCGCATTCCTCGCCATCTATCCCGCCTTTGCCGGCTCCTACGATCTGACGGTCATGCGCGACGCGCTGATCTTCGCCATGTTCGCCGTCAGCCTCGACCTGTTCTGGGGGCGTACCGGCATTCTCTGCTTCGGCCACGCCGCCTTCTTCGGCGCCGGCGGCTACGCCATGGCGCTGGTAACCCTGTCGTCCGGTCTCGTCGCATCGACATGGCTTGGCCTTCTGGCCGCCATGCTCGTGCCGGCGCTGCTGGCAGCGGTCGTCGGTTATTTCCTTTTCTATGGCGGCGTGCGCGGCAGCTATTTCACCATCGTCACGCTCGCGCTTTCGGTCATCGCGCAGCAGGCGGTCATCGCCTGGAGTTCCGTGACCGGCGGCGATACCGGCCTGCTTGGGATTCCGCCCCTGTCCCCCTGGGGTTTCGATCTCTCCGGCGATCTTGCAAGCTATGCGCTGGTCGCGGTAGCGCTTGCGCTGCTGCTTGCCGGCTTGCGTCTGCTGACACGCGGCCGCTGGGGCCAGGTGCTCAAGGCGATCGGCGACAACGAAATCCGCGCGGCGGCCCTTGGCCACGACGCACCTGCGCGCCTGACGGCGGCCTTCGTCCTCTCAGCAGCGATCGCCGGCCTTGCCGGAGCGCTTTATGTATCCGCCTCCGGCGTCGTCGCTCCCGACATGATCGGTCTTGCGCTCTCCACCGAAGTCGTTGCCTGGGTCGTGATCGGCGGGCGTGGCACGCTGATCGGCCCCGTCATCGGTGCGGTTCTGGTGCAGCGCGCCCAGCAGGAGATCAGCAGCCTTAATCCGGTGCTCTGGCCCATGATCATCGGCCTGATGTTCGTCGCCGTCGCCTTCCTGCAATCTGACGTGCTGGAGCGTTTCGCCAAGCGCTTCGCGGCGCGCAAGACGGAGACGGCGCAATGAACGGAACTCTTCTGCAAGCCGAAGGTATCGGAATGCGCTTTGGTGGCTTCCAGGCCCTTTCCGGCGTCGATTTCGACGTGAAGGAAAACTCGGTCGCCTGCATCATCGGCCCCAACGGCGCCGGCAAGAGCACCTTTCTCAACATCATCACCGGCACGCTCACGCCGACCGCCGGAACGGTGCGCTTCGCCGGCCAGGCGATTGCGGGTCTTGCGCCGCACCGTATCGCCCGGCTCGGCATCGCCCGCAAGTTCCAGATCCCGTCGGTGTTCCCGTCGATGACGGTGGCGGAGAATGTCGAGGTGGCGCTCTGGGGCGGCCGTTCGCCGGCTGGCATCGACGAGATGCTGGAGATCATCGGCCTGTCGCGCCGCCGGCTGGATCTTGCCGGCGATCTCGCCCACGGCGAGAAGCAATGGCTGGAGATCGGCATGGCGATCGCCACCGGGCCGAAGCTGCTGCTGCTCGACGAGCCGACCGCCGGCATGACGCCGGAAGAGACGCGCGCCACCGCCGAGTTGATCCATCGGCTGAGCAGCCGCTGTACCGTCGTGGCCGTGGAGCACGACATCAACTTTGTGCGTGCGCTCGACACCGACACGCTGGTTCTTCACCAGGGGCAGTTCTTCCGGCGAGCGCCCTTTGTCGAAATCGAAGCGGACGAAGCCGTTCGCGATGTGTATCTCGGGAGGCGCTGAGATGCTGGACTGCAAGGATATCCGCTCCGGTTACGGCCACCTGCCGGTGCTGCATGGCATCGACCTGACCGTCGACACCGGCGAAGTCGTGGCGGTGCTCGGCCGCAACGGCGTCGGCAAGACGACGCTGCTGAAGACATTGGCCGGCGCTCTTGCCCTGCGCTCCGGCGCTATCCGTCTCGGGGACCAGGATGTCAGCGCGTTTGTCGCCCATCGCCGCGCGCGCTCCGGCATCGCCCATGTGCCGCAGGGGCGCGGTATTTTCGGCCGGCTGACGGTCGAGGAGAACATGACGGTCGGCACACGAGCCGCCGGCAGCAGGGCACGCAAGGACGTGTTCGACGACATATTCTCCTTCTTTCCCGTGCTGCGGGAGCGGCGGAGGGAGCCCGCCGGCAATTTTTCCGGCGGCCAGCAGCAGCAACTCGCTATCGCCCGCGCGCTCTGCGGCGAACCGAAGGTGCTGTTGCTCGATGAGCCGTCCGAAGGCATCCAGCCCAACATCGTCCATGAGATCGGCGAGCTCATTCCGCGCCTTGCGCGCCAGTACGGCATCGCGGTGCTGCTGGTCGAACAGAACCTCGATCTCGTCAGCCACGCCGCGACGCGCTGCCTGTTCATGGACAAGGGGCGGGTCGTGCATTCGGTACCCACGAGCGAGCTTGGTGACGAGGCGCTCCTGAAGAGCCTGCTTGCCCTGTAATTCATCCGCCAACCAAAAAAGAGGGAACGACCAAATGCAATATTCCATCACTCGCCGCACCATGCTGAAGGGGAGTGCCGCCGCTGCATTCGCTGCGACCGGGCTCGGGGCGCCCGGCATTCTCCGCGCCGCCGATACGGTCAAGGTCGGCCTGTCGATTCCGATCACGGGGCTGCAGGCGATTCTCGGCGAGACGCTACTCAACTGCTACCGGATGGCTGCCGACGAGCTGAACGCCAAGGACGGCATCGGCGGACGCAAGATCGAATTGATCGTCGAGGACAATCAGACGACCACAAAAGGTTCGATCGACAAGGCCCGCAAGCTGATCGGCCAGGACAATGTCGACGTCCTTATGGGCAACATCATTTCCGTCGAACGCAGCGCCACGCTTTCCGTCACCAGGCGCGCCAAGAAGCTGTTCTTCTACCCGACCCAATTCGAGGGTGGCGAATGCGATCCCTATTTCGTCGCCATGGGCGCGATCCCTCCACAGGAAGTCGATCCGGTCGTGCCGTGGATCGTCGGGAATGTCGGCAAGAGCGTTTACGTCCTCGGCTCGGACTACGCCTGGCCGCGCAAGATGACCGAAGCGATCACCGCCGCGCTCGACAAGGCCGGCGGCAAGCTGGTCGGCGCTGATTTCTATCCTTTCGGCACCCAGGATTTCGGCCCCGCCTTCCAGAAGATCAAGGATGTGAACCCGGATCTGGTGTGGAGCATGGTTGTCGGCAACGATGGCCTGGCGCAGCTCAAGCAATATCGCAGCTTCGACATCAAGCCGCCGATGGTCGGCCCCTCCGACGACGTGATGATTCAGGAAACGCCGGAACTGGCGGCGGGCAGCTATGCCGCCCATTCCTATTTCATGGCCGTCGACACGCCGCAGAACAAGCGCTTCATCGAGAGCTACCGCAAACTCTACGGTGCCGAAAAAATGCTCAATACCATCGGCGAGTCCGGCTACAATAGCCTGCATCTCTATGCACTGGCGGCCACCAAGGCCGGCTCCGTCGAGGATGCAAAGGTACTGAAGGCCTTGCCGACCGTCGAGTTCGAGGCACCGCAAGGCGTCGTGCGCGTTGACGGCAGCAACAATCATTGCGTCCTGCATTCGTTCTTCGCAAAGGTCGACGCCAAGGGCAGCCAGTTCGAAGTGGTCAAGAGTTTCGGCGCCATCGCGCCGGTTACGCCCTACTGCAAGCTCTAGGCGGCAAGACGGTCGGCGGCGGGCCGCCGCCGCTGACCTTGCTCCCGACAATTTCGAGAATGGACAATCATGCAAGCTTCCATCGTCATCCGCAACGCGCGCGTGCTCACCATGGACGAAACACAGCCGCATGCTGACGCCGTCGCCATCTCCGGCAACCGCATTCTTGCCGTCGGCAGCGATGTCGATGTCGCCCGTTTCGTCGGCCCGCAGACGCGGCGGATCGATGCCGGAGGCGCCACAGTTCTGCCTGGCTTCAACGAAAGCCATCTGCATATCTTCAGCGGTTCGGTTGCGCTCAATACGCTGTCGCTCTTTGGCGTGCGCGGTTTCGACAATCTCAGGACGGCCTTGCTGCGCTTCGCCGCCGAACGGCCCGACAGCAAGCTGCTGATCGGCAAATCGGCCGAATACACGCTCGTTTCCGAGACGCGCAACATGACGCGTCACGATCTCGACGCCATCATCCCGGACCGTCCCGTTATCCTCGTCGCGCCGGATCACCACACCGGCTGGGCCAACACGCTGGCGCTGAAGATGGCCGGTCTGCTCGAAGGCCGCGATGTCGGTGTCGGCAACGAGGTGGTGATGGCTAAGGATGGCCTTGCCCATGGCGAGTTGCGCGAAATCAACGCCATGGGGCCGGTTTTTGCGCTGGGCGATACCGGCGGCCGCGAAGGGCTCGGCTTCGAAACCGGCGGCGAGCCGGCGCATGTGACGGCAACGGAACGGGTTGCCGATATCGCCGTGCTCAGGCAGGGTCTTGCCTATTGCGCCTCGCTCGGCATCACATCGATCCAGAACATGGACGGCAATCTCTACCAGCTCGAACTCATGGACGAGATCGAGCAGACGGACGGTCTGCCGGTGCGCGTGCGCATTCCCTTCCATATGAAAAGTTTCATGCCGCTTTCGGACCTGGAAGCGAAGGCGGCCGTCTGGCGCGACCGTTACGCTTCGGACAAGCTGCGTTGCGATTTCGTGAAAATGTTCATGGATGGCGTCGCCCAATCAGGGACGGCCGTCTTCGTCGATGATTATGCCAACCGGCCGGGCTGGAAGGGCGAGCCTCTCTTCACGCAGGACCATTTCAACGAGATCGCCGCCAATGCCGACCGGCTCGGGCTGTCGATCGCCGTGCATGCCATCGGCGACGGCGCGGTGCGGATGGTGCTTGACGGCTACGAGGTCGCCGCCGCCGCGAACGGTCCTCGCCACCGGCGCAACCGCATCGAGCATGCCGAAGTCGTCCATCCCGACGACCTGCCGCGCTTCGGGCGCCTCGGTGTCGTCGCGTCCATGCAGCCGACCCATCCGCCGGGCAGCGCCGGCACGCCGCTCGAACCCTATGTCTCCTGTGTCGGCGAGGCGCGCTGGCAATATTGCTTTCCTTGGCGCCGCCTCGTCGATACCGGCGCGAGCATCGTCTTCGGCACCGATTGGCCCGTCTCGCCGCTGGCGCCGATCAGCTGCATCTACGACGCCATGAACCGCAAGGTCTGGCGGGATGACCTGCCCGATCATCGCCTGACGCTTGCCGAGACGCTGCCGGCCTATACGCGCACCAGCGCCTGGCTGGAATATATGGAAGACCGCAAGGGCATCCTGCGTGAAGGCTATCTCGCCGATCTCGTCATGCTGTCGGGCGATATCGAAGCCATCGGCCTCGACAAGCTCGATACCCTCCGCCCGGTCCTGACGCTCTGCGACGGGCGCGTCACCTACGAAGCCTGACCTCCCAAGCCGAGGCCGCTCGTTTTCGCGCGGCTTTCTGCCCGCTGGATTTTACGACCCATGCAGAATTTGAAGATCAATGCCGACCGGCTATGGTCGGACATCCATGAGACCGCTGCCATCGGCGGCACCGAAAAGGGCGGCGTACGACGCCTGACGCTCACCGACCTCGATCGGCAGGCGCGCGACTGGCTGGCCGAGCGCTGCCGCGCGCTCGGCTGCGACCTGACGATCGATGAGGTCGGCAACATGTTTGCCTGCCTGCCCGGTACGGATCCTTCGCTGCCGCCGATCGCCATGGGCAGCCATCTCGATACGCAGCCGACCGGCGGCAAGTTCGACGGCATTCTCGGCGTGCTGTCCGGTCTCGAAGTGCTGCGCAGCCTGAAGGCTTCCGGCTACCGCACCCGCCATCCCATCCTGCTCGTCAACTGGACCAATGAGGAAGGCGCGCGCTTTTCGCCCGCAATGCTGGGCTCGGGCGTTTATGCCGGCCTGTTCGACCGCGCCTATGCCGACGCGCGGCGGGACGAGGACGGCGTCACCTTCGGCGAGGCGCTGGAGGCGATCGGTTATCGCGGACCCGCGCCGGCCGGGGCGGTGCGGTTCTGCGCCATGTTCGAGCTGCATATAGAACAGGGCCCGGCGCTGGAAGCCGCGAACAAGGAGATCGGTGTCGTGCTCGGCGTGCAGGCGATGCGCTGGTACGATATCGAGATTGGCGGCACGGAAGCCCATGCCGGCTCGACGCCGATGGCCATGCGCCGCGACGCGCTGGCGTTGGCAGCGCGCATGATCCTTACGGTGCAATCGCTCGCCGATGCTCATTCGGGCTCGGTCGCCACCGTCGGCTTCATCGAAAGCGGCCCGAATTCGCGCAATGTCATTCCCGGCCGGGTGCGCTTCAGTGTCGACCTGCGCCATCCGCAGGATGCGGTGGTCGATGCGATGGAAGCCGCATTGAAGGCTTCGGTCGCGGCCCTGCCGGCGGAATTCGACGTCACCTGCTCCGAGGTCTGGCACAGTCCGGCCGTCCATTTCGATCCTGCCTGCGTCGATGCTGTGCGCGCGGGCGCGGCGCGTGCAGGGCTGTCCACGCTCGATCTCCATTCCGGCGCCGGCCATGACGCCGCCAATATCGGCCGCATTTGCCGACTGCGATGATTTTCGTGCCCTGCCTCAACGGCCTTAGCCACAATGAGGCCGAGAGCATCACCTTCCCGCAATGCGCGGCCGGCGCCCAGGCATTGCTCAACGCCATTCTCCTCTACGACAACAAGGATTGGACGCAGGTATGATCGACACACGCAAGTTCTATATCGACGGACAATGGGTCGCGCCGAAGGGCGGCGAGGTTTTCGACGTGGTCAACCCGGCGACGCTGCAGCCGGTCGCTACCATCTCCCTGGCGAGCGTCGAGGATGTCGATGCCGCCGTCGCGGCTGCGCGGCGGGCCTTTGCCACCTATTCGCAGACGCCGCTCTCCGAGCGGCTGACGCTGCTTGAAAGGCTGCTGGCCATCTACAGGCGGCGCTACCGCGAGATGGCCGAGACGATCACCCTGGAACTCGGCGCTCCGGCCACCATGTCCTACGAGCAGCAGGCCGATGTCGGCACCGGCCACCTGCAGGCCTTCATGGATGCCCTGCGCGAGCACCGGCCCGTCGAGGTCCTGCCGAACGGAGAGACGGTATTGCGCGAGCCGATCGGCGTCTGCGGGCTGATCACGCCCTGGAACTGGCCGGTGAACCAGATCGCCCTCAAGGTGATCCCGGCGCTGGCCACCGGCTGCACCTGCATTCTGAAACCCAGCGAGTTCACGCCGCTCAGCGCCCTGCTCTATGCCGAGATGATCGACGAGGCCGGTTTCCCGGCCGGGGTCTTCAACCTTGTCAACGGCAACGGCGCCGTCGCGGGGGCGGCGCTGTCGAAGCACCCCGATGTCGACATGATGTCCTTCACCGGCTCGACCCGGGCCGGCATAGCCGTCAGCCGCGACGCGGCCGAGACTGTCAAGCGCGTTTCGCTCGAGCTTGGCGGCAAATCGCCGAACCTCATCTTCGAGGACGCGGATATAGAAGCGGCGGTGCGTCATGGCGTGCAACATTGCTTCAACAACTCCGGCCAGTCCTGCAACGCTCCGACCCGCATGCTGGTGCAGCGCTCGGTTTACGAGCGCGCCATCGTTGCTGCCGAAGCGGCCGGACGCGAGGCGCAGGTGGGAGACCCGGTTCAGGAAGGGCCGCATATCGGCCCGGTTGTCAATGCACAGCAATGGGAGCGCATCCAGACCCTCATCCGCGCGGGCATCGATGAAGGCGCCCGGCTGCTGGCCGGCGGTCCGGGCAAGCCCGAAGGCTTCGCAAGCGGCCATTTCGTGCGCCCGACCGTCTTTGCCGACGTCAGGCCCGACATGCGCGTCTTCCGCGACGAAATCTTCGGGCCTGTCCTGTCGATCACCCCGTTCGACACGGAGGAGGAAGCGATCGCGCTGGCCAACGACACGCCCTATGGCCTGGCTGCCTATGTGCAGAGCGGCGACGAGGCGCGCATCGGCCGCGTCATCCCGCGTCTGCGGGCCGGCATGATCCACGTCAACGGCGCCGGCCGCCGTTACGGCAGCCCTTTCGGCGGCTACAAGCAATCGGGCAACGGCCGCGAAGGCGGCAAGTTCGGGCTTGAGGACTTCCTCGAAGTCAAATCGATCCATCGCGGCTGAAGAACATTGGCCGTGCCGACAGCCTGGCGTCCCGCGCTCCTCAGCCGGGAGCCGGGCTTCGGACGTCTCAGTTCAGATAGTGCTCCAGCGGGTCGTCGTAGAGATTGGGCGCCGACGACACGGATTCGATGAACAACGAAAACAGCTCGGTCTGCGAGGTGATGTCGAGCTTGGCGTAGAGATTGCTGCGGTGGAGCTTCACCGTGGTTTCCGAGATCGACAGCTTTTCCGCCGCCCCCTTCAGCGAATAGCCGCGCAGGATCAGCCGCGCGACTTCGCACTCGCGCTCGGTCAGGATGCTGGAGCCGAAGCGCATCATGGCGTGCTGCAAGGCGACCCCCAGCGGATTTGCCGACCGCTTGCCGGCCGCCGGATTGAGGTCGCTCCAATGGCGCGTAACGGCCGAGCGCAGCAAGGGTTCAAGCTCCCGCAGGATTCCTTCGTCATGGGCATCGAACGGCGCGTTGTTCGCCTGGCGGCTGAGCGATATGGCGAAGGTCACGCGCTCGTCCATCCTGAAGAGATAGTTGAACTCGTCGCCGAAGCCCGCGTCGCGATAATATTCCTGATAGTATTGCGTGTGCGTGAAGTTGGAGGGCGCGACCTCGCTCAGCGCGTAGAGGCCGTTCACGGGCTCCTCGACCGCAATGCCATAAAAGGGATCCCGCAAATAAGGGCCGCCGAGATACTTCTGCAGGCCGAGGACGCCACGTTTGGTCGTCCAGTCGTGGAACAGCAGTCGCGGGCTGCGATCCCTGTGGTAGATGAGCAGCAAGCTGGCGTCGATGGCGAGATGCTGTTTCAGCGCGCTGGCCAGTTCGGCTTCGAAATTGGCGCGTCCGGCGCAGCCGATCAGCCGGGCTGCCAGATCGTATTTCCCCGAGGCAGGCTGGGCTTCGCTGGGCGTGGTCATGGATGCTATTCCCCATCAAAGCGGATGCCGAAACGGTTTCCTGATGGATGCGGCATCGGCCCGTAGCTATACAACGCGGCGGGTTGGCGCGCAATCGGACCTATGCGAAGGATGTATTTCCTCCCCCATACCGCAACTCCATAGTGCTCCCAACCAGCATGCCATGCACGGCTCCGGCCGCGGGACATGCTGGCGATCCGGACCCCACGGGGGTGCCGGCAGAGAACCAATCGGCGCCGTCGCGGAAACGGCTTTTGAGGATCAATCCATGCGCTCCTATACCAATACCGATGTCAAACGCCTCGACATCGAGCACTTCATCCATCCCTATACGGATTTCGCCACGTTTCGGCAGGAAGGCAGCCAGATCACCGCTTCCGCCAGCGGCGTGCATATCTTCGACGATGAAGGCCGGAAATATTTGGATGGCATTGCCGGCCTGTGGTGCGTGAACCTCGGCCATGGCCGGCGGGAACTGGTGGATGCCATCGCCCATCAGGCCGCGACCATGCAGTATTACAACCCGTTCGGTCATTCGACCAACGTACCCGCGGCCCTGCTCACCGCCGAACTCGCCGAGCTACTGCCCGGATCGCTGAACCATGTCTTCTATACCACCGGCGGCTCGACGGCGAACGATCTCGCGATCCGCATGGTGCACCACTATTTCAACCGGCTGGGCAAGCCGAACAAGAAGAAGATCATCGCCCGCGTCGATGCCTATCACGGCTCGACCTACGTCACCGCACAGCTGACCGGCATTCATGCCACGAAATATGGCTTCGATTCCGTCGGGCAGGACTTCATCCACCACATCTCCGCCGCCAACTCATACCGCCGGCCGGCCGGCATGTCGGAAGCGGCCTACTGCGACCATCTGGTGCAGGAGTTCGAGGACCGCGTCCTGCAGCTTGGACCGGACAATGTCGCCGCCTTCATCGCCGAGCCGATCATGGGTGCCGGCGGCGTTCTGGTCGCTCCTGACGGCTATCACCGGCGCATGCACGCGATCTGCCGGAAATATGGGTTGCTCTACATCGCCGACGAGGTGGTAACCGCGTTCGGCCGTCTCGGCGAATGGAGCGCTTCCGAAGCGGTGTACGGCTATGTTCCGGATATCATGATCCTCGCCAAGGGCCTGACCTCGGGCTACATCCCGCTCGGCGCGGCGGTGTTCTCCTCGGAATTCTACGACGTCATCGCCTCGCCGCAATGCGAGGGCGGACAGCTGACGCTTGGCTTCACCTATTCCGGCCATGCCGTCGCCTGCGCCGCCGGGCTTGCGACCATCGAAACCATGAAGCGCGACGGGATCAACGAGCATGTGCGCGTTGTGGGGCCTTCCTTCCTCAAGGCGCTCGAAGCCCTCAACGCGTTCGAGATCGTTGGCGACGTGCGCGGCAGCCATCTGATGTGCGGCATCGAGCTCGTCAAGGACAAGGCGACGAAGCGCTCCTTCGCACCGACGGTCGGTTCGGCCCATCAGGTCTTTCTCGCCTGCCGGGAGCGGGGCCTGATCGTTCGCCCGATCGGGGACAAGATCGTGCTGTCACCGCCGCTCATCTTTACCGAAGAGCATTGCCAGGAGACCGTGCGCATCCTTTCCGAAGCCATTTCCGCCGTTTCCGACACGTTGCTGGCGGCTTGACGCTTCTCCCGGTGGATGCCGCATCCACCGGGATGTCTTGGCCGAGATGCCTGTCCTGTAGAAGCTCAATCCGTAAGTGATTACCTACGCATTGCCGCCAGGCCAATCTGGATCGGGTGCTGTTCCCGATGGACGGATCGGTGCCGATCGCCATTGGCTCAACCCTCCGGATCAGGCCTGATCGTTGACTTGCCTGCGGATATCGTCGGCGAGCGGGTGCAGAGCCTCCGAAGGGAGAGAGCCGACGAGGCTGTAGCCCAATCCGTTCGTCGCCCAGGTCCAGCCATCGACCTTGCCTTCCGAATAGGGAGCCATCGTTCGCGTCTGATCCACGATCATGGGTCTCGTCAGCATGACGAGGCGCGTGCCGTGGTCGTTGTCGTACATCAGCATGAGCCCGGCGCCGTGCGGGGTGGAGACCACCCGTCCGCCCATCAGCCGATATCCGGATTTCGACAGATCCGGCAGCACGGGCCTGCGGCCCATGCGTTCGGTCGCCCAGTCCACCAGCTCGGTCATGTTGTCCGCCCGAAGTTCGACCGGCCTGATCTTGTCGGACGCGTAGGTCGCATAACTTTCGGACGCTTCCCGGGCAAGCGCGGCCACGCCTTCGCTCGCCGGGGTCATCATGTCGCGCATGTACCACCCGCCCGAACCGCCGGCGACCAGAAGGACAACGGCCGCGGCAGCGAGCCGCCATGAGGAGAGATGGTTCTGCCGTTTCGTTGCGATCATGTGCTTGAGATTGAGCCGCGTCGGGATCGGCTCCTCTGTTACACTGTCGAATGCGGTGCGCAGGGCATCGCGCTGCGTGGAATAGGATGCGAAACGTCCGGCCACATCCGGGTGCCTTTGCAGATAGGCGGAGACTTCCGCGCTGCGGGCCTCGTCCAGGCGGCCGTCGACATAGGCGTGAAGATCGTCTTCGGTAATCGGCTCGTCCGTCATTTCACTCTCCGCAGATGTGACCCCGGTTTAGCGTCGGAGACGGGATTCTCCAAGATTTGTCGCAGACGCTCGCGGCCGCGCGAAAGCCGCGACATCACCGTTCCGATGGGGATCGCCAGTACCTCGGCCACCTGGGCATAGGAAAGATCTTCCACCGAGACCAGCAGCAGGACGCTGCGCTGTTCTTCCGGCAGCTGCCGAAGCGCCGACATGATTTCCGCCCTCGCGAGGTCGTCTTCCTGTGTCGCCCTGTGAGCCAGCTGGTCTTCGCCGATATCATCGATGGCGACATTCCGGCCGCGACGCGAAATCTGCCTCAACCGATTGATCGCAAGATTGTGCAGGATGGTGAACACCCATGCACGAGCATCCTCGCTGCGCCGCCGGTTCCAATGGGCGACCACCCGTTCCAGGCAATCCTGTACGAGATCGTCGGCCGCAACCGCATCGTGGAGCAGGCCGCGCGCATAGCGCCGCAGCGCCGGAATCATCGGTTCGAGCTGGGAGAGGAGATCATCCATGTCACACCTTGCCGCGAGTGGAAGGCCCGCTCCGGGGAGCGGGCCATTATTGTCACTTCGCCTGTACCTGCACAACCTCGCCGGACTTGCCGTCGACGGCAGTGGTAACGACGAGATAACGCTTCTCGTCTTTGTGCTTGGCTTCGACGATCTGGCGGATCGGACCGACGGCGTTCACGATGGCGGAACCGGCGGGGTTGGTCATGAATGTCGCCAGAGCCTGGAGCTGGCCGCTTCCGTCGGCCTTTTCCGAGAGAGCCAGGACATAGGGCTTCTTGGGATCGAGGCCAGCGACCGCCGCCTGCAAGACTTGCGTCAGCCCCTGATTGAACAGGGTTACGCTTGTCTCTGGCTTTTTGTCGTCGCTTCCCTTGCCGGTGAGCGTCAGGTGGGCGGCATCTCCCGCAGTTCCGAGCGGCACCAGGTTTTGCGTACCGTCGCCTTCGGGAACGGCGTTCGGAACATAGGCGACGGCCTGGGGCGCCTGGCCGATCGGGATATTGGCGATGACCTTGTTCGTCAGTGTGTCGATCACGGCGAACTGGTCGGCATTCTCCAGCCCGACATAGACGCGGGTGCCGTCACCCGATGGCCAGATGCCGTGAGGCAGATTGCCGACGGGGATGGTCGCGACCTGTTCGAAATTGTCGGTGCGGTACACCTTGACCTCGTTCAATCCACCGACCGTCACATAGGCGAAGCTGCCGTTCTTGTTGACGACGAGATTGACGTGATTGGTGATCGGGCCGGTATCGAGGGTCTTGATGAGATCGAAGGGAGCCTGGGCATCGAAGACCTGGGTCTTGCCGACATCCTTCAGGGTGAACCAGACCTGCTTGCCGTCCGCCGAGGCCGCGATGTTCGGGCAGAACGGGCTTGCCTGCTTCACATGACCGACGATCTGGTGGTCGGCGACGGTCACGACGGCGACGTCCGGATTGAAGGACGAGCAGATATAGCCGTATTTGCCGTCCGGCGAGAAAATCTGCATGCCGGGGCCGGGAGCAACCTTGATGCGGGTCTTTTCCTCGAAGCTGTTGGCATCGATGACGGAAATATAGTCTTCGCCGCGAACCGTCACCCAGATTTCCTTGCCGTCCGGCGTGTAGAACGCCTCATGCGGGGACCGGCCGACATAGGTCGTATGCTTGACGGCGTTGGTTGCCGTGTCGATGAAGGTCACCGAGTTGGAGCCGATCGAGACGACCGCGAGGGTTTTGTGATCCGGTGAGAATCCCATGCCATGGACGAGCACCTGCCCCTTGTAGAGCGGGCTCAGGTTGCCGGGCTGCGGATCGCCGAGCTTGATGACGCCAAGCAGCTTGTTGTCGACCGGGTCGGAGACCGAAACCGTGTTGGAGAACTGTTCGGCCGCATAAATCCGGTCCTTGTGGGTGATCGGAATATCCGGATCGGATGCCAGGCCTGGGGCCTGGCCGGCAAACGCCACGACGGGGAAAAGCATGGTGCTGGCAAGCAGAGCTATGGTCTTCAGGTTGGGTCTCATGTTTGGGGCTTTCTCAGTTGGCCGGTTTCATCATCATCATCCGCATGGCCGGTGCCTGGGATGACGTCTTCTCGTCGGAGCTTGAAGTGCTGGCTGCCGCGTTCGCGTCGGCCTGGGTCGGAGCGGCATCGGAGGCCGGCAGCGGATCGCCGAGCGCCATGCGCATGGCGGCGATTTCCTGCTGCTGGTCGACGATGATTTCCTGGGCGATGCGTTTGAGCTGCTCGTTGTTGCCGTAGCGCAGATAGGCCACGGCCATGTCGATGGCACCCTGATGGTGGGGGATCATCATCTCGACAAAATCGCGATTGGCGTCGCCGGTCGGCTTGACGGCCATGTCGTTCATCATCTTGACCATGGCGGCATCGTTCTCCTGCAGGTACGGCCGTTCGTCGGCGGTGCCGGCCGCAGGCTGATGATCGTGGGTCGTCGCGTCCTGGGCGAAGGCCGATACCGGGGCGACGGCGAGGAAGGACGTCGTCACGAGAATGCGGGTGGAGCGGAAGAAGGCGGTCATTGTTTTCTCCTGATCTCTCTCGAAGCGTTCAGGAAGGTAGACACCGTGCATCGCGGTTTATTCCGGAGGGTCGAATATTTTTTGCAGAACGCTTTTCGTGGCCATGGCGAAGAGCCGTGATGTCGGCGGCGATCAAGCCGCAGCTCCCCTTGCGGGCCTGCCACCAGCCTGGGTCAGGCGGGGTCCTCCGTTCCGAGCGCCGCCACAAGCGCTATGACCGCCGCGCCCACGGCGAGTTCGAAAACGGCCCCGGCCGACAGGGCTCTTTCAGCCCAGCGGCTTCGTCTGCGCAAAAGCGGAACGAAGGCATATCGATTGATTATCGCCGTCAAAGCCATGATGGCGACAAGGCCGATCTTCATGAGAAGTTTCGTTTGGTAGGCCGATCGCAAATCCGTCGGCAGATGACCGACGACGAGCAGGGTATTGGCGCCGCCACTCAGGAGAACCAGCGCAACGGCGATGTGGCCCAACGTCGAAAACCTGCGCAGGGCCGGGATTGCCTCGGGGTGTAGTCCTGGCCGCCGGTTTGCCTGCATGACGAGAACGAAACCGACGAGGCCGCCGAGCCACGCCCCTGCGGAGAGGAGGTGAACGATGTCGATTGCGGCGTGCCAGCCTCGTGCCGCGCCGCTATTCATCGCCGCATGGCCCGTCAATGCAAGAGAGGAGAGCATCAAGCCCGCAAGGATGGCCTGTACGGCTCCTCGATCCGGTGCCATCGCGCGAACGGAAATGAGAAGCAGCGATCCGGCGGCCAGACATATCCATGCGTGTCCGGAGCTTGTCAGCGTGAGAAACGATATCGCCGTTTCAGGATCGATGGTACAGCGCCAGCTATCGGTGACCTCGGCAATCTGCGCCGGAAGAATAGCCAGCGTGGCGAACGAAAGAAGCGCAATGCACCCCGCTGAGATCCCGGCAAGATGCTGCGCCATTGCCGAGCGCAGCGGCGGTGTCGCTGCCAAGGCAACATAGCCGAAACAGCCCCACAGCAGCATCAGGGCCGCATCGATGGTGGCGCGGCCGCTGATCCAGATCCAGTCTGCCACACTCACGGCTTGACCGTGAAGCTGTAGCGACCCTCTGTCTTGTGTCCGTCTGTCGCAAGGACGTGCCACTTAACCGTATAGCTGCCCGGACCAAGCTCTGACTGCAGGGGCACGGTCAGGTTCTGATCGCCGTTGGTAAGCGCGGGCTTTCCATATTGGATCTGCTGGCCGGTCGCATCTATTATGTCGATGCCGGAAAAGGCGATGTTCAGCGCTTCGGTAAAGTCGAGCACGAGCGACGACGGTGAGGCCCTTACTATCGAGCGATCCGAAGGCGTTTCGCCCTCAAGATGCGCATGTGCGAGAGCCGGACTTGCCGCGAGAATGCAGCCGAGGCTGCCGAGAGCGAAAATGGTCGAAGCGCATTTCATTGGGAATGTCCTTTCGATAGGCGGAACGAGTTCTGCCGACGTGGACATTGACCGGATGCGTTTATTCCATCCCCTCCAAAAAATCGAACTGCAAGACCGCCTGGGACCTATCGCGTCTCGAAGACAGGTTTCCCCCGTATCGCGAGGTTCAGGAACCCGCCTTCCAGAAGAAGGCAGGCTTCAGCAGCATGTTGGTCTGCTCGGTCTGAAAGCCGGCCTCGGCGCTCAGGCGGCGATAGGCGAGCCATTGCTCGTCGGTATAGAGGGCGGCCCGGCGGCGCTCGCGGTCGGCGGCGTCCTGGAACTGCCAGAGATGGACATAGGCGTTGACGTCGCCGGTCTCGACCGTGCCATAGAAGAGAGGATCGCCGAGATGGCGGCTTTGCGCGGCAAAGCCTTCGCGGGCATAGGCGGCAAGCTGGGCGGAGACCGTTCCGGGCCGGCAGCGATAGGTTCTGAGGTCATAGAGCATGGGGAGTTATCCTGGTTATCAGGCCGATACTGCCGTACGCCAGCCGAACCGCGCCGCGGCCCGGTTGACGAGGTCACGGCCGATGGGGATCGCCGAAGTGGCGGCGGGCGAGGGGGCGTTGCAGACATGAATGCTGCGGGCGGTTTCGCGAATGAGGAAATCGTGCACGAGCGTACCGTCGGCAAGGACGGCCTGGGCGCGGATGCCGGGGCGATAGGGTTGCAGGTCCTTCAGCGTCAGCTCCGGGCAATAGCGTTGGCAGAGCGCGAGATAGCCGCGCCTGTTCAGCGAATTCCACATCTCCGAAAGGCCGGAGCGCATGTTGGCGCGGATCACCCTGCGGAAGCCGGGATAGGCGATCATCTCTGCAAGGTCGCGCAGGCTGACGTCGCCGAAGCGGTAGCCGTCCCGGGCGAAGGCCAGAACGGCGTTCGGGCCGACGGTCACGTAGCCGCCGATCATCTTCGTCAGGTGGACGCCGAGGAAGGGCAGGGCCGGGTCGGGGATCGGATAGATCAGATGGCTGACGATATCGTTCTTGTCGGCGCCGAGCCGGTAATATTCGCCGCGGAAGGGCACGATCCGAAAATCGAGATCGAGGCCGCCGAGCCGGGCGATGCGATCGGCCATGATGCCGGCGCAGGCGATCATGTTTTTCGCCTTGATCTCGTGCTGGCCGGCGCCGATCGTCACGCCGGATGGCTCCTCGCCGATGCGGTCGACGGTGGCGCCGGTGATGATCTCGACACCGCGTTCCTTCAGCAGCGTCGCCATGGTGCGCGCGACGAGGCCGTAATCGACGATGCCCGTCGTCGAGACGAAGAGAGCGCCGACGCCGTGGATATGCGGCTCGCGCCGGCGCAGTTCGGCGGCATCGAGACGCTCGACCGGCAGGCCGTTGGCGATGCAGCGCTCGTGCAGGGCGGCCATGCGGTCGAGCTCGGATGCCTGTGTCGCCACAAGCATCTTGCCGCACTGCTCGTAAGGCAGGCCATGGTCGCGGCAGAAGCGGATCGTCGCCTCGACGCCCTCCTTGCAGAAGCGCGCCTTCAGGCTGCCCGGCTGATAGTAGACGCCGGCGTGAATGACGCCGCTGTTGCGGCCGGTCTGGTGCAGGGCGACATCGCGTTCGCGCTCGAGGATGACGATCGAGAGACCGGGATAGCGGGTGCTGACCTCCAGCGCCGTCGCCAGGCCGACGATACCACCGCCGATGATTGCTAGGTCGTAACTCATGATGGATTCCCGGGTTCATGAGGGCCGGCCTGCGCCGGCCCCGCTTGTGCATCAGACGATCGGGGCGATCTTCTGCTTGCCGTTCTTGCGTTCCCATTCCGCCCAGGCGTCGTGCTCGTTGATGTCGCGCAGCGGCTCCGGATCGGAATAGATGATGTCGGCGATTTCATCCTTGCGCAGGAAGGTCACGCCTTTGTGCTTGCTCGCATATTCCAGGAAGCGCGCGAGCGAGCGGACGCGATAGGGGCGGCCCTGGATGCGGTCATGTGTGGAGATCGCCATCATGCGCCGGCGCGTTGCACCCTCCTCGTAAAGCTGGTCGAACTCGTCCTTCAACTGCTGTTCGTACTCGCCGGTCGAAAACTTGTAGGCCTCGAACTGGATGATGTCGTTGAGGTTCAGCGAATAGGGAACGATCGCCATGTCCTTGTCGCGCACCTTGATGAGAAAGGGTTCGTCCCGGCTGACGTCGTCGATGAAATACTTGAAGCCGAGCTCCTGCAGGATCTTCAGCGTGTTGATCGTACCACGCATGGCTGCCCCGTTGTAGCCGATCGGCACCTGGCCCGTTGCGCGTTTCACGCTGTCGATATTGTCCTGGATGAACTTCTTTTCGGCTTCGTAGTCCAGGTCGTATTGCTGCACCCAGTCGCGGCCGTGGGCAGCCGCTTCGTGACCGCGATCGACAATCTCCTTGGCGACCTCGGGCGCGCGATCGACGGCCGAGCCGACCATGTGCGACGTCACCTTGATGCCAAGCCGGTCCCAGAGATCCAGCATGCGCTGGATGCCCTCGCGGTAGCCGTATTTGTACCAGGACTTGGTCGGAAAGTCCGGATAGGTCGGGTCCATGTCGATGAAGCCGGAAAAGGGTCCGCCCGGCCCGTAGGGCGCTTCGCCGCCTGCTTCCATTTGCATCGAGATGGAAATGACGAGACGGCTTCCATCAGGCCAAAAGGCTTTACTCATGATTGAACTCCATTCATGCGTGGGGGATTGGGGGGCGGGGGCCGGGGGGCGCCCCCCCCGGGGGGGGGGTGTGGGGGTGGGGGGGGGGCCCCTTGCCCGGCCTTATACTTTCCCTGCAAACTTGTCGGTCGCGCGGATCAATTGGTCCAGGATTCCCGGCTCCGAATAGGCATGACCCGCACCCTCGAT
>NZ_JBNWDS010000023.1:0-51104 GCF_053521765.1 Rhizobium sp. A37_96 | reverse complement strand
GCGCGCTGGTCGGAGCTCAACTGGCAATTTCACAGCTGCCTCTATGAGGACGCGCAGAGACCCTATCTCGTCAGCACGATCCGCTCGGTCAACGACCGGCTCGAGCGCTATTTGCGGGTACAGCTCACTCTGTCGCACGGCAAGGAGACGGCCGATCGCGAGCATCGCGAATTGCTGGCGATCTGCAAGACCGGCGATGTGGAACAGGCGGCCGCGTTCCTGACGGACCACATCATGCAGGCGTGCCGCTCGCTGCTGCACCATCTTCCCGCCAGGCGACGCTGACGGGAAGAGTAGGGCGGGTATATAGTCCGACTTTCGAACGGCAGGCGAGGAGGGTGCCACAATGGAACGTCCTCTGCCTATAGATACCCGGCGGGGCCGGAAACTCACCGTGCCATGGTCAGGGCGAACGGCGCGAAGCCCTTCGCTTTGAGCACGAATGGGACGATCAGCACGAATGCTTCCGTGCCGCGCGCACTCGCGAGCGGTCCCAGATCGTCGATCCAATCGTCGGCCCAGCCAAGATCGAGAAGCAACGCCCTGACGGTCTGCTTGGCTGTCGCATCATCGCCCGAGAGGAAGACAGTCGGCGTCTGTGCAAGGACGTCCGGGGCCGCCATGATCGTAGAAAGCATGGTGTTGAGCGTCTTTACCACGCGCGTCTGCGGTAGTGCCCGTTGCAATTCTTCCGCAAGGCTGGTGTCCGGATAAAGAAGTCCGGCTGGCATTCCGTCAGGCCCGCGTTTTGTTGCATTGGCAACGTCCATGAGAATTCGGCCCGACAGGTGTCCGCTCAGGCCAGAAAGCACGTTGAGGCTCGTATCGCCCGGCAGGGCGTTGACGACGATGTCGGCGTCTTCGACGGCCTCCGCCATGGCACAGATCCGAAGCTCCGGCCCTTTCCAGTTGTCTTTTGTTCGCGACGGGTCGCGGACGCCGATCGTTACGATATGTCCGTTAGCGGCAAGCTTGGCGGCAAGCACGGTCGAAACCCGGCCTGCGCCGAGGATTGCAAGTCTAGTCATATGGATCTCCAGGTAAATTGATCGAGAAATTCGATCAGGCAATCGGGGAAAGCGTTCGGACGATGTCGCTATGGATGCCGGGCGAGGCGGCAATGAAACCCGTGCTGGCAAGTGTCCACGGGCTGCCACTCATGTCGGTCACGACGCCGCCTGCCTCCCGAACAAGCAAGGCGCCGCCGACAAGTCCCGACCGCACCTGGCTGTATTGCCAGAAGCCATCCAGGCGGCCGGCCGCGACTTCTACCAGTTCCAACGTCGATGGCACCGACATGCGGACCAGCAGGGCGGCATTCAGCATCGCGGTCACGGCCTGTCCGACGCGCCTGTAGATATCACCATCTTCACCAGGCTTGCCTTGACCGGTGACGACGATCGCAGCGCCGAGCTCGGTTTTCCTGGAGGTGGACAGCGGAGTGCCGTTCAACCGCGCTCCGCCATCCAGTGTGGCTGTGAATGTCTCATTGGTCATCGGCAGGCGGACGACGGTCAGGGCGGGCTCGCCGTCTCGCACCAGCGTCGCGGAGACGCCCCATTGTGGACGGCCGTGAACATGATTGACATTGCCTTCTGCAGGATCGGTGACCCACCAGTCGCCCTGCGGCAGCGGCCCGCCCTCCTCTTCGTCATCGATCCAGCTCGAACCGGGCAGGAGTGCCAGAAGAGATCTGCGCAAACCGTCCGTGACGGCTGCGTCGTTCGCATTGATTTCGCTAAGAAGCGTCGCCATGTCGCCGGGACGGGAGGCGGTCGAGAACCGTTTTTGCAGGGTTCTGCCAGCGGCTTCAACCGCATCTGTCACGGGGGCAAGAAGAAGTTCGAGGTCAGTCATCGGAGTGCCTGTTGAAAACGAATATCGATGGCTTTATGATGTGAGTAAAAGCTCACTTTGGCTACTCGCATTCACCCATGAAAAGCAAAGCTGCTGCCGATCCCCTAAAACCCCGGAAACAGCCGGGTCAGAGGCGCTCCGCCGAAACCGTTTCGGCCATTCTGGAAGCTTCTGCTCGCATTCTGGAGGATGCGGGCTTCGAGGGTTATACGACCAACAGGGTCGCCGAACTTGCAGGGGTTAGCATCGGCTCGCTCTATCAGTATTTTCCGAACAAGGATTCGATCACGCGTGCCTTGATCGTGCGAGAAATGGAACAGGCCCTGAGGGATGTGGAAGGTGCGGCCGCAGGTGCGATCGGGCGTGATTGCCTCGGCCGAATGGTTGCCGCAGCCGTTGCCAATCAGTTGCGGCGCCCGGTTTTGGCGCGACTGCTCGATGTGGAAGAGGCACGCCTTCCGCCGGATGCGGCTGTCGAAAAGATGGGGGACGAGATGGACGGGCTATTCCGGCGCTGCCTCACTGCCGATGATCTGCCGCCTGCGGCTCGCGCCGCCGAAGCGGTGGGCGATCTGATCGCGATCATCCGGGGGATGGTCGATGCCGCCGGAAGGCGCGGCGAGACAGACAGCACGGCACTGCTTGAGCGCGTCAACCGCGCGGTTTTCGGCTACCTGTCCCTCTGAAAACCCTGGAGGAAGCAGATCTTGGACGGTGACGGCCGCCGCTCCGGTCGTATCGAGCCAATGGCCAGTCGCGAAAGGTTCTCATTCACCCTGCCGACCGACAGGCCAGCCGGCACGGAACAGGTGGCCAACAAGCTTGGTCTTGTTATCGAAGCGGCGCAGGAAAGCAAATCTGCGTCGACATAGCCGTTCCACCTGTGACCCATGGACATCTGATCGCGTTGAGTAACAAATCACGACGGCGGTATTGTCGAAATCGCCCGAACGGAAGCGGAAAAGAGTGATGCATGCGAAGAAAGTTGGACCACTCCGCAATGGCTGCCGTCGGCTTCGTCGAGCCATGGAGCGTGAAGGCAGGCAGCAATATCGAAGCGTTCATATCATGCTGCGACCCTGGTGCCCGAGTTTCAGTTATGGAGCTGGATAGAGATCAGGCTGAAAGCCTGGTTTGGCCCCTGGAGAGATTGTCCGACGCATTTCAAGAACGGGCCTACGATCTCGGATCCTGGATCGAACTTCCGATAGTTTTGGACGGCCCGACATGCGAGTTCGCCGTTGAGGTTCTTTTCACGCGCAACGCTGATACGAAGCCCGTCATCACCTGGTCCGGGTTCAGCCTAACGATCGATAGTTCCGGAGACATTCATGTTAACGGGGAGAGCATGATGCGTGCGCGAAACGAGCGTTGGTATCGGCTATCGGTTTTGGTCGGGCCCGACGTCGCAAGGGTCAGCATCGTCGAGCCGGCAACTGGTAAAGCGTTTGAACTCACCCTGGGCGGCGTTGCAAAGCCGGACCGGGTTTTTATCGGAGCTGAACCAACCCACCTTTGTGCGACACTCAACGCACGGATCGGCCGGATATTTTTCCAGTCGGTGAATTCCAGTTTCGAATGGCGCTTTCCGGCACAAGGAAATATCGGAGAACTTGTCCCCATCGGCGGTCAGGGACCGGCGCTTGCCATTCGCAACGCCCCTACGTTCAGCGTAGCCTCGCCCCGGTTCAATGGCGAGGTTCACGACCCACGGCTTGCTCCGGATCAATTCGATGCCATTCATCTTCATGACGATGACTTTGGCGGATTCCATTGGCAGCCTGATCTCAGGATTGCGGTGCCCCCAGGCAGTAGATCCGGCATATACGCCGTTGCCATTGAAACGCGAGTTGGCGTCGAGAAAATTCCATTCTTCGTCCGTCCGGCGGTTCCGAAAGCTTCTGTTGCTCTTCTCTTGCCGACGGCGACCTATCTCGCCTACGCCGACGAGCAATTGCCTCCGCAACGATATCCCTGGCATGGCACCGATAGGGCTCACCGCTTCGCGATCGATAATAACTTCCTGAGCCTTTATGATGTTCATGGCGATTTGAGCGGTGTCAGTCTGACGAGTAGCCGCCGCCCGCGGGCGACATTGCGCGAAGACTATCACTATCCGCTTTCCGACTCGCCGCATCTTCTATCCGTAGATCTCGAGCTTCTGAAATTTCTCGCTCGCAGCGCAATCGACGTCGATATTTTAACGGACCATGACCTCGATCGGGAGGGCAAAAACGCGCTTGTCCCATACCGAATGCTTATGACGGGCAGCCACCCGGAATATTGGTCCTCACGGATGATGAGCGGCCTCAAGGATTATCTGGGCTCTGGCGGCAGCCTCGCCTATCTCGGCGGAAACGGTTTCTATTGGGTTGTTGCATTTCAGGACGATCTGATGGAATTGCGACGGGGAAAGAACGATATCTGGGCAGGTCGGCCGGGTGAGAGCCATCTTTCGTTCACCGGAGAACCGGGCGGCAATTGGGAGGACCGCGGTCTTAATCATCCGCAGGCGCTTGTCGGGGTTACCTACGTGATCATGAGCTTCGGACGCTCTCGGCCCTATCGCCGCCTGGAACAGAGTTATTCCGGCGAATATGCGTGGCTTTTCGAGGGGGTCGGATCGGAAGCCATAGGAAGCGAGGGCCGTGTTCTCGGCGCCGCCGCAGGCTATGAGATCGATGCCGTCCTTCAATCGGAAGAAACACCCGACACCCTCGTCAGGCTCGCCGTCGCCGATGATTTTGACGACAGTTTCCAGGTCCGACCTGACCTTTGGATCGCTGGCGGGGAGGCGGAGCGTAATTCCCTACGCCGCGCTGACATGACGGTCTATCGGCACGACGGCGGCGGAATCGTCTTCTCGGTGTCGTCGGTGGCCTGGATCGGCGCACTGCCTGAAGCGGGCCAGGACAACGACGTCGGACGCATCATGCGGAATCTGCTTTCGAGGTTCAGCTGAATATCAGGACTTCGGACCCTGGAAGGCGGCACACGCGGTCCGGTGCCGCCGTGAGCCGATCAATGTTCCATTTCGCCCTGCGATCCGGCGCGTATGGCCGCGAGAACCTCTTTCTGAAGAGCTATGAACTCTGCGGTCGCGATCATATCCTGGTTGCGCGGCCGAGCGAGCCCAACATGAAAGGTCGCATTGATGCGGCCCGGATTGATGCTCATTGCTACGATGCGATCCGAAAGATAGACGGCTTCTTCGACGTCGTGGGTGACGAAGAGAACAGTCAGCCGGTGCTCTTCCCAGATCTGCGTCAGGAGTTCCTGCATCTGATGACGCGTCAGGGCGTCGAGCGCACCGAACGGTTCGTCCATCAGCAGCATTTTCGGGCGGTAGGACAGAGCGCGCGCAATCGCGACGCGCTGCTTCATGCCGCCGGACAGTTGCGACGGAAACGCATCGGCGAACTTGGTCAGTTTGACGAGCTCGATGTGGTGGCGGGCGACATCACGGCATTCAGCCGTCGGAAGCCCTGCAGCCTGAAGCGCGAACTCGACATTTTGCTGAGCCGTCAACCAAGGCAATAGGGTATAGGACTGGAACACCACGCCGCGATCGAGTCCGGGGCCGACGATCGGTGCGCCGTCCGTCAGCAGTACGCCGTTGTCAAAACCCTGCAGGCCGGCGACGATCGATAGCAACGTGCTCTTGCCGCAGCCCGATGCCCCGACGAGTGAGACGAACTCGTTGTCCGCAAGTTCCAGATCGATGTTGCTCAGCGCGTGGACACGGCTCTTCCTGCCGCCGTACCATTTGTTGAGGCCCTCGATTTTGAGTTTGGGTTCACTCATGTCAATGCCTCGAAGCATAGCGGAAGAAGACGCGCTCAAGGGCCTTCATGCTCTGGTCGGTGATCAGACCAAGCAAGCCGAGGAGCAGGATGTATCCGATGATCGTCTGCGTCTGAAAATAACGCTGTGACACGACGATGCGATAGCCCAGACCCGAGGTCGCTGCCACGAGCTCGGCAAGTACGAGCCAGGTCCAGGCCCAGCCGAGACTGATGCGCAACGTGTCCCATATTCCAGGGAGTGCGGACGGCAGCACGATGCGGTGGAGGATCCTGGTTTCCGACATGCCAAGCGTGCGACCGAGACCAACGAAATCGGATGGGACGCGCTTGACGCTATCCATCACCATCAGCACCTGCTGGAAGAAGGTCCCGATGAAGATGATGACGAATTTCTGTACGTCGCTCGTTCCGGCCCATAAAATGGTCAGGGGTACGAATGCCACAACCGGCATATAGCGAACAAAGTCGACGAAAGGCTCGATCGCTGCTTCCCAGGTCTTGAAACAGCCGATCATGATACCGATCGGGATCGCCAACGCAGATGCGATGAGAAAGCCGACAAGCATGCGATAGATGCTGATCGCAGCATCCGTCCACAGCGTTCCGTCCATGGCAAGCTCGACCATTTTCGTCCACACGGCTGCGGGGGAGGGCAGGAAGATCGGCTTCACCCAGCCGGTGGCGGTGGAAAGCCACCAAATCGCAAACAGAACCAGGAAGACCGCGACAGCGATGAGGAAGAAAGCCTGGCCGCTTATCGGATCACCGATGCGAAAGGCACTTGGTGGCCTGCCGACACCCGCGCGCGAACGCGCGCGGGGTCCTTGTTTTGGTGTTGAAGACAGTTCGGAGCTAGACATTACAGTCCCATTGGAGCCTGAGGTCACTTGTTGGCGGCGTTGACGAAGGATGCGTCGATCATGCTGTCGGCGGAAACATCCTGGGTAACGAGGCCGGCCTGCTTGGCCGCCTTCAGTACATCGGCGAAGGTCTTGGTCTTGAAATCGCCATCGAAAGCCTTGGAGGCTTCCGCGGAACTATAGTACTGAACGCCATCGAATGCCGTCTTCAGATCATCCGGCGTGGCGCCGACTGCCTTGGCGATGACGGCGCGGTCTGCATCCGTGTTGGCCTTATAGTCGGCAAGGGCCGCGTCCCAGGCTTTGATCATGGCCAGGACCTGCCCCGGCTTCTGTTTCAGGACATCTTCGCGGACGACCAGAACGTCGGATACGAGACCCGGATCCTTGCCGGCTTCAAATAGCAGCTTGATGTCTTTGTTCTGAGCAAGCGCTGTGGAAATGTAGGGCTCGTAGGTGACTGCGATCGGAACACGACCGGCGATCAGTGCCGTGCCGGCGTCCGCTGCCGGCATCGGGACCTTGACGATGTCGTTGATGGTCATGCCGTTGCTGGCAAGGGCGTAGTTCAGCAGAATGTCGCTGGTCGTTCCTTCCTCGAAGGCGATGTTCTTGCCTTTCAGATCGGCGACGCTCTTGACGTCGGGGCCTGCGAGGATTGCGTCAGCCTTCAGGCTGAAATCGAGGAGGGAGACGATCTTCACGGGCAAACCGGCGGCAACCATGCCCATGGCCGTGTGCGTGGCGATATTGGCCGCATCAAGCTGGCCACTGGCAAGGGCTGCGTTGATGTCCTTGTCTTCGCTAAAGTTGACAATCTGTACGTCGTCGAGACCGACCTTCTTGAAGAGGCCCTTGTCCGCGGCGACATGCCACTGGCCATAGCCGAGCCAAGGCTCGATGCCGATCTTGAAGGCGCCTGCCTCGGGCTTCGACGGGATCTGGTCCTGCGCGTTTGCCTGGGTCGCGGCGAGGATGCCGACGATACCGAGTGCGAGTGCTGCGCGGGAAAACTGCTTGCTGATGGATTTGTAGTTCATTGGAACCCCTCTTTTTGATAGTTCAGCGAATGGTTTAGCGTTGCATCATTTCAAGTTTCACGCCCGAACATCAAGCTCTATGGTGGGCGTATCCATACAGGTTAGAGTGTTTCGTGGGCGATCTCCTCTCACGCTGACGGTTTCGTTTTCAAGACAAAGTGCGGGCCTTTGCTTTTGAGTTCGTCGATCGATCCGCACCCCATGAGCGTCAAGGTGATCGAGATTTCTTGGCGAAGGATCTCGATAGCCTGAGCCACTCCCGACTGGCCTGCCGCTGCGAGACCGTAAGTATACGCACGTCCCAGCATGATGCCGTCAGCACCGGATCCAAGCGCCTTGATGATATCGCTTCCCCTTCGGATCCCGCTATCCAGCATCAATGTGAAGTCGGGTCCAACCGCTGCCCGTATCCCGGGCAGTGCGGATATGGTGCTCGTCGCGCCATCCAGTTGCCGGCCGCCGTGGTTTGAGATCACCGCACCGTCGACACCGATTGCCTTCGCCTTTTCGGCGTCGTCCGGGGACAGGATGCCCTTGATGACGAGCTTCCGTTTCCAGCGATCGCGAAGACGGGCGATATCGCGCCAGGCCAGGCGTTTGTCGATACGTCGGGAGAGATTGGCGGCCTGTTCGAGTGCTCCGGATCCGAAATCCGGGCGATGCTCGACCGCCTTTACGGATGGCATCCCGCCTTGGGCGATGTCGAACAACCAGGCTGGCTTCCCGCATAAGCTGGCGAAGAGGCGCGGCGAGACGCGCGTCAGCGATCGGAAACCGTTTCGCACATCCCGTTCGCGAATAGCGGTGATCGCTGTGTCTACGGTCACATAGAGCGCTTCCGCGCCGGCATCCTCCGCCGCGCGCAAAAATTGCTCTGCGAGCTCGTGATCGTCGAGGACATAGAGCTGGAAGTGCAGGATCCCGCTCGACGCCCGACGCACGTCCGCCAGTGAGGCGATCGAAAAAGTCGAAAGGGCGAAGGGAATGCGTGCGGCATCGGCAGCCCGTGCCGCCTTTTGTTCGCCGTTTCGGGAGTAGAGGCCGAGGAAGCCGACCGGGCCGAGCATGAAGGGAAGTGCATGGCGATGACCGAGATAATCGGTGGAAAGATCCGGCTCCGCACTGTCGGCAAGGACTGTCTGGCGCAATGAGAGTTGCGAAAAATCCTCCCGGTTTCGCCGATAGGTCTCCTCGGCGAACGAGCCACCATCGATATAGTCGAAGAACAGCTTCGGCAATCGCCGGCTGGCTGCTTCTCGCAGATCATCGATATTGACGACCGTCATAGTCTCACCTGTCGGGATCAATGGCGTCGAGGAACCGGGTCATCAGATCCGCTCCCGAAACCGGTTCAGAACCAACCATCGTCGAGATCGACAGGCCGATCAGCGACGAGGTTGGATTATGGTTTGCAGCACCTGCTCTGAGGTTCATGACGAGTGTCGGGCACAGGAAAAGTCCAAGGCGAACGACCCGCCGCCAGTCCGCCGGGAGCAGGCTCTTTTGCTTGAGAGCTGCCAATAGCGGCTTCCACATCGACTGTGCTTTCGTCTCGAGGAGCGCCGCGCGGACCGGGCTCAGCGTCCAGTCGAAATCCACAAGGAGACGTCCGTCCTCGAAGCTCGCTGTCGCGTCGAAGGTCTGTTCGGCAAGGCCGGGATCATAAAGCCAGTACGGATGCGCAAGCATATTGTGGAACGTGGTCTTGACTTCGGCAAGAAGGGTGGGGATGTGCTCGCCCGCAAATGCCGGATCGAAGAAGGAAAGAGTGGCGCCATTGGGCTGCCGTTCAAACCAGACGTTGGCATTGTGCGCATCTCCATGCGCCGTTACGCCGCCGCCATCGGCAAGCCGTGCCGGGGCTAGCCGCTCATGGGAGGCGTCGAATAACTGGCCGAGCGTTTCACGGTATTCGATGCCGTTGATGACGAAACGGGCGCGAGAAAGCTCATCCCAGGAAAGGGCCGCTCCGGGAAACTGGAAGTCCTTGCCGACGTAGTAGCTTGCGAGGCGGCCGCCGGGATAGGATCCCTGCGGCGCGGTCACGAGCCGGTCGTAAAACAGCCTATGAACCGGCTCGCGCATGACCTGTTCGGGCGTGACGGGGTGAAGCGTCTTCAAATATACGGCCAGCACTGCCTCGTTGAGGCGGCGTTCTGCTTCCACGGCCTGAGTGATTGCCGATTGATCTCCGAGCCCGTCGAGTTCCCGCAGAACGTCTGAGAAGCGTGGATCTGTCCTGCGGCGGTAGACGAGGATCTGTTCGCCAGGAAGTGTCGACATCATAACCGGCTGGTCGACAGGAAGACCGGCCTTGGCAAGAATATCCGCCCGATAATATTCGCCGCTCATTTCCTCCTCGTTTTCCTCCTGGTGGAACTTGAAGAAGTACGGCTTTCCGCCGGCCTCGAAGAAGCCGTTCAGCGAGTTGAGACTGTACTGGTCGTGGTTGATCGCCAAATGGCGGGCGTCGACCTGAAAGAGATCCCGCAAGAGATCGGTCAGCAACGCTTCGGCGCTGCCGTCACGCCGCTTGGCATATTCGCGGATCGCTGCCGTCCGACTATTTTGTTGGGCCATCGTTTGATCCAATCCAGGCTTGTTATTTTGCCGGCGGCAGATACCTGCTTCCAAGCGTGTAGCGGCTGCCGACATAGGTGAAGGTATTGACGGTTGCCACCGTTTGGCCCGTCCAGGTCTTGCGGTTGAGGACCAGACAACTGTCATGCTCGCGAATGTGCAAAAGCCGAGCATGGCGTTCGGTGGCGGGAACGGCGCTGATCAGGTGTTCTACCTCGGTCAAGGGGGTGCTGTGCTGCAGGTAGTCATATGTCGCGGCCGACGTGAAATCCTGGTCGAGATAGTTCTTGACCAGTTCCGGATTAACGTAACGCTCCTCCAGCTGGACCGGTACGTCGTTTTCGTAGTGAACGATCAGCGAATGCTCTACGGGTTGCGCCTTTTTGAATTCGAAGGAGGCGAGAAGAGCTTGATCGGGCCGCTTTATCCGTTCCAGAGTGATCACCTCCGCGCGATACCTGCTCCCGCGCGCCTTGATCTCGCTGACGATGTTGCTGATCTCAATCAGGGTTGACTGCGCCTTGGGAGGAGAAACGAATGTGCCGACCCCCTGGACACGGCGCAGGTGGCCTTCGGCCGTCAATTCACGAAGCGCGCGGTGGACCGTCATTCGAGAGACGCCGAGCGTTGCCATCAACTCGTGCTCAGACGGGACCTTCTCGTTCTGCGGCCAATTGCCATTTCCGATGTTGTCGAGGACGAAGTCCTTGATCTTCTCGTAAAGTGGCAGCGCGGTATTCGAAAGACCGGGCAATTCCTTCTCCGTCTCACGCCGAGGCGTGTGCTTGATCAATCGGCTATCCGGATGATCGTTTTCAGTTTGCTTGAACGACCGTCCATCAAGCGGCGATAGGCGTCAGGAACCTCATCCAGCGAAGTCAGCACCTCGCTAAACTGCAGCAGTGAGGACTGCAGCTTTGGCAATAGCGCGATAGCGTCGGCGAATTCGCTTTCGAAAGCGTGGCAGCCAAGCAAGGCGATTTCCCGCTCGACAAGCACGTTCGGGTCGAGATGGATTTTTTCGTGGCTGATACCCACGAGAGCGAAGGCGCCGCCACCGTCAAGGAGTTCTAGTCCTTTTGCGATGGCTTTCGTGCTCCCGGTAGCGTCCACCGCATAGCGAAAACGCGTCCCGCCGAGAGCCGCCTTGTCCAGCTCTATTGCCGAACCGCCGCAAATCCCGGCAACCATCGCGGCGCGATCGGCGTTGAGGTCGGAGAACATCAATTTCCCATCATGAAGGTGCGCAAGCAACAGCCCGCAGAGGCCACCGATCGTTCCGCAACCGATAAGAAGGATCGGCTCGCCAGGCGGCGGACGAAGTCGGCGGACAGCATGAAGCGCGACGGCCAGAGGTTCGGCCATCGCCGCGACTGCCGGCTCCAGCGAAGGCTCGTGCTTGAATACCAGACGGGCAGGCAGGTTCGTCCGTTCCGCAAAGCCACCGTCGCAGACCTCGCCAACGAAACCCAGATGTTCACAGACATTGGTGCGCCCGGATGTGCAGGCGTCGCACTGACCACAGTAGAAACGAGAGTCGGCTGCGACGAGATCGCCGATCGCGAGATTCTCGACACCGGCGCCGACAGCGGAAACACGGCCACAGAACTCGTGGCCGGCTGTCGACGGGCGCCTGCTGATCCACTGACCGGTCCGGAAGTTGTGAACGTCCGAGCCGCAGATTCCCGCCGCGCGAACATCGATCGTCACGTAGCCCGTCGGCGGCGGGCCTGGAGTTTCGATGTCCTCGACCCTAAGGTCGAGAGCATCGTAAAGCCGCACGGCCCTCATTGGTTCAACTCCGTTTCGGAAGATAGGCATCTCGCACCGCGGAGACGGCATGGGCATGCGACGAGAAACCTTCGTACTCCGCCAGCTTGTGAGCGCGCTTGGCAAACTCAGGATAGGCCGGCGCCGTCACATATCCGATCGAACTACGCTTGACGAAATCGGTGACCGACAATGGACCATAGGTGCGTGCCCAACGGCTGGTCGGCAGGACCGCATTCGGGCCAAGGCAGAAGTTGGCAATACTGACGGGCGTATAAGGTCCCAGGAGAATTTCGGCGGCCTCGGTGATGTGGCCGAGATGAGCAAAGGCATCCTGCGACAGGATTTCGAGATGCTCCGGCGCATAGGCGTTGACGAAGTCGTAGCTTTCCTTGATCGACGACGTCAGCACGATGCCGCCCGATTTGCCGGAAAGGACGGCGCTTGAGAACTGGACTCGCTGTTCGGTCATCCGCGACCAATGCTCGGGCAGTGCGGCAAGGGCCTCTTCTGCTACCCGCCGGCTGTGGGTGACAAGGTATGCGGAAGAGTCCGGCCCGTGTTCGGCCTCGATCAGCAGATCAAGGGCTGCCAGCCCGCCATGGACGGTGTCGTCGGCAAAGATCATGGCTTCAGAGGGACCAGCGGGAAGGCCGGTATCGATGATACCGGCCAGACTGCGTTTCGCCGCGACGACCCAGGGGCTTCCGGGCCCGACAATCTTCAGGGCCGGCTTGATCGTTTCCGTTCCATAGGCGACGGCCGCAACGGCCTGCGCGCCGCCAACCTTATAGACAGTTTCGACACCGGCCAGACGTGCCGCCACGAGTGTTGCCGCATCGACGCGACCATCCGGGGCAGGGGGTGTGACAATCGCGAGATTGGGAACCCCTGCGACCACGGCTGGCACCGAGGTCATCATCGTGACCGAGGGAAAGGATCCCTTGCCGCGCGGGACGTAGAGCGCCACCGACTTGATCGGTGTGAAACGGTCGCCCGCGAAAGCGCCCGGCTTGATTTCCTTCAGCCACATCGCCTCGGGCTTCTGCTCCTCGTGAAAGCGACGGATATTGTCAATCCCGAAGGTGATGGCTTCGATGACGTCCTCGCTGACGAGCTTGAACGCCTCGTCGAATTCACTTTCTGTCACCTTCAGGGTCGCTTCCGTGACATCAGCCTTGTCGAGCTCGCGGCCGAAACGGGCGACAGCACGATCACCTTCCGTGCGCACGGCGTCCAGGATCGGCGCCACCTTCTCCATGAAGCCGGAAATGTCCGTTTCCGATCGTCTCAGCAGCGCGGCCTTTTCGTCCGGTCCGAGCCTGGAATATTCATGAAAGGTGACATTGGTCATTGCTCACATCCCTGTTGGTGCGCAAAGGCGCAGATAGCCGCAACCGTCGTCGCGTTTGCCGCGCAACGATCCATCTTTCCTGCAAGGGATGCCGGGAGGCGGTACAGTTCCTGCTCGCCAACGCATGTCCCTGCAGACTATTTGCATCGAGGATACCGGATGGTTATCCGGCTAGATCCCAGGAAGTCTACGACTTCGTTCCCGTTTTTTATTTGTCTATAGATGTCTATACATCTATAGACAATAACATCAAACCCACCCTGTCAAGCCTCATTTGCTTTTTTCAGATGGAAGCCAGGAAGCCACCGTCGACTGGAAGGCATTGACCGGTAATATAGCCAGACGCGCTGCTTGCCAAAAAGACAACCGCACCGCCGATGTCGGATTCCCTGCCAAATCTCTTCTGGGGAATCTTGTCGAGCATTTTCGCTGCCCAGTCCTCGTCCTGGTAAAAGCCCTCTGTCATCGTTGTGCGAAAATAGCCTGGCGCGACTGCGTTGACCCGGATTCCGTATTGCGCCCATTCCGCCGAAAGCGCCCTGGTCATGCCGAGCAAACCGGATTTCGAAGAACCATAAGGAACGGCGGTTGGAATGCCGACATAGGAGGTCAGCGAGCACAGGTTGATGATGCTACCGCCTTCCGGCTGCGTTGCCATCGTCCGGGCCGCCGCCTGCGACCAAAAGAAAGCTCCCTTGAGATTGGTGCCGATAATTCTATCCCAGAGCTGTTCATCGACGTCGAAGGATGGCGAAACTTCCTCGTAGCCGGCGTTGTTGACCAAAATATCGATCGCACCGCTGATGGTCGCGAACCTCGCCAGCGTTGCGTCAATGGAGGAAACGTCTGTCACGTCCTGGGCGCTCGTTACGCAAGACCGGCCGACGGCCTCGATCTTTTGCTTCGTATCGGCCAAGGATTTTTCGTCGCGGGCAGTGATGCAAAGGTCGGCACCCGCCTCCGCAAGCGAAACGGCGATCCACTGCCCCAATCCGCGACTGGCGCCGGTCACCACCGCCACCTTACCTGAAAGATCGAACATTGCTTTTGCCATTGTGATCCCCTTGTTTTTCGCAATCAAAACACGTCCAATCGGTGTTGTCTATACATGTATCGACAAAAGAAGTTTTCCTTCTTATGCTTTCTCTCACCGAAGAAAGGGGCAAACGATGTCGGACAGCAAAAGACACATTCGCGACGAGGTCGCCGAGATACCGCCTTACAATTCCGGACTGACTTTGAACGAGGTGCGCGAGCGCTATCGACCGGCGGTGATCGCCAAACTTGCTTCGAACGAAAACCCGCTCGGCGCATCACCCAACGCATTGTTGTTCCAGCAGGATCTGCAAGATCTGCTCCGCCTTTACCCCGATCCCAAAGGGAGAGCATTATGCGAAGCACTGTCGGAGCGCTTCGGAATCGACGCCTCCCGTATCATCCTCGGCAACGGCTCGGAGGACCTGATTGCAGTCATTTGCAAGGCGGTAGTCCGGCCCAATGATATTGTGACCACTCTTTACCCGTCGTTTCCGCTGCATGAGGACTACACGGCCGTTATGGGCGGAAAGGTGGAGCGGATCGAAGTCCTGCCGGATTTATCGATCGATATTGCTGGATTGATCGCTGCCGCTCATCGCAAACCGCGTATGATGTTGTTTGCAAATCCCATGAATCCGGTCGGATCATGGCTCGGGCAGGATGACTTCAAACGATTTCTCGACGCTATCGACGACGACACGCTACTCGTTATCGACGAGGCTTATGCCGAATACGCCTCTGGTGACGACTATCCGGCGACGATGGACATACTGAAATCGAGCAACAAAAGCTGGGTTATCCTGCGCACCTTCTCAAAGGCGTATGGTCTGGCAGGACTGAGGATCGGATTCGGGGTTACCTCGAACGCGGGATTTTGCGATTTTTTGAACCGTGTCAGGACGCCATTCAATACCAATTCGATAGCTCAGGCTGCTGCCATCGCCGCCCTTGGCGACGAAGATCATCTCGCGCGAACGGTCGCACTTGCCATATCGGAAAGGGCACGTCTCAGTTCAGCGTTGATGAAGAGAGGTCTGAAGGTCGCGCCATCCAAAGGAAATTTTGTTTTCTTCGACTGTGAAACGGATGCCTCCATCTTCGCGGAGCAGCTTCTGGCGGTCGGGGTTATCGTGAAGCCCTGGAAACAGACTGGATACACAAGGTTCATTCGCGTGAGTATCGGATCCGTCGCGGAAAACGACCAGTTTTTGAACGCGTTGGATATCGTCATAAAGGATTAGGGCATATGCCGTTACCGAACAGCGGTCCGAGCTGGTTCGAGAGCATGCGCTCCTGTTAGTTCTAGCGTGTGGTTAGCTCGATGAGGCGGTCTAGTGAAATAACGTCTGCCACCAATTTCATGTTTTCCAGCGACGATTCGTGCAGGTCGGCGCGGCCGGAGGAGCAGGCGTCGGCGACGACGATGACCTCGTAGCCCATGTCGGCGGCGCAGGCGACGGAGGTGAGGACGACCGAGTTGGTGGCGACGCCCGCCATGATCAGCCGTTCGGCTTTCAAGGTGCGGAGAACCTCTTCGAGCTGCGAGCCGTAGAAGGCATTGACGCGGCTGTGCTTGACGACGAATTCGCCGGCGAGGGGCTCGAGCCCCTCGTGGAATTCGGCCCCCCAGCTGCCGTCCACCATCGCCTTGCCGGCGACGACGTTGCGAAAGATCGGGCAGTTCTGGATGACGTCGGCGTGGTCGGCACGAAAGGCGATGCGCACCGAGACGACGGGAATGCCGTTGTCACGGGCAAAGCCCAGAAGGCGGCCGGCATTGGCGACGACGGCGCTGCGGTTGTCCGCATCCTCGGCCATGCCGACCTTGATCTTGCCGGCCGCATGCAGGACTTCGTTCTGATAGTGCATGGCGACCAATACGGTGCGCATTGTCTTGCTCCTACTGCTGCTGCGCGGCAAAATAGCGGATGGCGAAATCGATCCATTCCGGGAAATGCCAGTCCGCATGCTTGGCCCTGATCTCGGGCGCGAGCGTCTCGACCATTTCGTCTTCGTCTCTCCCGGCCGCCCTGGCGGCCGCCACGCGCGCGCCGACGTCGCGGATATAGTCGCGCACGTCGATAAGGATGTCGCTGCCGCGGAGATCGCCGTGGCCAGGCACCACGACCGAAGGATTCCAGGCGATGCAGTCGTCCAAGGCCTGCAGCCAATTGCCCGCATCGATGTCCATGTCGTGCGGCGGGAACCAGGGGAAGATCGGAAAGGTCTTTTCCTCGGCAAGATCGCCGGTGAAGAGAATTTTTTCCGCCGGCAGGAAGACGACCTGATCGGCCTGCGTATGCGCCTGGCCCCAGGTCTTCAGAAGGACCGTGCGGCCGCCGAGATCGACCGTGTGTTCGGTGCCGTCATAGAGCGTGTCGGCTTCGACGAGCCTGGTGTTCTCAAGTGCGGCCGCCACTGCTGGGCCCATGCCTTTGAACATGCCGAGATAAGCCTCGCCCTTGGCCGCGAGTTCTTCAGCCTGCGCCCGATTGTAGACGATCTCGGCTGCCCCCTTGAAAGGCTCCGCGCCATAGCCGTGCTCGGGATGAAAATGAGTGATGGTCAGATAAAGCTTCCGATCGCCGGCCAGCTTTCGGGCGGCGGCAAGCACCGCTTCGCCGTTCGCCCGGCCCATGCCGCTGTCGACCACCATGGCGGAGTGGGTGCCGAGGACGATGCCGATATTGGGTACGAGCGGAATGCGGTGATCTTCGATGATAAAGATGCCGTCGGCGATCTCTTTCGGTGCCGAGGCATCGACGATCGGCGCGGGCGGAATGTTGGCGGTTTCGGTCATGGCCGGTCCTCTTTTTCTTAGGATGCGGGCGGTGCGGGCTTTCGGACGGCCCGGCGCCTTGAAAAGGCAAGGGAAATCTCCCGGCCGGCAGTGATGCCCTGCGGCCGGAAGAGGATGATGAGCAGTGTGAGCGCGGCCAGAATCACGTCGCCCGACCCCGCGGGAGCCGCGATCGTCGTCGCGGTGAAGGGCAGGGACACGCCGGCTTCGGCCAGCCGCAAAAGCTCCGTCAGAACGGAAATCACCAGCGTGCCGACGACGGCGCCCGTCAGGCTGCGCATTCCGCCGACCACAAGCATGGAGATGAACAGGAAGGTCGGGTCGAGATAGAAGCTCTCGACCCTCAGCGTGCCGAGAAAATGGCCGAAGAGGGCGCCGCCGACGCCGGAAACGAAGCTTGCCAGCACGAAAGCTGTCAGCCGCTCGCGCAGCACATGCACGCCGCTGGCGCGTGCGGCGACTTCATTCTCGCGGGCAGCCCTGAGCGCGATGGCGAAACGTGTCTCCTGGTAGACGAAGGCGACGAGGATGGCGCCGGCGGCAAACAGACCAGCGGTCCACAGCCCGACATAGGCCGGGAGGCCCATGAGAGACTGCTGGCCGCCGGTGACGTCCGTCCAGTTGCCGAGCACGATATAGACGATGATCAGCAACGATAGCGTCGCGATGCCGACCGCAATCCCGGTCAGCCGCATCAGCGGCCAGCCGACGATGAGCGCGACGATGGCGGCGACGCCGCCGCCGGCAAAGGCGCCCGCGAGCGGCGGCACATGCGCCGCCGCCAGCCAAGGCGGCAGGCCGGGCAGGAAGGTGTGCTTCATCGTCGGCAGCATGGTCAGCAGCGCGGACGTATAGGCGCCGATTGCCATGAAGCCGACGGCGCTGAAATTCAGCAATCCGGAATTGCCCATATAGATATAGAGACCCACGACCGCGACCAGGTTGACGAGGCCGAAGGTCACGCGCCGCTGCAGTACGATGCCGGCAAAGCCGGCAAGCCAGGTGATGAGGAGCACGAATGCGATCAATGCGATCAGCGGTCCGATGCGCCGGAGGATATCGCGTATCAGCTCGTTCATCATACGCGCTCCTTCAGGCCGCGTGCCGGAAAAAGCCCTTGCGGCCGCACCAGCAACACCAGGATGACCACGACAAACAGGAAGGCCTCGCGGAAGGGCCTGAGTTCCGGCGGCAGGAAGGCCTGCAGCAGGATCGACACGACGCCGACGAGAAAGCCGCCGACGGCCGCGCCGAGCAGATTGCCGAGGCCGCCGATGACCGTCGCGACGAAGGCGATGATGACGAGCTGCACGCCGAAACGCGGCTGCACGAAGCCGGTCTGCGCCGCAAAGAGCAAGGCGACGACCGCCGCCAGGACGCCGCTCAGCGCAAAGGCGGCGGCGATGACGGCATTGGCGCGCACGCCGACGAGCCGGGACATCGTGAAGTTCTCCGCCGCCGCGCGCATCTGCAGGCCGAAGCGGGTCTTCTTGAGAAACAGGGTAAGAGCCGCAAGCAGCACGGCGCAGGCGAGAATGGTGACGAGCTTCAGGGAACTGACCTGCACACCGCCGATCGTCACGGCCTGGCCGAGCATCGGCAGGGGATCGAGCGTCTTGATGCGCGAGCCGACCAGGAACACGAGAAGCCGCTGCAGAAACATGCTGACGGAAAAGGAAGAAATCAGCATGGTCGCCGGATCGGCATTGCGCAGCGGCCGGAAGGCGAGCCGCTCGGTCAAAACGGCCAGCGCCAGCGTGACCAGCACCGAAGCGGCGATGCCGATGACGATCGGCTGGCCGGAGAGTGCAAAGAGCACGTAGGCGGCGACGGTGACGAATTCCGCATGGGCGAAATTGGCAAGCCGCATCACGCTGAAGATGAGGCCGATGCCGAGTGCGGTGAGGGCGTAGAGGCCACCGAGGCTGAAGGCATCGACCAGAACCTGGATGATTATCTGCATCAGCGTGCCGCCTCCGTGCGCAGGCCGAAATAGGCGGCTTCGAAATCCGGATCGGCGGCGAGCGCCGCCGACGCGCCGGCAAGCCGGACACGGCCGCCGTTCAGCACATAGGTCCGGTCCGCCGCTTTCAGCGCCCGCGGTGCGTTCTGCTCGACGACAAGAATGGTGACGCCCTGAGCGCGGATTTCCGCCAGCAGTTCGTAGACCCGATCGGTCACCTTCGGCGCCAGGCCGAGCGACGGTTCGTCGAGCATTAGCAGCCGAGGCTTCGCAAGCAGGGCGCGGGCGATGACGAGCATCTGCTGCTCGCCCCCGGACAGCCGCCCGGCGGCTTCGTTGCGGCGTTCGCCGAGGATCGGGAAAATGTCGAAGAAGCGGGCTATCTCCGCCTTGACCTGGTTGTGGTCGCTGCGGACGGTCGCGCCAAGGGTCAGGTTTTCGAGGACGCTCAGGCCGCCGAAGACATGCCGTCCCTCCGGGACCAGCGCGATGCCGCGGCGCACGGTGCGCTCCAGCCCGCGCGGCGTGATTGGCTCACCGGCAAAGGTGATGCTTCCACCGGCCGGCTGGACGAGACCGGCGATGGCGCCGAGCAGCGAGGACTTGCCGGCGCCGTTGGGTCCGACGATCGAAACCACTTCGCCCTCGTCGACATGGAGCCGGACGCCCGAAAGGGCGGCAATACGGCCATAGCGGACAAAAAGATCCTCGATCGCCAGAAGGGGAGAGGAGGTCGCCGTCATGCTGCCCCCGTGCCGAGATAGGCGGACTTGAATTGCGGGTCGGCCAGCACCTCGGCCGGGGTGCCGGTCGCGATGGTGCGGCCGCTTGCCATGACGTGCAGGCGCCGGCAGATGGTCATGACCAAAGTCATGTTGTGCTCGATCAGCAGCACGCCGCAGGAAAAATCGCCCTGGATGCGGCGGATGAGGTCGGCGAGCGATTCCGCCTCGCCGATGTTCAGTCCGGCCGCCGGCTCGTCCAGCAGCAGAAATTTCGGGGCGAGCGCCAGGGCGCGGGCGATGCCGACGCGCCGCTCGTCGCCATAGCTCAACGTTCCGCCGCGGCGATCGGCCTTGTCGCCGATGCCCATGTAGTCGAGCATCTCGGCGGCCCTGCGGCGGGCGCGAAAGCGGCTGATGCCAAGGCTGCTGAGGCTGGCCTCGATGTTTTCGCTGATGGTCAGATCCTTAAAGAGCCGCACGGCCTGGAAGGTCCGTACCACGCCGTGGCGTGAGAACCAGGCGGCCGAGCGGCCGGCGCAGTCCACGCTCTCGATCGCAACTCTCCCTTCGCGCGGCTTCTGGAAGCCGCTGAGAACGTTGACCATGGTTGTCTTGCCGGCGCCGTTCGGGCCGATCAGGCCGAGGATTTCGCCGCGGTCGAGTGCCATCGATACCTTGTCGATGGCACGGACGCCGGCAAAACGCACGCTGATGTCAGTTGCGCTGAGTTGCATTGCCTGCCGTCCAGCCTAATCCAGATGCACGGTCGTGGCGGAGAACTTGCCGACGGCGGAGAACTTGCCACCCTGGCTTTGGACGATCGTCATCGGGCGGCTCGTTTCGATGTGGAGTTCCGGCGTGTAGGTCGTCGGGCCGATCACGAGCTTCTCGTCTTTGAACGTGTCGAGGACGGCGGCGACCTTGTCGGCGTCGAAGGAGCCTGCCTTCTGCGCCGCCTTTGCCCAAGCCTGGATCAGCGAGTAGCCGCGCAACGAATAGGAGGCGTCGGAGCGCTGCTTGTATTCGGCCTGGTAGCGCTTGAAGAAGTCGTTGACGGTCGGATCGGGATCGTCGCCATAGACCGAGCCGTAGTCGGCGACGTAGAAATTGCTGAGGTTCGGCACGGTGCCGGCCCAGTAGTCGCCGTCCATGGACTCGCCGGTCAGGACCGGCTGGTTCAAGCCTGCTTCGCGTAGCTGGCGAATGGCGCTCGGACCGCCGGGGGCATAGGAGCAGACGACGATGAAGTCCGGCTTGGCGGGCAGGTTGTTGATCCGCGTGGCCTGAGCGGCGATGCTCGGGTCGTTGTTCAGGAAGGTGTCGTCGCCGAGGAGGGCCTTGTCGCCGGCAAGCTCCTTCCAGCGCTGGCTGAAGCTGCCGCAGAGCGACTTGGTGAAGGAAATGGTGTTGTCCAGCAGGACATAGGCCGATTTCCAGCCCTGCTTCTGGAAGGCCCACTCGGCCAGGAGCGCGCCCTGGGCCTGCGCTGCATTCGAAATCGAATAGGCGTAGGGACCGATGCCGGCGACGCCGAACTTCGGGTCGGAAGCACCCGAAAGCGCGATGATATTGTTCTGCTGGGCGATGAAGGCGCCGGGTGCGCCGAAGTCGAAGTCGCTCGGGAAGAGCATCGCCTTGACGCCCTTGCTGACCATCTCGGTCGCGCCGTCGGCGCCGAGTGCCGGCTCGGACTTGTTGTCGAAGGTCTCGACCTGGATCTGACTGCCCAGCACGCCGCCGGCCGCATTGATTTCCTTTACCGCCAGCAGCGCGCCGTTGACGGTGCTGGCGTCGATCGGCTGGAACCAGCCGCTATAGGACATGACGAAGCCGATCTTGATCGGATCGGCGGCGTAGAGACTGGTGCCGCTGAGAACAAGGCCCGCGGCCGCGGATGCCACGAAGCGGAAGATGGATCTCATGATGTCGTTCCCCTTGTCGTCTCGATGGGGAGCCGTCGCCCGATTGCTGCCGCGGACCGTCATGGAAAATGGTGGTCATCACGGGAACAGAAGAAGCACGCCGACCTAGCCAAAAAGACGTTCGTTAATATATGAACGATTTTAAGCTAGCGCGTTTCCGACCGTCCGACAAGATAGTCGGCGCAATTTGTTTAGGTTTAAAATATGTGCCGGCCAGCGGCTTTGCTTGCCTTGGCGTGCAATAGAGTCTAGGCACCAGACAAAAGCGCGATCTGGCAAACCAACGGCCCGATAGGAGCAAAATGGCGGATAGCAAGCCCAAGGCCACGGAGCAGGACATGTCCGAGATCAAGACGCCGTCGATCCTGCCGATGTCGCAGAGCTTCGGCAACAGCCTGCGCCATGTCAACCGGCTGATCCAGCGCGACCTCGGTGCGCGGATCGCCCCGCTCGGCATCACGCTTGGCCAATGGTATGCCCTGCGCACACTCTGGTACAGCGATGGGTTGACCCAGGTGGAACTCGCCCAGAAATCCGGCATCGCAGGCCCCGCCATGGTCATTGCCGTCCGCGCGCTTCTCGCCATAGGTCTCGTCACCCGCCGCCGGCATTCCAGCGACAAGCGCAAATACATCATTTCGCTGACGGAGAAGGGTCGGCGGATGGAGGAGCCGGCGCTCCAGGCAGCGATCAACGCCAATTGTGACGCCTTGGACGGCGTTAGCAGCGCCGATATCGAGGTTGCCATGCGCGTGCTGGCGAAAGCCTACGACAATCTCACCGCCGTCGGCATTCCGGTCGCCGCCGAAGACGGCGTGGATGCGATGATCGAGTAACCCAGAGCACGTCCATTTCTACTCGATGCCAACGATAGCCGCCGGAGCGGGTTCCGCGTCTGGCAGGATGCAAACCAGAGGTTCCGGCATCTGATGGTTCGGATCGAGCCCAAACCTTTCAGGCTCCTTCGTCGAGCACTTGCACCGGTTCATTCGCTCGACCTTAGCCGTTGGTCCGCGGATGTTTTGCTTGCTCCGTGCGGCCTTGCGTAAAAACAAAAGGATAGAGCGTTTTTGCGATTCGAGGAAAAGCGGAAAAGCTCTGGCCGATCTCTCCGGACCGGTGAGAAGGTTGTGCCATCAGATGCGGGAATCAAGCATCTGACCCCTCACATATTCGGATAGACTGGTCCCTCGCCGCCCTGCGGTGGGACCCAGTTGATGTTCTGGTTGGGGTCCTTGATGTCGCAGGTCTTGCAGTGGACGCAGTTCTGGGCGTTGATGACGTAGGTCTCCTTGCCGTCCTTCTCCACCCATTCGTAGACGCCGGCCGGACAGTAGCGCGTCGACGGGCCGGCAAAGACATCGTGCTCCGACGAGACCTGCAGCGCCATGTCCCTGACATGCAGATGCACCGGCTGGTCCTCCTCGTGATTGGTGTTCGACAGGAACACCGAGGACAGGCGGTCGAAGGTCAGCACGCCATCCGGCTTCGGATAGTCGATCTTCTGATGCCGGGCGGCAGGCTCCAGGCTCTGCGCATCGGTCTTGCCATGCTTCAGCGTGCCGAAGAAGGAAAAGCCGAACAGCTGGTTCGTCCACATGTCGAGGCCGCCGAGCGCCACGCCGACCGCCGTGCCGAACCGCGACCATAGCGGCTTGACGTTGCGCACCCGCTTCAGGTCCTTGCCGATGTCGCTCTGGCGCCATTCGTTCTCGATCTCGATCACCTCGTCATTGCCGCGGCCGGCGGCGATCGCCTCGGCGATCCTGTCGGCCGCCAGCATGCCCGACAGCACCGCATTGTGGCTGCCCTTGATGCGGGGAACGTTGACGAAGCCGGCCGAGCAGCCGATCAGCGCGCCGCCCGGGAAGGTCAGCTTCGGCACCGACTGATATCCGCCCTCGGTTATGGCGCGGGCGCCATAGGAGAGGCGCTTGCCGCCCTCGAACGTGCCGCGGATCGCCGGGTGCGTCTTGAAGCGCTGGAACTCCTCGAAGGGATAGAGATAGGGGTTCTTGTAGTTGAGGTGCACGACGAAGCCGACGGCGACCAGATTGTCCTCCAGATGATAGAGGAACGAGCCGCCGCCCGTCTTCATGCCCAAAGGCCAGCCGAAGGAGTGCTGCACGAGGCCCTTCTTGTGGTTCTCGCGCTTGACCTCCCAGAGCTCCTTGATGCCGATGCCGAACTTCGGCACGTCGCTGTCGCGCGCCAGATCGAACTTCGCAATCAACTGCTTGGCAAGCGAGCCGCGCACGCCCTCGCCGATCAGCACATACTTGCCGAGCAGCGCCATGCCGCGCGTGTAGTTCGGGCCGGGCTCGCCGTTCTTCTCGATGCCCATGTCGCCGGTGGCGACACCGATGACGGCGCCCTCGTCATTGTAGAGCACTTCGCTCGCGGCAAAGCCGGGATAGATCTCGACGCCGAGCGCCTCGGCCTTTTCGGCCAGCCAGCGACAGACATTGCCGAGCGAGACGATATAGTTGCCGTGATTGTTCATCAGCGGCGGCATGAGGACGTTCGGCAGGCGGACGGAGCCGGCAGGCCCGAGGAACAGGAAGTGATCCGAGGTCACCTTGGTCTTGAACGGGTGATCCTCCTCGTCGCGCCAGTCCGGCAGCAGGCGGTCGATGCCGATCGGATCGACGACGGCGCCCGACAGGATGTGCGCGCCGACCTCCGCCCCCTTCTCGAGCACCACGACAGTCAGATCCGCATTGATCTGCTTCAGCCGGATCGCAGCCGACAGGCCCGCAGGACCCGCACCCACAATCACGACGTCGAATTCCATGCTCTCCCGCTCCGGCAACTCGATCGCGTCAGTCATGTTGCTTGTTTTCCTCCGGCCATCCGCCGGCTAAAAGGTTGTCATGCTCTCCCAATCGAGGTGAGCGGCGGGAGGTATCAAGCGACGCTGCCGAGAACATTATGGGCGTACGGATACCCGGCGCCCCGTCGTTTTCGAGCACCATTTGCCTATGCAGGATTTGGGGATCGTTGAAGACGTCGTTCAGATCGTTGATCGGGCCGGCGGGTACGCCCGCACGCTCCAGCTCCGAGAGCAATGCGTCGCGCTCAAATCTTTTGGTCTGCTGCTCAAGTATTGCGGTCAGAGCATCGCGATTGAGAACCCTGCTTGGATTGGACGCGAACCTGGGATCGGTGGCCGTCTCGGGAACCTGCAATATGCGGGTGAGCTTGGCGAACTGGCTGTCGTTGCCGCAGGCGATGATGATATCGCCATCGGCGACCGGGAAAACCTGGTAGGGCGCGATATTCGGATGCGCATTGCCCAGCCTTTTCGGGGAAATACCCGAGGCGAGGTAGTTCATCCCCTGATTGGCGAGCACGCCAACCATGCTGTCGAAGAGCGCCATGTCGATGTGTTGCCCGAGCCCCGTCCTCTCACGCAGCGCCAGGGCCGCCTGGATGGCGATGACCGAATAAAGGCCGGTGAAGACGTCGGCGAACGCCACGCCAATTTTCTGCGGTTGGCCGGTCGGCTCGCCGGTCAGATGCATGACACCGGCCATGCCCTGAACAATGAAATCATAGCCTGCCCGGGAGGCGTATGGTCCAGTTTGCCCGAACCCGGTAATGGAACAGTAGATCAAGCGCGGATTGAGTTCTTTCAGTGTAGCGTAGTCCAATCCGAAGCGTGCGAGCCCGCCGACCTTGAAGTTCTCGATCAGGACGTCGGCTTCCCGGATCAGGTCTTTGACATGATCGAGATCGGCCGGAACGTTAAAATCCGCAACGATGCTCAGCTTGCCGCGGTTGCACGCGTGGAAGTATGCAGCCGTCGTTTCCTTCTCCGCCTCGACGAAGGGCGGTCCCCAGTGCCGCGTATCATCGCCGTCCGGCGACTCGATCTTGATCACCGTCGCGCCCAGGTCGGCAAGGGTCTGGCCCGCCCATGGGCCGGCCAGGATGCGGGCGAGTTCGACGATCTTGATTCCTGCGAGGGGTGTCTCCATTTCGCCAGCCCTCAAAAGAATGCCTGAACACCGGTCTGGGCACGGCCGAGGATGAGGGCGTGGACGTCGCTCGTGCCCTCGTAGGTGTTGACCGTTTCCAGGTTCTGCGCATGGCGCATGACGTGAAACTCGATCTGGATGCCGTTGCCGCCATGCATGTCGCGAGCCTGGCGGGCGATATCCAGCGCCTTGCCGCAATTGTTGCGCTTGACGATGGAGATCATTTCAGGCGCCATCCTGTGCCGATCCATCAATTGGCCGACGCGGAGCGAGCCCTGCAAGCCGAGTGCGATTTCGGTCTGCATGTCGGCAAGCTTCTTCTGGTAGAGCTGCATGCCGGCGAGCGGCTTGCCGAACTGCTTGCGGTCGAGCCCGTACTGACGGGCACGGAACCAGCAATCTTCGGCGGCTCCCATCACGCCCCAGGAAATGCCGTAGCGGGCGCGGTTGAGGCAACCGAAGGGACCCTTCAGGCCGGAAACATTGGGCAGGATCGCGTCTTCGCCGACTTCGACGCCGTCTAGCACGATCTCGCCGGTGATGGAGGCGCGCAGCGACAGCTTGCCACCGATCTTCGGCGCCGAGAGACCCTTCATACCCTTTTCGAGTACGAAGCCGCGGATCTCGTTGTCATGGGCTTCCGACTTCGCCCAGACGACGAAGACGTCCGCGATCGGCGCGTTGGAAATCCACATCTTGGAACCACGCAGGCGGTAGCCGCCCGCGATCTTTTCGGCACGCGTCTTCATGCCGCCCGGATCGGAACCGGCATCCGGCTCGGTCAGGCCGAAACAGCCGATCAGCTCGCCCGAGACGAGGCCGGGCAGATACCGTTCCTTCTGCTCGTCGGAGCCGTAAGCGTAGATCGGGTAAATGACCAGCGAGGACTGGACGCTCATCATCGAGCGGTAGCCGCTATCGACGCGCTCGATCTCGCGGGCGACGAGGCCGTAGGCGATGTAGGAGGCATTGGCGGCGCCGTACTTCTCCGGCAATGTGATGCCCAGCAGGCCCGTCTGGCCCATCAATTTGAACAGTTCCGGCTCGGTCGTTTCTCCGAGATAGGCTTCCTGGACGCGCGGAGCCAGTTCAGATTGCGCGAAGGCGGCGGCCGTTTCGCGGATCATGCGCTCTTCATCGACGAGTTGATCGTCAAGCAGGAAGGGATCGTTCCAGACGAATGCGCTGGACGAGGCTCTGGAAGCTGTGTTGGCGATATTTGGCAAGCGACCCTCACGACAAAGATATCTGTTCCATTCGAATTGATGCGTATAGCGATTGCTTTAGGTCCGTGAAAGCTATATTTCCACATCAGTTGATGCATGCCATGCATAGGATACGGATGCGCCAGAGACGGTTTCTCCCCCATATCAGCCATCTTTCGGCTTTCGAGGCCGTGTTGCGGAACGGCTCCGCTGCGGCGGCGGCGCGCGAGCTGAACCTGACGCAGAGCACGGTCAGCCGCCTGATCCAGACGCTGGAACAGCAGCTGGGCCGGACGCTTTTCGAGAGGTACAAGCAGCGTCTCGTGCCGACCGAGGCAGCACAGGCCTACGGTCGCGACATCACCCGCGCGCTCGACCTCATCCAACGGGGAAGCATGGAGTTTTCCGCCAATCCAGGCGGCGGCACGCTGACGCTTGCGATCCTGCCCGCCTTCGGCACCCGGTGGCTGGCCCCGCGGCTGGGCGGCTTTCTCAAGGATCACCCGGGGATCAACGTCAATCTGGCGACCCGCCTGAAGCGGTTCAATTTCTCTGCCGAGGGGTTTGACGCGGCAATACATTTTGGCGCTGCGGATTGGCATGATGCCGATCACCTCAAGCTCTTCGACGAACGCCTGACGGCGTGTATCTCACCGGCACTGCTGGGAGACAGATCGGTCGACGAGGTGCTGGAGTTTCCGCTTCTTCAGCTGGAGACCCGCACGGACGCGTGGGCGATATGGTTCGAAGCGCAGGGGATCAAGCATCGCAATGCCACCGGGATGCTCTTCGATCAGTTCGCAACCATGACGCAGGCCGCCATCGCGGGACTGGGCGTGGCGCTTCTTCCCGACTATCTGGCGAAGGACGAAATCCAGGAAGGGCGGCTTGTTCCTTTATTGAACCCTTCGGTCGCCGGTTCGGGCACCTACTGGCTCGCGTGGCCAAAGTCCCGTGTCAATTACCCGCCACTCGTTTCCTTTCGCTTGTGGCTGGCGAAGGTCGTAAGCGAGAGCCCATGGGGCATCACAAATCAATGAAGATCGCGGGGAGGCTCCCCGCCGGCCTTGGCGATGTCCGACATGTTCGTTCCTGTCGCGAGGTCGTCGCGCGCGTCCTGTTTTTGTTTGTCGCTGAGTGTCACGGAGCTCCCTAAGGCTATTTCTTCCAACTTCGGCTCGATGAATATGGGGGCGATGCCTTTGGCGGCCGGAGCCTTCCGAAGAACTTGCGTCGCAACCCCGATCTGCGATCAGGGTTTTGGTTCGCAGGGCGGCATGTTCGACGCTTTCGGCAGACGTTGAGAGATCAAGGTTAGGGCCGTCGGTCCACCGGCAGCCGCTTCAGCATGGCGACCTTCACGGCATCCAGGACCAAGCCGAATGCGGCGCTTGTGCAATAAAGAGAAACTACCAGCCATCCAGGCAGCGGCGCCATGAGCCAGCCTAACCAGGCAAAGCTCGTGGCGACGATCGCCGCCGCCATCATCGCAGCGATCAGGATCGCGGCGGGCCTTGAGCGCCAGACGTGATCGCGCTCGCGCAGGACCAGGCTCGTGGCCTGGCCGGCCAGAACGAGGGTGAGGAAGGTAAGGGTACGCATCGTCTCGGCGTCGAATTTCAGCCAGAACCAGCCAATCGCGAGGACCGCCATCGCGTAGGTGAGCTTTACGGCACCCAGCGGCAGGGCGGCCAGGGTCAGCTCACGGATGCGCCAGGCGTTGGGATAGGGTGTGGGCTTGGCACGGTCGCCGGCGCGCGACATCATCGCAATGTCGCTCGTCAGCATCCACAGCACCTGCAGCAGCGGCGTCATCACCGCGTGGCCAGTCATGACCAGCCCGCCTCCCATGACGATCAGGGTCACCGCCTTGTTGACCATCGTGCTCAATGTGAAGGTGAGCACGCGACGAAAGGCCGAACGACCTTCGGCGATGCAGGCGAGAATGCCGCGAAGGCCGGGTTCGGTGAGAACGAGCCCGGCCGCCGACTTCGCAATGTCGGTCGCGGTCGAGACGGCAATGCCCATCTGCGCCTGCCGCAGCGCCGGGGCGTCGTTGGCGCCATCGCCGCACATGCCGACGGCATGGCCTTCGTTCTGGAAGGCGCGCACCAGCTTGAACTTGTCCTCAGGAAAGACCCCGGCATAGACCGCGTAGTCTTGAGGCGCAGCCTGCTTCGGGATCTGGCCTGGTGGGCAGACCGCTCCGTCCAATCCGATGGCGCCGGCGACGATGGCGGCAGTCTGGGCCGTATCGCCTGTGATCATGACAGGTACAATGCCGAGTGCCTTTAGCTCGCCAAGCAACGGCCTGGAGTCGGCGCGCGGCGGGTCACTGAGACCGATCAATCCGATCAAGGCCATCTGGCCAGGCGCGCCTGCCGCGACGGCAAGGACGCGATAACCTTCGCCGCTGAGCGAGGCGATAGCTGTCTCGGCTTCAGGCTTCAAAGGCGCAAGCGCGGAGATCGCGATCGGCGAACCCTTGGCAATGCGGATTTCGCTGCCGTCCGGCGCGGCGACGACGGCCTCGGCCATCTTTGCGGCGGGATCGAAGGGGGTGAAGCGCAGAACGTTCAGCGAGGTCTCCCCGGATGAGGACGCAGCCGAGCGCACCGCGGCATCGACGGGATCCTGGCCATCCGCCGAACTCGCCGCGGCGGCTCGGGCGAGAACGAAGGCCGCGCTCATATCTTCGAACAACGGGATGACGCGGCCGACGCCCAGGCTGTTTTCCGTCAGCGTCCCGGTCTTGTCGACGCACAGGACGTCGATCATCGCCGCTTCCTGCAGGGCCGACAGCCTTGCGAGAAGCACGCCTTCCTGGGCCAGCTTGCGCGCGCCTACCGTCGCAGCCAATGTGAAGACGGCCGGCATGGCCACGGGCACCGCGGAGAGAAGGGCGGCCAATACGAGCGGCACGATCTGCGCGACTGTCATACCGATGGTATGGGCATAGGCAACCATGGCGACGACGATCGCCATATTGACGGCGGTCAGCGCCTTGACGACGCCAAGCACGGCCTTCTGTTCCGTGCTTTCGACATCCGCTGACCGCACCAGTTCGGCCGTTCTTCCGAAATACGTCCCGGAACCTGTCGCGGTCACCTCGGCGATTGCCTCGCCGCGCCGGACCAGGGCGCCGGCATAGGCGATGGCGCCGCTCTGCTGTTCGACGGCGACGGATTCACCCGTCAGCATCGACTGGTCGAGAAGCACCGATCCGGACAGGATGCGGATATCAGCAGGCACGATGCAGCCGAGCGAAAGCTGCACGACGTCCCCGGGTACCAGGACTGAGGCCGGCGCATCGCTCCATACGCCGTCACGCCTCAAGCGGGCTTTCGGTGCCAGGCGTTGGCGCAGGAGGGAAAGCGTGGCGCTGGCACGGCCCTCCTGAAGGATACCCAAACCGACATTGATGAGCAGCAGCAGAGCCACCATGGCGGCTTCGAGCCGCTCGCCGGCCGCCAGCTGCAGGACGACGGTGATCTCCAGCATCCAGGGCACCGGTGACCAGAAATGGAGCAGCATCCGGCGAAGCGGATGTTCCTCTTCGGAGGCCACCTCATTCGCGCCGACTTGCGAAAGCCGGCGCGCGGCTTCGTCCTGCGAAAGGCCGGCTGGCAGTACATCGCTGCCGGCTCCGGGCGACAACGGATTCTGAACAGTCGTGTCTGAACTCATGCGGCACCTCCCGCGCTCGACGTCGGGAGGTCTGTCGGCGCCCGTCTTCGGGCAGCCGCAGTCCCGGATGGCGAAGCGTTATGCTTGTCCTTTGGTTTCGGGCAGGATGTACATGCCGGATAGCGGCTCGATCCAGGCGAGCTGATCGGTCACGCCCTTGACGCCCTCGACGTTTTCGGCCGCAACGCGGGCGGCTTGCCGCGCACGCTCGTCGAAGATCGCGCCGGAAAGCTCGGCGATGCCATGAGCGACCTTGACGCGGATCGTCCCAGACCAATCCTGCTTAGCGAGCTCGTCGACAATCGCCTGTCGAATGCGTTCGTCGTCATTCGCCACCGATGCCGAAGCGGGGAGGGCGCGCAACATCGCTCGCATGAGATCGGAGCGAGCGACGATGCCGACAAGCTTGCCTTCATGGACCACGAGGACGCGCTTGATCTTGCGCGCCGTCATCAGCTCCACCAGTTCCTCAAGCGAGGCTTCCGAGGAGATCGTCACCGGCTCGGGCGACATCACTTCCTCGACCTTGCGACCATGCGTCTGGACATATTCTTCGGCCTTCTTGCCGGAGCCGACGATAATTTCCAGCCATCGCGGTCGCTTTTGCGTGGTGCCGAGCTCTCCGCGTCGCAAGAAGTCACCCTCGGTCACCACGCCGACAAGACGCTTATCGCTGGTGACGACTGGCAGACCGCTAAAGTGGCTGCCCAGCATCAGCTTGGCGGCGTCGGTGACTGAAGCGGAAGGTTCGATGCCCACAACCGGTGAGGTCATGATTTCGGCAACACGCATGACGATACTCCATGTAGATGGCGGTAATTCTTGTCGGGTCGCAGCCCCGAAGCCGGACCGCCGATCGGCAACAGAAAAGAGTTCGGTTGCAGAAGCAGGCGGCCGGTTCCATTACTTATCAGCGCCCCATCAACTCCTGTTGAGGCATATCAAATAACCGATTATTTTTGTCATGCCCCGCATGGCAGGTTTTACCATGACATGGCGAAGCGGTCGTATGAAGGTTTGCGCCCCGCCCAAAGGACAAACGGCGCAGGGTGGATTGCTTGCGAACCGCCTCAAACTCCCAAAATCGCGTCGATTTCCGCGATAAGAGCCGCATAGGTGGCAATGTGGCGATGATATTCCGCCTTGATCTCTTCAGTCACTTCCGCGAGCGGTCCGTCGCCTTCCTGGCGAAAATGCCGGATGGCCTTTTCTTCCATCGACCGAAGATATTCGCGGTGTTCGACAATCTTACGCTCGTAGCTCTTCCGGCGTTCATGCAATTCCATGGCACTCTCCATTTGATATGCGGTCACTTGCGAAGATAGCTCTTGCGGCCTTCACCTGTAAGATGGAAGTTTTTATCGCGAGACTTGGCAGGATCCGATGCCGCTCGACCGGGATAACCGGTCGAGGTCACGAACACCACATATTCGCGCACTGATTCAGGTAGCGCACCCCACCCTTATAAGCCTTGGATGATTTCTGGCCGGCGCTGAAGCGCGAGCGGAGATGGTGATCGCGTTGCGGCTCAGCCCCCCCGCGAGCCCGGTTGAATGAAATATATTTCATATCATGAATTATATTGACTTGACGCTTTTTGTTGCGCTAACTGCCATCACCGGGGTTCGAGGAGGAAATCCGGTTTCACGAACAGGGCGCAAGCTGCGCCATCGGCTTTTGGGGAGGGGCTTCGGCCTCGAGGAGGAACTTTGCGCAATTTTCTAGGCACGACCGCGTTGGCCGTTTTGGCCGCCGCCACTTTGAGCACGGCTGTTTCGGCAGCTGAGACGGAAAATCCATTTCGCTGCAAGCCCGGCGAAAAATACGTGATGAACGTGATGGTTTCGGGCGTCGAATACTGGTTCCCGGTCTACGAAATGTTCAAGCAGGCAGGTCGGCAGCTCGGCTGCGAGACCGCCTATACCGGCACGCCGGAATATGACGTCAACAAGCAGATCGCGACCTTCGACCAGGCGCTGGCCCAGAACCCGGCCGGCATTCTCGTTCATCCGATGAATTCGGATCCATTCATCGAGCCCATCAACCGGGCGATCGATCAGGGCACGGCAGTCGTCACGTTTGCCGCCGACTCGCCGCTCTCCAAGCGCATATCCTTCATCACTTCGGACAACACGCGCGAAGGCACCTATGCCGCCGATGCGATCGCCGAAAAGCTCGGCGGCAAGGGCGAGTACGCGGTTCTGGAAAATCCGGGACAGGACAACCACGACAAGCGCATCGCGGCCTTCATCGCCCGCATGGAGGAAAAATATCCCGGCATGAAGCTTGTCGGGCGAGCAGCGTCGAACCAGGATCCGAACAAGGCCTATCAAGGTCTCATGAGCCTGGTGCAGGCACATCCGAACCTCAACGCCGTGTTCATGCCGGAGGCGAATTCGGCGATCGGCGCAGCGCAGGCCAACAAGGAAAGCGGCGGCAAGATTCTCGTCATGTGCGCTGACGTCAATGCCAACATCCTCGACATGATCAAGGCCGGCGAAGTGTTCGGTTCGATCAATCCGAATCAGGGCATGCAGGGCTATATGGGCTTCATGATGCTGTGGTTTGCCAAGCATCCGGAACTGATCGACCCGATGAACGACGCCAAGCGCTCCGGTTTCAATCCGATGAGCATACCCTTCGTCGACAACGGCTTGTCCATCGTCACGGCCGCCAATGCAGACGATTTCTACTGGGACAAGTATCTGAAGCGTCGCGGTACGAAGGGTATCGAGGAATAAGCTCCGCAAAATGGCTGTCCGGGATCGGGAAATCCCGGACGGCCGACGCAAACCATGCAGGGGGAGGGGCAATGATGCCGGTGCCGGTGTTGGAGATACGCAATGTCAGCAAACGCTTCGGCGCGATCAAGGCGCTGACGGATGTGACCTTCAGCCTCGAGAAGGGTGAAGTGCATGCGCTCTGCGGCGAGAACGGCGCGGGCAAGTCGACGCTCATGAATATCATCGCCGGCGTGCTGCAGCCGAACGAAGGGGAAATCCTTGTGGACGGCGTCCCCGTGGAGATTGGGTCTCCGGCCTCTGCCCAGGCATTGGGAATCGGCCTCGTCCACCAGGAAATCGCTCTTTGCCCGGATGCCACGGTTGCCGAGAACATGTTCATGGCGGCCACGAACCGGCGGCGCCTGCCTTTCATGAATTTCGGCAGGCTGGAGCGGGAGGCGCAGGCGGTGATGAACCGCCTTGCTCCCATCGATGTCCGCCAGAAGCTCGGCGAGCTGCCGATTTCAAGCCAGCAGCTGGTCGAGATCGCCAAGGCGCTGACGCTCGACTGCCGCGTCCTCATCTTCGACGAGCCGACCGCCGCGCTGACGGAAGCGGAAGCGCAGGTCCTCTTCGGCATCATCAGGGATCTGAAGGCGCATGGCATATCGATCATCTACATCAGCCATCGCATGGCAGAGATCTTCAGCCTCTGCGATCGCGTCACCGTCTTCCGCGACGGACGCTATGTCTCGACCGAGAGGATATCCGATATAACGGCGGAGGACGTGGTGCGCAGCATGGTTGGCCGCGAGATCACCCAGCTCTATCCGGAAAAGCAGTCCGTGGTCGAGCGCACCGACGAGGCCATCCTTACGCTCCGCAACCTGGGTGACGGCAGGCGGTTTCGCAACGTCAGCTTCGAATTGCGCAGGGGCGAAATCCTCGGCATCGGCGGCCTGATCGGCTCCGGCCGGACCGAAATCGCAGAGGGTATCTGCGGACTGCGCCAGACGACGCAAGGCGAGGTTACTCTCGCGGGCAGCCCGCTTAAGGTCGGCTCCTATGCGGATGCGGTGCGGGCAGGCGTCGTGTACCTCTCCGAGGATCGCAAGGGGTCCGGGGTTTTTCTCGATCTGTCGATCGCGCAGAACATTACCGCTCTCGATCTGAAAGCGTTGACCGGACGGCTGGGGCTGCTGAACACCAAAATCGAGGCAGAGCGGGCACAAAACCTCGCGCGACGTCTCGGCATCCGCATGGGAGGCATCGACATGCCGGTCTCATCGCTGTCGGGAGGCAATCAGCAGAAGGTTGCCATCGCCAAGCAGCTGGCGGTCAATCCGAAGGTCATTCTCATGGACGAGCCGACGCGTGGCATCGACGTCGGGGCGAAATCCGAAATCCATCGCCTGCTGCGGGACCTCGCGCGTTCCGGCATCGGCATCCTCGTCATCACGTCGGAACTGCCGGAACTTCTCGGCCTTTGTGACCGGGCCATCGTCATTCGCGAGGGTACGGTGGCTGGCGAACTCGAAGACGCGGCGATGACGGAAGAAGCGATCATGCGGCTCGCATCCGGCATTGCCGCGCAGAAACACAATCCATTGAAGGCATCGCAACATGCCATCTGAAGAGAAAACAGGGACGGGAGACCTGGCAATGACAGATCACGCATTGGCGGTGACGAGGGAGCGTCCTTCCTCGTGGAGACGGCTCGCGACGATGCGGGAAGCAGGGTTGATTGCGATCATTCTTGCTCTCTGCGTCCTTATGAGCTCTGCTTCTCCGCATTTTTTGACGCTTGGCAATTTCAGGGCCATGCTGATGTCGTTTTCCGTGGAAGGCATCGTCGTCGTCGGAATGACCATCCTTCTTATCGTCGGCGGTATCGATCTCTCGGTCGGGTCCGTGGTCTGCTTTTCGATGGTCCTGTCCGGCTCGCTTTTTCTGATGGGAATGGATCCATGGAGCGCCTCGCTCGTCGGCATTCTCGCCAGCGCGCTGATCGGCTGCGCCATGGGCTTTTTCGTCACGGTGATCGGACTGAACCATTTCATCACGTCGCTGGCCGCGATGGTCATCGTGCGCGGCGTGTGTCTGATCATCACCAAGGGAACGCCGCTTTCGCTGTTCACGCTGCCGCCGTCATTCAAGGCAGTCGGGCAGGGCACCTTCTATGGCGTCCCTTATGTGATCCTGATCTTCGTTGCGATCGTTGCGGTCTTCGACTTCCTGCTGCGCCGCGCAACGGCCTTCCGCAAGGTCTTCTATACCGGCAGCAACGAGAAGGCGGCGCTCTATTCCGGGATCAAGACCAATCAGGTCAAGTTCTGGGTGACCGTCCTGTGCGCAACGCTGTCGGGCGTCGCCGGTGTCATCTACATGTCGCGCTTCGGTGCGGCGACGCCGACCTTCGGCGTCGGAATGGAACTCAACATCATTGCCGCGGCCGTCATCGGCGGTGCGTCCCTGAGCGGTGGCTCCGGTACGATCCTCGGCGCCATTCTCGGCATCGCCCTCCTGTCGGTGGTGACAAGCTCGCTGATCCTGCTCGACGTCTCCGTCTACTGGCAGGACATGATCAAGGGCTGCATACTGCTCGCCGCCGTTTCCATCGATCATTTCCTGCACAAGCGGAAGGCTCTCTGACATGCCGATTGCAAAACCGAAAACCGTCTCTGTCCCTCGGGAAGAAATCGTCATTGCCCGGCAGATGCATCAGGCCCTCGTCCTGCATTTTCTGGAAGGGCTGACCCAGGCGCAGATCGCCGACCAGCTCGGAATTTCACATGCGACCGTCAACCGGCTGATCAAGCGCGGCCGTCAGCTTGGGCTTGTCGAGATCAAGATCAAGTCACCGGTCGAGCCGCTCGTGGACATGGAAGAACAATTGCTGGCGCTCGGCGGCATCAGCCGCGCGGTGGTGGTGCCGACCGTTTCCGACAATCCGCAGACGGCCTTGCAGGCAGTCGGCGAAGCGGCAGCCCGCCTGCTGCTCGAGGAAATTGTCGATGGCGATACCATCTGCATCACGGGCGGCAAGGGCGTCAGCGCAGTGGTTGCCGGCCTTCAGCCGCCACGCCGCTTCGATGTCGAGGTCATTCCGGCGACGGGCTGCGTCCAGGGCAAGCACTACACGGATGTCAACCACGTCTCGACGATGATGGCCGACCGATTGGGCGGACGTTCGTTCCAGATCCATGCGCCGCTTTTTGCAGACAGTGCCGCCGAGCGCGGAATGCTCATCAACATGCGTTCCGTCGCCGACGTCTTCAAACGGGCGCGAGAGGCGAAGGTCGCGATCGTCGGCATCGGCTCGATCCTTTCCGACGACTCCAGCTACTACGACCTGCATCCATCCTCCAGCACCGACCGCGCGGCGATCGAGCGCTCGGGCGCCTCATGCGAGCTGCTTGCCCATCTGCTCGATGAGCGGGGCAGCGTCTGCGACTACAGCCTGAACCGATCGCTGGTCTCTCTGACCCTTTCCGAGTTCGCGTCCATCCCGACGAAGATCGGCGTGGCAAGCGGGCCGAACAAGGCCGGCCCGATCCTCAGCGTCATGCGCGGCAACCACCTCGATACGCTCGTAACCGACGAGGCGACGGGCGCTCGGGTTCTCGCGCTGGCAAACGGCAAGGAGCACGGCATATGAGCGGGCGGCAACTGATGCGGGACATCGGCGGATCGGGTGTCACCGCTTCGGCGGTCGGCCTCGGCACCTGGGCTATCGGCGGATGGATGTGGGGCGGTACGGACGAAGCGGAATCGGTTGCCGCGATCCAGGCTTCGCTCGATGCCGGCGTCACCTTGATCGACACCGCGCCGGCCTATGGGCTTGGCCGGTCGGAGGAGATCGTCGGCAAGGCGCTTGCGGGCCGGCGCGACAAGGCAGTCATCGCCACGAAATGCGGCCTCGTGTGGCATACGGACAAGGGCAGGCATTTCTTCGACCAGGATGGCAGGCCGGTTCACCGCTATCTCGGCCGCGATGCGATCTTCCACGAAATCGAGGAAAGCCTGCGACGTCTGGGTACGGACTATATCGATCTCTACATCACCCATTGGCAGGATCCCACAACGCCGGTCGAGGAGACGATGCGGGCGCTGGAAGACCTGAAGGCCTCCGGCAAGATCCGCGCAATCGGCGCCAGCAACGTGGGGGCTCTGGAACTTCGGGACTATCTTTCGGCCGGCGGTCTGGATGCCATCCAGGAGCGCTTCAGCATGATCGACCGGGACATCGAAACCGACCTGCTGCCATTGACCCGGGCAAACGGCATCGCGACGCTGAGCTATTCCTCCCTTGCGCTCGGCCTTCTATCCGGCGCCATCGGTCCGGACAGGGTCTTTTCCGGTGATGACCAGCGGCGGGACAATCCTCGCTTTTCCGTTTCCAACCGCGAGAAGACGTTGGCCTTTGCGGAGGCCATCCGGCCGGTCGCCGAAAGACACGGGGCCAGTATCGCACAGACCGTCATAGCCTGGACCCTTGCGCAACCTGGCATCACTTTCGCGCTTTGCGGTGCTCGTAACGCGGCGCAGGCGCTCGACAATGCCCGGGCTGGAACCATCCGGATGGATGCGGACGATCAATCAGCCATCGATGCAGCCATTTCAGCGAAACTGACTGATATGGACAGGTAACGGATCACCATCATGAATCGTGAAGAGACGTTGGACGGGCTTCGCCGGAGCCCGAAGGTGGACGTGTGTGTCATCGGCGGCGGCATCAACGGCATCAGCGTTTTCCGGGAGCTGGCGCTGCAGGGCGTGAGCGTCCTCCTCATCGAGAAGCATGACTATTGCTCCGGTGCGAGCGCGGCATTGTCGCGCATGGTGCATGGCGGGCTTCGCTATCTCGAAAACGGCGAGTTCAAGCTCGTCCGGGAATCTCTGGCCGAGCGCGACAGGCTGCTGCGCAACGCTCCGCATTACGTCGCGCCCCTGCCGACGACCGTTCCTGTCTTCGACATCGTCTCCGGGCTCGGCAACGGTGTCGTCCGCTTCCTGGGGCTGACGCGCCGGCCGAGCCGGCGTGGCGCCATTGCGATCAAGGCCGGGCTCAGCATCTACGATTTCCTGACGCGCAGACGGGCGATGATGCCGCAGCACCAGTTTCGCGGGCGGCGCAAGACACTCGCCAACTGGCCGGCGCTCAATCCCGACGTCAGGAGTTCGGCGACCTATTACGACGCGTGGGTCAGCCATCCCGAGCGGCTCGGCATTGAATTGCTCGATGACGGTCTGTCGTCAGGACCGCAGGCGCAAGCGCTGAACTATGCCGAGATCAGTGCCGACCGCGCCGGTCGATACGTCGTCCGCGATACGATCGGCGGCGCTTCGATAGCGATAAGACCCACGCTTATCATCAACGCAACGGGCGGGTGGATCGACATTACCAACAGCACGCTTTTTTCGCCGGAGGCACGGCCGGCATCCCTGATGGGCGGAACCAAGGGCTCGCATCTCATCATCGACAATGCGGAACTTTATGCGGCGCTGGCCGGCCACATGATCTACTACGAAAACGAGGATGGCCGGATCTGCATCCTGTTTCCCTATCTGGGGAAAGTCCTTGTCGGCTCGACCGATATCCGCGTCGAGAACCCGGAAGCCGTGCGCTGTGAAGTCGACGAGCGAGACTACATCCTGCAATCGCTTTCTTTCGTTTTGCCGGGGATCGTGATCCGGCCGGAAGACATCAGCTTCCAGTTCTCGGGTGTGCGGCCTCTGCCGGCCAGCACCGACAGCTTTACCGGCCGCATCCCGCGCGACCACTTTTGCACCGTCGTTGAAGCCGGAGACGGCAAGCCGGCAGTGCTGTGCATGATCGGCGGCAAATGGACGACCTTCCGTTCGTTCGGCGAACTTGCCGCCGATCTCGCGCTCGAGCGGCTCGGCAAGGAGCGAAAGCTTTCCACGGCCGACCGGGCGATCGGCGGCGGCCGCCGATTCCCTCTCGATCGTGCGGTCTGGATCGCCAAGGTGGCCGCTGAAAAAGGGATCCCGGCCACGCGAATGGCAGCACTCTTTGCCCGTTACGGCACGGAGGCGGAGGCGATCGCCAGCTTCATCGCTGCCGGACCAGACACGAACATGCCGCATCCGGACTACTCGGTGCGTGAACTGCTTTTTCTCATCCGCAATGAAGCGGTCGAGCGGCTGGACGATGTGCTCCTTCGACGCACGACGCTTGCCGTTACCGGCGAGCTCTCATTGCAGATGGTGGATGCCGTTCTCGATCTTCTCGCCACCGAGAAGGCCTGGACCCCGGCGCAACGCTCTTCGGAGCGACACCGCTTTCTGACCCTTCTGCGCGACCGGCACGGGGTCGACGAAAACACCCTTTCCGCAAGGAACGAACAAAGGAGCATGCAATGCGAAACAACAGCAAAGTCCGGATGAACCGGCTATTTGACGCCGGCCGCTGCCTGGATGTGGCGATCGATCATGGCGTCTGCAACGAGCCGTCCTTTCTGAGCGGCCTCGAAGACATGCAGGCCGTCGTCGGGGCCCTCGTCGATGCGGCGCCCGACGCGATCCAGATGAATTACGGCCAGGCCGATCTGCTGCAGGATGTTGCGGGCAAGAACAAGCCGGCTCTGGTGATGCGCGTCGATATGGGCAACCCCTACAACCGCACGCGCCACCGCCACATGTGGGCCGTGTTGCAGAACGAGGCCGAGCCGCTGATCGGCGCCATCGAGATGGATGCCGCCTGCGTCGTCGTCAATCTCTTCATGCTGCCGGACGAACCCGATCTCTTCCGGCAATGCGTTCAGAACATTGCCCGCGTTCGGGCAGATTGCGACAGATACGGCATGCCGCTGATGATCGAGCCGCTTGTGATGCAGGCACTCGACAAGGCCGGCGGCTACATGGTCGACGGCGATGCGGACAAGATCGTCACCCTGACCCGGCTCGCCCGAGAGATGGGAGCGGATATCGTCAAGGCCGATCCGACCACCCATGCCGAAGATTTCCACCGGGTCGTGGAAGCGGCGCGCTGCCCGGTTCTCGTGCGCGGCGGCGGCAAGGAGGATCTTCGCGTGGTCTTTGAAAAATCGGCGGCCTTGATGCGGCAGGGCGCGGTGGGCATGGTCTATGGACGCAACATCTATCAGCACGCCAATCCGAGCGCCGTTGTGCGCGGATTGATGGCAATCATTCACGACGATGCTGGCGGCGAGGAAGCTTTCGCGCTTTATCAGCGGGGCTGAGGGTGAAGACCAGAACCTTGGGAGGGGTTCCGCATGGCAGACTATCTACTGGGGCTCGACGCCGGCAACACGGTTATCAAGGCGGTGATCTTTGACTGGGAGGGCAACGAAATCGCCGCCGCGTCGGCGGAGGGGCATAGTCGCATGCCATGCCCCGGTCACGTCGAGCGTGGGCTCGACGAACTCTGGACGAATGCCCGCAAGGTCATCCGCACCTGCATCGAGCAGGCGGCGATCCCGCCTCGCGATATCATCGCAGTGGGTTGCGCCGGCCATGGAAACGGCCTTTATGCACTGGACCGGAATGGCGAGCCGCTGCTCGGCATTCAATCGCTGGATACGCGCGCGGCGGCCCTCGTCGAGGAGTGGCAGCAGCAAGGCGTCGGCGACCGAACCTACCCGATCGGTCAGCAAAGGCCGTGGCCATCGCAGACGCCGACCTTGCTTGCCTGGCTGAAACGGCACCGGCCGGAAACCTTCTCCAGGCTCGGTACGGTTTTCCTGTGCAAGGACTTCATCGTCAACCGTCTCACCGGCGCCCGCGTCAGCGAGGTGTCCGACATGACCGGCTGTGGACTGCTCGACGTCGCCAATCGCCGCTACGATCGAGTCCTGATGGAGGCCTACGGCCTCGGCGACTGCATGCAGCTCTTGCCGCCGCTGATCGAAAGCTCCGATATTGCGGGATACCTCACCGAGGAAGCCGCCCGGCAGACGGGGCTTGCGGCCGGGACCGCGGTTGTCGGCGGTCTCTTCGATGTCGTCGCCTCCGCCATCGGATCCGGCGTCACTCGAACGGGTGCCGCCTCGATCATTGCGGGTACGTGGAGCATCAATCAGGTTATCATCGACAAGCCGCAACTCGCCGGGCCGGTCTTCATGTCCTCCACCTTCGACCGCGAGCGCTATATGGCAATCGAGTCGAGCGCTACCTCGGCTGCAAACCTCGAATGGCTCGTTCGGGAGTTCTTTGGCGACGTTTCGACGGGCGGACGCTCGCCGTTTGATCTTTGCGGCGAGCTGGCCGCCGGCATCGAACCGGCGGCCGACGATCCGCTCTATCATCCCTTCCTTTACGGCGCACAGCAGAATGGCAACGCCCGCGCCGGCTTCTACGGTGTCGCCGGCTGGCATACGAGGGCTCACCTCGTCAGGGCTGTGCTCGAAGGCGTCGCCTTCGGCCACCGCCAGCATATCGAAACCATGCGCAACGCGGGAGCCGCTTTCGACGAGGCGGTGCTTTCAGGAGGCGGATCGCGCAGTTTGATCTGGCCGCAGATATTTTCCGATGTTCTGGGATTGCCGGTGTCGATCGCGCGATCGCGAGAAACCGGCGCATTGGGAGCGGCAATCACCGCCGGCACCGGGGCGGGAGTCTTCCCGGATTTCGCCGCGGGTGCTGCGTCCATGGTGCGCATGGAGCGGAACTACGCTCCGAACAGGCTTCTCGAGAGCCACTACGAGCGGCGCTATAGCCTCTATCGCGACATTGCGGAGGCATTGGCGCCGATCTGGCGGCGCCTTTCGTCAACTGTCGAACGTACGGCGGGAGCGGCAGCGTGACAGGATCGTCCGATAATGCAGTCATCGATGCGGGCTCCTACGATTTCATCATAGTGGGGGCGGGATCGGCCGGATGCGTTCTTGCCAATCGTCTTTCCGCAAATCCGGCAAACCGTGTCCTGCTTCTCGAGGCCGGCGGCAGCGACCGGTATCACTGGGTGCACATTCCGATCGGATATCTGTTCTGCATGGGCAATCCACGGACCGACTGGATGATGAAGACGGCGTCGGAAGCCGGCTTGAACGGCCGTTCGCTTCCCTATCCGCGCGGCAAGCTGCTCGGCGGCTGCTCATCGATCAACGGGATGATCTACATGCGCGGGCAGGCGGCCGATTACGACGGATGGCAGCAGGCCGGCAATACCGGATGGGGCTGGGAGGACGTGCTGCCGTATTTCCTCAAGTCCGAGGACAATTATCGCGGAAAGTCCGAGATGCACGGCGCGGGCGGCGAATGGCGCGTCGAGCGCCAGCGGCTCTCCTGGCCGGTCCTCGATGCGTTTCGCGACGCTGCGGAGGAACTGGGCGTCCCGAAGACGGATGATTTCAATACGGGGGACAATGAAGGCTCCGGCTATTTCGAAGTCAATCAGCGCGGCGGATTGCGCTGGAACACCACCAAGGCGTTCTTGCGCCCGGCAATGAAGCGGCCCAATCTCCGGATCCTGACCGACGCGGAGACAAGCAAGCTCCTGCTCGATGGCCTTAGCGTCAATGGTGTCCAGTTCCGATTGAACGGTGCCATTCACGAGGCACGCGCGCGCCGCGAAGTCATCCTCTGCGCCGGAGCGATCAATTCGCCGAAGATATTGGAGGTTTCCGGGATCGGCAGGCCTGGCGTGCTTCAGGCCGCCGGCATCGACGTCGTGCATTCCCTGAATGGCGTTGGAGAGAACCTGCAGGATCACCTGCAGATTCGAACGGTTTTTCGCATCGAAGGCGCAAAGACCCTGAACCAGCTCTACCACAACCTCTTTGCCCGCGCCGGCATGGGGCTTCAATATGCAATCCGCCGGTCCGGTCCCCTCTCTATGGCGCCGAGCCAGCTGGGGATTTTCGCCAGGAGCGATCCGGCCTTGGCGACCGCCGATCTCGAATACCATGTTCAGCCGCTCAGCACGGACAGGCTCGGGGAACCGTTGCACCGCTACCCGGCCGTCACCGTTTCGGTATGCAATCTTCGCCCGGAAAGCCGGGGCACGGTTCATGTGGCAGGCCCGAACGCTTGGGCGGCGCCGGAGATAAGGCCGAACTATCTCTCCACGAATGGCGATCGCATCGTCGCTGCGAGATCGATACGCCATGCGCGCAAGCTGATGGAAACGAAGGCAATATCGCGATTTGCACCCAGGGAAATGCTGCCAGGCGTCGAGTTTCAGAGCGAAGAAGAACTTGTCCGAAGGGCAGGCGATATTGCAACGACAATATTCCACCCGGTCGGGACATGTAAAATGGGCCGTGATGGCCTTGCGGTCGTCGACGACAGGTTGCGCGTGCATGGCCTGGGCGGGTTGAGGGTCGTTGACGCATCCGTCATGCCAACGATCGTTTCGGGCAACACGAATTCGCCTGTTATCATGATTGCCGAGAAGGCTGCCGCCATGATCACCGGTTAAGAAAGGCTGGCCGCACAAACAACGAGCTGCCCGCCAGGTCGGCTGGACGAGGATTGTCCAGCCGGTTGAAGCAACGGACGGCGAAAATGGCGAAAGCATCGCGTCGGCAGATCGATGCCATTGACTGACGGGCGTTGTGTCATGAACGTCAGTTGTTGGGCTTCGGTGCCGATGCCACGGATTGTTTTCGCGCTATGGACATGATCCATGAGTGAAACTCTCTCCCGTAAGGCTTTTCCAGCGCCGCGCGATCCCAGGCAAGATAGTAGCTTTCGGACAGGGGAAGGCGGATATCGAAGGGCACGACAAGCGTCCCTGCCTGCAGCTCGTCTTCAATCATCGATACCTGCGCCAGCACGGCACCGCGGCCGTTGACCGCTGCATCGATGGCGCTGCTCGATAGGGCGAAGTAAAGGCTAGCGAGCTTGTCACTGAGGGTTCCGCTGACAAGCTGCGCCCATTCATGCCATTGCGGCGGGCGGCTGTAGTGAGATTCCCACTCTATGTTCAAGAGCGGCAGCTTCAGCATGTCGGCGGGCGAGGAAAGCTCTCTTGTTTCCGCAAGCCGCGGAGAACACGCGGGCACCACCCAATCGGTATAGAGCGCCGCGAAATGCGTGTGGACCTCGGCTCTTCTTCCATAGGTGATGCGGAAATCACTCTGGCCATCGCCCAGGCGCGGTTCATCCTCCTTGCCGATTATCCGCACATTGGCTTCCGGGTGTAACGCCTGCCACTCGAAAACCTTTCGACCGATCCACTTGTTGACGACCGAACTCAAGGCGGTGAGAACGATACCGGTCTGGCTTCGAGCCCTCTCCAGAACATCCACCGAATAGGCCAGCTGGGCGAACCCCTTCGTGACCTCCTTATGCAGGAGCATTCCCCATGAGGTCATCTCAACACGTCGTCCTATGCGTTCCAGCAGGGTGACGCCAAGACAGTCCTCGAGCCTCCGAACTTGCTGGCTTACCGCACTTGGCGTGACGCCAAGCTCCCGTGCGGCCATGCTCATCGTTCTGCAACGTCCGACCGCTTCGAACGCTTGGAGGGCGTTCAGTGGAGGTGTAGCCATCTCAGGATCTCCTTTGCCTCATTGTTAAGTTTTTCTAAAGAAGAACGCAATGGTGGCCAGCTTGTACGCAAGGGTGGGAGCGAAAATACTCCTCCTATTGAAGGGATAGGAGAATGCAATGTTTCTGAGAAACGCATGGTATGTCGCTGCTTGGGATCACGATATCGGCCGAGACCTTACGCCCGTCACGATGTTGGGCGAAAACATCGTCCTCTATCGCCGGCAGGATGGAAAACTCGCGGCCCTTGAAGATGCATGCCCCCATCGCAAGCTGCCGCTTTCGATGGGCCGGATAAAGGGTGACGACGTGGAGTGTGGCTATCACGGCCTCACCTTCGACTGTTCCGGCACCTGCACGCGCGTACCGGGCGCCGAACGCATACCGCATGTCGCATGCGTTCGTTCCTATCCCGCCGAGGAGCGATACGGCCTGGTCTGGCTCTGGATGGGTGACGCTGCAAAGGCCGACCCGGCCGAGATTTTCCACGTCGAGCACTTCGATGATCCCTCCTGGGGTATCAATCGCGGGGAATCGATGGTTCTCGACTGCAACTATCTGTACATGACGGACAATCTTCTCGATCCATCGCACGTCGCCTGGGTCCACCAGAGCTCGTTCGCAAGCTCCGCATGCGAAGAGACGCCACTGGAGACGACCGTCAAGGACGACGGGGTCACCGTCTGGCGCTGGATGATCGATTCGGATCCTGCTCCCTTTTATGCGCCCTTCCTTCAGTTCGAGGGCAAGACGGATCGCAAGCAGCACTACGAGGTTCGCTATCCGAGCAACGCAATCATCAAGGCGATCTTCGCTCCATCGGGAACCGGAGGCGAGGGCAGGGAGCCGCCGTCCAGCACATTCCTCATGGACAGCTACAACTTCATGACGCCGGTCGATGAGAACCGGACCAAGTACTACTGGTTCCAGCTGCGCAACTTCGCGCCCGACGATGCCGAGGTGTCGGCGCGTTTCGCAACATCTGTTCGCGGAGCCTTCGAGGAGGATCGCGTCGTACTCGAGGCGGTCCACCGCGGAATGGCCAACAAGCAGACCCCAAATCTGGATCTTAAAATCGATGTCGGGCCGCTCCGCTTCCGGCGCAAGCTGGCGCAGCTGATCGAGGCGGAGAATACAAGTCGCGTTCAAGCCGCCGAATGAACCGTGCGCCCCGTGGCGCTAAGCAGATCAAAATAAAGACACCTCTGCGGCCATCGGGGCGATGGCGCAGAGGACATCAAAAAACCTGGGAACAAATTCCAGCGGGGGACGGAACGGCCGTCGCCCACTGGCGAAGCGGGAGTTTCATCTCATGCGCCATGAACGGCAGCCTGAGCTTTTTTCTGTCGACTACAACGTCTTGCGCCAGAGGTTCCTGGCCTCGGCGCGACGGGCGGATGCGACGCTATTTGAATATGAGCATCCGCTGCACGGTCCCGGCGGTGAGCGTCTCTATACCGATGTCGCACATATCGGCGACCGCAATGCCTCCAGATTGCTCGTGATCATTTCCGGTACGCATGGAGTGGAGGGGCAGTTCGGTTCCGGCTGTCAGGCCGAATGGCTGTCGGCAAACTGTCCCTGGCAGTTGCCGGCGGACACCGCGGTTCTTCTCGTGCATCTGATCAATCCGTGGGGCACCGCCTGGAACCGTCGCGTCAACGAAGACAATGTCGATCTCAACCGCAATTTTCTGGACTGGGAGCAAACGGCACCCGGAAACGCACGATATGCGGAGGTGCATGAAGCGTTCGTCTGTCCCGAGTGGATCGGGCCGGAGCGTGACCGCGCCGACGAATTGTTGGAGACGGCTCGTAAATCTCTCGGGGGGCACGCCGGGCTTGCCGCTATCGTCGAGGCGGGACAGTACGAGTTCCGCGATGGAATGTTCTATGGCGGCGATGGCCCGGTCTGGTCCAACCGCACCCTGCACGAAATTCTCCGCACATTTGCGCAACAGGCATCGGACGTCGTCGTATTCGATCTGCACACCGGCGCGGGCCCTTACGGCTATCCCGCGCTTCTTTCCGTAACCGAGAGGGAACATCCAGGTCTCGACTGGGGAAGGAAACTGTATGGACCGGCGCTTTCCGTCGTCAAGACAGGCGCGCAGGCTACGACCGGAACCGGCATTGCGGCAACGGCGACAGGGTATCTGTCGGCAGCAGTCCTCAAGGCGCTGTCCGATGCGCGGGTGATGACTCTCGTTGTCGAGTGCGGAACCCTTGAAGGTTCCGTGGTGATGGACGCCGTCCACGCCGACAACTGGCTCCATCTCTATGGCTCGATCGATTCCGCTCAGGGTCGAAAAATCAAGGAAACGCTGAAGCTCGCTTTCATTCCCCACGATCCCGAATGGCAGCGCACCTGTCTGACGGCGAGCCTGCGATACTTCGATCGCGCCTTGAAGGAACTGAATTTGCTGAGCCCCCAGCCGCCGAGCCGAAAGGCTTCTGTTGCGACGCAGGATACGGGATGGCCGCCCGCCGTAACCATAGCGGCGAAAAGGAACGAGCGACCCGCCGTCGAGGTTCGAGACCTGCACAAGAGTTTCGGCACGCATGAGGTGCTGAGCGGCGTCGGCCTGATCGCTCATCCAGGCGAAGTCGTATCGATGATCGGTTCCTCGGGATCGGGAAAGAGCACCTTCTTGCGTTGCATCAACCTGCTGGAGCAACCGAGCGGCGGCCATATCATCGTCGATGGCGAGGAAATACGAATGAAGTCCGTGGGCGACGGCCGTTCCGCGCCCGCCGACATGCGCCAGGTCGAACGCATCCGCGCCCGCGTCGGCATGGTTTTTCAGAATTTCAATCTCTGGCCGCACATGTCGGTCCTGGAAAACATCATCGAGGCGCCGGTTCATGTCCTGCGTGAAGACCGGAAGGCTGCGATCGAGCACGCGCACCAGCTGCTGAAAAAGGTGGGCCTCTCGGAGAAGCATGCCCAGTATCCCGGACAGTTGTCCGGAGGGCAGCAGCAGCGTGCCGCGATCGCCCGGACATTGGCCATGCGACCGAAGGTCATTCTTCTCGATGAACCGACCTCGGCCCTCGATCCCGAACTCGTTGGGGAAGTGCTTCGCGTCATCCGGCAACTTGCGGAAGAAGGCAACACGATGATCCTCGTGACGCACGAAATGCAATTTGCGCGCGAGGTATCCCACAGGATTCTCTTTCTGCACCAGGGAAAGGTGGAGGAAGAGAGTACGCCCGCAGAACTGTTCACAAATCCCAAGTCGGAACGTCTGCGACAGTTCCTTTCCCGGACTTTGTAACCAGATGCTGAGGGAAATCGCGAGGCTCCGGCTTCGCAAGACAACTGCAACCAACATAAAACGAAAATAGGGGAATACGCGTATGATTCTGAAGGTCTTCTCACTGGTAGCTTTGCTGGCCGGCTTCGGCAGCGCCGCCCTTGCAGCCGAGGGTAAACTGTCCATCGGCACCGAGGGCGCCTACCCTCCCTGGAGCATGGCGGACGCAGCAGGAAACGTCACCGGATTTGACGCCGACGTCGGCAATTTGCTCTGCACGAAGTTGAACATGGAGTGCCATTTCGTCGTTCAGGCCTTTGATGGCCTCATCCCGGCGCTCAAGGCGAAGCGGTTCGATGTCATTATCTCCGGAATGTCGATCACGGAGGAACGAAAGAAGGAGATCAACTTCTCCGTCGGCTACGCTGAGCTCGCCAACATGTTCGTCGTGCCGAAAACGTCGGAGCTGGCTGGCCTCAAGGAAATCGATCCTCTCTTGCGGGGCCTTGCCGGCAAGACAGTCGGCGTCCAGACCGGCACGACACACGCCCGCTTCATCGAAAAGCGGCTGCCAACCGTGAACCTGAAAACCTACGACACACTCGACAACATGCAGATCGATCTCGCGACCGGACGTATCGATGCGGCGTTTGCCGACGCATCGGCGCTGCAGGACTTTCTTGCCAAGCCAGACGGCAAGGACTTTCAGTTCGTCGATGTCAAGATCCAGAGCAGCTTCGACGCATCGCTGGGCGAGGGTATCGGTGTTGGAATTGCCAAGGAAAACACGGCGCTCAAGGCAAAGATCGACAAAGCGCTGTGTGAGCTCGTGGCCGACGGCTCGGTCGGCAAAGCCAGCGTGAAGTGGTTCAAGATCGATATTTCCCGGCCCTGCAACTAAGGACCTGGCGCGCCCCGCGAACATCGCGCGGGGCGTTTACCTGCTCAGTTGAGTTTACGGTCGAAGCAGCGCGGCTATGCGCAGCGACGATGAGATGCTGTGCACGGCGACCCGATGCGGGCCGGTTGCGGGCAGCGAATGCAAACACCCAAGGCGGATGTGATGGAAATTGGTCTCGTCCAGATATGGCAGGATGGTTGGTTCAGAGCCATCATGCTCGGAGCCGTGACAACGATCGCGGTGGGCGCTCTGAGTATGATCGCAGGTGCAATCATCGGCACTGCCTGCGGCATCGTCAAATGGGCTCGCGTCTTTCCCTTGACGCTGCTGATCGACGTCTACACCTCAATCGTGCGAGGAGTGCCGGAGCTCCTTATCATTTACCTGCTCTTCTTCTCTTCCGTCGAGTTCGTGACCGAGATTGCCACCGCATTCGGCTACGCGGGCATTGCCGACAGCGGATATGCCTTCATCATTGCCGTCATTGCGATCGCAACGATATCAGGAGCCTATTCGACAGAAGTCGTTCGAGGCGCGCTCGCATCCATTCCGGCAGGACACATCGAAGCGGCTCGTGCTCTGGGTATTCCCGGAACCCGGATCTTTCGAAGGATAATCCTGCCACAGATGCTTCGCATCGCGGTCCCCGGCATGAACAATGTCTGGCAGACGACGATCAAGGATACTGCTCTTGTATCCGTCGTCGGACTGCAGGAGCTCATGCGGGCTGCCTTCGTCGGAGCGGGAAGTACCCGGCAGCCGCTGATCTTCTTCTTGATCGCTGCCGTGGTCTATATGCTCATCACCCTGGTGAGCCAAACGGGTTTCGATGCCGTCGAGCGTGCGCTCAGGCTCAGGTCGAGGAAGTAAGGCGATGGACATTGATTTGATCGAGCTCGCTGTCCCGGTCCTGGCGAAGGGGCTTCTTGTCACCATTACTCTCACCGTCGTATCGGTGGCGATCGGCTTCAATCTTGGCCTCGGTCTCGCCTTGATGCGGCTTTCAGAGAACCGATATGTCGCGGGTGCCGCGAAATATTACAGCATGTTGTTCCGCGGGACGCCGTTGCTGGTGCAATTGTTCCTGTTCTACTACGGCCTTGGACAGTTGTCGTTCATCAAGCACAATGCCCTGGCATGGTGGATTGTCAGCGATGGGACGCGTTGCGCCGCCATGAGCCTCGCGCTCAACACTGCGGCCTATACATCGGAAATCCTGCGTGGCGGATTGATATCGATACCCGCCGGCCTCAAGGAAGCTGCAAAGGCCGGCGGCATGTCTGCCTGGTTGCGGTTCCGCCGGATCGAGTTTCCGCTCGCAATTCGCCAGGCTCTGCCGGCCTACGGAAACGAGCTTGTTCTGGTTATCAAGGGCACAAGCCTGGCTTCGACAATCACCGTCCTCGAAATCACCGGATACGCAAAGCGCCTGATGAGCCAGACCTTTGCGATCTTCGAGATCTTCGCGATCGCGGGCGCGATCTATCTCATTGTCAATCTGACGCTCATCACCTTCGTACGCATACTGGAGCGGCGCCTGATGCGGCACGAAGGACGTTAGGCGGAAGCGACCGATTGCCGATGGGGGAGATCCCATGAAAATTCTCCTCCCCGTCCGGCTGGTGGCTGAGCCCAACGCGAAGATCCGAGCGAAGCCGGATGGGTCGGGTGTCGAGCTTTTGAACATAAAACAGCAAGGTCATCTCGCCGACCCCTTGGAAGCGCTGCCGGAGCTGCGGATAGGCTCCTGAAGCGACGATATTTGCGCACACTGCAAAAACAATGGAAAGGAAACTTAGATGGATGTTCGCGCCGCAGTTGCCGTTCGGGCCGGCAAGCCGCTTGAGGTGATGACGGTTCAGCTTGAGGGGCCGAAGGCCGGCGAAGTGCTGATCGAGGTGAAGGCGACGGGCATCTGCCACACCGACGATTTCACGCTGTCGGGTGCCGATCCGGAAGGTCTCTTCCCCGCCATCCTCGGCCATGAGGGCGCCGGCATCGTCGTCGATGTCGGACCGGGCGTCACCTCGGTCAAGAAGGGCGATCACGTCATTCCGCTTTATACGCCCGAATGCCGCGAATGCCCGTCGTGCCTGTCGCGCAAGACCAACCTGTGCACGGCGATCCGCTCGACCCAGGGCCAGGGCCTGATGCCGGAC
>NZ_JBNWDS010000022.1:0-55049 GCF_053521765.1 Rhizobium sp. A37_96 | reverse complement strand
GAAATTGCCTCGGCGGCGTTCGAGATCGGCGAAGACCCGGTAACGGCCCTCACCGTGAAGTCCGTCAAGCTCGCCCTTAAAAAATGCTTCGAAATCCATTGCAGGCACTCCCATTTCCATGGAGGTGCTTTCTAGCGGCAGCGGGCATTCGATTATGTAAGGCAAAGGCCGACTTTTGTTCGATTCGGCCGGGTTCTCTTGGCGAAAGGATCAACGGCGGCCAGATGTGATCGTCTGGATCGGCTCCTTGCCCGGTGTTTTCGCCCGCTGGAAAAGCCTCCGCAAGATACGATCCGTCGTCGCCCTGTTTTTCCACGGCCGACCTCGGATCGAACGAAGGCAAATGGTTCGGGCAATAGCTGCCTGAACATTACAGAAACTAGGATGTTTTCTGTAAAAATGTGATATAAGGCTGAAAATGTTCTGCAAAGGCCAGGGGAGGGGACCATGCAGTCGTTGGTAGCGCCAGTGCATATACCGGTGCCGGTGGAGGTTCTCGAGGCGGAGATCCGCAAGGTCTGCGGCGCGTTCAGTCTTGAACCGGCGCTGTCGTCCGGCATTGTCGCCGGCGATGTCGCGACCCGGCGCATAGGGTTGTTCGAAACCGCGATCGTCGGGCTCGATGCCAGCAAGCACGTCGAGCGCGGGACCAAGGCGATCCGCCAGGATCCCGGAGAGCACTTTTTCCTTCTCATCCAGGATGCCGGCCACTGTCGCGTCGAGCAGAACGGCCAGGTGGCTCATCTCGATCCCGGCGACATGTTCCTGGTCGATTCCGTCCGGCCGTCGCGTTTCTCCTATGGAGGCATCCGCTCAAGCCAGGTTTCGATCCACCTTCCGCGCGAGGAGATGGTCCACCGTTTTGGCGATGCCTTTGTCGGCGGCATCTCGATCAGCCGGAGCGACCCCTTGTGGCTGGCCATGCGCGCGGTGGTGACCAAGATGCTCGATGGCCCGGCCGCTCAGCCGCAGCTCGGCGAGGCATTCCTCTGTCTGATGGGTGCTTATCTTCAGTCGGCCCGCGGCACCGCCGCGCCGGAAACCCTGCTTTCGCGGGCGCTTGCCCTGATCGATCGCTATGGCGCCGATCCGGCCTTCGGCCCGCGGGAGCTTGCCGGCCGTCTCAACGTGTCCGAGCGCATGCTGCAGCGGCATTTCCAGGCGCTGGGCGAAACGCCGGGACATCGTCTTTTGAATCGCCGTCTTGAGATAGCCCATAGCCGGCTTTGCGCCCGTGCCGCCGATATGGCCGGCGACGGCATCGCTGCGATCGCCTATGACGCCGGTTTCAACGATCTCTCCTATTTCTATCGTGAGTTCCGCAAAAAATACGGCATGACGCCAGGCGCCGCCACTCGCTGCCATTGACGCTTTTGTCCAACAGTCCGGACGCTTCCGTCCAAGTCTGACGCTCGTTCCTGGCTTAAGCTTCCCCCAATTCCCGGCTTTCGACCGGGATACAGTGGAGGAAACTGGCAATGGCGTTTTATTCTGCAACCATCGGCGGGACGTCCGTGGCGGGCGAAGCAGATTTCGTGGTGACCAACCCGGCAACCGGTCAGGAAGCCGGCCGCGCGCCCAATCTGGGTGCGGCTGACCTCGACCGGGCGGTCGATGCTGCCCGCGCGGCGTTCTCCGGGTGGTCCGCGCGCAGCGACAGCGAACTGCAGCGCATTTGTTCCGCCGTGACCTCCCGCATCGAGGAGCACGCCGACGAGCTTGCCACCATCATCACGCTCGAGCAGGGCAAGCCGCTGAATGGTCTCGGCTCGCGGTGGGAAATGGGCGGTACGGTCGCCTGGGCGGGCTATACGACCGGGCTTTCGCTTCCGGTCAAGGTGCTGCAGGACAATGCCGAAGGCCGCGTGGAACTGCATCGCAAGCCGGTCGGCGTCGTCGGCTCGATCACCCCATGGAACTTCCCGGTCATGATCGCGATCTGGCATATCATGCCGGCGCTGCGCACCGGCAACACCGTCGTCGTCAAGCCGTCGCCGCTCACCCCGCTCTCGACGCTGCGCCTTGTCGAGATCATGAACGAGGTGCTGCCGCCCGGCGTGCTGAATGTCGTGACATCGGACGACAAGGGCTTCAATCTCGGCGCCGCCATGGCGGCCCATCCCGGCATCAACAAGATCGTCTTCACCGGCTCCATTGCCACCGGCCAGAAGGTCATGCAATCGGCCGCCTCCAACATGAAGCGGCTGACGCTGGAACTCGGCGGCAACGATGCCGGCATCGTCCTGCCCGATGCCGATCCGGACAAGATCGCCGAAGGTCTTTTCTGGGGCGCCTTCATCAACAACGGTCAGACCTGTGCCGCGCTGAAGCGTCTCTATGTGCACGAGTCGATTCATGATGCCGTCTGCGAGGCGCTGGTCGCCTATGCCCGCAACATTCCGGTCGGCAACGGCATGGAGGAAACGAGCATTCTCGGTCCGGTGCAGAACCGCATGCAGTTCGAAAAGCTAAGCCGGCTTGTTGCCGATGCGGCAGGCCGTGGCAAGGTGCTGCTCGGCGGCGCGCCGGGCGAAGGATTGTTCTTTCCGCCGACCATTGTCGCCGGCCTTTCGAATGGCGATGCGCTGGTGGACGAGGAGCAGTTCGGCCCGGCGCTGCCCGTCATCAAATACGCTGATGTCGACGATGCCGTCCGCATGGCGAATGACAGCCCGAACGGCCTCGGCGGCTCCGTCTGGTCCTCGGACATATCGGCGGCGAAGGCCGTGGCCGCGCGCATGGAATGCGGCTCGGTCTGGATCAACAAGCACGGCGCGATCCAGCCCAATGCGCCTTTCGGCGGCGTGAAGGCATCCGGCTTCGGCGTCGAATTCGCCGAGGAAGGGCTGAAGGAATACACGGATATCCAGGTGATATTCGCTTGATCTTGGAAGGCATAGGACAGGGAGGATGAAAATGAACATGAAGCATTATCTGGCTTCGGCCGGGCTGCTGCTGACGCTTTGCGCGTCCACAGCGATGAGCCACCCGCTCGATGGGCTGACGGCGGACGAGTACCAGAAGATCAACCAGATCCTGCGTGAGCAGAAGGTGGTCGACGACAACACGCTCTATCCGCTGATCGAACTGAAGGAACCGGCCAAGGCCGACGTCCTGCAGTGGAAGGACGGCGACAAGCCGCTCGACCGCGAGGCGAAAGTGCAGCTGACGAGCCCGCAGGGCTTCAAGGAAGCCGTCGTCAACATCACCAAGGGCACGGTCGAGAGCACGATGCCGATCAAGGGGCAGCCCATGGTGCTCTTCACCGAGTTCATGGACGCCCTGCAGGGCGTGCTTGGCGATCCGCAGATGATCGCAGGCCTCAAGAAGCGCGGCCTCACGCCGGACCAGGCCTTCTGCCTGCCGCTGACGGCCGGCAACTTCTTTACCGAGGAATACCAGAATTCCCGCCTGATGAAGGTGCCTTGCTACCGCGTTCCGGAGGGATCGAACTACTACGCCAAGCCGATCGAGGGCCTCTTTGCCGTCTACGACATCGGCAAGAAAAAGGTGTTGAAGGTGATCGACACCGGCGCCATCGAAGGTCCGAAGGACAATTGGGGCTATACCGAGAAGGAAGTGGCCGAGCGCGAGCCGCTGCGCCCGCAGACCAATCTCGCGACGCTCTCGCAGCAGGGCGGCCCGAACTACAAGATATCGGGCAATCATCTCGAATGGGACATGTGGCGCTTCAATTTCCGCGTCGACAAGCGCCCGGGCCTCGTCCTCTCCAACCTCGACGTGAAGGACGGCGATACCTGGCGCTCGGTGATCTACCAGTCGCATCTCTCGGAAGTCTTCGTGCCTTACATGGACCCGACCGAGGGCTGGTACTGGCGCACCTACATGGACAGCGGAGAATACGGTTTCGGCCTGTTCCTCAGCCCGCTGCGGGCCGGCCTCGACTGCCCGAGCTACGCGACCTTCCTGCCGGCGACCATCGCTGACGACAAGGGCAACCCGCTGACCATCCCGAACGCCATCTGCGTCTTCGAGCGCAGCATCGGCGATCCGGCGTGGCGTCATTTCGAGGTCTTTGCGCAGACGCCAGACAAGCCGGTTCCGGCGGAAGGCCGGCCGGGCAGCGAGCTTGTCGTGCGCACGGCGTCGGAAGTCGGCAATTACGATTATCTTATCGACTACCGGCTGCAGCCGGACGGCCAGATCCGCATCATGATCGGCGCGACCGGCCTCGATGCCGTCAAGGGCGTTCAGTCGACCTCGATGGATGATCCGACCGCCGCCGCGGACACCGCGCACGGCACGCTCATCGCGCCAAATCTGGTGGCCGCAAATCACGACCACTATTTCAACTTCCGCATCGACTTCGACGTCGATCAGCCGGCCAACCATTTCGGCACGATGGATATCGTCCCGGCCAAGGTCGACGCGAAGAACCCGCGTCGCTCGATGTGGACGGTCCAGCATACGATGCCGAAGACGGAAATGGAGGCGCGCTATCAGCTCTCGGCAATGAAGCCGCGCTACTTCATGATCTCCGACCCTTCGCGCAAAGGCTATCTCGGCCAGGAGCCGGGCTGGATGATCCATCACGGTGACGTGGCCTACGGCCCCTTCGACTTCGTCAAGGACCCGCCGATGAAGCGCAATGCCTATATCGAATATTCGGTATGGAACACGGTCTACGACCCGAACCAGCAATATGCCGGCGGCAAGTTCGCCATGCAGAGCGACGGTTCCGACACGCTGCCGGAATGGGTCAAGGCCAACAAGCCATTGATGGGCAAGGATATCGTCACCTGGTTCACCGCAGGCTTCCATCATATCCCGCGCATGGAGGATTGGCCTGTCATGTCGACCGAGTGGAAGACGATCCACATTGAGCCGCACAACTTCTTCGCACATAATCCGGCATTGACGCTGCGGAACTGACAATAAGACACCAGCGTCGCTCAGGCGGCGCTGGTGGCATTGCTGCATTGCCGGGCGATTGCCCGAGCCGTGAATTCGCTATGCAGGATCATGTCTGCAAGATGTGAAGGAAGCCGCGAGCATGGCTCGCGGCTTCCTGTCGTTTATTTCTGAAGATCGGTCCAGATCTTGGTATAGATCTTCATGACTTCGGGTGAGCACGTCTGGGCCGGGAACCCGGCGCCGGCCAGCTTCGGCGGGATGTTGACTTCGGGCGCGGTTTTCATGTCTTCGGGCATGTAGGCGTCGGAACCCATAATCCCGTTGCCGTAGCGAGCATATGCCGAAATCATCGCGGCGTTCTCCGGCGTCATGATGAAGTTCATGAAAAGCTTGGCATTGTCGACATTCTTGGCGTCGGCCAAAATCGCCACATTGTCCATGAACACGGGAAAGCCTTCCTGCGGGAAACCGAATTCCAGTTTCGGATTGACCAGCCGGCTGCGGAAGGACGAGCCATTCCAGTTCATGCCGGCTGCGATGTCGCCCTGGGCCAGCTGCTCGACGGTGCCGTAATCCATGGAAAGCCAGTTCGGCTTGGCCGCAACGAGCAGGTCGCGCACCTTCTTCAGGACGGTCATGTCGTTGGAGCAGGTCTTGCCGCCCACGTAGTTTACGGCCAGCGCCATGAGATCGTTCATCTCCGGCACGATGTTGATCTTGCCCTTCAGCTCCGGCGGCGGATTGAAGAGGATGGCGGAAGTGTTGATGTCGCCCTTGTAGACATCCCGGTTCACTGAAATCCCGACCGTTCCCCATTGCCAGGGTACGGTGTAGTGGCGGCCCGGGTCGAACTCAGGATTGCGCCATTTCGGGTCGACGTTCTTGAAATTCTCCATCTGGTCCGGCCGGGCCTCGAGCAGAAGGCCTTTCTCGATCCAGATCGGCACGTAGATCCCCGCCGGAACGACGATGTCGAAGCCGTGACCACCGGCCTCCACCTTGGCAAGGGCGGTGTCGTTGCTGTCGTAGTCCGTGACGGTGACCTTCACATGGTAGGTGTCTTCGAACTTCTTGACGAGATCCGGAGGCGTATAGTTACCCCAGTTATAGATGTTCAGCTGGCCGTCTGCCAGGGCAGGTGCTGCGTTCAGGGCAGCAATGGTAAGGGCGGAAAGAAAGGTTTTCATTGGTTCTCCTCTTTGGTTGTTCTTGTCTGCGCTATCGTTTTTCACGGCTTGCGAAGAAGAAAGCGACGACCATGATCACGGAAATGACCAGCAGAATGGTCGAGATCGCGTTGATTTCCGGCGTCAGATTGCGGCGCATCTGTCCCAGCATGTAGGTTGGGAGGGTGTCCTGTCCGGCGCTTTTCACGAATTCGGTGATGACCACGTCGTCCAGCGAGGTCACGAATGCCAGCATGGCGCCGGCTAGGATGCCGGGCCAAAGCAAGGGAAAGGTGATGTAGCGGAAGCTGCGCCACGGTCTTGCATAGAGATCGGCCGCCGCCTGTTCCAGTGTTGCGTCCATGCCCTGGAGGCGGGCGCGAACCGGCATGAACGCAAAGGGAATGCAGAAAGCGGAATGGGCGAGAATGAGGTAGCCGATGCCCGAATAGCCGGTCTGCACCTTGATCGCCGCAAAGACGACGAGAAGCGCGACCGCGGTCACGATTTCCGGCACCATCAGCGGCTGATTGATGAGCGCGAAGATGGTGGTCCTCCCCCTGAAGTTCTTGCCGCGCGTCATCGGCAGCGCGGCAAGCACCGCAACGGTGGTCGAGATGATCGTCGCTGCCGCAGCGATCAGCATCGAACGCAATGTCGCTTCCTGCACGAGCTCGTTGTGCCAGGCGGAGACATACCAGGTCAGCGAAAAGCCGCTCCAGCTCGTCAGCGCCAGCCCGCTGTTGAACGAGAAGACGACCATCAGGATAATGGGCAGATACAGCATGACGAAGCTGAAAATGGCAATCGTCGTGAAACCGGTCTGCCGCCGCAGGTCGAAGGTCTTGCGAGATTCAGCCATGTCGATCTCCCTCGGCTCCCGCCGAGCGCACGTAGAATATCAGTGCCACGGTCACCACGAGCAGCAGTGTCAGCGACAGAGCGGCGCCAAGCGGCCAGTTGCGCGCCTGTCCGAACTGGAGCTCGATGAGGTTGCCCAGCATGAGCTGCGTGCCGCCGCCAAGAATTCGTGGGGTCACGTAGGCGCCCAGAGACGGTACGAAGACAAGGATCGACCCCGCGACGATACCGGGCTTCACGGCCGGTATGATGATCTTGCGCAATACGCGGCTGCGGGTCGCATAGAGGTCGAAAGCGGCCTCGATCAGGGAGAAATCAAGCCGCTCCATGGAGGCGTAAAGCGGCAGGACCATCAGCGGCAGGAAGACGTAGACCATGCCGAGCAGGATGGCGAAGTCGGTAAACATCATCTGTATCGGCTGCTGGATGACCCCTAGCGAGAGCAGGATGCCGTTCAGGATGCCTTCGTTGCGGATCAATCCCATGATGGCGAATGTGCGGATCAACAGGTTCGTCCAGAAGGGAATGGTAATCAGCAACATCCAGAAATCGCGCTGCCGGGGAGGCCGGGTGGCGATGAAATAGGCTGTCGGAAAGCCGAATACGATGCAAAAGAACGTCGTCAGCAGCGAAAGCTTGACGGAGCGCCACAGGATCATGATGTGGGCATCGGCAAGGCTGAGCGTGCCGTCGAACGGATCGCGGGACGCAAAGACGCCGATCCAGCCGTCCCAGGAAAAATGCCAGACCACTCCGCCGTAGTCGCCGGCGGTCAGGAAGGAATAGACCACCACGACGAGCAGTGGCCCGATGGCGGCGGCCAACAGGATCACCAGCGCGGGAAGAAGCATGAGCCACCGGTTGCGGCTTTCCCGCCGCTCGGCAGCGATGATGTCGGGCAGTCGCGTTGCAAGCTGTGCCATCGTGTCAGTCTCCCAACACCTGGGCCGCTTGCGGCTCGAACCGGATGCCGAGGCGCTGGCCGGGCTGGAAGGCGGCCATCTGGCTCGGGTTGTTTTGCCGGCGCACGACGAAACGCGCGCCGTCGGCGAGCGCAAGATGGAAATGCGTGTCGGTTCCGCAATAGACGACGTCGTCCAGCACGCCCGAAAGCGGTGCGTCGGCGATGTCCTCCTGCAGCTGCGCGTGTTCGGGACGGACCGCCAGGGTTACCTTCCCCGCCGCCGGCGCTGCTCCCTCGGGCATTCGCGGGCTCATCCGAGTGCCACCCGGCAACTCTACCGTACCGGCATCGAGATAGACCGCCTCGACGAAGTTGGTGTCGCCGATGAAGTCGGCTACGAACCGGCGGGAAGGATGGTCGTAGATATCGCGCGGGGTGCCGATCTGGAGGATCCGGCCGGCGCTCATCACGGCGATGCGGTCGCTCATGGTGAGAGCTTCCTCCTGATCGTGCGTGACGAAGATGAAGGTGATGCCGGTTGCGGCCTGCAGCCGCTTCAGCTCGATCTGCATTTCCTTACGCAGCTTCAGATCGAGCGCAGACAGCGATTCATCGAGCAGGAGAACCTTTGGTTTCGGGGCGAGAGCGCGAGCCAGCGCCACACGCTGCTGCTGGCCGCCGGAAAGCTCCGCCGGGCGCCGGCTGGCCATGGGCGACATCTTCACCAGCGCCAGCATTTCCTCCACGGTCCGGGAGATTTCCTGCTTCGGGCGGTTCAGCATGGCCAGGCCGAAGCCGACATTTTCGGCGACCGTCATGTGCGGAAACAAGGCGTAGTTCTGAAAAACGGTGTTTACCGGCCGCTCAAAGGGTGGCAAGCCCAGAATGTCCTTGCCACCGAGCCGGATGGCGCCGGAATGGGGTCTGATAAACCCCGCGATGGAGCGCAGAAGCGTTGTCTTCCCGCAACCCGACGGGCCGAGAAGGGTAAAAAACTCCTTCTCCTTCACCGTCACGGACACATCGTCCAGCGCGACGAATGCTCCCGGCCCAACTCCAAACCGGATACTGACGCGATCAACTTCTATCAATAATTCTCTCCTCCACTATAGGCTGGCGTGCCGGCTATGACTGTTTCGCCACGCCGGGCAGCACGCAAAGCATCTCGTAAAGGAAGTTTGCCGCGATTACCGCCGTGTTGCCCGACGGATCGTATGGCGGCGACACTTCCACGAGGTCACCGCCGACAAGGTTGAGGCCCGCGCAGCCACGGATGATTTCAAGGCCCTGCTGCGTGGTGAGGCCCGCCACTTCGACGGTTCCGGTGCCTGGCGCGAAAGCCGGATCGAGGCTGTCGATGTCATAGCTCAGATAGACCGGCGCATCGCCGATTTTCGCGCGGATCTCAGCCATCAGCGGCGTCAACGATTTCCACCAGCACTCCTCCGCCTGGATGCACGTCCAACCCTGCTTGCGCCCCCAGTTGAAATCGTCGGGGCTGTAGCCGGTGCCGCGCAGGCCGATCTGGAACACCTTGTCGTTCTGGAGGCAGCCGTCCTCGAAGGCGCGGCGGAACGGGCAGCCATGGGCGACGGTTTCGCCGAACATATGCTCGTTCGTATCGGAATGCGCGTCGACGTGAATGAGAGCAACGGGTCCGTGCTTCTCCTTGACGGCCCGCAGGATCGGCCAGGTCAGCGTGTGGTCGCCGCCGAGCGTCAGCGGCTTGGCTCCGTGCCTGAAAATCCCGCGATAGAATTCGGTGATGATGTCGACCGACTTTTTCAGGTCGAAGGTATTGATCGGCACATCGCCGATGTCGGCAACCTGAAGCCGCTCGAAGGGGGCGGCCCCCGTCGCCATATTGTAAGGCCGGATCATCCGGCTCTCGTCCCGGATCTGCCGGGGGCCCATCCGCGTACCGGATCGGTTCGACGTGCCGATATCCATGGGAATGCCGACAAAGCAGGCGTCCAGCCCTTCGGCTGTTTTCGCCGCGGGCAGACGCATCATTGTGACCGGCCCGCCGAAACGGGGCATTTCGTTACCACCTAAGGGCTGATTGAATACCATTGATCCACTCGAAAGTTCACACTCCGAGCAGATTGGAGACAGTTCCGTGGCAGTAACATTCCAATGTGCAGGAATTTGCGTTGAGAAATCCGAATGTAATGCCGGCGAGGGCATTCCATCTCGTCAAACCCTGCCGTTGTCAGGACGACTTGCCCGCCTTGGCGGCATGGGGGCGGTGCAGGCCGATCAATGTTTCCTTGAACAGCTGAAAGGTGCGGGGATGCTGTCCGCTCTTCTGCACCAGCTGCATCTGGCAGCTGAAATTGTCTTCATGCGGCGGCAGCCGCCTCAGCCGCCCCTCCAGGACATAGCGGGCGGCGGCGTGGTCGGGCAGAAGCCCGACATAGGCGCCGCTCAGCACGAACAGGATCTGCGCTTCGATCTGATCGACGATCCGGTCTGCCTCGATGACCTGCTGCGCCTTTTTTCGCTGCCGGCTCCAGTAACCGCGATGGACCCAGACACACTGGTCCATATGCTCTTGCGTGATCTGTTCCTCCGGCATGGCGAAGAGCACATGTGCCTTCCCGCAATAGAGCGAGTGGCTTTCCATATAGAGGTCGGAATAGGAAAGTCCCTTGATCCTCGTATCGAAGCTGCCGATGCCTGCGTGAATGTCGCCATCGGAAACCCTGCGCAGGATCGATCCGGGCGTGTCGACCTCCAGTTCCAGCCGGATGCCGGGCGCCTTTTCCGTCAGCCTCATGATCGCATCGGTCAGTTTCAGCGTCGTATCCGTGGCGATGCAATCCACGACGGCTATTTTCAACTGGCCGACCAGGCTGCCTTTCAGGGATGTCAAAGCGGTGGAGTGGACGTCTATGCGGCGCAGGAGATCGACGGCGATCTCATGCACATGGCGCCCCTTTTCCGTCATCTGGAATCCGCGCCGCCCGCGTTGGCAAAGGATGACCCCAAGCCGGGCCTCGAGCGCGGTAATATGGTTCGATATCGTCGGCTGGCTGAGGCCAAGTTCGGCCTGGGCCGCCGAAAAACCTCCATTGCGGACGACGCTGTCGAATACGGCCAGGAGATGAAGGTCTGTGCCAGAAATTTTCATGCATTCATTGAGAGGAGCAAATCCAAACAAATGTAAAGCGTGATTTTCCCTTTGCTGGTCGGTCTCTACAAATCTCCTCATCAAGGCGGCCTGCTTCCATGGGCTGCACGAAGAGGAGCTTGAGGTGAATTCCATCATTCGATTGTCCAGCGAAGGACTTAGCACCGGTGCGCTTGAACCTTGCGCTGTCGTTCCGCCCGAAGCGGTCCTGAGCGGCAAGCCCGAGGAGAGCGGTGCGATGCACTACGAAACCAAGGACGGCAAGTTCCTGGTCGGCACCTGGGAATGCACGCCCTATGCCGAGACGCTGAGCTACCCCGAGACCAGCGAGTTCTGCATCGTGCTTTCGGGCCGGGTTGCCCTGACGGGCCAGGACGGCAAGACGGAAGTATTCGGACCGGGCGACAGTTACATCGTTCCCAAGGGTTTCGAGGGCCGATTCGAGGTCCTGGAAACGTTGCGCAAGGTCTACGTTCTGCTGAATGGCTGAACGGCCGATGAATCATGAGCAGACGCCGCCGCGCGTCTGCTTTTCATGAAGACGATCCAAGAGAACTCAATGCTTTCGAATCGTGCACTCGCCAGCGTCACATTCTATCCCTACTGGCTCGACACAGCCGGCGCTCCCAAACCCGAAGCGCCGCTGATCGGGAAAACGGAGACGGACCTTCTCATCGTCGGGGGCGGGTTCACCGGGCTTTGGGCCGCGATAATAGCCAAGGAGGCCAACCCGGAACGGGATGTCCTGCTGATCGAAGCCGAGACGATCGCGTCTGGAGCTTCGGGGCGGCCCGGAGCGATCGTATCGACCTCGGTAATGCATGGGCTGCACAACGCAATTCGGATCTTCCCCAGGGATCTGGCGCAGCTCGAGGTGCTCGGTCAGAACAATATTGCCGGCTTCCTCAGGACGATTGCCCAGCACCAGATCGATTGCGACGCCGAATGGAACGGCGAGTTGACCGTTGCCGTGGGCCGCGAAAACCTTCCGACCCTTCGCGAGGAATACGAGCTTCACAGGACGCACGGTCATGAGGTGCAGTTGCTGGATGCTCAGGCAACGCGCGCAGAGGTCAATTCGCCCTTGTTCGAAGGTGGACTTTGGGCGCGCAAGAACAGCGGCACCTTGCATCCGGCAAAATTGGCCTGGGGCCTGAAACGCGCGGCTCTGTCGCTTGGCGTGCGCATTCATGAGCACAGCCCGCTCAAGCGCCTCGAGGATGAGGGCAACGCGGTGACCGTTACCTCGCGCGACGGCGAGATCCGCGCCAGGCAGGTCCTTCTGGCAACGAACGCCTTCGCCGCCGGTCATGATCGCATCAAGAAGCGCGTCGCCATGGTTCGCGACCGTATCCTGATGACCGAGCCGCTGACCCCCGAGCAGATGGACCGCATCGGCTGGCGCAATCGCCAAGGCATCTATGATACGCGCACGCAGCTCAACTACATGCGGCTTACCCGCGACAACCGGATATTGTTCGGAGGGCGTCTGGGCTATTTCTACGGCAGTCCTCGCGATCCCGAGCTCGACCGGACTCCGGCCCCTTACGGCCGGCTGGCCGACGCATTTTTCCGCACGTTTCCCCAGCTCGACGATATTCGCTTCACTCACGCATGGAGCGGCCCCATCGCGCTTACCACCCGCATGGCCGTGCATTTCCAGACCTATCACGGCGGCAAGGTGATCTATGCGGGCGGCTATTCCGGTTTCGGCGTTTCCGCCAGCCGTTTCGGTGCGGAGATCGGGCTGGCGAAGCTTGCCGGCTCCGCACGGCCGGAACTGAACCTCGAATTTGCGCGGACGATGCCGAACGTCATTCCACCCGAGCCTTTCCGTTATCTGGGCGCGTGCTTGACCATGCATGCGCTCGATACGGCCGACAGCAAGGGAGGCTGGCGCAAACTCTGGCTGAAGATCGTCGGAAGCCTGGGCTTTCCTCTATCCTGACCCCGGAAACTGGAGCTTGACATGACTGACCTCCATCGTGACGAAACCATTTTTATCAACGGCGTTTGGGAGCGCGGCGAAGCGCCGGCGGCCATCGAGGTTCTTGATCCTTCCACCGGAGCCCCAGTCACCCGGATCGCCGCCGCTCGTGCGGAAGACGTCAGCCGCGCCGTTTCCGCTGCGGAACATGCGTTTTCGAGCTGGGCTGCGATGCCGTCTGCGGTTCGGGCACACTATCTGCGCGGCTTTGCCCGCGGACTGGAACGCCACGCCGACGAATTGCGCGTCATCCAGATGACGAACGGCGGCAAGCCGCGTCCCGAGGCTGAAATCGACCTCGGCGACGCCGTGGCGACATTTGATTATTACGCAAAACTCGCCGACACGCTCGACGAGCGCCAGGATGCGCAGTCAAGCCTCGGCGAGGGAGCGCACAGGGGGCGTGTGCGGCATGAAGCGATCGGTCCCGTCGGCTTGATCGTGCCATGGAATTTCCCGCTGGTGACGAGCGCCTGGAAGATTGCCCCTGCTCTCGCCGCCGGTTGCACCGCCGTTCTCAAGCCATCCGAGGCGACGCCGCTCGCCGAGCTGATTTATGGCGTCATTGCCAACGAGATCGGCCTGCCGCCGGGTGTGCTCAATATCGTCACCGGCGCGGCAGAGGTCGGCATGGCGTTGACCGGCGCCCGCGCCTTGCGAAAGATTTCGTTTACCGGGTCCAACGCCGTCGGAACGAAAGTCATGGCGGCCGCTTCGGCGCATGGGCTGCCGGTGACGCTGGAGCTTGGCGGAAAATCCGCCATCGTCGTGACAGAAGACGCCGATCTCGCGCTTGCCGTCGAGTGCGTCGCGCTCGGGATATTCTTCAACGCGGGGCAGGTTTGCTCGGCAACCTCGCGCCTGCTTGTTCACGAGGCGATCGAGGCAAAGCTGATGGAGGCGCTCGTCGAGCGTGTTCGCGGCATGGCCGTTGCCTCTCCTTTTGCCGGGCGTTGCGATATGGGTCCGCTGACCACTGCCGCGCAATTCCGGAAGGTGCTCAATTATTTCGACGTAGCACGCAGCGAAGGCTGCGATTGCACCACCGGCGGTCATGCGCTCGGCGAAGGCCATCTTGTCGCGCCGACCATCTATCGCAACGTTACGACCACGAGCCGGGTATGGACCGAGGAGATATTCGGCCCGGTGCTTGCGACGCGCAGCTTCGCCACGGACGCGGAAGCGATCGAGCTTGCCAACGCGTCCAGCTACGGGCTGGCCGGAAGCGTCGTCGCGGGTGACGCCGATCGGGCGGGACGCATCGCCGACAAACTCGAGGCGGGGCATATCTGGGTGAACACGCCGCAGATCGTCTATCCCGAAAGCGCGTGGGGCGGCTTCAAGGCCAGCGGCATCGGCCGCGAACTCGGCCCATGGGGACTGGCGGGCTTTCAGGGCGTGAAGCACATCACCGCGGCCGCCTGAAGCTTTATTCGAGACGAACCGCAAAGTGAGGCTCCTTTGCGGATCTGGTTCATATCAGGGAGAGAGGCATGACCATTACCGCAGATACCATCATCCGCAACGGTGCGATCCGCACCATGGATGCGGATCGTCCACTGGCGCAAAGCATAGCCATTATCGGCAATCGGATCGTACGGGTCGGCTCGGAGGCGGAATGCGAGGTGCTGCGGGGACCGAAAACACAGGTCATCGACGCCAAGGGCGCGACCATCCTGCCGGGCTTCAACGAAGCGCATCTGCATATATTCGGCGGCAGCGTGTCGCTGCAGCAGCTTCCGGTCGCCGATGTTAAGGGTATTGACGAACTGAGGGCGCGGATTACCGCCTGGCGCGCGCAAAATCCGGAGCTGGATTTTATCGTTGGACACTCCGCTCCCTACAATTTTATTACCGACGAGCGGATGCCGCGCCGCGAGGATCTCGATGCCGCCTGCCCGGACATTCCGTTGTTCATTGCCTCCGCCGACCATCATACCGGCTGGGCCAATACGCTGGCATTGACACTCGCCGGAATCGACAAGGGCGCGGACGTCGGGCACGGCAGCGAGGTCGTCACCGGGCCGGATGGCCTTGCGACCGGCGAACTGCGCGAGGCGCCGGCGATGAACCGGGTCTATGCCCTTTCGCCGTCCGGCGGGCGGGACCAGCTGGGCGCCGTCACGACGGCGGAGGATTCCGGCATCACGCAGGAACAGCGCGCAAGCGATATCGCAGCCTTGCGCGAAGGGCTGGCCTATTGCGCGCGCAACGGCATCACGTCGATCCAGAACATGGACGGCAACTACTACCAGCTCGACATGCTGCGCGAACTGCAGGCAAAGGATGCGCTGCCGATCCGTGTTAGGGTGCCGTATCTGCTCAAGCCCGGCACTCCGGCGGCGGAGATCAGGGCTGCCGCCGACTGGCGGCAGGAGTTTCAGAACGATTTCCTGACCTGCGATTTCGTCAAGATCTTTGCCGATGGCGTGGTGGAATCCGGCACCGCCGTGCTGGTCGATGGTTATACCGACGCACCCGACCATAACGGCACGCAGCTGTTCTCCGATAGAGACCTCAACGAGGCGATTGCCTTTGCCGACAGCCTGGGCCTGCAGGTCGCGGTCCACGCTATCGGCGATGGTGCCGTCAGGCAGGTCCTCAATGCCTATGAAGCCGCCCGTACGGCCAACGGGCCACGCGATTGACGTCATCGCATCGAACATATCGAGCTGCTCCAGGAAAGCGACTTTCCCCGCTTCGCCGAATTGGACGTGGTCGCCTCGATGCAGCCTTCCCATCCGCCGGGCGCAATGGATTTTCCGGTGGAAACCTATCTCCCCCGGATCGGTCGCGAACGCGAAGACATCGCATTCCGTACCCGCGAGCTTCTGGAGAGCGGGGTCCCTCTCGTCTTCTCATCCGACTGGCCGGTCTCCCGGCTCGAGCCGCTTGCCAGCATTCAGGCGGCGGTCAACCGCAAGCCCTGGCATGACGGCGGCAAGGACCAGTCGGTGACGCTCGATCAGGCATTGCATGCCCTATACACGCGCAGGCGCCTGGGTTGAATTCCAGGAAGACCGGAAGGGCAAGCTAGCGCCCGGCTATCTCGCCGACATCGTCATTCTCGATGCGGACCTGACGAGCGTGCCGAGCGATGAACTCTCCGGCGTCTTGCCGGTGATGACGATCTGCAACGGGAAGGTCATCTATCGGGATGACGAATTCTGATTTGCGCTGCCCGTCGGCACTTCGTCGGCGGGCTCCAGTCCTTCACGGATTTTCTCGTGGGGCTGCAAGTTGTGATCGCCCGGGCCCCTCCGTCCGGAGGAACAATCTGATGCCGCAGCCATTCCCCTTTCAGCTCTTACGAGCCGAACAGCAAAGGAGAATGCTATGAATACGAGAACCATCGTTTCAGCGGCGGCCGCCTTTGGCCTTCTCGCTGGGTCAGCCTTCGCGCAATCCTCGACGGTCACAGGGGCCGCGGGCGGTGCGGTTACCGGCGCGGTCGTGGGCGGTCCCGTGGGTGCCGCCGTCGGCGGTGTAGCTGGAGCCATTGTCGGAAGCGCAATCGATCCGCCGCCGCAGAAGGTCGTCACCTATGTCGAGGAACAGCCGGCGCCTGCGGCCGAGGCCGTCGTGCAGGACAAGATCGTCGTCGGTCAGCCGCTGCCCGAGGCTGTTGTCGTAACACCGGTCCCCGACAACCCGACCTATGCCTATGCCGTCGTCAACCATGAGCGAGTGATCGTTCAGCCGGAGACGCGCAAGGTCGTCAAGATTATCGAATAGTTTTATCGGAAAGGGCCTCTTGCGGAGGCCCTTCTCGCATCGGCCCTTCCAATCAGGCCGAGCCGCGAAGCATGATTTCTCCATGCAGCAAGATGGTCAAAGCGTCGACTGCCGTCACATTCCCATCGTCCTGGTCGATCATGCGAAATAGAAGATCCATGGCACCCTGGGCAATCTGCTTGTAGTCCTGCGCGACGGTCGTGATAGGCGGACAGGCGTAGCGCGACAACGGGTGATCGTCATGGCCGGCAATTCTCAGCTCGCCCTGGCCGGTCTGTCCGACCTTGATACCGGCACGATATGCCGCAGCGATCGCGCCGAAGGCAATCCGATCGTTTGCACATAAGATGGTGTTGGTCGGAAAACCGCCGCTTTCGATGAACCGGACCGTCTGCTCGAAGCCGAACCGCTCGAAATCCCAGGTGTCGCCGGTTGAAATCGGCAGAACCACTGGCTCCTTGTTCAGCTGCCGCATCGCATCGACATAGGCCTGCTCTCTCGTTCTGGCATTGGTGTTGACCAGAGGCATGCCCAGATAGCAGGGCGGCTCGCCCGACCGGCACAGATACTCCACCATCAGCTTGAAGCTTTGGCGATTGTCCGTGCCGACGAATGGAGAGGTGTCGTCCAGAGGAGAGTCGACATAGATGAGCGGGATGGATTGTCCCAGGGCATGCAGGGTATCTTGCTGAGACTTGGCGCCAAGTGCCGCGATGACGGCGCCGGCGACGTTCATCGACCGCAACGTTTCGATCGCGCGGGCTTCCAGTGCCGGGTCGCCGTCCGACGAGAGGACGAATGCAAGATAACCGGAACCGTTGGCGATGACTTCGATGCGGCGGGTCAGCGCCATGTAGAACGGATCGGTCGTGTCGGGAACGATGATTCCGAGAATGTTGCTGCGGCGGCGATTGAGGTTCACGGCGAAGATATTGGGTCGGAAGCCGCTATCCTTCAAAGCGGCCTCGATGATGTCGCGCGTTTTCTTCCTTACGGATGTGGGGTCGTTGAAGTACTTCGATACCGTTGGTCTGGACAGCCCGACAAACTCGGAAAAGTCCTCCATGGTCTTGATGGGCTTTTCTGACAACCCTTGTTCCACCCTGCAGTTATCGATCTGGATCTTAGGCACTTCTTTCGGGGCCCTGTTCAGCACCCGTCCGGAAATCGTCACCGGCAGGCTTCGAAATAGTCTTCCAAAACAAGGTCGATCGCGTCAAGGGCGAGTGCCTCGGCGCGCGGCACAATTTTGCCTTGGCGAACCGATTGATAGCTCGGGCGCAAGTATTGACTGATCAGCGTTTCGGGAATGTCGAGGCCTTCCAGCAGCGCGAAAAGCGACGTCACGGCCTCCGCGATTTCACGCTGCGGCCAGTAGTAGCGGATGCGGTCGCTATAGCTGAAATGACGTTGGATGTGCCGCTCGAAATCCGAGCCATGGTAGTATTTTTCCCAGTTCCTGGGGTCGTGCGTCAGGGCCCGTTCGATGACGGCGACAAGCGTTTCCGGCCGTTTGTCCGGGAACAGGAATTCGGCGATCCGATCGAGGCCGTAATAGGCTTCCCGAAGCGCGAAGGTGAGACCCGGCCCCACCTTCAGGATCGCAAAGCCGTCCAGCACCAGTTGCCGAAGCGCATCGCGGCTCTGGTAGTCGGTGGAATGGGCTTCGAAGACCAGTCCAGGCAGGCTCGCGAGCGTCTCGCTCAGGGCGGCTGCTTTCTCGGGAATGTAAGCGATCACGTTCTCGTTGCCGAACTCGACGCCCGGCTGGACGACCGCACCGACGACGCGGGAGAACGCCTCCCTCACGCCGGCCGCCTCGAAGGCGCGACGATGAACGGCAATCGTTTCAAGGGCTGCCTCCGGCTTGGTCACCTCCAGAACGTCGAGCTCCTCCATCGCACCGCCCGGAATGGGAACTTCGGTGCCGACGATGTAAACGGGCTTCACGCCCGGGATCTCCCGAAGCGTCTCTTCCGCGACCGCCGCAAGACGGGCGGCACGCTCCGCCGTCAGGGCATCGGGGAGGGCGACCGGCTCGCCGGCGCAGCCCATGCTGGTGTCGAGATGCAGTTTGGTGAACCCCGCCTCGGCATAGGCCCTGATCATCTCGCAGGCCTTCGCCATCGCCTCGTCTGCCGGCAGCGTTTTCCAGGGATTTGGGCCAAGGTGATCGCCGCCAAGGATCAATCGTTCCAGTGGAAAGCCTGTCTTTGCGGCAATCTTTTCGACAAATTCCTTGAAGTCGGCAGGCGTCATGCCCGTATAGCCGCCGTCCTGGTTCACCTGGTTGCAGGTGGCTTCCACGAGCAGGTGGCAATCCCTGCGCTTGGCATGCAGCATCGCCGCTTCGATAACGGTCGGATGCGCCGAGCAGATCGAGGGGATACCCTTGAGGCTCGCGCGGTCGCGCCAGGTCGAGATGTCGGACAGATAGCTGGTCTGCATGTCAGGCAATTCCTTGTGAGTCTATAAGGGAACGAAGCTCGGCCTCCGTCGAGGCACCCTCCATCGGGCCGGCCTTCGTGACAGCCCTCGCTCCCGATGCATTGGCGTAGCGAAGGGCATCGGCAGGGCTTGCCCCTCTCAGCCAGAAGGTGACGAAGGTGGCGCCGAAGCAGTCGCCGGCCCCTGTGGGGTCGACTTCCTCGACCTCGAAGCCCGGAAGATGCAGATGCAGTTCCGCATCGTGATAGGTGGCACCCGCGGCGCCACGCTTGATGACGATGGCCTTGATCCCGCGTCCCAGAAGATCCGCGACGGCCTCCGTCTCGGTCTTGGCCGTGGTAAACAGGAACAGTTCCTCGCCGCTCGGCAGGAACAGGTCCGTTTTCGAAAGCACCGTCCGCAGCGCTTCGCGCATGCCGGGCGTATCGAGAATTTCCGCGCGCAGGTTAGGGTCGAAGGAAACGGTTCCGCCGTTCGCCTTGATCCGCTCGACCGCCGTCAGCACGCTCTCGACCACGCTTGGAGAATAGAGCGCGGTGCCCATGACGTGCATGTGGCTGCAACCGTCGACGAGCGCCAGCGTCTTCTCCGACAGCGTGATCGTGCCGCAGGCGCTGTGGCGAATGTTGAAGACGAAAGCGCGGCTGCCGTCCTCGCGATAGCGCACGAAGGCGCTGCCGGTCGTGCCCTGGGGAACGACTTCGATGCCCGAAATATCGACGCCGTCTTCCTGCAGCCGATTGGTGTTCACCCAGCCGAAATCATCATCGCCGACGCGCGAGATGATGGCGCAAGGCTGTCCGAGCTTGCCGACCTGATCGATGAAGATGGCCGGCGCTCCGGACGGGAAGGGGCCAATCAGCGGGACCGCTTCGCGGAAGCCGTTTCCGCGATCGGTGGCAACGATTTCGACCAGAATTTCGCCGATGGTAAGGACTTTCGACATGGTGCAATGGTGCCCTGATTTACTGCTTGGCTCGTTTCGCGCGCACATCCAGATAGACGGCCACCAGGATAACGACGCCCTTGACGATGAGTTGGTAGAAATAGGGAACGGACAGCATATTCATGCCGTTGTTTAGGACACCGATGATGAGCGCCCCAATCAACGTGCCGACCATGGTGCCAACACCTCCCGAAAGGCTTGTACCACCAAGGACGGCAGCCGCGATAGCATCCAGTTCGTAGCTCATTCCCGCATTGGTTTGCGCTGAGAAGAGCCGGGAGGAGAGAAGGATGCCGCTGATGGCCGACATGACGCCGGAGATCATGAAGATGGTGATCTTCAGCCTGTCGACCTTGATGCCGGAATAGAGCGCCGCTTCCTTGTTGCCGCCCGTCAGATAGGCCCGGCGTCCGAATGTGGTCTTGCTGAGGAGAATATGGTTGAACACGAACAGCACAGCCACGAACCAGATGACGATCGGAATGCCGATGAAGCTCTGGGTGCCGATCGCCGTCCAGCTCGGGTCCATGATCATCGCCGGGGCGCCGTTGGTCGGAAGGCTGACGAGGCCGCGGTAAATCCCCATGGTCGCCACCGTGACGATGAAGGATGGCAGCATGAGCTTTGCCGTCAGCGCGCCGTTCACCAGGCCGAGTGCCGCGCCGGCAAGGACGGTTATGACGATGGCGGGCACGAAGCCGAGGCCGAAAAGAATGCATTGCGCCCCGACCATGCCGGCAACGGCGATGATGGAACCGATCGAAAGGTCGATCTCGCCAAGCAGGATGACCCATGTCATGCCGAAGGCGGCAATGGCGATGACGGCCACCTGCTGAAGGATATTCAGGAAATTGGCGACCGACATGAAGCGCCCGTTGGTGAGGGAAAAGATCACGCAAAGGGCAACGAGCGACAAGAAGATGCCGCCGTACTGCTTGAGGGCTCGGCTATAGGCAGCGTTGGCTGCGCTGGTGTTGCTCATGATAGGAATCCCGTCGCAAAGCTCATTATTTTTTCGGGCGTCATCTGGTCCGGCGCCGCGATTGCCGTCATGCGGCCTTCGCTCATCACGACGACGCGATCGCTCATGCCGATGACTTCCGGCAGCTCGGAGGACACCAGCAGGATTGCGGTTCCTTCCGCCGCCAACTGGCGGATGATCTTGTAGATTTCGAACTTGGCCCCGACATCCACGCCGCGCGTCGGCTCATCGAGGATGAGAATTCGCGGCCTGGTCAGCAACCACTTCGCCAGAACGATCTTCTGCTGGTTGCCGCCCGACAGGGAACCGGTCACGGTTTCGAGCGAGGCCGTCTTGATGGCGAGGCGACCGACCTCCGCCATGGCGGCCTGCCGTTCGCGCCGGCGCTTGAGGAAGCCGAAGCCGTCGGCAAAGTCCTTCAGCGCCACCATCGAAATGTTCGTTTCGACGCTATGGGCAAGGACGAGGCCTTCTTCCTTGCGGTTTTCGGTGACGAAACCGATGCGTCTGTCGATGGCTTCGACGGGCGAGCGGATGGCGATCTTTTTGCCGTCGATCGCGATGGTGCCCGCGGAGGGCTGCCTCATGCCAAAGAGCGTGTTCATCACTTCCGATCGTCCGGAGCCGATCAGACCGAAGAAACCGAGGATTTCACCGCCTCGCACGTCGAAGCTGATATTGTCGAACTCGCCCGGGCGCGACAATCCCTGGACGGACAGGGCCGCCTTTTGATCCGCGGAAGGTGCGGGCACATCGCGCGGCGGGTAGATCTCGTTCATGTCGCGGCCGACCATCAGCGCGATCAGCTCCTCGATCGTCGTCCCGGTCTTGTCGCGCGTGGTGATGTAGCTGCCATCGCGCACGACCGTAATGTCGTCGCTCAACCGCATGATCTCTTCCATGCGATGCGAGACATAGATGATCGCGACGCCCTGGGCCTTCAGGCGGGCAATGATGTCGAAGAGAATTTCCGCCTCGTTGTCGCTGAGCGAAGATGTCGGCTCATCGAGAATGACGACCTTGGCCTTGATGCTGAGGCCCTTGGCGATTTCGACCAACTGCCGCTGCGCGATCGACAAATCGCCCACCTTGTCGGTGACGGAAACGGGCAGCTTGAGTTCGGCGACCAATTCGGCCGCTTCGCGAATGAGCGCCTTGTCGTTGATGAAGCCGTAGCGGGACGGTTCCCGCGTCGCGAGGATGTTCTCCGCGACGGTCAAGTTGTTGCAAAGGCTGAGTTCCTGAAAGACGATCGTCAGGCCGGCCTTCGTCGCATCCTGCGGCCCCGCCGGGGCATAGGGCTCACCGGCAAGGCGGATGCTGCCCGATGTCGGCTGATAGACGCCGGCAAGGATCTTCATCAGGGTCGATTTGCCCGCGCCGTTCTCTCCGAGGATCGTGTGCACGCGGCCCGGCATGACACGCAGCTGCATGCCCTTCAGCGCGGAGACGGAGCCGAAGACTTTCGTTACGTCCCTGATCTCCAGGATTGGACTGCCATTCAAGGATGCCATGCCTCACCTTTTCTTGCCTGGTTCCGGCGGCCGCGATGAAACGCAGGCCGCCGGAGGAGCGGTCTTTTCCAGAGGAAAAGCCGTCTTGGGAGGAAATAAAATCAGTTCTTCTTCACGTAGACGCCGGGCACGATGGGCTGGCTTTCCGGAACGCTTTCGCCGGCCTTGACCTTGAGGGCCGTATCCACGGCAAGCTTGCCCATCTGATCCGGAAACTGCTGGATGACGCCGACCATGTCGGGATCCGTGTCGACTGCCTTGATCGCTTCCGGCATGCCGTCAAAGCCGATCACCTTCACCTTGCCGCCGAGCCCGGCGGACTTCACGGCGACGGAGGCGGCAAGCGCGGCATCGTCACCGAAGCCGAAAATGCCGTTGATATCGGGATTGGCCTGCAGCATGTTCTGCGCCACGGCCAGAGCTTCGGCGCGCGTGATGCCGGTCTGGATCGAGACGATCTTGATGTCGGGATGCTTTGCGATCGCGTCCTTGAAGCCGTTCACGCGGTTGACCACCGACTGCACCAGCGGATAGTCGATGATGGCGACATTGCCCTTGCCGCCGAGCTGCTGCGCCATCAGTTCACCGGCCTTTACGCCGCCGGCGTAATTGTCCGTGCCGATATAGGACGCGACCTTGGCGCCTTCGACCGGAACGTCGACGGTGATGACCTTGATGCCGGCTGCCTGGGCGCGCGCCACGGCCGCCAATGCACCCTTGCTATCGACGGGCGACATGATGATCACGTCGACGCCCTTGACGATGAAGTCTTCGATATCGGCGAGCTGCTTGTTCAGGTCCTGGTTGGCGATCGACATTTCGACCTGGACGTTCTTGGCGGCGGCTTCATCCGTGATCGCCTTGGCGAGCGCATTGTAGAAGGGGTGTTGCTGGGTGAGCAACGAGACGCCGATGTCCTCGGCATGTGCCGCGACAGCGGCCAACATGACGCTGGTGGAAACAAGCAAGGACTTGGTGAAAGAAGATAGGGTCAAAGGAGCTCCTCCCTGTGATGAGACCTCAGAAGCGAACATCCGTCCTGGCTCGGCCTCCCGCCAGCGGACGGAGAGCTTCATAGGGTAAATTATTGACGCGCGTCAAGTTTTATTTATGCATACGAATTGTTATAATCGGTCTCGTGATAAGAAATTAGAGTGGCGGCAGGATTGCGGCTCGAGCGGCTCGAAATGCATCGGAGGCATGTTGCGCTTTGCGCAATCGACACCGAGGCAGCCGATGGCGGCGGGCCGGCGGTATCTCCCTTCCTGGGCATCCGGCGGCTATCTGGCGTCATAGGTGGATTGTGCTTCTCTAACCTGTTCCCAGTTTGTCTTGGCCCAATCGACGAGCCCCTGCGTCGGTTGCAGCAGGCTTTTTCCCAGGATGGTGATCTCGTATTCGACACGCGGGGGCACCTCGGGAAACACTTCCCGCACGACCAGCCCGTCGCGCTCGAGATTTTTCAGGGTCGCGGAGAGCATTCGTTGCGAGATTCCCGGGACGGAGCGCTCAAGCTCGGAAAATCGCGCCCGGCCGCCGAGAAGATCAAGCGACAGGATGACGAAGATCGTCCATTTGTCTCCGATCTTGGTCAGCAGTTCCCGCACCGCCATGGGGTCTGAACTCCTGCATATGGCCGCAGGGTCGAGGCCGACGAATTTGCCCGGTTTCTTCATGACTTACCTCGGTGTTAGCTACTGAAATGAAAGTGCCTTCTTTTTCAGAATTAGCTTCCAATATATATGTAGCTCTCATTCCGTTAGCAACTACGCGAAACGCTTGGAGAGCCTGTGATGACGAATCCGAAATACGCTGTCTTTGACCCCGCCCGACCTTATTTCGACCTGGTCCGCACGGCGCTGGGCGACCTCGTCGATGGCGAGCACTTCTTCGATATCGTCGCAGACGATGTCGTCTACGAGGTTCTTTACGACATTGCCGGTTGGCCCCGCGTCATCGAGGGGCGCCCGGGTCTGATGGCCCAGTTCAGGGGCTATTGCGACCACATCAGGCTGCAATCCGCCGACAAGCTGGTTCGTCATGCGACGGATGACGGCAGGGGCCTTGTCATCGAATACGAAGTTCATGGAACCATCCTTGCGACCGGGGTGAAATACCACAACAGATTCTGCTCGATCATCAGGATCGAAAATCGAAAAGTGGCGCATTGGCGAGACTACATGGACTCTCTGGCCGCCTGGAACGCGCTCACGGCGCGGGCCCGCTGACAAAACCTTCCGACAGAAATTGAGAGCTATCGTCATGAAACGAATTCTTATGATCGAAGTAAGCCCCCGGGGAGGCGAGTCGGCGAGCCGCGCGGTCGCGGATACGCTCGCAGCGCGGCTCGCCGCGCTTCATCCGTCTGCGGAACTGACGCGCCGCAACCTGGCCGCCGAGCATCTACCGCATTTGGACGAAACGACGCTTCGCGCCATTTCGACGAAGGATCCCGTCGAGGCAGGAAACCTCAAGGAGGCGGCACGCCGGTCGGATCACCTGACCGATGAGCTTCTGAACTGCGATCTTCTGGTGATCGCCACGCCGATGTGGAACTTCGGCATTCCATCTGCCCTCAAGGCCTGGGTCGATCTGGTCGTGCGGCCGGGCAGGACCTTTCAATATGGGGGTGAGGGCGTTGTCGGCCTGGCAAAGGACAAGAGGGCCATTTTGGTTTTGGCTTCGGGCGGCGTCTTCACGGAAGGCCCATGGCGTCCGTGGGATTTCGTCGAGCCTTACCTGCGCCAGATCCTCGGCTTCATCGGGATCACGGATGTGCAGACCGTTCGGGCCGAAGGGATGAACATCCCGACGTTGGCGCGGGACGCAGTGCCCAAGGCCAGAAAGGCCGTCGAAGACCTGGTGCTATAGGGCTTGCTCACGGGTTTGACGCGCGACAGGGTCTGACCCCGCAATCGCCAATTATCGTTCCGCCACCTTCTGCTGAAGGCTTGCGACGGGGATTCTTTCCCACGGTGTTCGGTGTCGGGAAGGCAGGGCTCGAATGTCGTCAAGCGGTGCAATCCCCCCTGCCTCGATACCCACGAAAGGAGAAGCTCGCCATGGGCGCTCCACTTCCTCGTCAAAAATGGACGTAGGCTTCTCTCGGAAAGCTCACTAGCGTCCTGAAGGAGTAGACATAAAGGCTGCCGACGCAACGGGACCGTTGATCGCCACGGCCTGCCAATCGACAAAAAGTGAACCTACGAATGCTGTGGCTTGCTATGACAAACTCGTTTTCCAGGGTGCTATCCTTGCCGAAACCACATGAGCGAGGTTGGCCGAAGCGTGTCGCAATCTTCCGGATGCGGTTTTATCGCCTTGGCCTGTTGATCATTCGCGTGTCGTTGCCTTGCAAACCGCAGCTCATTTCTGCGCGTCCTGCCGGAGAGAAGGCATAATGGCGCGCTTTCATCGCTTGCCCGGAGACCACCTAACATCGGAGCAAGTCGATTTACTTCAAAAGGTGCTGGATAGTATCACCTGCCAGCCATGGTTCGACGACAGTCAGCATCGCCGCGACAGTCTGGTGGTGCGGCTGACTTTCCTCATTCAAATTGGAATAGTGGACGCTGCGCATTTGCAGTGCATCGGCGTTTCCTGGGCGGTAAAGGATTTCAGCGGCAGTCAGGTGAAAGCGAGCCGGCCGACGCCGTCTTCAACTCACCTGCGCACCAGCCATTGACAATTGACAGCCTTGGAGGCTGTCTCCGGCTATCAACCGGTCAAGCGCGGAATGCTGCGAGACGCCGCTTAAAACCGCTGCATCTGCTGATCGACCTTCAGCAGAAAGCGCCCGCGGGTGGCCTCCGTCGAGCGGTTCATGTCGTAGTGCGCGAGAAAGACGACCGGAGCGAAAGGCTTGATCTGCGCCCGCAACACGCGCTTGACGATCTTCTTCGGCGGATTGCCGGCGACAAAGGCGCGAAACGGATCGGCGCCATAGGTCAGCACGGCGCCGAGCTTGCGGATATGCTGCAGCTTGGAGCGCACCTTGCCGTCGACGAGTTCGAAGGAGACGCCAGGGAGCCAGACCCGGTCGAAATAGCCCTTGAGGATGGCCGGAAAACCAAAATTCCAGACCGGAGTGACGATAACAAGGGCCTCGGTACGCTGCAGCCGCTCGACGTAGGATTTTACCGCCTCGGTATTGTCAGGATAGTCGTGGTAGATCACGCGGTCGTGACGCGACAGGACGGGATCGAAACCTTCGGCATAAAGGTTGCAATCGTCGACTTCGTGGCCGGCACGCCTCAGACTCTCGATGGTCTGACGGTGCAGCGCGGCGCCAAAGCTTTCCTCGACCGGATGGGAGTGAAGGACGAGGACCTTCATGACGCCTCCATCAGCGCCGCAAGGCCCGGGAAGAGGTAGTTCTTGCCTGATTTGAAGTCGAAATTCGGATCGTCCCAGGCGATCATCTTGCCGGGATTGAGCAGGCCCTTCGGATCGGTTTCCCGCTTGAAGGCAAGCTGGACGGCGTCCGTCTGCTTCATGCCGCCTTCCTCCAGCGTATAACGATGCGGGTTGAAGATCGGGCAGCCGTGGTCCTGATGGATCCTGATGATTTCCTCGAGACGCGCCTCCGACGTATAGCGCACCAGCGGCAGCCCGGCGCACTGGATCTGCCCGTCGAACCTGATGAATTCGAGATGGCCGGGCACCTCGTCGCCGAAGATTTCCACCATCTTCTGGACCTTCGCGACATGATCCGGCCCCGGATACTGCACCTGCAGATAGGTGATCGACGGATCGACCTTGATGGCGCGCAGCGTCGTGTGGTTCCAGGCGAGCTCATAGGCGTGCGGGATGCCCTTCATGCTCTCAACCTTGTCGGAGCGGAAGGTGATCTCGCCCTTCTGCTGTCGGGTGAACGCGACGAAGGGGTCCATCGAATGCGGCGCGATCATCAGCGCCACGATCGACTGACCCTCGCGGATATAGGGCTTGTGGCGGGTGAAGTATTCGTGCGGAATGGGTGCCGCGATGGGCGCGATTTCCTTGACGAGGATGCCGTTGCACTTGGCCAATGCGTCGGAAAAGCGGACGGCATCCATGAAATCGTCGTAGCCGACCAGCACGTCCACCCAGTCATAGGCGGGCGCCAAGGGCATTTCGATCTCGGTGATGACGCCGTTCGTGCCATAGGCATGGCTGACCTTGGTAAGGTCCCAGCCGGTCAGGTCGAGAACGCGGGGTTCCGCCTCCATGGTGACGACGCGCAGGCGCAGGATATTGCCGAGATCGCGCAGGCCGCCCCAGGTGATCGACCCGACGCCGCCCGAGCCGCCGGCGATAAAACCGCCGATCGTCGCCGTCTGCGCCGTCGAGGGGTGGAAGCGCAGCTCCTGGCCGGAATGGGCCTTGGTCTGGCGGTCGAGCTCGGCAATCACGATGCCGGGTTCGCAGATGACGCGGCCGGGATGGATTTCCTTGATTGTGTTCATGGCGGCAAGATTGAGGACGATGCCGCCGGAGAGCGGCATGGCCTGGCCGTAATTGCCGGTGCCTGCGCCGCGCGGCGTGACGGGAACGTCATGGGCATAGGCGACCTTCAGCGTGCGGATTACCTCCTCCTCGGTCTTCGGCGTGACGACGAGATCGGCGGTGACATTGTCGAGCTGGGCCTTCAGGATCGGCGAATACCAGTAGAAATCCCGGCTTTTCTGGCGCACGAGCGCCGGATTGTCTTCGATGGCGATGCCTTCGAGTTCTTTCTTGATGCGCTGGTAATCCGGCATTTTACGCTCCAATGACGCTGTCGAGTTCACGATAGTCCGGCAGGCTGCGGTCGATCACCTTGCCCTTGCGAAGGACGACGCGGTCGGACTGCGGTCGGGAAAGAAATTCGCTCCAGCGCCGGGCGCTGAAAAGAACGAGATCGGCGGAATGGCCGACCGCGATACGGCCGATATCCGGACGGCCGAGAATGTCTGCGGGAGAGGTGGTGACGACTCTTGCCGCCGTATCCAGCGGATGGTCGAGATGCAGGATTCGGACGGCCTCGCGGAACACTTCGACAGGATCGAGGTCGCCATAGGCATAGAAGGGATCGCGGGTGTTGTCGGAGGAGACGGCTGTGGCAACGCCGGCCGCGGCCAGCTCGTGCAGCAGGGTAACGCCGCGCCAGCGGGGCGTGCTGCCGGGATGGCGGTCCTGAAGATACATGTTGCACATCGGCAGCGAGACGATGGAAATCCCGGCCTTGGCGACGAGATCGATGGTCGCACGGGCGACATCCGCATCCTGCCGGGCAAGCGAACAGCAATGGCCGGCGGTGACTTTGCCGGTGAAGCCATTGCGCAGCACGGCCTCGGCAATAGCCTTCAGCGTCAGCACCTCCTTGTCTTCGGTCTCGTCGACGTGCAGATCGATGTCGAGGCCGTTGTCGGCGGCGGCGCGGATCAGCTTGTCGAGCCGCGCATCGAGTTCCGGGCTCATCTGGGTAACGCCGCCCATCAAGCCGCCGGCGTCGCGAACGACCGTCAGCAAGTCGGCGAAAAAGGCTTCGTCCGCCATATTGTCGAGCGGGAAGAGGGCGACGGCCTGCAGCGCGATCCTGTCCTTCCAGGCCTCGCGGACCGAGGTGAAGACTTCGAAGGAAATACGGTGCTGCGGCGCCAGCGAATCGAGATGGGTGCGGATCAGGCCGGTGCCGTGGGCGTAGGCCGAACGCAACGAGAATTCCATGCGCTTGCGCACGTCGTCCGCCGACCAGTTGGCCTCCCGGTCGGAGCGCACGGCATCGAGCGCCCCCATGAAACTGCCGTCCGGATTGGAGCGCCGCTCCCATATATGGCCCTTGTCGAGATGGGTGTGCATGTCGGCGAAGGTCGGCCAGACCATGCCGTCCCTCATGTCGACTTTGGCATATTCGACCGGCGCTGTTCCGGGTGCGAGTATGGCCTTTACGAGGCCGTCGGCGACGACGATATCGGCCTTGACGAGGCCTTCGGCGGAAGGTGCCTGGAAGCCGGACAGCGTTACGGCGGGAACGGTGGCGTTGCTCAGCGCGAAGCGGGCGGCGTTGGGTGGTGACATGAAGGCGTGGGACATCAGTTTTCCCGCTTGAGGCTGCTCTCATGCCAGCGATGCAGGCTCAGCCATGAAATGAAGGAGGTGAAGGCGAAGATGGCGACGCCAAGGGCCGACAGGAGCAGGAGTGCCGCAAACAGGCGCGGCATGTTCTGGCGGTATTGTGCTTCGAGCAGGCGGAAGGCGAGACCGGAATTGGGGCCGCCGGAGCCGGCCGCAAATTCGGCGACGACGGATGCGATCAGCGACAGGCCGCCGCCGATCCGAAGCCCGGTCATGAAATAGGGCTGGGCCGCCGGCAGCTTCAGATGCAGCAATGCCTGCCAACGCGAGGCGCCATAAAGGTCGAAGAGATTGAGCAGGTTGTGATCGACGCTCTTCAGACCCTGCACCATGTTGGACAGGATCGGGAAGAAGGCGACGAGAAAGCCGCAGATCAGGAGCGCCGACTCGCGCGTCGGCGCATAGATCAGGATCAGCGGTGCGATCGCGACGATCGGCGTCACCTGCAGGATCACGGCGAGCGGATAGAAAGCGAGTTCGATCCAGCGGGACTGCACCAGGAAAATGGCGAAGCCGACGCCGCCGATCAGCGCGAGCACCAGCGATATGAAGGTGATCTCGGTCGTCACCCACAGAGCCGGCCAGAGAATGCCCCAATCGGAAACGAGCGCCTTGGCGACGGCTATCGGGCTCGGCAGAATATATTGCGGAATGTCGGCGCCGGCGACCAGAAGCTGCCAGAGAACAAGCAGTACGAGGACGGTCAGGACCGGCACAAAGACGCCGAGCGCGCGTTCGAGATTGCGTTGCCCGGTCGCCGCGGCAGGGGCCAACTCAGTGGGCTGGACGGAAAGATTGACGGGCAGGCTGGTGCTGTCGCTCATCAATGGGCCTCCTGCCGGCCGATGGCTTCGATCAGGGAAAGCGACACTTTCTCGCAAACCCGGCGATATTCTTCCGATGAACGATAAAGCGGATCGCGCTCGCCTCGGGTTTCCAACGGAAAGTCGCTGTGGACACGTCCGGGCCGCGCCTTCATGACGACGATGCGGTTGGAGAGATAGGCGGACTCGTAGACGGAATGCGTGACGAAGATGACGGTGATGCCAGTTGTCTGCCAGAGGCGCAGGACATCGTCGTTCAGCTTCTGGCGGGTGATTTCGTCGAGCGCGGCAAAGGGTTCGTCCATCAGCAGCAGCTTCGGCTTCGTCACCAGCGCGCGGGCAATCGAGACGCGCATCTTCATGCCGCCGGACAGCTCTCGCGGATAGGCATCGGCAAAGTCCTGGAGGCCGACCGTCGCCAACGTCTCCATGATCTGTTCATGGGCGGCGGCCTTCGAAATACCTTTGAGCTTCAGGGGCAGGTGGACGTTGCCGAAAACCGTCTTCCAGGGAAGCAGGGTCGGTTCCTGAAAGACGAAGCTGATATCGCCGTCCGGCAGCCCCTTGGTATTGATGCGCGAACTCGGCCAATCGATCCTGCCGCTGGACGTGCCGCCGAGGCCGGCGATGATGCGCAGGGCCGTCGACTTGCCGCAGCCGGAGGGGCCGAGCAGGCTGACGAACTCGCCGCTCTCCACATTGATCGACATGCCGGAAAGCGCCAGCGTACCGTTCGAGAAGACCTTGGAGACCTGATCCATGACGACAAGCGGCCGCTTGCGTGCTTCCGTCCGGTTTGTCGCAATGGTTTCCGATAGGGTCATCATGTGGTTCTCTGTCGATTTCAGCGATCAGGCTTGCTGGAAGAATGTCCCTCTCCCCGCGAGCGGGGCGAGGGGCGAGCCACGGGCCGAATAATAGGCCGGCTACTTCTTCAGCGACATCCCGACGCTCTTGCAGACGAACTGTGTGTCGAAGGCTTTCTTGTAGTCGATATCCGCGTCGAAGACCTTGATCTGCACCATCTCGTCGAAGAACTTCTTGTAGTGCGCGTCGGTGATGCAGCCGATGCCCTTGTCGAGGGCGTCGCCGGATTCGACGATGCCATATTCCTTCATCTTGGCGATGGAATAGGCGATCTGGCCATCCGTCATATCGGGATTGTCCTTCTTGATCAGGTCGTTTGCCGCCTTGTTGTCGCCGTAGAGATAGTTGTACCAGCCCTCGATCGAAGCATCGACGAAGCGCTGTACGAGATCGGGGTTCTTGTCGACCAGCGCCTTCTGCGCGGTGATCATCGTCGAATAGGGGGAGTAGCCGGCGTCGGCGATCAGGAAGACTTTCGGCTTCCAGCCGGCCTGTTTCTCGATCTCATAGGGCTCGGAGGTCACATAACCCTGCTGCGCCGACTGCTTGTCGGCCAGGAAGGGCGCCGGGCTGAAATTGTAGGGCTTGAACTGTTCGTCCTTGAAATCCGGGAAGTTCGCCTTCATCCATTCGAAATAGGTGATGTAGCCGTCCTTGCTCAGGAACAGCGTCGGCAGTTTGGCAAGGTCCTCGAACTTCTCCACGCCGGCATCCGGATGGGCGATCAGCACCTGCGGATCCTTCTGGAAGATCGCTGCGACGTCGACGATCGGGATACCCTGCTTGACCGCATCGATTTCCTGCTGCGGGCCGCCCATGTAGAAATCAAGCTTGCCGGAGACCAGAAGCGCCTGGTTGGCGGCGTTGGGGCCGCCCTGAACGATGGTGACGTCCAGGCCGTATTTTTTGTAGGTGCCGTCGGCGACGGCCTGGTAGAAACCGCCGTGCTCGGCCTGGGCAAGCCAGTTGGTGCCGTAGGTGACTTTGTCGAGCGCATTTGCGGGCTCAGCCGCCGCGATCGCCGCAGCCACACCCATGGCGGCAAAAAATGCTTTTGTCTTCAATACATTATACATGGCTGACTGTTCCCTTTATCTGCCATGGGACGTCGTTGTTGAAGCCCATTTCCTGCATTTGAGCGATTGCGTTGCGCTTTGAAAAGCATCAAAATTCGTGCGCATTGATGCCTTTTCGGCATCTGTTCCCAGGCCTGTGCCTAAATTGTGCGGCCTGGGCAAAAAATAAGCAATGGGAACGAAGATGCTGCACTCGAGACGACTTCTCTACATCAATGAAATTGCCCGCTGCGGCTCCATCCGCAAGGCGGCCGCGCGGCTCAACGTGGCCTCTTCGGCAATCAACAGGCAGATTCTGGCGCTGGAGGAGGAGATGGGTGCGCCGCTCTTCGAACGCCTGCCGCGCGGTTTGCGGCTGACGGCGGCGGGCGAGCTCTGTATCGAGCACATCCGCGAGGTCTTGAAGAACTACGAGCGGTTGGAGGGCCGTATTCGCAGTTTGAAGATGCAGCAGGCCGGCAAGATCAGGATGGTCGCGACGGTCGGCCTGACATCCGGTCCGTTGCCTGAGATCATCGCGCGCTTCCTCTCCGAACATCCAAGAGTGTTCATCCAGCTGCGCAACGATGCCGGCTCGACGACCATGGCGCCGGTCGTCTCGGGAGAGGTCGATATCGGCCTCGGCTTCAACATACCGGCGACGCCCGGCATCCGCTCGCTCGGCAATTTCGACATACCGATCGGCGTCGTGCTGCCGCCCGGCCACCCCTTGATCGGACCGGGACCGATCAACCTTGCCGATGTCGTGGAGGAGCGGCTGCTGTTGGCGCAGCCCGGCACGAGTCTCAGGGATGTCATCAATCTGACGCTGGCGAGACTTTCCGTGCAGGTCGAGCCCGTGCTGGAGAGCAATGCATCGGAAATGCTGAAGCAGCTGGTGAAATGCGGGGCGGGACTGACGCTGCTCAATCCGCTCGACGTCATTACCGAGTGCCGGCGGGGCGAGCTGGTGTTCCGGCCACTCGCCGAGCCCAATTCACGCCATCAGCCCATGAAGCTGTTCGCCCGTGCCCGCGCGCCGCTCGATGCCGCCACCAGCCTGTTCGTCGAATACCTGCTTGCCGAGCTTGCCGGAATGGTGGAAGAGCTGCAGGCGAAAGGGCATATCGTCATGCCCTCCGAGCGTCGTCGTTCGGATACTTATTTCGAATAGAGGTTGGAGAGCGGATAGTCGCGCAGGTCGCGCAGCATCTCGATGAAGCCGGCGATCTGGTGGCGGCAGATGAGCGCGCCTTTCTCCGCCGTACCGGCTGCGGCATTGCCGACGACGCCGTTCGGATTGAGATCGTGCGCGATCCAGGCGAGCGAATGCGGCGGCAGCGGCTGCAGATATTTTGAATGCGCCTTCATCCATTCCGCCTTGGAGGCGAAGTTCTCCGCCTTGTCCATCCGCACGAGCTCGGGCCGGAAATGCAGCATGAGCGAGGTTTCGACGTCGCCGCCATGGATGCCGAAGCGCTGCTCGTGTTCGTCGATCATGCCGTCAGGCGTGCCGAAGCGGGTCCATTGCGTGGCGACGACGGCCATCTGATGCCGTACGCGCAGCTCCCGCGCGACGATGCCCATGATGTCGAGGTTTCCGCCGTGGGAGTTGACGATGACCATCTTGCGGATGCCGGCTTCGGCGACCTTCGCGCCGATTGCGGTCCAGACCGGGATCAACAGCTCCGCGCTAAGCGACAGCGTGCCGGGACCGTAGACATGTTCATTGGCCTTGCCGATTTCCTGCGTCGGCAGAACGAGGAAGTCGAGATCGTCGGGGCGCTGGACCTTCAGCTCCGCCAGCATGCCTTGCGCGATCGCGACATCGGTTGCGATCGGCAGATGCGGACCGTGTTGTTCCGTCGAGGCGATCGGCAGGATCGCGATCGTGGTATCCGGCGAAAGATCGGCGAAATCATAGGTGTTGAGTTCGTTCCAATAGAAGGGCTTCGCCATTGCCGTATCCTCTCGCCAGCGTCTTGTGGCTAACGGATACGGCAAGGATGATGACGGTGAAAAGCATCAATTTGCGGTCGCGCCGCTGCCTTTTTGCGGACGGGCAGCGAGGAAGGAAGGTCCCGGTGAGCTATGTCGCGCGCGGTTCTGGATGTATTCCGGCCGGCGGCCTGACCGCAGGCACCGGTATCTTGCCCGCATGAATGACGATCGAGCGCAAAAAAGGCGGCTTGCCGGCGCCGAACGCCCGCAAGCCGCCTAACTTCGTTCGATCAATGGGCTTCCGCAGGGATCAAGGGCACCTCCGAACCGTTGGCGTCATAGAGCTTGCCGTTCAGGAAATAGTCGCCGTCATGCAGGCCTGCGACGTCCTGATACCGGATCAGACGTTCCGTTCCTGCAACGAAGACCGATTGCTGATCCGAATTGCCCACCTTCAGGTGGTTGAACAGCAGGTTCAGCATGATCGCCATCAGGGCCGCGGAGCTGATACCCGAATGGAAAATCGTGACGATCCACGGCGGGAAATGCTCGTAGAAGCCCGGAGCTGCGATCGGGATCATTCCGAACCCTATCGAGGTCGCCACGATGATGAGGTTCATGTTGTTGTCGTAGTCGACCTTGGCGAGGGTTCTGATCCCGCTCGCGGTCACCGTTCCGAACAGGACGAGGCCCGCCCCGCCGAGGACAGAGCTTGGAACCGCCGCCACGATACGGCCGACGACCGGCAGCAATCCGAGGGCGACGAGAAAGAGACCGCCGGTTGCCACGACGAACCGGCTCTTGATGCCGGTCACGGCCACAAGGCCCACATTCTGCGCAAAGGCGCTCTGTGTGAAGGAGCCGACCACGGGAGCCAGGATGCTGGACAGCATATCGGCGCGCAGGCCGTCGCCGAGCCGGCGAGCGTCGACCTTGGTTCCGACGATCTCACCGACGGCAAGAATGTCGGCGGAGGTTTCGACGAGCGTTACCATGATCACGATGCACATCGAAATGATCGCCGCCGTGTCGAAGACGGGATAGCCGAAGTGGAAAATCTGCGGCAGGGCGACGAACGGTCCGTTCGCCACGCGCGAGAAATCGGCTATGCCCACGGCATAGGCGATGCCGGTGCCGATGATGATGGCAAGCAGGATCGATAGCCTCGATATGGCTGCGCTCGCGAGCTTGCTGAGCAGCAAGACAATCAACAGCGTTACGGCCGCGAGCAGAATGTTGGCCTGGCTGCCGAAATCCGGCGCGTTCCTGTTGCCGCCCATCGCCCAGCCCGCCGCAACCGGCATGAGCGTGAGGCCGATGGTCGTAATGACGATGCCGGTGACAAGGGGCGGAAAGAAGCGCGTGACGCGCGAAAACACCGGCGTAATGATGAGGCCAATGAATGACGCCGCAATGACCGCGCCGAGAACCGCCTGGATGCCGCCATGCCCGGTGATGGCGATCATCGTCGCGACACCGGAAAAAGATACGCCCTGCACCAGGGGCAGGCGGCTGCCGAAGAACGGTATCCCGATCGTCTGCAAGATGGTCGCCAGGCCGCCGGCAAACAGCGAGGCTGTCACGAGCAGACCGATATCGGATGGCGAGAGCCCCGATGCCTGGCCGACGATCAGCGGAACGGCAACGATGCCGCCATACATCGTGAGTACGTGTTGAAGGCCGTAGGCGAGATTGGCGCCGAGGCTGAGCTTTTCATCTTCGGGGGATATGCGTGCTGTATTTTCCTCTGCAGTCGTTGCCAAGGTAAACTCCTCCATACCTTTGCGTTTCTCATTGTCCTCCAAATGAGAAATATAAGGTACGGTGCGCGACCCCGCATGACTTTACAGAAAAATGCGAAACACCTTACCGGAAGGCTGGCGACCGGCAGGTCCCGGCAGGTTCGACGCGCCACTCGAATTCATCGATTCGAGGTTCGCATATCCCGCCAGGGTGCCCAACCGCCATCTTGAAAGCAATGCCTGCCCCCCGCCGAACGTCAAGGCACCGCGCCGGAGATGCGGGCGCCTTGGTGTCCGAAGCCGTATCAGCGCTTGCGCACGAATTCGGTGCGCAAGACCAACCCTTTGATGGTGTCGTGGCGGCAGTCGATCTCTTCCGGGTTTTCGGTGAGCCGGATCGATCGGATGACGGTCCCTTGCTTCAGCGTTTGGCCGGCGCCCTTGACCTTGAGATCCTTGATCAGCACGACGGAATCGCCGTCGGCGAGCACATTGCCGGATGCATCGCGAGCCTCTGCGGCCCTGGCCTTCTCCGCAGCGATTTCGGAAGCGGGGCGCCATTCGCCGGTTGCCTCGTCATAGATGTAGTCGTCGTCCTGGTCGGTCATGTCCGTCTCGTATCGTGTAGTGATGAATTGCAGTTCATGCTGTCGCCCGACGCCGAGGCGACCGGATGAAAACCTGCTCTATCCCGGATGAGGCTTCGGTGCAAACCGAGGTCGAACCGGGAAGGCGCGAATGCGATGCCGGCGGCATCACTTGATCGCTGCATGACGATGAGAAGCTTCTACTCCTCACCCTAATTTATTCAGCGGAGACATGAATTCATTCGATTTATGTGGATTGTTATATGACCGAATGAATTGCATCCATGGGGCATCCAGCTGACAGGCTTGAAAATCCAGTTCTTTTTGCGTGCGGGGAGGTGCCCAGATGACGATGAATGCCGACGTTCCGCTTTACATCGGCGGCAACTGGCGAAAGACGGTCGAGACGTTGCCGATCATCAATCCGGCAACCGAGGATGTCATCGGAACCGTCGCCGTTGCCGGTGAGCAGGATCTCGAGGACGCACTCGCCGCGGCGGCTGAAGGCTTCCGGGCCTGGAGCCGCACCTCGCCGTGGAAACGGTCGGAGATCATCCTCAAGGCTTCCGCCCTGATGCGCGAGCGCATCGAGGACATCGCCCGATCGATCACGGTCGAAAACGGCAAGTCGCTCGCCGAGGCGCGGCTTGAAGTCATCCGTGGCTGCGAGTTCTTCGAATGGGATGCCGGCGAATGCGTACGGCTCTATGGCCGCGTCATCCCAAGCGAGCCGGGCATCCGCTATATGGTCGTGCATGAGCCGATCGGCCCTGTCGCGGCTTTTTCTCCGTGGAATTTCCCGATGAGCCAGCCGGCGCGCAAGATCGCCGGCGCCATCGCCTCGGGCTGCTCCGTCATCATGAAGGCTTCGGAGGAAACGCCGAGCGGTGTCATGCATATTGCCCGGGCTTTCGAGGATGCCGGCCTGCCGGCAGGCGTGCTGAACCTCGTATTCGGCATTCCCGCCAGAATATCCGAGTTCCTGATCCCGCGTCACGAAATCCGCATGATCGCCTTCACCGGTTCCACTGCCGTCGGCAAGCACCTGACGGAGATCGCCGCCCGGCATATGAAGCCGGCGCTGATGGAACTTGGAGGTCATGCTCCCGTGATCGTCTGTGACGACGTCGATCCGGTCGCAGCCGGTATCAGCAGCGCAACGCGCAAGTACCGCAATTCCGGTCAGGTCTGCACCTCACCCACACGCTTCTTCGTGCATGAGAGCGTCTACGAGCGCTTCACGAAGGCTTTCGTGGAAAAGGCGCAATCCATCAAGGTCGGCGATGGCCTCGATCCGGCAACGCAGATGGGCCCGGTCGCCAACGACCGCCGCATAGAGGCGCTGCAGGCGCTGGTCGATGACGGCCGCGCGAAGGGCGCCAGGATCCTGTGCGGTGGCCACAGGCTGGAAAAGCGCGGCTATTTCTTCGCGCCGACGGCGATGGCGGAGCTGCCTGACGATGCTCGCGCGATGCGGGAAGAACCTTTTGGTCCATTGGCGCTGATCAATCCGGTGCGCTCCATCGACGAGGCGCTGGAAAAAGCAAACGCGCTGCCCTTCGGGCTTGCAGCTTACGGGTTTGCTCGTTCGGCCGCCAATGTCGACCGGATCGCGCGGGGCCTCGAAGCCGGCAATGTCTCGATCAACACGCTGGAAGCATCCCGTGCCGAAACGCCGTTCGGCGGCGTCAAGGACAGCGGCCTCGGCCGCGAGGGCGGAGCCGAGGGCATCCTCCATTATACGATCGTCAAGACCATCTCGCATCTCGTGGAGTGAGGGCGCCGTTCCTTCATTGACGAGAGACGAACCGCCCCGGCTGACTCGATCGCCCGGGGCGCCGTGGTGTTGCAGCCGATCGAGCAGCTTTCTTCGAGCTGAATGCCGACGACACGCATGACGACGACGTCCATTACAGGGCACGGAGGAGGCTTCGCGGCCACGTCATGTTGTTTTGACCATGTAACGGGCGGGCGACGTTCAGTCGCCCATCACCGTCAGCAGCGCTTGAGAAAGGGCTGTCTCGTCGCTTCGCAGTTCCATGAGGATATCGAAGTGGTTGCGGCCCGGCACTTCCAGCATCCGTACTGGATGGCCAAGATCGGCCCATGCCTCCGCGAAGGCGGTTGATTGGCGCTTGAAACCCGGAGCTTCCTTTTCCGCCCAGGCAACGACTATCGGGCAGCCAAGCCGAGGCAGATGCCGGATCGGGCTCAAAGCGTCCACGTCTTGCGCATCGAGCGAAAGCCATTCCTGGGGGAAGCTCGCCGCCAACGGTGCAAGCTCGAACAGGCCACTCAGTGGCAGGGCCGACTTGACGACGTTTTCGGGCACGCCGAAATCCTCGTGCCATCCGCCGGCGAGCAGCATGGCTGCGAGATGACCGCCGGCGGAGCTGCCGCCGATATGAATGCGGTTGCGATCGATGCCGTAGCGGGCGGCATTTTGCCAGAGAAAGGCAAGGGCAGCGCGCACTTCGCGGACGATTTCGGAAAGCGTGACGGTGGGCGCAAGGCGATAGTCCAAGACGGCGGTCATAATGCCTGCTTTGGCCAGCATCCCCGCCATCATGGCAGAATCCTGCTTGGATAGAGCTCGCCAGTAGCCCCCATGGATAAAGAGGAAGACCGGGCGCAGCCCATCGCTGCTCTCGGGTCCGAAAATGTCGAGCGTCTGGCCGCTTTTGCCGTCGTAGACAATATCGGCAAAGCGGAGCCAGGCGCTGCGCACTTCGTCCGAGGTTTCGCGATAGGCTTGCATCTCGTCGGGAAAGCGGTCGCCGACGGTGGCGCGTGCATTGTAATCGACGTCAAGCCGTTCTCGTGGCCAGGTTTCTTCGGCGATCAACGGGCTGGCGAAGCGGTTCATCATTTCCTCCTCAAGGGGTCTCAAAGAACGAGGCCGGCGGCCCGGTTTTCGATCAGTCGAACAATATTGAGCGCGGTCATCTCCGAGGACTTCGGGTTGGTCGCCAGGGGCCGGTTCTGCAAGCGGATTTCAAGCAGGCCGAAATCGCCCTCGGCCCGGATCTCGTGGGCATTGAGCCGGGCCTCCGGATCGGCAACCAGCGTGACGCGCGTCCGGTCGACGCTGATGCCGGCAAGCGAGGTGATGACGGCGACGTTGGCGTTTTGCGGAAAGCGGTCGGCCGCTTCCCGCGCCGATCCCTGGAAGAAGGATAGGGGAGCCTGCAGCGCGTCGAGGTCGCAGAGCGTTTCGGCTGCGGTGCCGCGCCAGGCCCTGGGCGGCTTGACGATGCGGTGCTCGACATCCGTGAGATTGAGCCGGGAGGCCGCCGCCAGCGCGTCGACCCCGCCGAGCGCGCCGGGAGGCACCAGCAATTGCCGGCCTCCCGTTTCCGCGAGAGCGATCAGCTCGGACAGCGCTGCCGTATCGACCAGGGCGGAGGTGGACGAGACGGCGAAGTCCATGCCGGCGGCGAGCGCGGCTCGACCAAAGGGCAGCACGCTGCTGCGCCCTGCCGCCTCGACGACCAGTGCCGCGCCGGTCGCGGCAAGATCGCCGGGTTGTGAAATCAGCCGCGCGCCGAGGGGAAGGTCGTCGCGTTCGCGCGCCGGATCGCGGACAGCCACGGCGACGATGTCGAAAGGCGAGCCGCGCTCGGCCAGCAGCGCGGCCACGCGCTGGTTGATGGCACCCCAACCGACAAGACAGATCGCTTCAGATTCCGACATAGCCCTGCACCTGCTCATAGTCCCGATCGAGATCGGCACCATTGCCCGACCAGACGCTTCGTCCTTTTTCGATGATGTAGTGCCGGTCGGCAAGCCGCTTGAGCACGGCAAGATTCTTATCGACGAGAAGGATCGACTGGCCTGCCGCCCGCAATTTTCCGATCACGTCCCAGATTTCGGCGCGAATGACGGGGGCAAGCCCCTCGGTCGCCTCATCGAGAATGAGGAGCCACGGATTGGTCATCAGAGCCCGGCCAATGGCCAGCATCTGCTGCTCCCCGCCTGAAAGCGTGCCCGCATTCTGCTCGGCACGTTCGCGCATGCGCGGAAACAGCTCATAGACGCGTTCCAGCGTCCAGCCGTCGGCGTATTTCTGGCGGTTGGCGGCGGTCGCCACCAGATTCTCCCGCACGGTCAACGTCGAAAAGATCTGCCGCCCCTCGGGGACGAGGCCGACCCCGAGCCGGGCGACCCGCTCCGTCGGCTGTCCGGTCATCGGATGGCCGCTGATCGTCACCTTGCCGCCGCGGGCGGGCACGAGGCCCATGATCGTCTTGATCGACGTGGTCTTGCCCATGCCGTTGCGGCCCATGAGCGTCACGCATTCGCCCTTGGCAACCTCGAATGAAATATCGAACAGCACCTGGCTGTGGCCATAGCCGGCTTGAAGTTCTTCGACGCTCAGCATAGTTCGTCCTCGTTTCCGAGATAGGCCTCGCGCACTTCGGCGCTGGCGGCGATTTCTTCGGCACTGCCGGTCATGATGATCCGCCCGTAAACAAGCACGGAAATGCGGTCGGCAAGGGCGAAGACGGCGTCCATGTCGTGCTCGACGAGCAGGATCGTTACCTTGCCGCGAAGGCCTTTCAGCACGTCGATCATCTCCTGGCTTTCGGCATGGCCGAGACCGGCCATCGGCTCGTCCAACAGCAGAACCTTCGGCCGGCCGGCCAGGGAGACCAGAAGCTCGAGCTGCTTTCGCTCCCCATGAGAGAGATCGTCGACAACGACGTCGGCACGCCTGCCGAGCGGGCTGCCGCCGAGCAAGTCGTCGGTCTCGTCCCAAACGTCGCGGCGGGCGTTCATGCGATCGAGAATGCGCAGGTTGCGGCCCATCCTTGCCTGGACGGCGACGGCCATATTCTGGCGCACGGTGAATTCGCCGAGCAGGCTCGTGACCTGGAACGTGCGCCCCAGCCCCCGAGCCACGCGGGCCGCAGGCGCCAGTCGGGTTACGTCCTGGCCGGCGAACATGATCCGGCCTTCGGTCGGCAGCAGATTGCCGCAGAGCTGGTGAATGAGCGTCGATTTTCCGGCGCCGTTCGGGCCGATCAGGGCATGAATCTGGCCCTCATCGAGCGCGAAGCTGACATTGTCGGTCGCCGTCAGTCCGGCGAAGCGCTTTACCAAGCCGTGGGTTTCGAGGATCGTCGTCATGCAGCCCTCTTGCGAAAATGGGCGAAGACCCCGTTGATGCCGCCCTTGGTGCCGAGCACCACGACCAGCAGGAGGATGCCGAGAACAAGCTGCCAGTGCTCCGTCCAGCTTGCCAGATAGGTCTGTAGGATGATGAAGGCGGCCGCGCCGAAAATCGGGCCGACAAAGGTGCCGACGCCCCCGAGGATAATCATGATCATCAACTCGCCGGACTTGGTCCAGGCCAATGTATCGGGGCTTACAAAGCGCATGAAGACCGCCATCAGCGCGCCGGCGAGCCCCGCGCCCATGCCGGACAGCACGAAGGCAAAGAGCTTATAGCGGAACGGCTCGATGCCGAGCGACATCATGCGCTTCTCGTTCTGGCGGATGCCGGCGAGCATGGTGCCGAAGGACGAGCCGATCACGCGGTTCAGCCAGAGGAAATAGAGGACGGCGACGGCGAGGATCACGAAATACACCGCCGTCTTGTCACGCAATCCGATGCCGAACAGCGTATTGGCATTGCGCACGATGATGCCGTCGTCGCCGCCATAGGTTTTGAGCGAGACGAAGAAGGCGAACAGCATCTGGGCGAAGGCAAGCGTGATCATGATGAACTGCACGCCGCCCGTTCTGAGCGCCAGCGCGCCGATGACGAGCGCCAGCAGGCCGGAAACGAGGATGGCGACAGGGATCGTGATCAGCAGTTGGTCCGTGCCCGGAATGAAACCGAACAGCGGCACGCCCTCCGCATGGTGGAAATACAGGATGCCGACGACATAGTTGCCGATGCCGAAGAAGGCGGCGTGACCGAAGGATACCATGCCGCCGAAGCCGAGCGCGAGGTTGAGGCTGGCTGCGGCGATGGCATAGATCATGACGCGGGCAACTAGGCTCGGCAGCGCGGGTTGGCCGAGCGCGGGCGCGACATAGGGCAGAGCCGCGAGACAGACGATCAGCACGAGATAGGGAAGAATGCGGCGCATGGCTCAGCCTTTCGTTGGAAAGAGGCCCTTGGGCTGGACGAGCAGCACGATAGCCATCAAGAGGTATATGCCCATGGAGGAGATGCCGGCGCCCAGTGCGTCCGCATCGGGGCCGGCCATGATGTGGCGCAGCAATCCCGGCATGAAGGCTCTAAGGCCGGTATCCAGCACGCCGAGCGTGATGCCGGCGACGAAAGCTCCCTTGACAGATCCGACGCCGCCGATGACGACCACCACGAAGGTCGCAAGCAGGATCTGCTCGCCCATGCCGATCTGGACGCTGACCACTGGCCCCATCATGAAACCGGCCAGCCCGGCCAGCAGCGAACCCAGTCCGAAAATTGCCGTGTAAAGCAGCTTGATGTTGACGCCGAGCGCTCGCACCATATCGCGGTTGGTCGAGCCGGCGCGGACCAGCATGCCGATGCGCGTGCGGTTGATCAACAAATAGAGGCCGAGCGCCACGAGCAGACCGACGAGAATGATCAGCAAGCGAAAGGGCGGATAGAGAAGCCCCGGAAACAGCTCGATCGGCCGCGACAGCATGTCGGGAAGTTGCAGGAAGATCGGCTGGCGGCCGAACAGCAGCACCGTCAGTTCATTGAAGATCAGAATGAGGGCGAAGGTCGCCAGAACCTGGTCGAGATGGTCCCTCTCATAGAGACGCCGCATCACGCCTAGCTCGACGATGATGCCGACAAGCGTCGTGGCGACCAGTGCGGCGGGCAGCCCCAGCCAGAAGTTGCCGGTGGCGTTCGCCACCCAGGTGCCGACGAAGGCGCCCACCATGTAGAGCGAGCCGTGGGCCAGATTGATGACGCCCATGATGCCGAAGATGAGAGTCAGCCCCGCCGCCATCAGGAACAGCATGACGCCGTAGAGAAGGCCGTTGAGCAATTGTTCAAGGATAAGAGTCATTGGGCGGTCCGGTGACCTTTTGTCGGGCAGAGATCGAAGCCAAAGCAGGAAGGCCCGGGCGCGCGAGGCGTCGCCCGGGCCTTGGCGCACGGATCAGAGCTTGCAATCCTTGGCGTGGATGTCGCCGTAGTTTTCGATAAGCTTGCGCACGGTCTTCGTGGTCGGCACGCCATCGGCGCCCTTTACAACCTCGAGCAGATACCAGTCCTGCACCGGATGCTGGTTCGGGCCGAAGCTGAACTTTCCGCGTACCGACTGGAAATCGGCCTTCTTCAGCGCGGCGCGGAAGGCATCGATATCGTCGATGCCGCCGGTTGCCTTGAGCGCGGAAGCGATCAGACGGGCGACGTCATAGCCCTGGGTGCCGTAGGTGGTGAGGGGCCGATCCGGATAGGTGGCCTTCCACTTTGCGACCAGTTCCTTGCTGGCGGCATTGTCGAAGTCCGGGCTCCAGTGCGACGTGACCTTCAGGCCGACGGCGGCATCGCCGAGGCTCTTCAGGATGACCGCGTCGCTGGAAGGTTCGGAGAGCACCATCGGTATCTGGCCGAGCAGTCCCGCCTGCTGATACTGGCGAAGGAAGGCGATGCCGAGCCCGCCGGGGTGGAACTGGAAAACGACATCCGGTTTCGCCGCACGGATCTGCGCCATTTCGGCCGAATAGTCGGTCTGGTCGAGCTGGGTGTAGACCTCACCGACGATCTCGCCGCCAAAGGTACGCTTGAAGCCGTCCAGTGCGTCCTTGCCGGCCTGATAGTTCGGCGCCAGAATGAAGGCGCGCTTGTAGCCGAGTTCCTTGGCCGCAATGCCGGAGGCTTCGTGCAGCGAGTCGTTCTGCCAGGGAACGACGAAATAGTTCGCATTGCAGTCCGGGCCGGCGAGATTGGACGGCGCGGCATTGGCGCTGACGTAGATCGCACCGTTGTCGACGACGTCCGGCACCACTGCGCCGGCGATATTGGAAAAGATGATGCCGGTGAGAAGCTTGATCTTTTCGTCGCCCATCATCTTTTCGGCGATCTGGCGGCCATTGGCCGGCTTGTTGGCATCATCCTCGACGACGAGTTCGACCGGCACGCCACCGAGCTTGCCGCCCTCCATGTCGATTGCGAGCTTCATGCCGTCGCGGACGTCCTGGCCGAGATAGCCGCCGGGACCGGACAGGGTGGTGATGACGCCGATCTTGACCGGATCGGCCGCGAACGCGGCGGTTGCGCTGGCAAGCGCAACGGTCAGCGCGAGTAAGGTATTCTTCAATGTCATAGGGTTCCCCATCATTTTCGTTATTGCATTTATTTATACGGTTCCCCTCCGCCTCTCCCGGGGCGGAGGTTATTGCAGTTTCACCCAGCCTTCCGGCGGCGTCTTGCCGGGATGAATCGTTCCGCATTTCGGGCAAGTCCGAAGTTTCTCATCTGCGTAGAATTTCGCGTAAAGCGGAGGAAGGTCGTCAACGATGGACTCCAGATCGACTTCGGCTCGGTGAACCAGGGTTGTGCATTCAAAGCAATACCACTCTACCGCGTCAAGAGCTCCTTCCTCGCGCACCGCTTCGATGACGAGACCGATCGAGCCTTCCTGGGGACGCTGTGGCGAATGGCGGACATGGGCGGGCAGCAGGAAGACATCGCCCTCGCGAATCTGGACGTCATAGAACTCCTTGCCGTCATAGAGCTTGAGCACCATGTCGCCCTTGAGCTGATAGAAGAATTCTTCCGACGGATCGTCATGATAGTCGGTGCGGCGGTTCGGGCCGCCGACGATCGTCACCATCAGGTTGCCGTCCTTCCAGATCTGCTGGTTGCCGACGGGCGGCTGCAGCAGATGGCGGTGCTCGTCGATCCATTTCTGAAGATTGAATGCGCTCAGTCTGGTCATTGTCGTTCCTCTCTTTTGTGGATTAGCCGAGCTTCAGTCCGCTTTGTTCGAAGGCGTCGCGCGTCAGCCGCTTCTCTGCCTCGGTGAGTTCCAGCAATGGAGCGCGTACCGGTCCGCCGGCCTGTCCCAGCAACTCCTGCCAGTATTTCTGGTGGGCGTGCGGCTTTTCGGCCGGGCGGGACCGTTTGAAGGCGTCGCGGACCTGTTGGAGGCTTGCGCTCACCGCCTTGGCCTCGGCGGCCCTGCCGGCAAAGGCGAGGTCGGTGTAATCGCGCATGCGCCGGTCGACTTTTGTCTGCAGCGTGTAAGGTGGAGACGAGCAAAGATAGAGCTGCCAGCCGAGTTCCAGCACATTGTCGAGCCATTCCTCCTCGGATGCGGTGGAAACGAGAATACGGTCGCCGGCAAGCGCGGTGAGCGTCTTGTACATCTCGCGCGGCACGGAATATTTGATGGCAACCACGGTCTCGATATCAGCGAGGCGGTTGCAGAGCTCGGGGCTCATCAGATAGCCGCTATCGGGGTGCGACCACAGCGCCATGCCGATATCGACTTTTGAAGAGATCGTCTCGTAGTAGCGCAGCAGTGTTTCGTCCTGCGCTTTGGAGAAATGCAGGATCGGCGCATGAACGACGATATAGTCGGCGCCGCAGGCCTGCGCATGTTTGGCGAGCTCGACGACGACATCCATGTTTTGGTCGGAACAGGACATGATCGTCTGCGCCCGGCCGGCGGTCGCCTCGACCGAGAAGTCGAACAGGCGCTTGCGCTCGTCCAGAGACATGGAGAAGAATTCGCCCTGCTTGCCGGCGATGAAGAAGCCGTCGATGCCCAGATCAGCGATCCAATGGTCCATGTTGCGGCGGAAGCCATCCTCATCGATGGCGCCGTCCGGGCGAAAAGGCGTGTTGGCCGCAGCCCAGATGCCGCGCATCGTTGCGCGCGAATGAGCCTTGGCGTTCTTGCGGTCGTATTTCATTCATCCTCCTCGATCGCCCGGATGCTCGGGGAACCGTATCAAGACGGCGTGTCGGTCGCGCACCCCGGCGGAAATGCCTCAAACGCGGCTATTTTCCGCCGTTTCCGTGCATTGCGAATGCCGAGCCGTGGACGCGGCGTCTTTGCCGACATCCTGTCTCCCGAGCCATTAAGCAGCAGATTTTTTTATTCAAGAACAGGTGGAATATGCATATATTCATGTGAATTTCAGTATGGATAGGTTCATGATCAATTTACGCCAGATCAAATGCTTCCAGGCCGTCGTCGAGCTCGGCAACTTTTCGCGGGCAGCCGAGCGGCTGCGCACGAGCCAAGCCGGTGTCTCCCATGCTATCCACGATCTCGAGGCGCTGTTGGGCACGCGGCTCTTCGACCGTACGACGCGGCGGGTGGAATTGACCGAGGCGGGCCAGATCTTCGCGGCCGGCGTCTTGCCGGGACTCGCCGAAATCGAACGGGCCGTAGAGTCCGTGCGCGACCTCAGCGAGCTGCGGACCGGGTTGGTTCGTATCGCGGCGCCGCCGCTCCTGGGCGCCACCGTCCTTCCACGGCTTCTGCAGGAAGTCGCCAAACTTCATCCGAGCCTGAAGCTGCGCATCGAGGATGTAGGAACCGACCTGATCGTGCCGCGCGTGCGCAACGGGCTTTACGAGATCGGCATCGGCACATTCAACACCGACGAGGAAGGGATAGACCGCCAGCATGTGCTCAGCGACCGGCTGATGGTCTTCATCGAAATGGATCACCCTTTCAAATCACTGGAGGAGGTGGGCTGGAAGGCGTTGCACGACCAGCGCGTCATCACTCTCACGCGAGAGAGCAATATCCGCCTGCTGACCGAAATCGGTTTCGAGACGGCCGGTCTGCCGCTTCGCCCGCATCTGGAGGTGCATCAGATTCACACCGCGCTTTCGCTGGTCGAAAGCGGCGCCGGCGTCGCGGTACTGCCGACCTACGCCTTTGCCGCGCTGAACGGCCGCGGGATCGCCGCCCGTCCGCTGACGGACCCGGCAATCACCCGACAAGTGAGCATCATCACCGCAAGGGAGCGCACCCTCTCGCCCGCGACGACCGCCGTGCGCCCGCTTCTTAGAAAGATCCTGCGCCAGATGGTGCCCGAAATTCTTTGAGCGGCCGAACCGGTCGATCGGGCGCATCGCCGCAAAGCCGTGGTGTACATAGACCGCGAATTGCTTCACGCTCGCGCCCTGATCCGGCAGCTCGTCGATCGCGAATTTTTCTTACGTTATCAACTGCAGGTAATTGTTATGGCCTATATCGCTTCTTTCTTTGCCGGCGCGTTCCTGTGCAACTGCCTGCCCCACCTGACGGCCGGGCTTCAGGGCACTCCCTTCCCGACACCATTCGCAAAGCCCCGCGGCGTCGGCAATTCCTCGCCCCTCGTCAATTTCCTCTGGGGCGGCTTCAATCTCGCCGTCAGTCTTGCCCTCGGCAAGATCGCTGGGGTCGAGTTGGGCGTCAATGGGACATGTATCGCGGCGGCGGCTGGCGCGCTGGTGCTCGGCACCTACCTTTCGCTGCATTTCGGGAAGGTCCGTTCGGCTGCGGACTGATAGTCGCGTCTGGACCCTGGCGGACGGGGCAATCTCCGGCGGAATGCAAATCGTCGACCGGAGCCGGCATTCCATCACCGCTGCGCTGTGCGCCAGATCCATGACGAGGTAACGGCGGTTCCACATCCGCCGCCGTGCAAATCGGTGCCTTCAGGTAAGCTCGACCTGCGGCCAAGCAGCAGATTTCGTTCGGGCGGGGAAGCTCGTCACACGTGCGATAGGCCGTCGTTGTATACAGCGAAATATAATGGTAGCGATTGGGGACCTTTCGGGAGAAGCCCATGTTAAAGCTCCGTCATTTGTTTTCCGTCGCTAAAATAGCCATCCTTTTCAGCAGTTTGTTGTTTTCCGCTCCCGCCTGGGCCGACCGTGTCGTGACCGACCAGATCGGTCGGCAGGTGCATATCCCGGATGCGGTCAACCGCGTCGTCATCCTGCAGCATCAGACCCTCAACATCGCGGTTCAGCTCGATGCGATGGACAAGGTGGTCGGCGTTCTCGACGAATGGAAAAAGCAGCTTGGCGCCAATTATGTGCGCCTCGCGCCGCAGCTGCCGAATTTGCCGATGCCGGGCGGTCTTACGAAAGTGAATATCGAGGAACTGCTGAAACTGAAGCCGGACGTAGTCTTCGTGACCAATTACGCGCCGGCCGACATGGTGAAGCAGATCGAGGATGCCGGCCTTTCCGTCGTCGCAATCTCGCTGCTGGACGTGCCGCCGGCAGAAGCAGTCAAGCTCAACCCTTCCGTCAAGGATGAGCCGGCCGCGATCGACTCCGGCTTTGCGACCGGCGTGCGGCTCATTGCCGATGTCCTCGGGCGCAAGGAAAAGGGCGAGGAGATGATTGCGGTAACAAAAAAGACCCGCAAGCTCGTTGCCGATCGCCTCGCCGATATTCCCGAAGACAAGCGCGTGCCGGTCTATATGGCCAATCCCGACCTCACGACCTATGGACGTGGCAAATATACCGGCCTGATGATGGAGCGCGCCGGCGCCCGCAACGTGGCCAACGCGGTCAGCGGCTTCAAGCAGGTGACGATGGAGGACGTGCTGACATGGAACCCATCGGTGATCTTCGTTCAGGAGCGCTATCCGACGCTCGTGGATGAAATCAAGAAGGCCGATTCCTGGCAGACGATCGATGCGGTCAAGAACGGCCGCATCTATCTGATGCCGGAATATGCCAAGGCGTGGGGCTATCCGATGCCGGAGGCCATGGCGCTCGGCGAGCTCTGGATGGCGAAGGAACTCTATCCCGAGCGGTTCAAGGATATCGACATGCAGAAGGAAGCCGACGCTTATTACAAGGAGTTCTACCGCACCGATTATCGCGCCGCGCAATGAGTGTGGAGGCTTCTCGCCGGAGTGGGCCAAGGGTCAAGATCGCCGCGCTGGCGATCCTGCTGGCGGTCGTTGCCGTCGTTTCGCTCGGGGTCGGCCGCTATGACATTCCATTCCCGCGGGTCGTGCAGATCCTCTGGGCGCCGATCTCGGCGCCGGAGGTGCCGGTGACGGCGACCGAGGCGAATGTCGTCTTTACCGTGCGTATGCCGCGCATCCTGCTGGCGCTCCTGGCCGGTGCCGGTTTGGCCCTGTCGGGCGCCACGCTGCAAGGCGTTTTCCGCAATCCGCTTGTGGGGCCGCAGGTGATGGGCGTTTCGTCCGGCGCCGCATTCGGCGGCACGCTTGCCATCCTCCTAAGCTTCTCGCGCTACGGCCTGCTTGGCGCGGCATTCGCATTCGGGCTGTCCGCGCTCGTCATCGTCTACGCCCTGAACGGCATCGTTGCCCGCCGCAATATCCTCGCGCTGGTCCTTGCCGGCGTCGTGGTGAGCGGCTTCTTCGGGGCTCTGGTGAGCCTTGTGCAATATCTCGCCGATACCGAAGACAAGCTGCCGGCCATGGTGTTCTGGCTGCTCGGCAGCTTTGCGACGGCCAATTGGGAGAAGTTCTGGCTGATCGCCGGTCCCGTCGTCATCGGCAGCCTGTTGTTGCTGGGCCTGCGCTGGCGCATCAACCTCCTGTCGATCGGCGACGAGGATGCCCGCGCTCTCGGTGTCAATGTCGAGCCGCTGCGCTGGCTGATCCTGGTGCTGGTCTCCTGCATCGTCGCAGCGCAGGTTGCCGTCAGCGGCATCATCGGATGGGTCGGCCTCGTCGTTCCGCATATGGCGCGCATGCTCGTCGGCCCGGATCACCGGGTGATGATGCCGGCCTCGCTGCTGATCGGCGCGCTCTATCTGCTTGTTATCGACACCATCGCGCGCACCGCGACCGGTTCCGAAATCCCGCTCGGCATTCTGACCGCGCTGATCGGCACGCCGGTCTTCGCCTTGGTGCTGAGACAGACCCAGAGAGGCGCCCGTGGTTTCTGATGGGGTCAATCTGCGCGTGGAACGAGCCAGCCAATCCTATGATGGCGCGCGCTGGCAGTTCCGCGCGCTCGACTTTGACCTGAGCGCCGGCGAGATCACCGCCATTCTCGGGCCGAACGGGCGTGGCAAGTCCACCTTGCTGCGCGTGCTGGCAGGGCTCTTGAAGCCGACTGCCGGTACCATGCACCTGAACCCGCGCACCGGCTTCGTGCCGCAGGAGTTTTCCGGTTCCTTTCCCTATTCGGTGCTCGACGTGGTGCTGATGGGCCGCGCCCGCCACATCGGGCTCTTCCGGACGCCACGCAAGATCGATGTCGATAAGTCGATGGAGGCGCTTAGCCTCACCGGCATGGCCGACTATGCGCAACGCAATATCGAGTCGCTGTCCGGCGGCGAGCGTCAGCTGGTGCTGATCGCGCGGGCGCTGGCAGGCGAAAACGCAGTGCTGCTGCTCGACGAGCCTGCCTCGGCGCTGGACCTCAAGAACCAGGACGTCGTATTGTCGCTGCTTGCCACCCTGGCCGACCGCGAGGGATTGGCCGTCGCTTTCACCACGCATCAGCCGAACCACGCGCTTGCCGTGGCCGATAAGGTGCTGCTCATGCTCGACCAGGCAAGAACCGTCTTCGGCGCCACCGATGAGGTGATGACGGAAGACAATCTCGAAGCGCTCTATGGCATCCCCGTCCGCTCGGCAAAACTCGACAGTAGCCAGCCCGTGGACGTCGCTTTCGTGCCCTTGTTCCGGCAAAGAGACAGGAAAGGAATTCGCCCGTGACCGATGCTGTTCAAGTCCTGTCCGCCGGCAGTCTGCGTCATGCCTTTCCGGCACTCATAGATGCCTTCGGGCAGGAAAGCGGCATCGCGATTTCGCTGACGCTCGGGCCTGCGGGACTGTTGCGGGAAAGGATCGAAGCGGGCGTCGGATTCGATCTCTTCACGTCCGCCAATATGGCGCATCCCCGGCGCCTTGCGTCGCTTGGGCTTGCGGAAGATGCCATATGCTTTGCCCGCAATCGGCTCTGTGTGCTCGCGCGCGCCGACCTTGATCTGACAAGGGAGAATTTCCTTGCGGTTCTATCCGATCCGGCCGTGCGGATCGGCACGTCCACGCCGGGCGACGATCCGGGCGGCGACTATGCCTTCGAGGTCTTCGACCGCATCGAAGCCCGATATCCGGGGAGGGGCGAGGCGATGAAATCCCGATCTCTGCAACTGGTCGGCGGCCGCAACTCGCCGCCTGCCCCGGCGGGCAAGGGAGCCGGCTACCTGATCACCGACGGGGAGGTCGATTTGATGATGAGCTATTATTCGAACGCACGCCTGCTGGCCGTAGACCGGGCGTTCAGTGTCGTCGATATTCCCGGCGAGTTTCAGCCGATCATCGAATACGGTATGGCAACTCGCAGGAATGCGGATGCCGAAACCAGACACCTGCGGGATTTTCTTTTGTCGGCGACCGGACAGGAGATCCTAAGCAAAGCCGGCTTTTCTCCAATCAGCTGATCTGCCGTGCGGACGGTCGCCACCCGCAGCTTCGATGCGCGTCTTTAGATATCAGCTTCTCGGAGGCGTGCTGGAGCGCGCGTAGGTTTCGGCCTCGCTATGCAGCCATTCGCAGAAGAGTGCGGATTTCCGGTTACGGCGGGCGCGGCGAAGGGCGACATATTCATGGCCGCTTTCCAGAAACCCGTAGGGCGCCATCAGCCGGCCAAAGCGGATGTCGTCGCTGACATAGGGCCATGGAGCGACGCAGACCCCGAGGCCGGCGCTGGCGGCCTCGAGCATGAAGTAAAAATGCTCGTACTCGACGCGCGGCCCGGTTGAGACCGATCGTCCAGACCGGGCGAGCCAGTCGCCCCATGCGCGCAGCCGCGTGCGTGTGTGGAGTTGAGGCAGGCCGTCGAATTCAGGCGTGGATTCGGCAAGGAGTGACGGAGCGAGCACGGCACCCGTCTGTTCCGGAAACAGAGAAATGACGTCGGCGCCGGCAGGCCATGGCGCAGTGCCAACCCGGATCGCCACGTCGAAACCGTCGCGGTTGAAATCGACGGGCTTCGATGAAGCCGACAGGCGCACCTCTATATTGGGGTAGTTCGCCTGAAACCGATAAAGGCGGGGAATGAGCCAGCGCATGGTGAAGGTGCCGGGGCAGGATACGTCGAGCTGGCCGTCTTCGGTGTCGGCCACGGCGCGCACCGACAGGTCCATCTGGTCGAACGCGGTCGTCAGCCCGGACAGCAGGGTCGCGCCGCCTTCGGTGAGCCTCAACCGATTTTTCGGCCCCTCGAACAGGGGAACGCCAAGCACCTCCTCGAGATGCTGTATCTGGCGGCTGACGGCGCTGTGCGTCACATTGAGTTCGTCTGCGGCGAGCGTCATGCGGCCGAGTCGGCCGGCCGCTTCAAAGGCGCGTAGGGCATTCAGGGAGGGAATTCGTCTAGCCATGTGCGTTTTCCGAACATCGAGTGTTCGAACATATCGGTTTTCTTTCCAGAAAATAACGTGTTTTTTGCCAACGAAACAAAAGGGCAGTGTCAACACCGAACAATAGTGCGGCGATGCGATGGCATTTTCGCGTGCGGCGAAGCTTTGTCCGCCAGAAGCAACGGAGGCATGATATGCAAGACAGACATCGGGACGGCAGCGCAGGCGACGCGAATTACGGCGTGATCGGATCGGGCTATACCCGCTATCGACAGCCGGATCCCCATATTGCCGAATTCATCCGCGCCGCCCTTGGAGATGCCAGGACCGTGCTGAACGTCGGCGCGGGGGCGGGCTCCTACGAGCCGGTCGATCGGCAGGTGACCGCCGTCGAGCCATCGGCCTCCATGCGGGCCCAGCGGCCGGAACATCTGCCCGCCGCGATCGACGGCACGGCCGAACAGCTTCCTTTCGCCGACCAGAGCTTCGATGCCGCGATGGCGACCTTTACCGTCCATCAATGGTCGGATCTCAGGCGAGGGCTCGGCGAGATGCGTCGCGTCACGCGCGGTCCGGTTCTGGTGCTGAGCTGCGATCCGGATCTGCTGGAACGCTCATGGCTGCACGCCTATGCGCCGGAGATGATCGCCGTCGAGGCGAGGCGCTATCCTGCCATGGATGCGATTGCGGCGGCTCTTGGCGGTAATGTGGAGGTCAAGGCAGTGCCGATTCCGCTGAATTGCATCGATGGCTTCGGCGAAGCCTATTACGGCAGGCCTGAGCGAATGCTCGATCCCGGCGCTCGACTTGCCAATTCCGCATGGAGTTTCGTCGATGCTTCTGTCGGCGAGCGTTTCGTTGCCGAGCTCGGTCGCGATCTGGCCGATGGATCCTGGGACCGTCGCCATGGCGCCCTTCGCACGCAGCCTTTCTTCGAGGGTTCGCTGCGGCTCGTCATCGCGCGGCCATGAGGAGGGATACCGTGAGGGAAGAACTGCGCGCATTGAAATCCCTGGCCGGGCCGTTTCCCTCGTTCGAGGCGGATCTGACGCCCGACGAGCCGCGCGACCTGTTTTCCGTCTGGCTGCGCGATGCCATCGAGGCGGGTATCAAGGAGCCGCACGCCATGGTGCTGTCCACGATCGACGAGACTGGCGTGCCGGATGCCCGCGTTCTCATCCTGAAGAACCTCGACCAGCGCGGCTGGCACTTCGCAACGACGGGCGGCGGCCCGAAGGGTCGGCAGATTGCCGCCAATCCGTCCGTGGCGCTGACCTTCTACTGGCCGCAGCTTGGCCGGCAAGTGCGTTTGCGGGGAATGGCGTTTCAGGCCGAGGCCCACGAGCGCTATGCCGATTTTCGCGCGCGTGCGCCGGGCGCCAAGGCGGTCGCGTTGACGGGACGGCAGAGCGAGGTTCTGGGCTCGCCGCGGGACCTCGAGGATTCATTGGCCCTGCAGAACAGGCGATTGCGGGAGGAACCCGATCTTGTTGCCGCGGGCTGGGCGCTTTTCATCGTCATGCCGCATGAGGTCGAGTTCTGGCAGGGCGATAGCGAGCGCCGGCATCATCGCCTGCGGTATCGGCGGGAAAAGGCCGGCTGGGTGAAGGAGCGGCTCTGGCCCTAATGGCCGGGCCTGGCTGGCGGCAAAGGAAGCACCGGCGCAAACATGCGCCGGTGCGGGTCTCATGGCTCCGGTCGGCTAAAGGCGGACGATTGTGCCTGCGTCCGTCCAATGGCCTTGGCGACGAGCACGTTGGCGGGACCATTTGTTAGAGTTCGATGGCGGGAGATGTGGAAACTGGCGTCGATGGTTCATTGCCGGATGGTCGATTTTCGAAAATCCGTCTCGCGAGAAAACAAAGCCTACTCGATCGGATGTCATGCGAGGCTCTGGAAGGCTCTCAAATGGAGCACTTTATCGAGCCTGGATAAATTATAAAGCAATTACAATAAGTTATAAAAAACATGAACGAGGATCGATTTTGGCCATTGACGATTTCATGCCGGCCAATCTATAAGCCCGATCACTGACGAGGGCGGCGGCGCTGCTGGCGACGAAGTCCTTCGCTCTGGTGTTTCCTGGATTGGCTGCGATGCTGATTGCTGGTTC